>NZ_MPVZ02000026.1:627500-737970 GCF_001999485.2 Rhizobium sp. P44RR-XXIV | reverse complement strand
TCCTGTCCCCAAACAATGCAACAGCTATGCTCATCGTCCCTCAGCACCATAACCTGAAGGCTGAGGCGCGTTCGAGCTCTGTTCGGGTATTGCCTCAAGCAGCATCAAACTTCCAATGCAAAACGGAAGCGGACGTGAGAATGGGGCACATCAACCCCAAAACAGCCAATGAGCATTTCTTCCGAAAACCGCAATGCTCACGCAATTCAGCCTGCGGAAATTGCCGCCGTCCTATCAATCGAAGGCGGATGTTATGCAATTACCGTTCCTGTTGGCCTGTGTAGTCCTGACCGGCGGACACTGCTTCTCGGGGCAGCAGCCGGGCACCGAATACAAGGAGCCACCTGTTCTCTCCATCCAGTACCGATATGACCCTTGCACCGATGGTCGCGTCAGCGATGGGCGGCCGCGAACCTGCGCGGAACTCAGGCGTGCATTGCGGCAGGATCGATGGCGCGAATGGCCGAATGACGATCGCCGGCCACGGCGTCCTCGTGTGAACCCATGCACCGATGGGCGCTTCAGCGATGGGCGCGCCCGGTCCTGCCCCGAGCTGTTGGACTGGCTGGATCGGCAATGAAGACGATCCTGTCCTTCTCATCCTGGCCGCTGGTGTTCTTTTCCGGCCTGCTGGGCGCCCATTTCGCTTTTTCGAGCGAGCGCCCCATGCTTGCCTTCGCTCTCGTCTATGCCGGCGAGGTGCTGCTGCTTTTCCTGCTTGAGCGCCATATCCCCTATGAGCGGCGCTGGCTGCTTGCGGACGGGGAAACGGCAAACGATATTGCCCATACGCTTTTGACCAAGGGGTTGGTGCAGATCATCGCGCTGCTGGCCGTTGTCTTTCCGATGCTCGCCGCGACCGTGCTGCAGCCTCTCGCCGGCGCGCGGTTTGACGTCTGGCCGGCTGCGATACCCATGCCTCTGCAGGTGGTTATGGCCGTCGTCATAGCTGAATTCGGGCTCTACTGGTCGCACCGGATTGCCCATGAGAGGCTTTTCTTCTGGCGATTCCATGCCCTGCACCATAGCGTGACGCGCCTCTGGGTCATCAATACCGGACGTTTTCATATTGCCGATTCGCTGTTCAAGGTCGCGCTCAGCCAGATCCCGCTTTATCTGATGGGCGCACCGCTCGAAGTGTTCTGGTGGCTCGGCGCCGTCACGGCCTTCATGGGCATTCTCACCCATTGCAATGTCGACATGAGGACCGGCTTCTTCGACTATATCTTCAGCACGCCGCGCCTGCATCGCTGGCATCATTCCAAGGATATCCGCGAGGGCAACACGAATTACGGCGAAAACGTCGTGTTCTTCGATCTGCTGTTCGGCACCTACTTCAATCCGGACCGGCCCTCTTCCACCGATATCGGCATTCGCGGCCAGATCGCCAGAGGCTTCCTGCGGCAATTGGCACAGCCTTTCCGAAAGGATGGGATTCGCCAGATTATTGGACGCGCGACAAAAGACGGCTGATGCGGTCTCACGCAATGCTGCCGTAATCCAGCCGACGTACCCCTGCCGCGGTCTCTCTTCAGTTGCAAAAGGACGTTCCTGATGTCTGCCATTCGCATCAAGCGGTTCCCGCTCGGCATTGCCGCCCTGATGATCCTACTGGTCCTCTCGGCCTGCGCCTCGCAAATCATGAAGAGCTATATCGCGCGCCGATCAGCAGCGTCATGCTCGACTATGGCCCACCGGACAATGTCTATGATCTGCGCCCCGGCGAGCGGGCCTATCAGTGGCGCAAGCAGAAGACGCAGGTGGTGCCGGGCCAATCCACCGGCGAAGTGAAGGAAACACGGCGCGGCAGCCGCTATGAGGTCATGGAGACTCCCGGCTATCTCGAGAGAACGGAATGTTTTTATACCTTCTACACCCGAGGCTCCGGCTCTGACTGGTACGTGACCAGCTTCAGGCAGCCTTCGCTCGAATGCGAATAGGCCCAGGCGTCAATACCTCCAGTCGCAGGATTATAGGACATGAAGCGTAGTTCCATGATCGCAGTTGCCATCGCCAGTCTTTCCATCGCCCTGGCCGCCTCCGCGCGGGCCGAGGAAACGATAGGCCAGGGCGCGGGCCTCATTCGTGTTGTCGGCGAGGGGCAGATCCTTCGCAGCCCGGATATCGCAGTCGTCCGCCTGACGGTTTTGCGCCAGGCCGGTGAGGCGAGCCAGGCGGTTTCGGCCTCCACGGAGGCGACCCGCAAGCTCATCGCCGCGCTCGTATCGCTGGGCATCGGGAGAGACGACATGCAGAGCGCGGATTTCCAGATCTCACCGCGTTTCGATTATACGGCGAAGCCCGATGGCACAGCGCCTTCCTCGACCATCTCGGGCTATGATGCCCGCAACACGCTGATGGTGCGTGTTCGCAAGGTTGCCGAGGTCGGAAATGTCCTTGATGTGGCCCTGAAGAACGGCGTCAACGAGGGCGGCTCGGTCGATTTCCTCGTGGAGGATGCTGCTGGTGCTGTCGATGAAGCGCGCAAGCACGCCGTGGCCGCCGCAGCGAAAAGCGCCAGTGCCGTGGCGCAGGCCTCGGGCCTCAGGCTCGGGCCGATTGTCGCCATCGAAGATCAGCCCGCGGCAACCATATTTCCCTATGCGTCGACGGAAGCAAGGCTGCGTGCCGCCAGTTCGGACGCCGGCGTGCCGATCGAAACCGGCAAGAATGTCATCACGGCGCGCGTCGCGGTGTCCTACCTGGTCGCACGGTAAGGGGGGAGAGCATCATGAGACATATTTGCATCGCCGCGGTGACCGTGGCCTTTGCTGCACTGCCTGCCATTTCGCAAGCCGAGACGATCTGCTCCGTCGTGGAGGACGTCGAAAGCGGCAAGGTCCTGTTGAAGCAGGGAGATTGCGACCGCCGGCTTTCACCGGCATCGACCTTCAAGCTGGCCCTGAGCCTCATGGGCTACGATGCCCATGTTCTGGCTGACGAGTCAAAGCCGGTCTGGCCCTTCGTGAAGGGCTATTCTGATTGGCCGACGACTTGGGAAGATAGCGCGACGCCGCGCCTTTGGATGGAAAAATCCATCGTCTGGTATTCGCAGCGCCTTACGGAGGCGCTCGGCCCCACCAAGTTTCAAGCCTATACAAGGCAGTTCAATTACGGCAATGCCGACGTGTCGGGCAATCCCGGCAAGCATGACGGCCTGACGCATGCCTGGCTCGGATCGTCGCTGAAAATCTCTCCCGTCGAGCAGCTCGCCTTTTTGCGAAAGCTGGTGCGGCGGGAACTGGGGGTGAGCGAGCTGGCCTATGACATGACGACAAGGATAGCCGACTATGGGGTGCAGCAATCCGGCTGGCATGCATATGGCAAGACCGGCGCCATGCCGTCGTCGCGGATCGGCATTCGTGGTGACCGCTTCAGGATGTATGGCTGGTTCGTCGGCTGGGCGGTCAGGGGAGATCGCAAGATCGTTTTTGCGCGTCTGATCGGCGAGGAACAGAAGATACCGGGCTCGGCCGGCAAACGGGCGCGCGATGCCATTCTTGCCGATCTCTTCACAAAACCTGATGCGATATGAGTGACGCCGGCATTTCCGGAGCATGGACGTTTAAACGGACTTGCTCCTGAAACGCCTGGACACCTATCGCATTCACATTCCATTGCCCTTGTCTCCGCCCCATCGCCAGCGCCATGGGGCGTCGCTTTTCCACCAGCTGACCAGGAACAGCAAGGCTGTCGGGATGCAGATCGCGAGCACGAAGCTCGCCGGATGGCCGTCCCGCCATGTTTCTCCCATGGCGATGATCACTCCGAGGACCTGGGCGTAGGCCGTCAGCGCCGCCCAGCCTTGCCAGCGGCAGGGCAAGCCTGCTCCCTAGCCATAGGCCTTGACGCGGAACCAGGCTCCATGTCTCCTCATGCGGCCACATCCTCCGCTCTATCCGTCTCCGGATTGGCTTTTCTCCTCATTAGTATTGTCCTGCAGCTTTCGATCAGGGACAGAACGACCGGCACGAACACAAGCGTCAGCGCAGTCGAAGACAGGAGGCCGCCGATGACGGCGTGGGCCATCGAGGCACGCTCCTGCCCGCCTTCGCCAAAGCCAAGCGCCAGCGGCATCATGCCGATGATCATGGCCGACGTGGTCATGACGATAGGGCGGAAACGGATCGTGCCGGCATCGATCAGGCTTTGTCGCATGCTGGCGCCTTCCTGACGGCGCTTGTTGGCGTGATCCACCAGCAGGATGGCATTTTTCGTCACCAGGCCCATCAGCATGATGAAGCCGATCACCGAGAAGATGTTGATGGTGGACCCGGTTAGCAGAAGGCCGCCCAGTACGCCGCTGATCGAAAGCGGCAGGCTGGTCATGATGGCGATCGGCTGCACGAAGGAGCCGAATTGCGAGGCAAGGATGAGGTAGATGAAGATGACTGCGAGCACCAGCGCCTGAGCCGCATAGCCGAAGCTTTCCATCATGTCGTCCGCCTCGCCGCCGATGGCGATGCGATAGCCTGCCGGCAGCTCCATCGAGCCGATGACGGTCTGGATGTCGCGGACAACCACACCGAGGGGTTGGCCGCTGAGATTGGCGGAGAGGCGAACCTCACGATCCCCGTCGCGCCTAACGATCGTCTGTGGCGCGAGGGTTTCCGAGACATCGGCGACCTGCGCCAGCGGCACGGTTGTCGCCGGGCCCGTTGCGCCGACCCTTGCGACGGGGATGGGAATTTGTCTGAGATCCTCGATCGTCCGGCGGCCAGCTTCCGGCAAACGAATGGCGACATAGCGGGATTCGTCGCCGCCATGAGCCCAGCTTGTCAGCTTTTCGCCAGCCACCAGCGGCCGAAGATTGCGCTCGATCGTCGCCGTGGAAATTCCGAGATCGGCCGCCTGCTCGGCACGAAGACGGATCATCAGCATCGGCCGTTTCTTGTCGGCGGAGGATTCGAGCGCGATGAGCCCTGCGACCTTTCCGAGCTTCGCCTTCATATCTAGCGAAAGGCGTTCCAGCACGTTCAGGTCGCCGCCCAGGATCGATATCTGGATCGTTTTTGCCTCGGCGCCGGAGATCTCTCCGGGCTGTCCCACCTCGACCGTGGCGCCGGCGAGCGGGCCTAGTGCGTTGCGCAGCTTCGGCGCGATCGCGACCGAAGTCATCGTTCTCTTGTCCGCCGACACCATGGAAGCGGCAATTCTTGCCTCGTTGGTGTTGGCGCCGTCGCCGCTGTTGACGGTCGAGTAGAGATCCAGAATATCCGGAAACTGCCGCAGGATCGTTTCGGCCTGCCTGATCTTGGCGGCGGTATATTCGACCGATGATCCCTCCGGCAAGGTGAGGCCGACCGCGACCATGCCCTGATCCGATTTCGGCACGAATTCCGTGCCGATGCGCGGGATGAGGCAAAGAGTTCCGGCAAAGAACCCGAGAACACAAAGGGAGGTCACGGCCCGGTGCGCAAGGCACCAGCCGACGATGCCGCCATAACGCTGTGCGATCCTTTCGAAGCCATGGTCGAAGCGATCGAGCATCACCTGAAGGCGACCTCTTTTCCCCGACGCGGGCCGATCCGCCCAGACGCTGGAAAGCATCGGGTCGA
Organism: Rhizobium sp. P44RR-XXIV; assembly: GCF_001999485.2. NCBI lineage: Bacteria > Pseudomonadati > Pseudomonadota > Alphaproteobacteria > Hyphomicrobiales > Rhizobiaceae > Rhizobium > Rhizobium sp. P44RR-XXIV. Next base: position 732,412 of record NZ_MPVZ02000026.1, on the reverse strand, counting down.
GCGTGAAAGATACGAAGAGCGATATCAGCACCGCGACGGAGACGGTGATGCCGAATTGCAGAAAGAACCGGCCGATCACCCCGCCCATGAAGGCGACAGGAAGGAAGACGGCGACGATCGACAGCGTGGTGGCAAGCACCGCAAGGCCGATTTCCGATGTGCCGTCCAGCGCCGCCCGCTTGCGATCCTTGCCCATGGCAGCGTGGCGAGTGATATTTTCTCTGACGACGATCGCGTCGTCTATCAGGATGCCGATACAGATCGACAGCGCCAGCATGGTCATGAGATTGAGGCTGAAGCCCAGAACGGCCATGGCCGCGAAGGTGCCGATGACGGAGACCGGCAATGTGAGGGCCGTGATGATGGTCGAGCGCCAGGAGTTCAGGAACAGGAGGACGATCGCGATGGTCAGTGCGCCACCCTCGATGATGGTCCTTTGTACGTCGCCGATCTGTCCGACAATCGTTCGCGAACTATCCTGCGATATGACGATGCCGATATCCTTGAGCGCATCGTCCTTCCTCAGTTGAGCCAGCTCTCGCTCGACGCCATTTGCAACGTCGACGGTGTTGGCGCCTTCGAGCTTGTTGATGTCGAGGCCGAGTGCAGGCTTGCCGTTGAACCAGGCCCGGCTCTTCGGGTCGGCCCCGGCCTCCATCACATCGGCGACTTCCGTGAGCCGGATCGGGCGACCGGCGCTGTCCTGGGTGATAACGATATCGGCGAAATCTCTGACGTTGCCCGGCTGCACGCTGACGGTCACGCTGCGCTCGCGCGTCGACGAGACGATGGATCCGATGGCGCTGTCACGCGTGGCCCGCTGTATGGCTTCGATGACCGTCGGCATCGGAATGCCGAAGGAAAGCAGCTTGGCCGGGTCTGGCTGGATTCGCACCTGGTCTTCACTGCCGCCGACAAGCGTCACCTGGCCCACTCCGGGCACCCGCCGCAGCCGGGGCACGATCGTCGTGTCGGCGATCTTCGTCATCCGGCTAAGGGAAAGATCCGAGGAGAAGGCCGCGAGCGACATGATCGGCGCGTCCTGCGGATTGAAGCGCGTGACGAGCGGCCGATCCGCACCCTCGGGAAGCACATCCTGCAGCCGCGATATGCGGTCGCGCACCTCATCCGCTGCTGCTCTCGATGGCGTTTCAAGCGTAAATTCCGCGATGACGAGGGAGTTGCCCGTCGATGATTTCGAGGTGATCTTCTTGATGCCGGCAATGGCGCCGATGCTTTCCTCGATGGGTCGGCTGACCTGTTGCTCGACGGCAAGCGTCGATGCGCCGTCATAATTGGTGGAGATGACGACGGCCGGCAAGTCGACGGAGGGCAGCAAGTCCACGGGCAGGCGCGACCAGGCGGTGATCCCCAGGACGACGATGGCGACCATCACCATGGTCGCAAAAACGGGCTGCTGAATGGAAATACGGGCAAGAAACATCGGTGATCCCTAGCGCTCTGCGATCTTCACGGAGGTGCCGTTGGCAGCGTCCCGGAGCGGAACGGTTATGACGGCATCGCCTTCGCTTAGTCCGGTTCGAACCTCGACGAGATCCTCGCCGACCTTCGCTGTGCCGAGGGTAACCGGCTGTCGATGCACGGCGCCGTCGATGATCGTCCGGACAAGGGTTTCGCCGCCTTCTGTAATGATTGCGGCGGCGGGCACGGCGAGAATGTTGTCATGGCTGTCGATCTGCAGCGAGCCATGGCCGAACATGCCGCCCCGAAGGCCGGGGACGACATGTTCGAGCCTGAGATAGACCTGTAGCGACCGCGAATTGTCGAGGGTTGCGGGACTGATCCTGTCGAGCCGCGCCAGGAGAGCCTCGTCCGGCATTCCCTCGATCTTGATGGATGCCGCCTGTCCGATCGAAAGCCCGGCGCTCTCCTGCGGAGGAATGAGGGCGACCAGGTCGAGCTGCGCGATATCGACGATCTCGAACAGCTCGGTATTGATCGATACGGCCTGTCCCGGATTGATCCTGCGGGAGTTGACGATGCCGTCGAAAGGTGCGGTGACGACCGCGTCGCTGAGTGCGCGCTGTGCTTCCGCCTGTTCGGCCTGCAGGGCACGCAGCTCCGCTTTCAACACCGCCACGTCGGTCTCGACCTCCGTCAGCTTGGCCTGTGCGACCCCTCCGGTGGCGACAAGGCTGCGCGTGCGCTCAAGATCCTTTTGCGCCCGCAGAAGCGTTGCCGCCTTGGCATCCGTCGTCGCGATCAACCTGTTCAAAGAAAGCGTCAAGGCTTCGGTATCGAAGCGCGCAATGACGTCGCCGGCGCGAACAGCTGTTCCCACATCGGCCTCGACCGACGCCAGCGTGCCGGATAATCTCGCCGTCAGCGTCACGCGCCGGGCCGGCTGAATGAAGCCGTTGATGCGAAGCTCCTGGCTGTAGGTCTGCCGACGGACCCGCATCACCTCCATGGAGGCGACCTCGATCGTCTTGGCCGCTGGCGCCTGCGTGATCTGGGCCGCGCCACTGATGTCACGGCTGGCCGGCACGATCACGGCGCTTACAACGCCCAGCGCAACCAGCGCCAGGATGATCGTTATTTTCGTGATGCGACTGGTCATGGCATCCAACTTGGACTGTCGTCTCAAAAGTGAGAGCGGCGAAAGCGGCTGGCTCGGGGTTTGATTAGCCGTCATTCGCCGCTCCCCGCCAGGCACGGCTTGCTTGAAAGCCGTGCCCACGTCTGCGGAACCTGCCGGGTCAGAAGCGATAGTTCAGACCGGCCTTGATGACGTGGTCGCGAACATCGGTCTTCGATCTGCCGCTGGAGCTCGTCGTCGACACGTCATTGGTCATGACGTAGTTGTATTCGACCTTGGCCGACAATCCGCCGCCGAAGCCCTGTTCGATGCCGCCACCGAAGAGGTAGCCCTGCTTCCAGCCGCTCGGGCCGGAGACGCCTCTTCCGCCGTCGAATTTCGTCATCGTCAGACCCGCCGTCCCATAGACCAGCGTGCGGTCGAAGGTCAGGCCGGCCTTTGCCTTGGCGGCACCGCGGAAGCGTTCTTCCAGTTTGCCGTTAGGCACGTTCACTTCGTTGTTTCCGAGGTAGGAGCCTTCCAGTTCCGCACCGAGGATGCCAGGCCCCACCTGGAAATTGTAGCCGGCTTGTACACCGGCGGTCAGACCCTTGCCGCTGGCGAAAGGGTTCAGCTTCGGTGAGGCAACGCCGCCATGCGCGCCGAAATAGGCGCCGCCCCAGCTGAAGGCCGGTGGCTGTTCGTAGCCGGCGTCCGGAGCCTGATAGGTCGTGAGGTCGGCCGCGGATGCGTTGGTTGCGGCCGCAATGGCCAGAGCCGCGAACAGGAAAGATTTTGCGCTGAGAGACATTGATAACTCCATACGAAACCCATGCGCCATCCCTAGGCGCTCGCAAGGTCTCTATTTGCGTTGGAGAACCGGAAACCGGTTCCTGCTGGTCTCCAGCGCCGCCCGTCTTGGGAACGGATCGGTCTCAGGAGATGCGGATCATTTTGCCTGCGAGAATTGCGGGCACATTGCAGGATTCAAAAATATTGAAAAATTATTCAGTGTTTTTATAGGGTTGAAGTGAAATATTTAACTATCTGTTAAGGAAGGTTGGGTGCGTCCAGCCGCTAACTCGGGAAAGACAGGCGAAAACAGGCGCCACCCTGTGGACCGTCCAAGACGGTGACGTTGCCGCCGTGCCGCTGCATGATTTCACTGACCAGATTGAGCCCGAGGCCGGCCCCATGCTCATGCGGATGAAGGCGATGGAAGGGCTCGAAGATTCTCTCGCGCTCTGCAGCGGGCACACCCGGACCTTCGTCCGTCACCTCGATGATTGCGCGCCTGTCGATCCTGATCGTGATATTCCCCTTGCCGCCACCATGCTCGATCGCATTCTGAACGATGTTGAAGACGACGCGGCGCAGCGCTCCGGCATCGCCCTGGACAATCAGGCGATCGAGCCTTGTCTCGAGCGAAAGGTCATATCCCTGCGCGATGGCCAAGGGCGCCATATCGGCGGCAACATCGCGGCATATGTCCAGCAGATCGACGGGCGAGAAGTTCGCACCGATGACATCCAGACGCTGCAGGTCGAGCAGCTGTTCGGCGAGCGCGGAGATGCGACCCGCATCGGACAGAAGCCGATTGCGGATCGGCCCCTCGACGATCGTCTCGATGCGGGTCTGCAGAATGGCGACAGGCGTGCGCAATTCATGCGCGGCATCGAGAATGAAGCGCTGATGGCGCTCATGCCCCTCATCGAGGCGTTGAAGCGCACCGTTGATCGCATTGACGAGCGGCATGACTTCGCGCGGGATCCCCGTTTCCGGCAGCCTGTAACCGCGCCGGTCGATATCGATGGATTCGGCTTCCTTGGCGACGGTGGACAGGCGGGAAAATGCCCTGCTCACGATCCATGGAATGATGACGATGGTCACAATGACCAGCAGCACAAGGATCGGCACCATCAGCAGGTTGGAGAGAAGCAGGATGGCATATGTCATGCTGAACACATCACCCTTGCCGATCACGGTAAAGTTTCCCGCGGGGCCGGATGTGTTGCGTATGACGGCCAGATAGGAGAAGGGTGGTTTGGTATCCCGGATATCGCCGAAGGTTATGCGATCCAGGTGTTCCGCCATCGCGGCGTAAACCGCAGGCACATTGCCGGTCTGAATGATTTCACCCTTTTCGCTGCGGGCGACGAACCAGAAGTCCGCCGAACTTTGCCGCAGCTTGGCAATTTCGTCCGTCTCGTTGAGAACGAGCTGGCCGTCGGCCTTGCGCTCGATTGCGCGTCCGGCAGCATCAGCAAACTCGGGATCGGAGAGAACGATGCCTTCGCCCGCCTGTATCAGGTAGGCGACGAACGCCACGCTGAACAAAAGGAGGATGCCGACCTGGAAGAGCAGAAGCTGCGCGATCAGCCGGCGCTTCAGCGATTTTGCCCGGGCACGCTTCATGCGATTGGCCTCAACAGATAGCCGACCCCGCGAATGCCATGGATCTCCACGCCTGCCTGCGCATCGGCGAGCTTCTTGCGAAGCCGCGATACATGCGAATCGAGCGCATTCGACTGGATTTCGTCGTCGAAGGCATAAACGGCTTCCTCCAGCGCCGCACGCAGGACCGTTCTGCCCTGCCGGCGGATCAGCGTCTCCAGAACGAGAAGCTCGCGCCTCGGCAAGTCCAGCAGTTTGCCTGATATCCGGGCCTCCCTGTTATCGAGGCTGAATTCAAGCTGGCCGAGCCGGGCGACCATCGGCGCCACATTGGCCGGCCGACGCATCAGGGCGCGGATGCGCGCCAGAAGTTCCTCGAGGGCGAAGGGCTTGGAAAGATAGTCGTCCGCACCGAGATCAAGACCGTTGACGCGATCGGCGAGGGAGCCGCGGGCCGTCAATACGATGACCGGTATCGTCGCGCCGATCGAACGCAGGTGCCGAATGAGTTCGAGCCCGTCCCCATCGGGCAATTGCCGGTCGAGCACGATCATGTCATGGACATGTTCCGAGACGGCGTTTCTCGCAAATTCCAGGGTCGGCGCGTTATCGACGATGATGTCGTATTGATGCAGCGCGGTCGCAAGCGCATCTGCCATCTGCGGCTCATCTTCCACGAGCAAGAGGCGCATTGTTTCCCTTTCTAAGGTGGTGCATTTCGTTCAAGACATAGCGATGAACATTGCGGCATCATTGCGCGCTATGGGGCGCTTCTCGCATTGTCGGCGTTTGCCCGGTCTATTTCCGGCTAATCATTCTCGATGCATTCCAGCCAGGCGGCGCTGACGGCCGCTGCCAGGGACAGGAGGAATATTGCGAGAATGCAGGTCGTCTTGAAGGATGTGAGGCCGATGGCCACGCCGGTCAGCATGTATTCGAGCGGCAGAAACAACAGAACGACGGAATAGGAAAGGCCCATCACATGGGGCCTGATATCGCGCGGCGCCTTCACCTGGAGGATCGCCACGAAAGCGGGCGAGAGCCAGCCGTTCGCCAATCCCGCGACAAGGCCGGCAAATATCATCGTTAGCGGCGAAATCTCGATCCACATCAGTCCCGTTGCGAGCGCCAGTCCCAGGAAGGCTCTGGAAACGGTGGAGGATGGCGTGGGCCTGTCCTGGCGGGATGCCAGGTGCAGGTTCATCATGATCGTGCCCGTGGCCGATGCCGCAATGAAAATGCCGAGCCAGGCTACGGACTCGCCCTGCAGCCGCAAGGCCGCCGGCACGAGGAAAATCTGCAGCGTCATGAAAAAGCCGAGTGCCGCACTCGCACAAAACGCCAGCGGCAGCGAAATGGGCGCGCCGCGAAACCGTCTTCCCGCAACGATGATGTCAAGCAAGTGCGGCGCTGCCCGCAGCCGAAATTTCGGCAGGCTGAACGACAGAAGCATCATGGCGGCAAAGTTGCAGATCGTGATCCACCACGCGGCATCTTTCGAACCTATGGCGGCGATGATGAAGGCGCTGGCTGCCGAGGCCGTGAGCAGCACGAGGCCGTCGATCATATCGTCGATGGAATTCGCATCGGTCTTCGACAGTCCCGAAAGCCGGGCAATTTCAGGAACCTTCACTTCGGTCGCCACCGTCGCCGGCCCATCGAGGATGGAGCTTAGAAGGCTGAGAAACAGGAGAGTGCCGGGGTTGAGAAAATCGGCGGTATAGAGCGCGGCAATCAGCAGCGACGTCAGCGCGCCGATTTTGGCGGAGATAAGGGCAGTATGACGGATGCCGAGCATCTCCGCCACATAGCCGCCGAAAGCCATGCCGATCAGAAGCACGCCGCCGTTGATGAACGCCATCAGCGCCATGCACACCACGCTGCCGGTGAGATCATACATGATCCAGGGATAGAGCACCGTCGCGAAGGCATGGCTGAAATTCAGGGCCACGTTGCTCAATTGAAGCCCGACAAAGGGCCATCGCGCGTTGCGTTGAAGTCGTTGAAGCACGGTTCTGTTCCGATGATCGTTAGGTCATCAGAGTCGGCCCATCGCCTTGCAGCAACATTACGGGAAGCGAAATTTATGCGGCAACCAACAATTGCTTCATCGAGGCTGAGGATAAGCGATGCCGGCCTGTTTCGCCGGCAATATCCGCCGGCGATTTGAGGTCAGATCGATGGTCAGTCGTGCGCCGCCCGTGGGGCTGGTATCGGCCGTGACATTGCCGCCGTGCAATTCCACGATCTGTCTCACCAGATGAAGGCCTAGGCCCGTCCCGCTGGAGCGGGGTTTCAGCCTGTAGAAAGGCTCGAAGATCCGATCGCGCTCGGCGGGCGGCACGCCTGGGCCGTCATCGCAGACGTCAATCAGTCCGGGCGCGATGCGAATGCTGATCGTTCCCCTGCCGCCGCCGTGATCGATGGCGTTCTGGATGAGGCTGGCGAGCGCACGCTCCAGCGCTGCCTCGTCACCATGAATGGGGTCGTCCGGCCCTTCATGGATGAGATCCAGTTGGTAACCGGCTGGAAAGGCAAGCGGCGCCATATCGCTCACCACCCGCTTGCCGAGGGCCAGCAGCGAAACGGGCTTGAACTCGGCCATATCACGCTGAAGGCGCTCGATATCGAGCAACTGCTCGGTCAGCGTCGTCAGCCGCGCCACGTCGGCGACCAGCTGTACGCGTTCCGGGGTCGGCGGCAGCGCTGCAATGCGGGTGCCGAGAATGGCGATCGGAGTCCTGAGCTCATGCGCGGCATCCGCCAGGAAGCGCTGATGCCGCTCATAGCCGTCATCCAGCCGGCGAAGGGCTTCATTGACGGCGCTGATCAGCGAGGCAATCTCGGGCGGCGTGCCCGAGGTTTCCAGCCGCACGCCGCGTTGGCCGATATCGATCAGTGCGGCCTGTTTTTCCGCCTTCGCGATGCCGGCCACTGCGCCGCGCACGACGAGAGGGGTGGCGACCAGGATGCCGAAGACGATGACAATCATGATCGGCAGGCCGACCTTGAGAAAGACAAGCAGAAGCCCGAGCGCGACGATGGCCGGCGGCGCCTTGCTTTCGGTTCCCGTTAGGATCTGCATCTCGCCTGCCGGGGTATAGACAGTCCGCATGCGCGCCTCGGGTCGATCCATGGCAGCAGCGTCGACCGTCGATCCGAATCGGGCCTGGCCGATGCCGGGCAGCGCTTCACTGATGCGGGTAAAGATCGCCGGGATCGGGCCTTCGGAGATGTGCATCCCGCGTGCATCGCGGATGATGAACCAGAGGCCGGGCTCGGCTCCCCTGAGCCCTGTCAGCTCCGCCGTATCACTCAGCTGCAACGCACCGGCAGCGTCGCGCTGAATGGCATGCTGAAGGGCTTCGATGGTTCGATCGGTCGAGCGGAAGGCGAAGAGATCGCCCTTCAGGAACAAGGCTCCGAGAACGAAGAAAAGGATCAGGCTCTGGAGGACTAGCAGTCGCCGGATCAATTGCCATGTCAGCGAGCGGCCAGTCGCCTCCTTCATGCCTGCTCCATCAGCATGTAGCCGACCCCGCGCACGCCGTTGATGGTGACGCCGGCATCCGCCTCGGCAAGCTTGCGGCGCAGCCTCGAAATATGGCTGTCGAGTGTGTTGGACTGGACCTCGTCGCTCATGCCGAAAACCGATTCCATCAGGATTTCGCGCGGCACCATCCGGCCGGCGCGCCGCATCAGCGCTTCCAGGACGAGGAGTTCGCGCCTTGGCAGCTCGAAGCGCATGCCCTCCACCCTGGCTTCGCGGTGATCAAGATCGAGGACGACGCGGCCGAGCCTGAAGGCCATCGGGCTGATATGGTCGGGCCGCCGCATCACGGCGCGCAGCCGCGCCAGAAGCTCCTCGAAGGCGAAAGGCTTCGCCAGATAGTCATCGGCACCACCATCGAGGCCGGCAACACGCTCGGCAAGCCGGCCGCGGGCAGTGAGCACGATCACCGGTATGTTCGACTTGTGCTGCCTGATCTTGGGAATAAGGGAAAGGCCGTCGCCGTCCGGAAGTCCGCGGTCGAGGATGATGGCATCGTAGGAGCCCGCCAGGATCATTTCCATGGCCATGCTCATGTCGTCGGCATGATCGGCAATCATATCGTAGCGCCGCAGCGCCGATTGCAAGGCCAGCGCCATTTCCGGCTCGTCCTCGACCACAAGGAGCCGCATCCTTCGTCCTTTCGCCATTCGTCTTGTAATTTTTGCCGAGGCGACATTGCGACAACATGACGTTTCGAAGCAATGCAGGCGTCAGACGAACCATCGAGATCCCTGGGGAAGGCAATCAACCAACAAGGGACGAACCGATATCATGAGAGACAGTTTCTTCTTCCTGCGCCATTGGGCGGCAGCTCCTCTTCGCACCGCAGCCGTCGCACCGTCGAGCCGGGCACTGGCCAAAATCATGACACGCGACATTTCGGTGGCGACTGGGCCGGTTATCGAGCTTGGACCGGGCACCGGAGTCTTCACCAAGGCCCTGCGCGACCGCGGCGTGGCGGAGCACAACCTGACACTGGTCGAGCTCAATCCGGATTTTGCAGTCCTGTTGAAACGCCGCTTTCCGGCCGCATGCGTGTTGCAGATGAGTGCCGCCGATATCGCGACATCAGCTGCATTGCGCGAGGGCAGTGCTGGAGCCGTGTTGAGCGGTCTCGGGCTGCTCTCGATGCCGACGCGCCAGGTGGTGAAGATCATGCAAGGCGCATTTCGCTGCCTCGGGCCGGCGGGTGCATTCTACCAGTTCACCTATGGCCCACGCTGCCCCGTGTCGGACGACGCTCTGAATTTCCTCGGGCTGCAGACGGAAAGGGTGGGAGGAACCCTCTTCAACCTGCCGCCGGCTTCGGTCTATCGGATCACGCGCTCGCCGATCTGGCCGAACGAGAGACTCGATCGTCGGATGGCAGGCGGCGCGCCCCGGTATCTCGACGCCTTTGGCGATTGACCGGGCGATCCGGAAGCCTGCGAAACCTATTCGCAGCGAAGGCCGGTGGCGCGGTCGAAGAGATGCAGCGCGTTTGCGTCGAAACCGAGTTTCAGCGTCTGTCCTTCGGCAATTGCGGTTCGCGGCGGCAGGCAGGCCATCAGCCGCTGCGAACCGGCTTGCGCCGTCACGATCAGCTCAGGTCCCGTCAATTCCGCCACTTCGCAAATGGCTTCGAGCTTGCCTTGTTCGTCAAGCCGCAACGTTTCCGGCCTGATGCCGACCACCAGCTCCTGCCCCTGTTTGATCTCCGCCTTCGTCGGCGGCATCGGCAGGGTAATCGAGGTTCCGTCGATGCGGAGCGAACCCTGATCGGCGGTGGCATTCAGAAGGTTCATCGGCGGTGCGCCGACGAAGGTCGCCACGTAGAGCGTTGCCGGATGATTGTAGATCTCGTCCGGCGTGCCAAGCTGTTCGATCCTGCCGTCTCGCATCACGGCGATGCGGGTCGCGAGCGTCATCGCCTCGATCTGGTCGTGTGTCACGTAGACGACCGTGGTCTTCAGCATCTGGTGCAGGCGCTTCAGTTCGGTGCGCATCTCCATGCGCAGCTTGGCGTCGAGGTTCGATAGCGGCTCGTCGAACAGGAAGACCTCCGGCTTGCGCACCAGCGCCCGGCCGATCGCAACGCGCTGGCGCTGCCGCCGGAAAGCTGGCGCGGCTTGCGCTCCAGCAGCGCCTCGATCTGCAGGAGCTTTGCCGCCTCGCGCACTGCCTTGTCGCGCTCGGCCGCAGGCACCTTGCGCATCTCCAGGCCGAAGCCGATGTTACGGTGGACCGAGAGGTTCGGATAGAGCGCGTAGGACTGGAACACCATGGCGATGTCGCGGTCTTTCGGATGGACGCCGAGCACGGAGCGATCGCCGATGCGGATATCCCCGCTGGTTGCCTCGGCAAGCCCGGCGATGATGTTCAGAAGCGTGGACTTGCCGCAGCCTGACGAGCCGAGCAGCACCAGGAACTCGCCGCTCTCAAGCGAAATGTCGATGCCTTTCAGCGTCTCCAGCTCGCCATAGCTTTTGCGGATATTCTGGATTTCGAGCGCGCTCATCGAACGGCCTCCTCGGATGCTTTGGCCGGGCCGTAGCTGCGCGGCAGAGTGGAAATGGCGCGGGAGGCAACTTCGGTTCCTGCCGAAAGGCAGGCCGCAAGCGGCTCGCCGCGGGCAAGGGCGGCGAGGAAGCCCGCATTGAAGACATCGCCGGCGCCGATCGTATCGACGACCGTGACGCGTGGCGCCGCGGCCGAAACCGACGTGCCGTCGGCGTCGATGGCAATCGCCCCGTCCGGGCCGCGCTTGACGACGAAGATGGCGCCCTCAGGCATGTGCGATCGAAGAGCGATCGCAGCCTCGACTGGATCGTCCATGCCGGCAAGCGTCGTTGTCTCGACTTCGTTCATCAGCGCGACGCCACAGCGGGAGAGCCAGTTGCGCGTTGCATCGCAGTTTTTCTCCGTCCAGCCGTCGAGCGGCCAGCCCGTGTCGAGCGCAACGGTGATCCGGTGCTTGTCTGCCCAGTCGAAAAGGGCGTCGTAATCCCGGGTGAGATCTTCGGTGAGGAAGGCGCCGCACAGCAGCATATAGCCGCCGCTGAGCCGTTGGCCGTCGAGCACCGCAAACACGTCATCGAGATTGAAGCGTGGCAGGTGGCCGCGCGTGGTGAAGAAGGTACGCTCGCCATCGGGATGGGTAATGCCGACCGAGAGCGTCGTGCCCTCCGGCCGAACGGGCCATTTGCTGCTGCGTGCGCCGAAGGCTTCGCTCAGCCAGCGGCCGAACTGGTCGTTGCCGACATTGGCGGAAATTTCGTAATCGACGCCGAGGCCTTCCCAGGCAAGGGCACTATTGCCCGCCTGGCCGCCGACGCGCAGCTCGTCATGATCGACGATGATCTCGGTGCCGGCCTTCGGCCAAGGTGCGGCCGGCCCGAGGATCAGGTCGATATTGACGTTGCCGATGACTGCAAGCGGCTTCATTCACTCGCTCCGGGTGATCTTGGTGGTGCGCACCGGCGTGCCGGCATCTTCCACCCGCTCGTCGGCAAAGGCGATCATCAGCAGCTGCGCCACAGGCAGCATCTGAAAGACGGCGGCAAGACCGGTTTCCGGCTTGAAGCGCAGCGTCACGCAGCCCGGTACTGCCTCTTCCTGGGAGCCATCGAAGATCACCACCGGCGCGCCTGTTTCGGCGGCGGAAACGGCCATGGCGGTCACCAGGCTGGCTGTCGCATCATTGCCGCGGAAAAGCACCACGCCGATCGACGGGCCGAGCATTTCCATCGGCCCATGCCGCAGCTGGCCGCCTTCGAGTGAGAAGCAGGGGCGGCGCGACAGTTCGGTGAGGCCAAGCGCCAGCGCTTCAGCCACGCCCTGCAGGCGGCGGCCCGAGGTGACAACCGTCGCGACATTGGCGAGGGCTGCAAGGGCCGGCTCGATGGCGGGCGTCTCAGGAGCCTGCAACACCGCCAAAGCGCGCGCCGGATCTTGCCCGAATGCGGCGAAGATCGCCAAGTGCAGCGCGAAGCTGACGGTGAGGCTGCGTGTTGCGGCAAAGGCAAGCTCGGTGCCGCCGGCGCCGACGAGAGAAGGCGCGGTTCTCGCAAGAAAAGAGCTGCCCTCGAGCGTCAGGCCGAAAGTCTCGGCCGTGCCGCCGGTCTCGTTGAACCAGCGCACGACCTCGGCGCTTTCGCCGGATTGCGACGTCACGAAGATCGTACGTCCCTCAAGCGGCAGCGGCTGGCCGAGCTGTTCGGAGAGCGGCAGCGCAACCGCATCGATACCGGCGGCGCGATAAAGCGGCTCGACGGCGCGGTTGACGGCGTGGGAGCCGCCCATGCCGAGCAATAAGAGTTTGCCGGTGCGCTTCAGCGAGGCGGCGGCCGTGGCGGCCATATCGGTCGCCGCTTCGAAGGAAGCGAGCGCGTCGGCATGTTGGCGGGCCATTTCGCGATCGATGGCGGCAAGGCCTTCGGGGCGGGTTTTCTCTTTGGTCATGTTCATCCCTTGACGCCGCCATTGGTCAGCCCTGAAATGAGGGCACGTTGCATGACAAGGCCGATCAGCACCGGGGGCAGGGCGGCCAGCACGCCGGCAGTCGCGATCAGTCCGTAATCCGAGACACGGCCGCCTGCGAGATCCGCAATGGCGACGGTGAGGGTCTTGGCGCGCTGGTCCGAGGTGAAGAGCAGCGCATAGAAGAATTCATCCCAGGCAAGCAGGAAGGCGAAGAGCGCCGAGGTCGCGACCACGGGCATGGCAAGCGGCAGCGTGATGATCCTCAGCGTCTGGAACAGCCCGGCGCCGTCGATCATCGCTGCAGCCTCGATCTCGTTCGGAATGGAATCGAAACCGGATTTCATCAGCCAGGTCGTGAACGGCGCGAGGATGGTCAGATAGACGAGCGCCAGGCCGAAGACGTTGTTGAGCAGGCCGAGATAGGCAAGGCCCATATAGAGCGGCACGGCCAGCGCCACCGGCGGCAGCATGTAGGTGGCGATCACCATGGAGAGCGACCAGCCGACAGACGGCGTGCGCGAGACGGCCCAGCCGGCTGGGATGGCGAGCGCGATCGCGGCGATGGTCGCCATGCCGGCAACCTCGATGCTGTTGCGCAGCGACGAGGTGAAGGCTGCACCCTCACTGTTTTCCAGCGTCGACAGCAGCAACTTGTAGCGCGAGAAATCCGCGGTCTGCGGCCACCAGCGCAAGGGCTTGGCGGCAAGATCGGCAGCCGGCGAAATGCTCATGATGAACAGCCAGGCAATCGGCGCCAGGATGACGACGGCGAGCAGGATGGCGCAGACATAGATGAAGCAGGTAAAGAGCGGGCTCTTGCGTTCCATCAGGTGGCACTCCCTGCGGTTTTGCGGACAAGGGCGGCATAGGCGGCGGCCAGCACCGTGACCAAAAGCGTGACGATGAGGGCAAGCGACGCGCCGGACCCCGCCCGCTGGAAGGAGAAGGCCTCCTGATAGACGAGGATCGATAGCGTGCGCGTGCTGTTTGCCGGGCCGCCGCGCGTCATCACCCAGATGATGTCGAAGACCTTGAAGGCCTCGATGGTGCGCAGCACCAGCGCCACCATCAGCGGTCCGACAAGATAGGGAAGGATGACGAAGCGGAAGCGCTTCAAGGGTCCGGCGCCATCGACCAGCGAGGCGGCAACGATATCGCGCGGCACGGCTTGCAGTGCGGCGAGCGCGATCAGCGCCACCAGCGGAAAATTCTTCCAGCAATCGGCAACGATGAGCGCCGTCAGCGCCGTGCCCGGTTCGCCGAGCCAGGAACGATAGGCGTCGAGCAGGCTGAGCTGGGTCAGCGCGGCATTGAGCGCGCCATATTCCGGATTGTAGATCAGCCGCCAGAGCGTGGCGTTGACGACTGTTGGCAGCGCCCAGGGCAGGATCATCAGCGCGCGCAGCACGCCGCGCCCCTTGAAGTCCTGGTTCAGCAGCAGCGCGGCGAGCACGCCGAGCACCATTTCGGCGGCGACGGAGATGATCGCGAACCAGGCCGTGGTGATGAGGGTGCGCTGGAAATTGGAGTTCGCCAGCATCTTCGCGTAATTGTCGATGCCGACGAAATTACCGCCGGTGCCGACGAGCTTTGCATCGGTGAAAGAAAGGCCGACGGTGTCGACGAGCGGCCAGCCGATGACGGCGACCATCACCACCAGCAGCGGCAACATCAAAAACCAGGCGCGAGTTGTCATGGAGGTGCCGGACATGACGGGCCCCTTCTTTCATTCTTCATGGAGGATGGAGAGGCGGGCGACGCAATGCGCCGCCCGGTAAGACTATCAGAGACCGCTGTTTTGGGCAGCAGACTTCAGCGCGTCTTCCGGAGAAGACTGGCCGAGCAGCGATTCCTGGATCGCCTGCTGAAGTGCCGTCGACAGTTCCTGATACTTGGGCGTGTTCGGACGCGGATACATGGCGGCAAGGCCGACCTTTGCGGCCGCGATCAGTTCTTCCTGGCCCTTGGTGACGGCCGGGTCGCTATAGGACGATGCCCAGATCGGCAGGCTGAGCTTGGCATACTGGTTCTGCGTCGCCTGCGAGGTCATGAAAGTGATGTACTTCCAGGCCTCATCCGGATGCTTGCTGGCCGTGGTGATGCCGAGGCCCATCGAGCCGTTGACGGCCGAAGCCTCGCTCTTGCCAGCAACGCCCGGTGCCGGCACGACGCCGACCTTGCCGGCAACCTTGCTGTCCTTCGGGTCGTTTGCCATGTTGTACATGTAGGTCCAGTTCAGCGCGAAGGCCGCATCGCCGTTTTCGAAGACCTTGCGGACGTCCTCTTCGAGGAATTCCTTGGAGTTCGGATTGGTGAGGCCGGACTTGTAGCTGGCGACCATGTACTTCAGGGCATCGAGGCCACCGCCGTTCTGGAAGTCCGGCTTGCCGTCCTTCAGGAAGTCGCCCTTATAGGCGCTGACGAGCGTGGTGTAGTCGCAGATTGCGGCTTCGGCCTGCGACCAGCTCCAGGCGATCGGGGTGGCCAGCAGGCCCTTGTCCTTGATGATCTTGGCCTGCTCGCTCAGCTCGTCCCAGGTCTTCGGCGGCGTCTTGATGCCGGCCTTTTCCAGGATTTCCTTGTTGTAGAACAGATACTTGGTATCGAGGATCCAGGCATGCCATAATATTTGCCGTCATACTGGACCGTCGTCCAGGCGCCCGGCAGGACGTTCTTCTTCGTGTCGTCGGAGATGCGCGAGGATACGTCGACCAGAACCTTGTTGGTCGCGTATTCGGCAGGCCAGATCACGTCGAAGAGCACGACGTCGTAGCCGCCGCCGGAGCCCTGCGCCAACACGGTCTTGTCGTGCAGGCCTTCGTAAGGCACGAATTCGAGGTTGACCTTGACGTCCGGATTGGCCTTGGAGAAGGCATCCGTCATGGCGCGCACGTCGGCTTCGCTATACGCGGCCTGCGCCATGAAGAGGGCATTGATCGTCGTTTCGGCAAAGGCATGCGAGGCGAAAGATACGCCGATCAGCGCTGCGCCGAGCAATGTCTTGTTCAATGATTTCAACATTCCATCCTCCAGTTTTTGACAGTCACGCGATGTTCCCGAGGGCGGCTGAAGCGTCGCCTTCGGTTGTCGGGCAGGCAATTGGCCGGGCATCTGCCGAACATGGATCGGCATGTCTTCGGAGCCCTGGAGCTCCCTGCGTTCCCTGATGAAACTCTGTGGTTTCTTTTAAGTCAATTGTCTTGACTAATTTGTTCTTCAATATTCTATTGGTGTCAAGAGGCAAAAACAGATGAACGATATTCGCCCGATCCGGGCTACGAGCGGAACGAACCACGAAGGCACCAGTGCCCATAACCGGCGGGTGATCATCGATGCCCTGCGATTGAACGGCGCGCTCTCCCGCGCCGATCTTGCGCGCGCAACCCGTCTGACGAAGCAGACGGTCTCCAACATCATGGAGGAGCTGGAAAACGACGGGCTGGTGACTTCGCGGGAAACCGTGCGGCGCGGCCGGGGCCAGCCCTCCACGCCCTATGGCTTGGTGCCGGAAGGCGCCTTCGCGATCGGCCTGCAGATCGACCGTCACATCACACGGGCCATCGCTGTCGATCTGGTCGGCAATGTGTTGATCCGCAAGGAGGCAAACCTGCCGGCCGGTGGACCGGTCACCGGCACGCCCGTGGTGTTGCAGCTCGTGCAGGAAATCCGCACCGAGCTCAAGCTGCTTGCGGCACAGGCGGAGAAGCGCCTTGTCGGGCTTGGGGTCGCCATGCCGGGGCCGTTCGGCACCGACCAGGATGAGGCCGAAAATCCCTGGATGATGGGTCCCTGGCAGCGTTTCCCGCTTCTCGAAACGCTGTCGGCCGGCACCGGCCTCAACGTCACCCTGCAAAACGACGCCGCTGCCTGCGCCACCGCCGAGCGCATGGTCGGCGCCGCGCACGGGGCTCGATCATGCCGTCTGCCTCTATGTCGGCTACGGTATCGGCGCGGGGCTGATCCTCGGCGGCGAACTCTACAGCGGCGCCCGCGGCAATGCCGGCGAAATCGGCATGGCGCTATTGTCGGTCAGTGGCCGGCGAACCGTGGAGCATAACGCCTCCCTCGCTTCGCTTTACGAGCATCTGGGCGTCGATCCGATGACGCCTGATATCCATTCGCTGATAGACAAGCGTGCCGCCGCGGCCGATCCGGAGATTCTGGCCTGGATCGAAAAGGCGGCCATCGACCTGCGCTGGAGCGTGCATCTCATAGAAACCGTCTTCGATCCGCAGACCGTGATCCTGTGTGGCGGCGCGCCGGCGGCGCTCGCGACGCGATTGATCGACGCCATGCAGCCGCTGCTTCCATCCAATGCCGATCATAGGGGGCGGCTTTTGCCGCGCCTGCAGCTGGGCATGACAGATCCCTGGGCCGTAGCGCGCGGCGCAGCGGTCGAGCCGATCGGCCATGCCTTCGATCCGCGTTTCTCGGCGATCCTGAAATCCTGACGCTTAGGGATGGCGCGGGCTTGCGCCGAGGCGAGCAAGCACCTTGTTCGGAATGCCGTAGCGCTGGATGATTTCGCGGCCATTGCGCAGGCCACAGATCTCGCGATGAATGAACATGGCCCAGACGGCTTGTGCTGCTGTATCGACCAGCCGTTCGTGCTCGACGCCGTGCTTGCCCTTGGCTTCGGCCTCTTGCAGGGCGGCAAGCGCCGCCTCAACCTTGAGGCCGTTTTGGCCGAGCGTGCTGGCGCGCTCCGACATCAGCTCATATTCGAGAATCCCGAGGCCGGTCGCCATCATATTGGCTGGATTCAAACTGCCGGGCAGGCGAACTGTCATCTCAAGCTCCGCATGCTGATGATCTGTCCTCAGCCGATTCTGCACAATTCCAGCGTCATTTCCAGATCGCGACCCCGGCATTTTAATCACCAAGACACGGAATACGGACCATTGAATATCCTGTCGCCAAGGCGCTTTTCGGGTGGCTCGCGCTCGGCATTTAAGATCCTATGCCAAGACCGCAAAGAGATAGCCGTGCCCTTGTGGTATGATTCGGTGAAAGGATATCTGCATGACCAAAGCTTCACGAAACGCCGGCAAGCAGTATGTCTGCCGGATCATCGCCTCGCCCGTCGGAGAGCTGAAGCTTGTCGGCAGCGATGACGGGCTTGCGGCAATCCTGTGGGACAATGATCGGCCCAACCGTGTGCCCCTGCTGATCGTTGCGGAGGATAAAAACCATCCCGTCCTGCTGGAGACCGAGCGGCAGCTCCGGGAATATTTCGCCGGCGAACGAACATCTTTCGATCTCCCGCTAGACTTCTCCGGAACGGAGTTTCAGCGGAAAGTCTGGCAGGCATTGCTGGCCATTCCCTTCGGCGAGACGCGTACCTACAGCCAGATCGCAGCGGAGATCGGGGCAGCCAAAGCGATCCGGGCGGTGGGCGCTGCCAATGGCCGCAACCCGATCTCGATCATCGCCCCTTGCCATCGGGTCATCGGCTCGGCGGGTGATCTCAGAGGATTTGCCGGCGGTCTCGAGCGCAAGGTCTACCTGCTGCAGCTCGAAGGGACCGAGACGAAAGCCTTCGACTTCGCTGCTTGAGCGAATGCCGCGGGATTGCCGGCAGTTCTAATGCAGACAGCCCATCCGGAAAGCCGGATGGGCTGTTTCGATTTTATCCATTTGGGCGCGGCTGGCGATGGCGCCGCCAGCCGCCGTATCGTCTTAGCCTTCGAGCCACTTCACCTGTTCGGGCGTCAGCTTGATATCGAGCGCCGACAGGCTGTCTTCCAGCTCGGCGATCGTGCGCGGTCCGATCAGCGGTATGACAGGGAACGGCTGGGCGATGACATAGGCAAGCGCGATGTGGATCGGGTTGCGGCCGAGCTTCTGTGCAAGCTCGATTGCCCTGTCGCGTCGGCCGAAATTGCGATCGGAATACCAGACGCGAACCAGTTCCTCGTCGTCTCGCTTGTCGCGGCCGGCGCGGTCGGTGAAGAAGCCGCGACCCTGGCTCGACCAGGCGAAGTTCGGGAGCTGCTTGGCATTCAGCCAGGCTTTCCACTCATCGTCGGAAGCCGCGATGCATCCCGCCCAGATCGGATCGAGCATTTCGGCGAGCGAGAAGTTGTTGGAAAGCGCCGCCGGAGCTGCCTTGCCGTTCTTCTCGG
Organism: Rhizobium sp. P44RR-XXIV; assembly: GCF_001999485.2. Lineage (NCBI taxonomy): Bacteria > Pseudomonadati > Pseudomonadota > Alphaproteobacteria > Hyphomicrobiales > Rhizobiaceae > Rhizobium > Rhizobium sp. P44RR-XXIV. The sequence goes on along the minus strand of NZ_MPVZ02000026.1, from coordinate 713,340 downwards.
CATAGGCAATTGCCTCGTCGAAGCGGGCACGCGTCCAGTTCGAGCCGCCGAAGATACCGCGAATACGGCCAGCCTTGACCTCGGCATCCATGGCATCGACGAACTCGCCGACCGGAATGTCGGTATTGTCACGATGCATGAAGTAGATGTCGACATAGTCGGTCTTCAGCCGGTTGAGCGACTGGTCGAGCTGCTTTTTGATCATGTCCGGGTAGCAAAGCGGCGAATGTGCGCCCTTGCCGATCAGCACGATCTCCTCGCGCGGCACGTTGCGGCTGGTGTGCCAGTCGCCGAACATGCTTTCCGTCTTGCCGCCGCCATAGACGTAGGCCGTGTCGAAGGCATTGCCGCCGGCTTCATAGAAGGCGTCGAGCGTCAGCGACGCGGCTGCGAAATTCGGGAAGAATTCGAAGCCGAGCGTGACAAGCGATGCCGGCTTGGAGATGCCGGGAATGCTGCGCTTCGGAATGCCGTTGCCTTTGATGACGGTCGCGCCGGCAATATTCTTCGTCCGCTTTGCTGCTTTCTCGACGCTATATTCGAGGCCGATCGAGGCGCGCCACTGGTCGAGAACACGGAGGTTGCCGATCGAATCCGCCCAGCCGATGCCGGGATAGGCGAATTCCTTGTGCCCGGCACGGATGGCATCGCCGGCCGCATCGACTTCGAAGGAATAGAGCCAGCGCTCTTCCTTGACTTCGATGGTCTGGCTCTCGCCGCCCTTGATGAGCTCGATCTTGCCGACGCCGCCCTTGTGGCCGGAAGCGAACCAGAAGTCCGTGACCTCGAGGCGCCCTTCCGAGCCGATGATGCGCAGCGTGTTGTCCTGGTTCGCCATGATCGAGCAGGAGACTTCGGCAATGACATTATTCGGGAATTTCAGCACCGCCGAAGCCCATTCGTCGACGCCCGTCTGGCCGAGATGGCCGACGCCCGAGACCTTGTCGGGATCGAGGAACGGCTTGCCGTCGCGAGCGCCGGCGATGAGGCGGGCCATCGACACCGGATAGCCGCCGACATCGAGAATGCCACCGCCGGCCGTTTCGTTGGCAAACAGCCGGTGTTCCGGCTTGACGGTGCCCATGTTGAAGCCGAAGGACGAGCGGATGATGCGCAGTTCACCGATCGCTCCGCTCTTCACCAGTTCGATCAGCTTGGCGGTCTGCGGATGCACGCGGTACATGAAGGCCTCGCCGGCAAAGACGCCGGCCTTCCTGGCCTCATAGTAGATGGCTTCGGCGTCGAAAGCCGAAAGAGCGATCGGCTTTTCGACAAGCACATGCTTGCCGGCGCGGATTGCCTTGATCGCCCATTCGGCATGGCCGGTGTGCGGTGTGGCAATATAGACGGCGTCGATGTCCTTGTCGGCGAGCAGCGCCTCATAGCCATTGACGATGCGCGCGCCGGGGAAGCCGTCGCCGAGACCTGGCTTGTCAGGATTGCGGCTGGCGATGGCGACCAGCTTGCCGCTGCGGGAATGGGCGACGCCCTCGGCAAAAGTCTGGGCGATCCTGCCGGGGCCGATAATGCCCCAGCGGATGGGTGTATCTGTACTCATGGAACGATCCTTTCGTAAATCTGCATGCTGTCTTGGGAGGGGTCAGAGCGCGCCACGTCGATCGCTGAAGCGCTCTAAGCCTTTGTTTTGAGCAATTCCGGACGAAAACTGCGGCGCACTTTTCCTGGAATTGCTGTGAGGGCAGCGCCTACCGCAATCGGTTTCCAGCGCTGTCGAAGAGGAATGTCTTGGCCGCGGAAAGCGCGACGGTGAGCGTGTCCCGATTGCTGGTATTACGGGACTCTTCGCGTTCGATGACGATCTGCTCGCCGCCGGCGATATTGGCGTAGATGTAGCTGGTGTTGCCGAGATGCTCGGCGACATCGACATCGACGGTCAAATCGGCGTCGCCGCGCCCAGCGTCGAGAAAGTGTTCGGGGCGAACGCCGATCGTCACCTGTTGGCCGGCCTCCACTTTCGCGGAGGTGGTAGGCAACGTCAGGCGAACATTGCGCTGGTTTTTCAAAACGATAGCGACACGGCCGGACTGATTGTCGGTGACCTCGGCTTGGATGAAATTCATCTTCGGCGAGCCGACGAATCCGGCTACGAACTGATTGGCCGGATCGTCGTAGAGGTCGAGAGGCGCTCCCACCTGCTCGATATTGCCGCTGCGCAGCACGACGATCTTGTCGGCAAGTGTCATCGCCTCGGTCTGGTCGTGGGTGACGTAGATCATCGTCGTGCCGAGCTTCTTGTGAAGGCGTGAGATTTCGACGCGCATCTGTACGCGCAGCTCGGCATCGAGGTTGGACAGCGGCTCGTCGAACAGGAAGATCTGCGGCTCGCGCACGATGGCGCGGCCGATGGCGACGCGTTGGCGCTGGCCGCCGGAAAGCTGCTTTGGACGGCGCTGCATCAGCTCGGTGATCTGCAGGATCTCGGCCGCCTGCTTGACGCGGCGGTCTGTGTCGGCCTTCGGATTGCCGTTCATCCTCAGGCCGAAATTGAGGTTCTGCTCGACGGTCAGGTGCGGATAAAGTGCATAGGACTGGAAGACCATGGCGATGCCGCGATCGGCTGGCTCGACGTCATTGACAACGCGGCCGCCGATCTTCAGTTCGCCGCCGGAAATATCCTCCAGCCCGGCGATCATGCGCAGCAGCGTGGACTTGCCGCATCCCGAAGGGCCGACGAAGACGACGAACTCGCCATCCTTCACATCCAGATTGGCGCCATGGATGATTTCCAGTGAACCGTAGCGTTTGACGATATTGGTAAGGGACAGTTCAGCCATACGGGTCTCCCGGAATTATTTGATTGCGCCGGCGGCGATGCCGGCGATGAAGTGGCGCTGCAGGAGAACGAAGATGATGAGGATCGGCGCCGTCAACATCACCGCGCCGGCCATGATGCCGCCCCAGGATACTCTGGTGAGGCCGATAAGCGTTCCGAGCGCCACGGGCGCGGTCATCATCCCCGGCCGGGAATTGATGAGCAGCGGCCAGAGGTAGTTGTTCCAGGAGGCCAGGAACAGAATGATGGCGAGTGCCGCCATCGTCGGCCTTGCGAGTGGCAGGGCGATGCGCAGGAAGATCTGCCATTCCTTGACACCCTCGACGCGCGCCGCATCAAACAGCTCGCCCGGCATCATCGAGAAGGCTTGGCGCATGAACAGCACGCCGAGCGAATTGAAGAGCGGCGGCACGATCAGCGCCACCCATGTGTTCGCAAGCCCGAAATCGCGTGCCACCATGATGAATTGCGGGATGATGACGACGGAATAGGGGAGCGTGATCGTCCCGAGGATGATGCCCACAACAACGGATTGGCCGAGGAAACGATAGCGCGCGAGCGCCCATCCCGCCATCGAGGTCAGCATGACCGACAGGACCGTATAGACGATGGCAACGACGATGGAGATCGTCATGGCGCCGATGAAGTTGGTGTCGGCCTGCAGGTTGCGGAAGTTGTCCATGAACCCTGTCGACGGTGTTAGGATGATGCCGGGGCTGAAAATGCCGTAATCAGGCATGGTCGAGAAGACGAACATCATCCACAGCGGAAACAGCCAGATGATGGCGAGGGGCGCCAGCAGGCCGTGCAGGGCGAGCGAGCGGATCAGATTGGATTTGGACTTTGATTTCATTTCGCTTCGCGCCCCACCCAGAGATTGAGAAGAGAGATGACCACGGCGAGCGCCGCCATCGTGTAGGCAACCGCCGAGGCGTAGCCGAAGTTGGTCGACTGGAAGGCCTGGCGATAGAGCAACAGGCCGAGCGTTTCCGTCCCGCCGCCGGGACCACCCCTGTTGGTGATCAGATATGGTTCGGTGAAGAGCTGCATGGTGCCGATAACGGACAGGACGACGCAGAAGAGAATGATCGGCTTCAGGAGCGGCAGGGTGATGTGGATGAACTGCTGGAAGCGGCTGACACGGTCGAGCGTCGCGGCCTCATAGACATCCTCGGGGATCGATTGCAGCCCGGACAGGATGATAATGGCGTTGTATCCGGCCCAGCGCCAGGTGACGGCGATGATGATGAGGACCATGGCCGCATGGGAATCGGCAAACCACGATACCGGCGAAATCCCGACACCGCCGAGCAGCTTGTTGACGATACCGAAATCGACGTTGAACATCAGGCGGAAGACGGCTGCATAGGCAACTTCGCCGACCACGACGGGTGCGAAGAAAGCAAAGCGGAAAACGCCACGCGCCTTGAGCATTGGTGAATTCAGCAGCACCGCCATGACCGTGGCGAGCGTGATCATGACGGGGACCTGGACGATCAGGATGATCAGCGTGTTTTGAAGTGCGTTGTAGAAGGCCGGTCGCCGAACAGGCGCCCCCAATTGAGCGATAGATTGTAGACCCACGGATTAACCCGGGTGTTCTGGAACGAAATCAGGAACGAATCGATGATCGGCCAAACCCAGAAAGCGGCGAACACCAGAAGATAGGGTGCAAGGAACGCATAGGCGCTCCGGTTTCGCAACCGCATGAAAGCCTCCTCCTTTAAGCGCAATGAAATGACGCGTGACATCGCATCCGCGCCGCCCCAGAGCGTGACGCCGAAAAGTGTAGGCGGTTTTCGGACGACATCACGCTCTGTTTCTTTGATTCTAGGGCGGCGGGGATGCCGGGCGCGGCTTGGGATGCGCGCCCGGCAGTGTCACTCATTTCGCGAGCGGCAGGCCTGTCGCCGAGGCGATCTGCTGGGCCGCGTCGTCGAGCGCCGCCTTGCCGTCCGGATAGCCGCCGGCAAGATATTTCGTCTGGACGGCCTTTATGACTTCATCGGCGTCACTGAAATACTGGGTGCCGGGGCTCGGGTGGATTCTCGGCAGGGTGGCGAGAATATCGGCCCAGACCTTTTGGCCACCCCAGTAGGGCTGCGGTTCGTTGACGAAGGGATCCTTGACCGCCGACAGCAGCGACGGCACGAGGCCGAAGGATTTCAGCATGGTCACCTGGCCCTCATTCGTGCCAAGCGTGTATTCGAGGAATTTCCAGGCAGCTTCCTTGTGCTTCGAGCTGCTGGCGATTGCGAGCGACGAGCCACCGAGATTGGCTGCATGCGGGCCGTCGGCCGTCATGCTTGGCATCGGATAGACGCCCCATTTGCCGGCAAGATCCGGCGAGGTCGAGCGCACGGTGCCTTCATACCAGCCGCCATAGAGCTGTGACGCCACCTTGCTTGCAGTGTTCGCCTGAATTTTTTCATTCCAGTTCGCCGCGGTCATCAGGCCCGCATCCTTGATTTCCTTCACCTTATCCAGCGCCTTGACGCAGCCGGGCTGGTTGACGGTGATGCTCTGGCTGTCACTCGAAAAATAGCCGCAGCCCTGTTCGTTGGCGAGCATGCGGAACCATTCGCTATCGCCGTTGAGATCGGCCTGCGTCATGACGACACCGGGATTGGCGGCAGAGATCTTCTTGCCGGCGGCGATGAAATCGTCCCATGTCTTGATCGTTGCCGGATCGACGCCGGCCTTTTCATAGAGGTCACGGCGATAGAACATGGTGACCGGGCCGGAATCCCACGGCATTGCATAGGCGGCGTCGCCCACTTCGAGCTCGGCGCGCTTGAAATCCGGGAATTGCTTCTTGAGTTCGTCATTGTAGCCGAGCTTTGTCAGATCGGTCAGGCAGTCCGGAAAGCGGTTCCAGAAGATCGAAGCCTTGTGGTTTTCGATCGACATGACGTCGGGCAGGCCGTCGCCGCCGGCAGCGCAAGCGGCCAGCATCTTGTCGAAGACCTGCGGGTTGCCGATGTCCTGAACATCGACCTTGATATCGGGATATTTCTTATTGAACCCTTCGACCGTGGATTTCAGCGCCGACGCGGCGATGTTCCAGCTCCAGACTGTGATGGTGGTTTGCTCTGCAAAGGCAGAACCGGAAGCGAGCAAGGCGGCAAGCGCCGTCGCCCCAGCAAGTTTTAAACGCATTGAAAATCCTCCCTTTTCAATTGCTGTCCGCAAGCGAACGCGTTTAAACTATCTGTCGGCACGCTTCTGTCTCCTAAAAAGGGAACATCGACTTGGCGAAAAGTAAGGTGGGTCAACGGGCGGTTTATCAGCCGGGTGCAAGCAGCGTCGAAGGGCTGCCAAATGTCCTGCAGATGTTCCATAACCACCCGTTGCCGATGGCAAAACCGCATTGGCACGCGCAGGTGGAAGTGAATTACATCGTGCGCGGAACCGTGCACTACCGCATAGGCGATCACGAGCTTACTTTGAGAGCGGGCGAGATCTGTCTTTTCTGGGGCGGTCAGCCGCATCTGTTGGACGATCTGTCGGAGGATGCGATCTATGCGGGCGCGCATCTGCCGCTGGTGCATTTTTTCCGCTTGCGCCTGCCGCTCGACATCTCTGGCCGCCTCATTCGCGGGCAGACCCTGATCAGCTCGGCGACCGATGCCGCCGACGACGAGAATTTCGCACGCTGGCATCGTTACGTCATGTCCGAAGACGGCGCCAAGGCGGAACATGCGGTCGCCGAACTTCTCCTGCGTCTGGAGCGCATCGCCTTCGAACCCTACCGCATGGTGCCGGAGAAGCAGCAAAACCCGGCGAACGAGCAAGCCCATCCGCAATCTTCGCGTAGCCTGGCAAGAATGTGCGATTTCATCGCCGAGAATTTCCTGCATGACATCGACACGGTCGATATCGCCAAGGCGGCGCATCTCCATCCGAAATACGCAATGAATCTCTTCAAGAAATCGACCGGCATGACGCTGGCCAAATATGTGAACCTGCTGCGCCTTTCGCGCGCCCAGGCGATGCTGATGCGCGATGGCGCCAATGTGCTGCAGGTCGCCATGGATAGCGGCTTCGGCTCGATCAGCGCCTTCAACAAATCCTTCCGCCACATTGCCGGCATGACGCCTTCGGATTTCCGCCGCGACATGCGCGTTCTCTCCGCGATGAATGTCGAAGCCATCAAGCTTCCGATGCATCGGCCATCGCCGCAGTTCCATCGCTAGTCCCCCTTGCGGTCGCGGTCGATCTCGCGCATTGCTCTTGGCCGGTTGAGGAAGGGGAGAATCTCATGCGGCAGTTTTCGGCTTGTATCGAGTGGTTGTTTGCGCGCGACCGCGATGTCTTCGCCGACCGTATTCGTCTGGCACATCAGGCAGGGTTGGATGCGGTCGAATTCTGGCACTGGACGAACAAGGATCTCGATGCGATTGCCGCCGCGGTCGCCGAGACCGGCATCGCGGTCTCAGGCATGGTGGCCGAGCCGATGATCGCGCTAACGAATCCGGCAAACAAAGAGGCCTGGCTCAAGGGCCTGCGGGAGTCGATTGCTGTCGCGCAGCGCCTTGGCGCCAAGGTTCTCATTGCGCAGGCGGGTGACGATCTACCGGAGTTTTCACGCGCCGAGCAGCGCGCGGCTCTTGTGGCCGCCCTCAGCGCGGGTGCGGATATCCTCAAGGGTTCGGGTGTTCGGCTCGGACTGGAGCCTCTGAACACAAAGATCGACCATGTCGGCTATTATCTGTCCTCGACGGAGGAAGGCCTCGATATTGTCGACGCGGTCGGCCGTGCGGAAATCGGCATCGTCTATGACGTCTATCATTCGGTCGTCATGGGCGAGAAGACCGAAGATGTCATAGGCGGCCGTATCGACCGCGTCGTGCATGTCCATGTCGCCGATCACCCGGGCCGTGGCGATCCCGGCACCGGACACATCGATCTGGCCGACCGGCTGAACTGGCTATTTGCCCAAGGTTATGACGGCAGGGTCGGGCTGGAATACAGGCCGAAGACAAGCGACGCCGAAGCCGTTCGCGCGGTGATGAAGTCGTTGGACGGCTGAAGAAATTCCAGAGAGTGCGGAACGGTCTTGCCCCGGAATTGCTTGAAACAATGGCCTAGACCGGCTCCATCATGCCGAAGACAGCAACCAGCCCGATGACGACAAAGCCGATGACGATTTCGGCGATGCTTCCGATGCGAAGCGCCTGCAGGGCGCGGCTCGAGTTGCGGCTCATCCAGTGAACGAAGACATAACGATTGACGATCGCCAGCAACGACATGCCGGCGACCAGCGCGATCTTGATGGCAAGCAGCGTCTGGTAGGGCGAGGACCAGTCCGTCGGCAGGCGTTTGAGGATCAAAATGGTGTTGACGATGCCGGAGAGGATGACGAGCGCCACCGCCCAGTGCCCGGCAGTCGAGAAGCGGCGCAGCGCGAGTTGTGCCTCGGTCCGGCATTCCGGCCGGCTCAGTAGCCGGAGAATGGGGATCAGCGGCACGAGCGCCCCAAGCCAGCCGCCGCCAGTCAGCACATGGAGGACATCGTTGGCGCGGTGCGCCTGACGCAGCCAGCCATCCAGCATCGAGGCATGACGGTGAGCGAGAGCGCGGCGAGCCCGAGCCCGGAGGCCAAGGCCAACCCAAGGCGGCGCCAGCCTTCCGGCAGCGCAAAGGCGCAGATCATCAAGACGGCTGCGACCGCCTGTGCCTGCCAGGCCTGCCCGACTGTCGTATCGAACAGGACATCATGCAGAGTGCCGAGATCAGCCGCGTCGCTCCAGCCGTTGCCGATGATGGCCGTTGCCGCGGGCAGGGATATCAGCATCGTCAGGCCCGCGACCACCGCGATGAGGAAAAACGGAATTGCGGACATGCGCCAGACGGTGTTTGCGAGCTCCCTCGGCACCAGAAAGGAGAGATAGGCGCACGCACCCCAGAGAAGCATCAGCGATGCATCATGAAGAAAGCGGCAGAGTTCGAGCGCTGTCGTCGGATCCATCAGGGCTTCACGATAAAGTTACAAGCGCCATGGGAGTGACGTTCCGGGTTGATGCTGGGTCGGCTTTTGCTGGGCAATCGTAGGGGCACCGCGTCGAGGCGCTGGAAAGCCAGCCTGCCATAATCCGGATGATGGAAGATTCTTCCGTCAACTTGTCAAGCGCGATAGGATTGCGGATACGCCCTGTCAACTTTCTCCATGCATAAAGGCGCCGTTCGGGACGCTTTGCCGCAAGGCAATCCGATATCGCAGGCTTCATTCGGTCACGATATCGCTCAGCAGCGCCGATTCCTGCCTTTCGGCAAAGAATCGTCGCTTTTGAGTCCTTTTTGCAGAGTTTGTTAAGGCGTTCCGGGGTGTACGCTCGAAAGGGAGTTTCATGTCGGCAGCTAGGATCCGCGAAAAAATGGCTCATGGTTTCGGCCATCGCCGGCGTCGCGAGTGGCTCGATAATCTTGATATGCCCACCTATGTCATCGGCGATGTGCATGGCCGCTACGATCTTCTGAGTGCGCTCGAGCGCAAGATCGTTGCCGATGCCGCGGGCCTGCCCGGCCAAAAGCTCATCATCATGCTGGGGGATTACATCGATCGCGGCCCGGCCTCGGCACAGGTCATCGGCCGGCTGATGGCACCACCGCCGAAAGGCTTCGATCGCATCTGCCTGACCGGCAATCACGAAATGGAAATGCTCGCCTATATCGATGGCGAGATATCGCTGGATGATTGGGTAGGGCTCGGAGGCGATGCCACTCTTGCCTCCTATGGCGCGGATATCCTGGCACTGCGGGAGCAATATCCGAGCCAAAAGAAGCTCGATATCTTCCTGCGAACCTGGCTTCCCGACGATCACATCAATTTCCTGCGGCGCTTGCCGATCATGCTGGATACGCCGCAGGCCCTGTTCGTCCATGCCGGCATCGACCCCGACAGATCGATTGCGGATCAACAGGATCACGACCTCGTCTTCATCCGCTCGCATTTCTACGACAGCGCGCAGCCGCTGCCGAAGCTGATCGTGCATGGTCACACACCGATCAGTAAGGCCGAAGCCAGCGGGCTCCGGCTCAATCTCGACACCGGGGCCTACCGCACCGGACGGTTGACTGCGGCCCGGCTATGGCAGGGCCGCATCAGCATTACGTCGACTTGATTTGCCGGCTTAGAGCATTTCCAGGAAAACTGCGCAGCGGTTTTCCGTCCAGAATGCGTAAAAACAAAGTGCTCTAGAGATTGCCGATGCAGAGGTACTTCATTTCCAGATAGTCATCGGCGCCGTGTCGAGAACCTTCGCGGCCGAGGCCGGATTGCTTGATGCCGCCGAACGGCGCTGTCTCGGATGACATCAGGCCGGTGTTGATGCCGACCATGCCGTATTCCAGCGCTTCCGCCACGCGCCAGACCTTCTTCAGATCGCCGGCGAAGAAATAGGCGGCAAGACCGAATTCGGTGTCGTTCGCCTGCTGAACAACGTCTTCGACCGTCTCGAAACGGAAGAGCGGCGCCACCGGGCCGAAGGTCTCTTCGCGGGCCACCTTCATGGTCTTGTCGACACCGGTCAGAATGGTCGGCGCGAAGAAGGTGCCGGCGCCTTCGATGCGCTTGCCGCCCGCCACGATGCGGGCACCCTTCGAGACTGCGTCCCGAACGTGGTCTTCGGCTTTGGCAACGCCCTGTTCGTCGATCAGCGGCCCGACTGATACCCCCGGCTTGAAGCCGTCGCCGACAGAGAGTTCGGCAACCTTGGCAGCGAGCTTGGCGGCAAAGGCATCATAGACGTTGGACTGCACATAGATGCGGTTGGCGCAGACGCAGGTCTGGCCGGCATTGCGGTACTTCGAAGCCATCGCGCCTTCGACGGCGGCGTCGAGATCGGCATCGTCGAAGACGATGAAGGGTGCGTTGCCGCCGAGCTCGAGGCTGACCTTCTTGATCTGGTCCGAGCACTGGCGCATCAGGATGCGGCCGACTTCCGTCGAGCCGGTGAAGCTGATCTTGCGCACCTTCGGATTGCCGCAGAGCTCGCGGCCGATTGCTGGGCCATCGATGCCGACGATGATGTTGAGAACGCCGGCGGGAACGCCTGCCTCTTCGGCAAGAACCGCAAGTGCGATCGCCGTCAACGGCGTCTGCTCTGCGGGCTTGGAGACGACGGTGCAGCCGACGGCAAGGGCCGGCGCGATCTTGCGGGCGATCATGGCCGCCGGAAAATTCCACGGCGTGATCGTGCCGACGACGCCGACCGGCTGCTTGATGACGACCATGCGCTTGTCATTGGAGGGGGCCGGAATGGTCTCGCCATAGATGCGCTTGGCCTCTTCGGCATACCATTCGACATAGGAGGCGGCGTAGAGGATTTCGCCCTTGGCTTCCGGCAGCGGCTTGCCCATTTCGGCCGTCAGGATTGCTCCCAACTCATTGGCATTGGCGACCATGAGATCGAACCATTTGCGCAGGATAACGGCGCGTTCCTTGGCCGGGCGGGCGGCCCAGGCGACCTGGGCTATATAGGCAGCATCGATTGCCGCGGTCGTCTCGGCGGCACCCATGTCGGGGAGCGAGGCAAGTACTTCGCCGGTAGCGGGATTGATGACATCGAATGTCTTCGTTGCCCCACCCGCCGTCCAGACGCCGTTGATATAACCGGCGGCGCGCAGGAAGCGCGAGGAGAAGGGGACATGCTTGGTCATTGCTGTTGTAAAGGACATTATATGCACTCCGACAGGTTCTCGCCCGGCAGGCCGCACGGGCGATCGTAGAGGAAACGGGGAAGGACAGCCGTTAGTGTGAGGCACTCGCCTCGATCATCGAGGCTTCGAGAATGTCGAGCGCCTCGCTGAACACGCCATCCTGAATGGTGATCGGCGACAGGAAACGGATGACATTGCCGTGGACGCCGCAGGTCAGCAGGATCAGCCCCTTGTCGAGGGCGATCAGCCGCACCTTGTTGGCGAAATCGGCACTCGGCAGCTTCGTTGTCACATCGTTGAACTCCACGGCGTTCATGAAGCCGGGGCCGCGAATGTCGACGATCTCAGGCACCTTGTCGCGCAGCGATTCCAGCCGCTGCTTCAGGCGCGATCCGAGCTGATTGGCACGGTCGCACAGGCCCTCGTCGGCGATGACGTCGAGCACGGCATGTGCGGCTGCAATGCCAAGCGGATTACCGCCATAGGTGCCGCCCAGGCCGCCCGGTCCCGGCGCATCCATCACTTCGGCGCGGCCGGTGACGGCGGCCAGCGGGAAACCGCCGGCAAGGCTCTTTGCCATGGTGACGAGATCGGCCGCCACGTCATGATGATCCATCGCAAACATCTTGCCGGTGCGGGCAAAGCCGGTCTGCACCTCGTCGGCGATGAGGAGAATGCCGTGCTGGTCGCAGATCTCGCGCAGCGCCTTCATGAAGGTGGCGGGCGCCGGATAGAAACCGCCTTCGCCCTGCACCGGTTCGAGGATGATGGCGGCCACGCGCTGCGGATCGACATCGGCGGCGAACAGCTTCTTCAGCGTTGCCAGCGACTGTTCGACGGTGACGCCATGCAGCGGCACCGGGAAGGGCGCATGAAAGACATCGCCCGGCATCGGGCCGAAACCGATCTTGTAGGGCGCGACCTTGCCGGTTAGCGCCATGCCCATGAAGGTGCGACCATGGAAGCCGCCGCCAAAGGCGATGATGGCGGAGCGGCCGGTGGCGGCGCGGGCGATCTTGACGGCATTTTCGACTGCTTCGGCACCCGTCGTCACGAAGATCGTCTTCTTGGCGAAATCACCGGGAACGATGGCGTTCAGCCGTTCGGCCAGATGCACATAGCTCTCATAGGGCACGACCTGATGGCAGGTGTGGGTGAAGCGGTCGAGCTGCTCCTTGACGGCGGCGATGACGCGGGGATGGCGATGGCCCGTATTCACCACGGCGATGCCGGAGGCAAAATCGATGTAGCGGTGGCCTTCCTTGTCCCAGATCTCGGCGTTTTCGGCGCGGTCGGCGTAGATTTGCGTCGTCATGCCGACGCCGCGGGAAATGGCGGCGTTCTTCCGATCAGTCAGGGTCATCGCTATGGCTCCAGGGAGGGTGGTTTAAATTAGCTTGCAGAACTTCTGCAAGTTCTGTAGAAAATTCCTACATTTTTCCTGCAAGATTTCAAGTGGGATTTTGTGGCGGTGACAAGAATAGGCCGAGGGCTCAACTCCAGCGCAGCCGGTCTTTAAAGGTCTGCTAAGGATGCTGTAGCGGGCGCTTCATCCATGCTAAGCAGAGCAAAAGACTTGGTATCAGGGATTATTGGCAAATGAGCAGCATCGAGCCCGTGCGCTACAAAGTGGCGGAAGCGGCGCGTCTTGCCGGCGTGTCAGCCTCCACGCTGCGTCTATGGGAAAGCCAGGGTCTGGTCGTGCCCTTTCGCTCCGAAACCGGGCATCGCCAGTACAGCGCCGAGGATGTGGCGCGGCTGAAGCGCATTTCCTGGTTCCGTGCCGAGCGCGGCCTCAACCCGGCAGCTATCCGCGAGGCACTGGAAACCGAGGATGCTGCGGCACCCGGCGCCGACAATGGCGAGCAGGTGGCGCCCTCCGGCATAGGTCGCAAGCTGCGGGCGCTGCGCCATGCCGCCGGCCGGACGCTGGATCAGGTCGCCGCCGACATGGGCATGCCCCTCATCGACGCTATCGACGCTGGAGCGGACCTCGCAGGGCGTCAGCTTCAAGACACTTCATGATCTCGCGGATTACTACGGCACGACCGTCTCGCGTCTGTCGGGCGAGAGCGCGAGGATGTTCCGTCCCTGATCCGGTCGGGCGAATGGCGGGCCTGGCCGGCAACGACGCCGGGCGTCACCGTGCAGTTGCTCGCCGAGGGAAGGACGATGATGGACTGCCATCGCTTCGTGCTGGCGCCGGGTGCGACCAGCGAGGGCGCCTATCGCCATGACGGCGAGGAGTTCATTCACGTGCTCGCCGGCCGGTTGGAGCTGGTGCTCGACAGCGACCAGTTCTTCGATCTCCTGCCGGGCGATTCGCTTTACTTCGAAAGCCGCCGCTATCACTCCTGGCGCAATCATCATGACGGCGAAACCATATTGCTCTGGATCAATACGCCGCCGACATTTTGAACGGCGGCGGTATCGTCATCCCCCTGTCTTTTCTATAGAACTGACGAAAATCGAATTCAGACGACAGAGCCCGGAGAATCCCATGGCTGCCACCATCCGTTACCACGAAGGCGATATTTCCGTCGCCGATGCCGCCCGCTATACCGGCGCCATAGCCATCGATACGGAAACGCTTGGCCTCGTTCCGCGGCGTGACCGGCTTTGCCTCGTGCAGCTTTCGCCGGGCGATGGCACGGCCGACGTCATCCGCATTGCCGCCGGCCAGAAGCAGGCTCCCAATCTCGTCGCCATGCTTGCCGATCCGGCCCGCCAGAAGATCTTTCACTATGGCCGCTTCGACATCGCTGTCCTGTTTCACACCTTCGGCGTCACCACCACGCCGGTATTCTGCACCAAGATCGCCTCGCGCCTTTGCCGCACCTATACCGACCGCCACGGTCTGAAGGACAATCTCAAGGAAATGCTCGACGTCGATATTTCCAAGGCGCAGCAGTCGTCGGACTGGGCGGCGGAAAAGCTGTCGCCGGCGCAGCTCGAATATGCCGCCTCGGACGTGCTCTATCTCCATGCGTTGCGGGAGAAGCTGACGCAGCGCCTGCTGCGCGACGGCCGCATGGATTATGCGGATGATTGCTTCGCCTTCCTTCCGACCCGCGCCAAGCTCGACCTTCTCGGCTGGGAAGAGGCGGATATTTTCGCCCATAGCTGAGAGCTTCGCCCTGTGGGCGAAATTCATCGGGCCGGTGCCGCGAAAGTGGCATCGCCCTCCTTAATTTAGTGATCTTTTAAGGAATAGGCTGCTATTTTGTAGCTGATTTCCAGCCCGGCGCATCTGCGCTTGCCATCTCGGTCATCGGGCAATCGAAAATCCACCGGCCGCATGAGCGGACCCTGACTGAACCTGCCCCCGCTTCCATCGTCGTCTTGCCAGACAAAGGAGCATGTCATGTTGCTTCCCGTTGGTGCCGTGTCTGTTGTGGGTGTGCCCGTCGAAAAGCCCGTAGTCGCGACGGCGGAGACCGCCGGGCTGCAGACGGCAGCAACGCCGGTTGCCGTTCTGTCGAGTGCGGTCAATACCAGCGTCGAAGGCAAGTTGAACATGCTGCTGGCCGCAGCGCGTGAACGCATGTTCGATAGCCTGCTGTCCGCCATCGATGCCGCCAGCGCGGCGCTCAACGTTTCCCGTGAACCGGGTGAAAGCAACGCCGCCTTCGCCCAGCGCGTCGCTGTCGCAATTCGCAGCCTCTCGCCGCAACAGCTCGTCGTGGCGCAGCAAAAGCTGGATGCGCAGCTGAGCACGAGGGTGCCGCTGCCGCTGCTGGCCGAGGTGTTGCAGGAGCCCGAGAGCCCGCAGGCGGTGCAACTGGCTCTCAGTCTGGAGCAGTCAGCGGCCGCCGAGCCCGATGCCGTGCTGAAGGCGGTCGTCAATTCCTACGGTCAGAATGCCGGCGAGGCAAAGCCGGTGCCGGCCCAGACTCAGGCGCCCGCGGCCGCAGCATTGCAGAAGGCAGCTGCCTTGGCCGCCCAGGCGACAAGCCTGGCGCTCCCGTCTGAGGAGCCGTTGGCGACTGCGGCCACCCAACCCACGGCACTGCCGACGCCCCGCACCACAGGAAGCGTCTCAGCCGGGTACTGTGGCCCAATCAGCGCCCACAAACGCTCAGACGGTTCCCGTGCAAACATCTTCGCAAAATGGGGCCCTTCCGCCACAGCAAGCCGCGCCAGCAGGCGCAAACGCCGCTCCAGCCACGATTTCGCCCATGCAGCTCGCCTCCCTAGTCGAAGATCTGGCCGCGGGACCTTTGCTGGCAGCGATCGTCGCCGAGGCCAAGCTTCCGACCGAAGTCGAACTGATCAGATCGCCACAGGCGCCGCGCGACATCCAGCAGATCCAGGCCGATCTCAAGCAGGGACTGCAGGTCGTCATCAGCCCGTCAGTGATTGCCACCAATCCCGACCTCATGCAGATCATCAGCAATCCCGGAGCTTCGGTGGAAAAAACCATAGCGCAGGCGCTGACGGGCAACGGGGCAGGGCAAGCATCGCAGCCGCAACCTCCCGCCGATGACAACGGCAGGAGCCGGCTTGTTGCGGCGAGCGCGATACCGGTCTCGTTGGCCGAAGAGCCTGAATTGCCGGTTTCCGCTGCTGCACTTGCCGGCAAATCGCAGCCGCCGGCGCCTTCTTCGGCCGGCATGGCCATGTACGATACGGCGGAGCAGACGGGGATGCCGGCTCAGGTGCCGGTGGTTGGCGTTCCCTTCGTCGTCGCCAACTACCTGCCGGCAACGACTCCCGCCAAGACGAGTGAATCGAAACGGGTCGATCGGGTGGATCCCATTGTGGATGAGGAAGGGGACCGCCCCGACGACGGCGAAACGCCGCAGGATCAGGACGACACGGATTCAGAGCAGCAGGATACGCAACCTCAGACGGCTGCAGAGATCTCCGACGATGAGAGAGCAGAGCTTACCGCTGTCACACCGGAATTGCCTGCCTTGCCGCAACCTTCGCTCGCCGATCGCCAGCGCGACCACGCTTTCGATTTCTATCGGCGCATGGTGGCCTGGGAATAGCCGGGATCGTATCGCAGCCAAAGAAAAACCCGCCGGATCGCTCCGGCGGGTCTCTTGTTTCCAGGCTTCTACCGAGGATTACTCGGCGTTGCGGTTCTTCAGAGCCGCACCCAGGATGTCGCCGAGCGAAGCGCCAGAGTCGGACGAACCGAACTGAGCAACAGCTTCCTTCTCTTCTGCGATTTCCAGAGCCTTGATCGACAGCATGATCTTGCGGTCCTTCTTGGAGAAGTTGGTGACGCGAGCGTCGACAACCTGACCAACCGAGAAACGCTCCGGACGCTGTTCGTCACGGTCACGCGACAGATCGGCGCGGCGGATGAACGAGGTGATGTCTTCGTGGCTGACGAGCTTCACTTCGATGCCGCCTTCGTTGACTGCGATGATTTCGCAGGAAACGACTGCATTCTTGCGCAGGTCGCCGGAAGCTGCTGCTTCGCCGACTGCATCCTTGCCGAGCTGCTTGATGCCGAGCGAGATGCGTTCCTTGTCGACGTCGACGTCGAGAACGACAGCCTTGACGACATCACCCTTGTTGAACTCCTCGATGACCTGTTCGCCTGGACGGTTCCAGTCGAGGTCGGAGAGGTGCACCATGCCGTCCACATCGCCGTCGAGGCCGATGAACAGGCCGAATTCGGTCTTGTTCTTGACTTCGCCTTCGACTTCGGTGCCGGCCGGATGGTTGCGGGCGAACGCAGCCCACGGGTTTTCGAGCGTCTGCTTCAGGCCAAGCGAGATACGGCGCTTGGTCGGATCGACTTCGAGAACGACCACTTCGACTTCCTGGCTCGTGGACAGGATCTTGCCGGGGTGAACGTTCTTCTTGGTCCAGGACATTTCCGAGATGTGGATCAGGCCTTCGATGCCCGGCTCCAGCTCGACGAACGCACCGTAGTCGGTGATGTTCGTGACGGTACCGGAAATCTTCTTGCCTTCCGGATACTTGGCCTGGATGCCATCCCACGGATCGCTCTCGAGCTGCTTCATGCCGAGCGAGATACGGTGGGTTTCCTGGTTGATGCGGATGATCTGTACCTTGACCTGCTGGCCGATGGACAGGATTTCCGACGGATGGTTCACACGGCGCCAAGCCATGTCGGTGACGTGCAGCAGGCCGTCGATGCCGCCGAGGTCAACGAACGCACCGTAATCGGTGATGTTCTTGACGACGCCGTCAACAACCTGGCCTTCTTCGAGGTTCTGAACGATTTCAGAACGCTGCTCGGCACGGGACTCTTCGAGAACCGTACGACGCGATACGACGATGTTGCCGCGGCGCTTGTCCATCTTGAGGATTTCGAAGGGCTGCGGGTTGTGCATCAGCGGGGTCACGTCGCGGATCGGACGGATGTCGACCTGCGAACGCGGCAGGAAGGCAATAGCGCCGTCGAGATCGACGGTGAAGCCACCCTTGACCTGGTTGAAGATGACGCCTTCGACGCGTTCACCAGCTTCGAACTTGACTTCGAGCTTGATCCAGCTTTCTTCGCGGCGAGCCTTTTCGCGCGAGAGAACGGCTTCGCCAAGCGCGTTTTCGATACGCTCGACGTAGACTTCGACTTCATCGCCGACCTTGAGCGTGCCGTCCTTGGCGCGCGCACCGAATTCCTTCAGCGCGATGCGGCCTTCGACCTTGAGGCCGACGTCCACAACGGCGACATCCTTCTCGATGGCCGTGATGATACCCTTGGCGACATAGCCTTCAGCCAGGTCGTTCTTGGCAAAGGATTCTTCGAGAAGGGCCGCGAAATCTTCGCGAGAGGGGGTTGTTACAGACATAAAATCTCCTGGCGTGTCCCGATCATGCGATCTGGACACTGACGCGCCGGTGGTTCGCGTTAAACAGGCCTGACCCCAGTCCGCCTCCCCTTCGGGAAGCTATCCGGCGCATGGACGGAATGTCAGGCTATTGATTGGCGGTTTCGGGCGCTAGGAACGCGCGAAAGCCGCTCATATTGTCATGCATTTCGGCTCAGAGCGGCGTCGATGATCGACTTTGCCGTCTGAAACGCCGCTTCTATACTCATTTCTGAGGTATCAAGCAAGTACGCCTCTTGCGCAGGGCGAAGCGGACTGTCAGTGCGGCCCATGTCGCGCTCGTCGCGCCGCTGCACATCTTCGAAAATGGCTGCATAGTCGGCGCTGCCGCCGGCCTCCACGATCTCTTCGTAGCGCCGTCTCGCCCGCACCTCGGCCGAAGCCGTGACATAGAATTTCACCGGCGCATCCGGGCAGACGACGGTGCCGATATCGCGCCCATCGAGCACGGCGCCCGGTTCCTTCAGCGAAAAGCGGCGCTGCGCCTCGACGAGAGCCCGGCGCACCGCCGGCATGACGGCGATCTTCGATGCCGCCTCGCCGATCTCGTGTTTCGACAGTATAGCCCGGTCGAGCCCGGCGAGGTCGACCTTGCGCGCCATGGCCTCGGCGACGGCTTCGTCATCGAGCGGCAGGCCCGCATCCAGCAGGGTCTTTGCGGTTGCGCGGTAGGTGAGGCCGGTGTCGAGATGGTGAAAGCCATAGGTTTCCGCAATCCGGCGCGCCAAGGTTCCCTTGCCCGCCGCCGCAGGCCCATCGATGGCGATGATCATTCTTCTTCTGTCCCCAGCCTTAATCCAGATATTACTTGCTGTAGCGTCGCACCAGATCCGCCATTTCGGCGGCATCGGTGCGATCGATCGTGTCGAGGCCGCCGGCCACGCCCTGCCGGTCGGCAAGCGGCCGGTTCTGGCTGACTTTCCATTTGCCTTCAATCGTTTCTATGTCGATCTCGATGCCGATGATACCCTTCAGCTGGGCCGTAACGAATTCCGGCGGGGCATCGTCGACCGCCCAGGGCTGCGGGCGGCTGCTTTCGTTCTCGCCTGTCAATGCGCCGATCTGGGCGCGCAGCCAGGCGGGATCGTCGATCGTCCGTGCGCTGCCGCGAACCTGCACGATCGCATAGTTCCAGGTCGGCACGACCTTGCCGGTTTCCTGTTTCGTTGCATACCAGGACGGCGTGATATAGGTGTCGGCGCCCTGGAAGACGACGAGGACCGGTGCGCCGGCTGCGATTTCCTTCCACTGGCCGTTTGCCCGCGCGACATGCGCCTGCAGCGTGCCCTTCGGCGAAGAGCCGGTCTTGAGGTGAAACGGGATGGCATTGGCCATCAGGCCGCCATCACCCGCCGTAACGAGCAATCCGAGCGGGTGCGCGCGGATAAGGTCGTGCTGCGTATCGAGATCGTCTTCGCGATGTTGGGGCGGCTGATACATGGTTCCGGTCCGTTTGCTGTCGCCATCCTGGGGCACGTGATGAAGGTAGGCTGCCGTCTGGTTGCCTGATCGCGCTCTAGCAGTCCTCGACCTCGATCGTCGCGCCCAATCTTGTCATCATATCAAAAAAACAGGAAAAGCGGTGGCCTTGCGATAGATGTTTTGGAGGCGCAACTGCTCTTCAATAGACATCGGTTGACCCATTCTGCCGCAATGCGCGAAAACCGTGTGCAGAGCGGTATGAAGTTTAGCTTTGACAGAAACGACCGCAACGATTAAGGGGACCGGCTGATATTTCCCTTAAAACGCCGGCTTCCCCGGCATTGCCGAATTTCCATTCGGCCATTCATGAGGCTTTGACAGTGGCGAAAGCGGACCTTGGAACAAAACGTACCGATCCGGATAACGGCAAGAAGTTCTACGACTTGAACCGGGATCCGGTGATCTCGCCCTATACCGGCAAATCCTGGCCATTGTCCTTCTTCGAGGAAACCTCGGCTGCGAAGGAAGTTCCGGAAGAAGAAGAAGTGGCTGAAGTCGATACCGAGAACACCGAAGTCGAACTGGTGTCGCTCGAGGATGCCGATGAGGCAGCCGCCGGCGGCGACGATATTCCGGATATCGGTGACGACGAAGTCGAAATCGATGACGATGACGACGATACCTTCCTCGAAGCCGACGAAGATGAAGATGATGACGACATGAGCGACATCATCGGCGTCACCGGCGATGACGACGACGTCTGATCTCAAGGACAATCGGCCCGGGCAGCAAGAAAAGTGTTCCGGGCCGAATTTTTCGGCTTGCTATCTGTAAAAACCACAAGTAATAAGCCGCCACCCCGACGGGCAACGCGCTCGGAAGGGACCCAGGGCCGGTCAAACGGCACCACCTTGATGGGGCTATAGCTCAGCTGGGAGAGCGCTTGCATGGCATGCAAGAGGTCAGCGGTTCGATCCCGCTTAGCTCCACCACGCTTCGCCCTTACGGGCTTCGCGTGGCGCAGCCGCGGGAAACCGTTAGGCCGAAGCAGTGCCCGGCATAGCCCGTAGGGCGACGACGGGCTGAAATCTCAATCAAAAACTGCTCTACATATCAGTAAACGCTATTACCTCACCGATTTTGAGTTCAACTTCTGGGACTGCGATAGATCGGGATGCGAATGTGGTACGTGTACGTCCTTCAGAGCGTCGACTTCCCGAGCAGCAATATACCGGGTCAACCTCGGATCTGAAGCGGCGGCTTGCTGACCACAATGCGGGTAAATCGGCTCACACCGCAAAATTCGCGCCATGGACTCTGCTTTGGTACTCGGCATTTCCAGACAAATACCGGGCGTTGGAATTCGAGGCGTATCTGAAATCTCATTCCGGTAGAGCGTTTGCCAAGAAAAGACTGCTTTAATCGCTTCCGTACATATGTAGCTGATGGCATTTTAAATGCCTCGTCAGTCTCCTGGGTCTCCTGCAGACCATCCCACTTCTCGCCTGCATTCTTAATTGGTCCAGAACTCCCAGGATCGATACGGGAACTCTTAAAGCTGAGAAACGCCATCACTTCAACCGCAATTCTCGACCAGCATTTCCACCTGGTTTTGAGGAGAATCATAGCTCCTTGCGCCTATCTCAGCCCCAAGCCTTTACTTTAACCAGCCGTCCCATAGTTAAATCCCCATAGCCTACGGTGTTTTTAGTTTGCGAAGGGAAAGTCCATGCTTGGTGCTTCAGTTCTGGTCGGGATTTTGATTACCTTCCTCGTCATCGTCCTGGTTCTCTACTTGGTCCAGCGTTTGCCGCTCGATGGCCGCACGCGGCAAATCGTGCAGATCATCGTCATCATCATCGGCATCGTTTCCCTGCTGAGATATTTGAGCGTCTGGTAGACGATCGCCTTATTTGTAGGGGCGGTCCTTCCCATAATTCTCGGCATCTCACCCATGCCATGCTAGCCTCTGGCCTTCCGCAACTCATCCGATTCGGACATGACCAGACAGCGCCGCCGTCGTCTCATCAAGACCCGCCGCAGGGTGACGGGGTTGCTCCTCGTTGCCTCGATCGCTTTTCTCGCCGGCATGACCGATGCGGTCGGTCTGATGCTCACCGGCAACTTCGTGTCCTTCATGACCGGGAATACGACGCGGGCGGCGATTGCTTTCGGCACGGGTGATTTCGGCCATGCGCTGGTGCTGCTGGCCGCGATCGTCACCTTCATCGCCGGCAATGCGCTCGGGATCGTTGTTGCCCACCTTGCCGATCGGCGCGCCTTCGTCGTGCTTGTCTGCGTCAGTGTTCTTCTCGCTGCGGCTGCGAGCCTTGGTTTGCCCTCTCTGCTGCTGGTGCAGTTCTACCTGGTCGTGCTGGCCATGGGCATGGTCAACGCCACGGTCGAACATATCGAGGGTCTGCCGATCGGGCTCACCTACGTGACCGGGGCGCTGTCGCGGTTTGGCCGCGGCATTGGCCGTTTTCTGCTTGGCGACCGGGATTTTGCCTGGACGGTGCAGATCGTGCCCTGGAGCGGCATGATATCGGGTGCCGTCATCGGTGCGGTCCTGGCCCATTCACTTGGCGCAGGCGCGCTCTGGCTGGTTTCGATCGTCGCATTCTTGCTGGCCCTGGTGACGCTCCTGATTCCTCGGCCGCTGCAGCATCGCTTCAATCAGCGGCTGATGATTTCGTCGTCGATGGCGCGGCGAACGAAGTAGCCGTGTGTAACTTGCCCGGCAAATCTCGCTCTATGTGCAACTTCGGCAATTGTGGAATGAACAGATACCATTAAAAATCCTGTGGTTGATTTTTCGACTCCTTTCTCTCTCCTCAGCGTTGCTGTCTAGTAAGGCCGTAAACATGCTGGGGATCCTGAAATGAATCGTAAATTTATTGCGGCGCTTGCGCTGTTGCCACTGGCTGCATGCGCGAAGCGCCCTGATGCCATCGTACCTACGGATATTCCGATGGCTGCCTATTCAAACCTTGATTGTGCTGCGCTCTCACAAGAATTAAAAAAGGAGCAGGCCAATCTCGCGGCGCTGTCCAAGCAACAGAATAATGCCGCCAACGGAGATGCCTTTGGCGTTTTCCTGATTGGCGTTCCGATGTCCAGCGTTACCGGTGGCGATAAGGAAGGCACCATATCGGTTTCAAAAGGCAAGGTGTTATCGGTTCAAAACACAATGAAAGCCAAGGGCTGCAAATAGCCAATAAAAACTATTGGTCCATGCATCTCCACACCCTGCCAGAGCTCTTGCGCTCTGGCAGATTCGACAATTGCTTGCCGACACTTGTTCTCCGGCCACTATACAGCGAGAGCATGAAGGTTGCCGCCTCAATGGCGCGGCAATCGAAATAGCCACATTGCAGTGCACAAAATCTGCTAGGGAGAAAACGAATCGTTTTTGCCGACAAGCTTGAGGTGTGCCGTGTTTGTTTTTTCGAAACTTGTCTGGATTTTCGGTCAGCCGCTGTCGCTGGCATTTTTCCTCGGTCTGCTGGCGTTCATCGCCACGCTTCTGCGTTGGCGTGCCTCTGCGATCACTGCATCGTTGTTGTCCCTCCTGATCCTGTTCGTCGCGCTGTACACGACGGCGGGCGCCTATGTCGTGCAGGGGCTGGAAGAGCGCTTTCCGCGCGCCGCCGCCGACCCTGCGGATCTCAAATGCATGATCGTGCTCGGTGGCGCCACGCAGAACGAGGTGACGACGGCGCGGGGCGGCTATGAGCTCGATTCGGCTGGCGACCGGCTCGTCGAGGCCCTGCGGCTGGCGCAGAAATATCCGCAGGCCCGCATCGTCATCTCGGGCGGCGATGGTTCGATCGGCGGCAGCTATGAGGGCGATGCCGTCATCTCGGAGCGCTTCTTCACCGCGCTAGGCATCTCGACGAGCCGCATGGTCGAGGACAGGACCTCGCGCACCACCTTCGAAAATGCAGTCAACACCAAGGAGCTGCTGGCGCAGAACGGCCTTTCGGATTGCCTGCTCATCACGTCGGGTTTCCACATGCCACGCTCGATGGGCATTTTCCGCAAGCAGGGCATTCCCGTCGTGCCTTGGCCGGTTGATTATCGCAGCACCGGCAAGGAGACGCTGCGCTTCGATTTCACCCAGCCCTCGCTCAACGCGCAATTGCTGGCAACCGGCTTGCGCGAGTGGACCGGCCTCGTCGGCTATTATTTCGTCGGCCGCACATCGGCGCTTTATCCGGCGCCCTAATGATGTGCCCTGACCGTGACCACGGTCCGGCAATGGTCATATGTCCGCGGCTGAGATCTATTTCTTTGAGATGGTGACGAATTTGACGCCGCGCACCCTGACGGTGATCTCGCACGGAACGTTATCGGTGCGGTCGCAGAAGCGCGGATGCATCTTCATGACCAGCACCATGTTGCCGAAACGCTGGATGAAATCATAGCCGTAGGTCTGTGCTGTGGCGATGAGCAGGTAGCCGCCCTCGGCCACCTGGACATAGAAATTATAGGGGCAGCCTTCATCCGTGCAGTAGGGGCCCTTTTCGCCCTTGCAGGTGATCTCGCCCTCGTTGATGACGATATCCATCAGCTTGTCGTTGTTGATGTCCTGCTGGGTGGCGAAATGGTCGCCAAAGCTCACCTGGCCATCGCAAGCCTTGGTGAAATGTTCCTTCTCGAAAGCCACCGGGTCCTGCAGGAGCGATTGCTGCGCCAGCGCTGCAGCGGGAATGATCACGAATGTGATGAGATTGAGAATCACGATCAGCAGGGATTTCACCGGGGGAGGTCCTCTTCGAAGCGCCGTCGCGGCCTCTTTGGTCGCCGCGACCGCTGCGACATCTTTACATGCGCCTGCTTGCGCGACCCTTGCCGTCGTGATTCATTTCGTCAAAATTGCCGCCGGCGCCCTTTTGGAGTTCCCGATGTCGCTTCTCTCGCTTTTGGATTATGTCGGCGTCGCTCTCTTTGCCGCAACCGGCGCGCTCGCGGCGTCGCGCAAGCAGCTTGATCCGATCGGCTTTCTGTTCCTGGCCGCCGTCACCGGCATCGGCGGCGGCACGCTTCGGGATATCATCCTTGGCAGGGTGCCGGTCTTCTGGGTGCTGAACCCGACCTATATCATCATCTGTGCCATCGTCGGCGTCCTGGTGTTCTTCACCGCGCATCTGTTCGAATCGCGCTATCGGCTGCTTCTCTGGCTCGATGCGGTGGGGCTTTCGGCCTATTGCGTGATGGGGGCGGCCAAGGGCATGGCGGCCACAGGCTCGCCGACGGTTGCCATCATCACCGGCGCGCTGACGGCCACCTTTGGCGGCATCCTGCGCGATCTCCTGGCAAACGAGCCCTCGGTGCTGCTGCGGCCGGAGATCTACGTGACGGCGGCTCTTGTCGGCGCCGGCGTCTTCACGGCTGCCAATGCGACCATGCTGCCGCTCTATGCATCGGCGGGGCTCGGCGTTGCTGCGGCCTTTGCCGTGCGCGGCGGCGCGCTCTGGTTCGGCTGGACCTTCCCGACCTATCATCACAAGCCAGGGCGGCATCCGGATGATGTCATGTAAATGAAAGCTGTCCGCTGCCGGGCAATCCCGGTGCTGCGGAAGAGGTCAGCGCTGCTTGCGGCGCAGGCGGATCACGACGTCGACATGGGCGATTTCCATGCCCTTCGGCGGCTCCGGCAGGTTGCCGATCGTGAGATTGCTGATCGGAATATCGAGCACCTCGTTATGGCCTTCCACGAAAAAGTGATGGTGGTCGGAGACATTGGTGTCGAAATAGGTCTTTGTGCTCTCGACGGCGAGAACGCGGATCATGCCGGCTTCGGTGAATTGATGCAGCGTATTGTAGACGGTTGCGAGGGAAACAGGCACGCCCGCGGCGACCGCTTCCTCGTGAAGTTCCTCGACCGTCAGGTGTCGGTCGCCCTTGGCGAAGAGAAGATCACCCAGCGCGATCCGCTGCCTGGTGGGTCTCAGACCCACATTGCGCAGCCTGGTCTCGATCGCGATTTCGGCTTCTTCCGCCATTCAGGGACTCCGGATTCCTGATTTCCATAATTCTTCACTAAGCCATATAACTTTTGCCTTGATTGCTTTCAATAGTTTCAATGGGGTGGGAAGGTGCTCAAAAGCCGGAAAAATCGGGCTTTTGGCGCATTTGCCACTGGCAGCAGCTCTGGCGTTCCTGTATGCGACCACCACATAAGAGCTGGTACGTTCGATCGGACAGATAAATGAGAGTGTGATGGTTGCGCTTCATTTTCTGTCGATCTTGCACTAAAGCTTCACATCCATCGGCATTCATGCGGGGGAAACGGAATTTTTATGACGACGAGACAATCCAGCTTCAACTACGAGGAAATCCTGGCCTGCGGTCGCGGCGAACTGTTCGGCCCGGGCAACGCACAGCTTCCCCTGCCACCGATGCTGATGGTCCATCGCATTACAGATATTTCCGAAACCGGCGGGGCTTTCGACAAGGGCTACATTCGCGCCGCGTATGACGTGCGCCCCGACGACTGGTACTTCCCCTGCCATTTTGCCGGCAACCCGATCATGCCGGGCTGCCTCGGCCTCGACGGCATGTGGCAGCTGACCGGCTTCTTCCTCGGCTGGCTCGGCGAGCCCGGCCGCGGCATGGCGCTGTCCACGGGCGAAGTGAAGTTCAAGGGCATGGTTCGCCCGGATACGAAGCTCCTCGAATACGGCATCGACTTCAAGCGCGTCATGCGCGGCCGCCTGGTCCTCGGCACCGCCGACGGCTGGCTGAAGGCCGACGGCGAAACCATCTATCAGGCGACGGACCTGCGTGTAGGCCTGTCCAAGGACAAGGTTGCCTGAACTGCGGCGCTGCCGCCTCCACCAAGACAGACTGTTTAAGAAAAGGTCATCGACATGAGACGGGTAGTTGTTACGGGTCTGGGTATTGTCTCTTCGATTGGAAACGATGCTCAAGAAGTGACCGCCTCGCTGCGCGAAGCCAAGTCCGGCATTTCTTTCTCCCCCGATTTTGCCGAGCATGGCTTCAAGTGCCAGGTATGGGGCGCGCCGACCATCGATACTACCGATCTGGTCGATCGCCGCGCCATGCGCTTCCTGTCGCAGGGCGGTGCGTGGAACCATGTCGCCATGAAGCAGGCGATCGCCGATAGCGGCCTCGAGGAAGGTGACATCACCAACGAGCGCACCGGCATCATCATGGGCTCCGGCGGTCCGTCGACCCGCACGCTGATCGAAGCCGCCGATATCACCCGCAAGAACAACAGCCCGAAGCGCATCGGCCCCTTCGCCGTGCCGAAGTCGATGTCGTCGACCGCATCGGCAACGCTTGCGACCTGGTTCAAGATCCTCGGCGTCAACTATTCGATCTCGTCGGCATGCTCGACCTCGGCGCACTGCATCGGCAATGCAGCTGAGATGATCCAGTGGGGCAAGCAGGACGTGATGTTTGCCGGTGGACACGAAGATCTCGACTGGACCATGTCGAACCTCTTCGACGCCATGGGCGCCATGTCCTCGAAGTTCAACGAGGATCACCCCGAAACCGCATCGCGGGCCTATGATGCAAACCGCGACGGCTTCGTCATCGCTGGCGGCGCTGGCGTGCTGGTTCTCGAAGAGCTTGAGCATGCCAAGGCACGCGGCGCCAAGATCTATGCCGAGATCGTCGGCTATGGCGCTACCTCCGATGGCTACGACATGGTCGCACCGTCGGGCGAGGGTGCGGCACGCTGCATGCGCCAGGCACTGGCTACCGTGAAGGGCGACATTGACTACATCAACACCCACGGCACCTCGACGCCGGTGGGTGACAGCAAGGAAATCGGCGCTATCCGCGAAGTGTTCGGCGACAAGATCCCGCCGATCCAGTCGACCAAGTCGCTGACGGGCCATTCGCTCGGTGCTGCTGGCGTGCAGGAATCGATCTATTCGATCCTGATGATGCAGCAGCGCTTCATCGGCGAAAGCGCCCATATCACCGAACTCGATCCGGAATTTGCCGGCGTGCCGATCGTTCGCAAGCGCATCGATGACGCCAAGATCGACATCGCTCTTTCGAATTCCTTCGGCTTCGGCGGCACTAACGCTACGCTCGTATTCCAGCGCTACAACGGATAAGGCAATGACCGGAATCATGCAGGGTAAGCGCGGCCTCATCATGGGCGTCGCAAACAATCATTCCATTGCCTGGGGCATTTCGAAGGCGCTCGCAGCCCAAGGCGCGGAACTGGCATTCACCTTTCAGGGCGAAGCGCTCGGCAAGCGCGTCAAGCCGCTCGCAGCCGAAGTCGGCTCCGATTTTCTTCTGCCTTGCGATGTCGAGGATCTCGCTTCTGTCGATAGCGTCTTCGACGCAATTAGAGAACGCTGGGGCAAGCTCGATTTCGTCGTCCACGCAATCGGCTTCTCGGACAAGAACGAGCTGAAGGGCCTCTACGCCAACACCACGCGCGACAATTTCACCCGCACCATGGTGATTTCCTGCTTCTCCTTCACCGAGATCGCCAAGCGCGCCGCCGAACTGATGACGGAAGGCGGCAGCATGCTGACGCTGACCTATAACGGCTCGACGCGTGTGATCCCGAACTACAACGTCATGGGCGTCGCCAAGGCGGCGCTCGAGGCGTCCGTTCGCTATCTCGCCGCTGATTACGGCCCGCGCGGCATCCGCGTCAACGCCGTTTCCGCCGGCCCGATCCGCACGCTCGCTGGTGCCGGCATTTCCGACGCCCGCGCCATTCTCTCGTGGAACCAGCGCAACGCACCGCTGCGCAAGTCGGTCACCATCGATCAGGTCGGCTCGTCCTCGCTCTATCTCCTGTCGGATCTGTCGGCAGGCGTTACCGGCGAAATCCACTTTGTCGACGCCGGCTACAACATCACCTCGATGCCGACGCTGGAAGCATTGTCGAGCGCCGACGCCGAGTAACTCATTCGAGCGCTATAGGCTCGATTGCGAATTCTGTAGCATCCTGGGGCCGCGATAAGCGGCCCTAAACGTCTTTGGAGGTTCGAGTGGCGCATGAAAACTGCATCTTTTGCCGGATCTCGGAACTGACCATCGTCGCTGAAAACGCTGCTGCCTTTGCGATCAGGGATAAATTTCCCGTTCGGCCGCTGCACACACTTATTATTCCACGGCGCCATGTGACCGATATTTTCGCAACCGATGCCGAAGAACGCGAAGCCATTCACGAGCTCGCCATGCGGTGCCGGGAAGCGATCGGCCGCGAGGATACATCCGTCAGCGGCTTCAATTTCGGGTCGAACATCGGCCATGCCGCCGGCCAGAAAATCTTTCACGCTCATGTTCATTTGATCCCGCGCCGTTTGAGTGAGGGAGAATTGCTCGGTGCGCGACCGGACTGAGCGGCCCTGTCGCCGCAAACATCGAGGATGATCCAGATGCACGAGGGCATTGATTGCTTTTGCACGACCGAGCGGCTCATTCTCCGCCGCTTTGTGCCTGAGGATTTCGAGGCGTATCGCGCTTATCGTTCGCTGCCCGAGATCTATCGCTATCTCTATAGCGCCCCTCCATCGCCGGAGGAAATGCGGGAGCGTTTCGATGCCGGTTTGAACCCGCGCCTGAGCGAAAACGGCGATTTTCTTCGCTGCGCGGTTGTTCGACACGAGGATAGCGTCCTGGTGGGGCAGGTCAGCCTGCAGCTTGCCAACAAGGCAGCCCTCCAGGCCGAGGTTGGCTATACCTTCAATCCGGCCTATGCCGGGAAGGGGTATGCGACCGAAGCCACCGGAGCCATCATCACCCTCGGCTTTGAAAAATTCGGCTTTCACCGGATCTTCGCGCGGCTGGATGCGAAGAATGCCGGCTCAGTCGGCGTCGTCGAGCGGCTCGGCCTGCGTCGCGAGGCGCACCTCATCCAAAACGATCGTTTCAACGGCATTTGGGGCGACGAGTATGTCTACGCTGTTCTGCGCCAAGAGTGGTCCGAGAGAAATCTGGCCAGATAACGGTAACCTGTTCGCCACCGCTTGCGCTGATATTGAGAGGTGACGCTTGGCGTGTCCGGATCAGACGGGCGCGAACCGATAGTGTCCTGTCCGCTGATAGGCAAACAGGGTGTCGTCCTCACTTGCCCCAGCACCGATGTTCTGGATGACCAGCGGACGTCCCGGCGCCTCTGTCGATGTTTTCGATGAGACGATGACGATATGGGTGAGATTGCCCGGAAGCATCTGCGTGACGAGGTCACCGGGGCGATAGGCCGCAAAATCCTCGCTGAGTGGCAAGGCCGCCTTTCGCCGCGTAAAATAGACGGCGAGATTCGGGACGCGACGGTGGTCGATATTGGGGTCGGTCGCCTTCATGCCCCATGCTTTGGGGTAGACGGCAAAATTGGCCTTCATATCTTCGTGCAGCAACGCTTGCAGATCGAGCCCGAAGGCACGGCGATAGGCACGGATGACGACGTCGGTGCAAACGCCGCGATCTGGGGGCACATCTCCGCCCGGATAGGCTATTCTGACATAGGTGGGGTCATAGCGCGTGGTAACGCCAATCTGCGCTCTTGCTGCCTCTACAAGCGATGACGGCCAGGCTGGGGTGGCCGCGTTGGCTCGGCTCATGGTCGGCAAGGTCGAGGCGAAGGCCAGAAGGCCGCTTTGCAGCACCGTGCGGCGCGTGACACCCATCATTGGTTTCCCCTTCTCACGATATCAGCAGCATGAGGCTTCTCTTCGAGAGACGAAGCTCCCTTCGAATAGAGGCGAATCTATGGGTGATTCACGCATGGGTGGAGCACGGGCGCGGCTCCTCTGTCATAACACGCTGAAGGACGGATGGACTGCGAGAGCGCCGAATCGGCCGCGTTAACCCGCATTGGCTAAAATTTTACGAAAACTTTAGGTTAATTCTATGTTGCCGGGGATGGCTCGTTACGATCGGCCGGAATTGCGATACATCAGGCGCATTCAACAGTATCTCGTGCATGTCCATCGGCGGTCATAGACCATTTACGGGAACCCCAGCCGTGAACACCATAACTGTTGCCAATTCCAAGCCGCTTGCTCCACCGAGCGAGACGACATCGCTCTCCGCCATTGCCCGCTCAAGAGCGCTGGGGCCGGATATACTGCGCGCGATCGCTATCCTGCTGGTCATGCTGCTGCATCTGCCGGCCGAGGCGACGCCGCTGCCGCTTGTGGGTCTCAGGCCCTATGGATGGCTCGGCGTCGACATATTCTTCGTGCTCAGCGGCTTCCTCATTGGCACCCAGTTGATGGCGGAGGCGGCGCGCCGGGGCAGCATCGATCTCAAGAGCTTCTATCTGCGTCGGGCGCTGCGCATCTTGCCGGCATTTCTCGTCGTCCTTGGCCTCTACGCACTCATCCCACCCCTGCGCGATGCGCCGGCCATGCAGCCGGCCTGGCGGTTCCTGACCGCCACGCTCAATTTCGGTCTCGATCCCCGCTCCGGTACTGCGTTCACCGAGGCGTGGTCGCTGAGCGTCGAGGCGCATTTCTATCTGGTCCTGCCGGTGCTGGTTCTTTTGCTGAGACGCCATGCAACGATCGTCTCCGTCACGCTGCTCGCAGCAACGATTGTGATTGTCGGCATGGGCTTGCGGCTTGCCATATGGCAAGGCGAGGTTGGTTTGCCGGCAGCGGCATACGAATATAACGAAGCCTTTGCCGCCTATCTCAGGGATATCTATTACCCGACTTACAATCGGCTCGACGGCCTGGCCTTCGGCGTCGTTCTGGCCGCGGTCCGGCTGTTCAGGCCGTTGTTGTGGGAGCGGTACATGCCACCCTATATCGCCCTTGTCATCGGCAGCATTCTTGCCACCTCAGCCATCATGATCTTTTCCGAACGAGGGCCTTTTGCAGAAACCAATCTGCCGTTCCTGCTGCAGCCGCTTCCCGGCGCAGTCGCAGGCTTCCCGCTATTCTCGGTGGGGGTGGCATTGATCCTCGGCGCCCTGCTGGATTTGCAGCCGAAGATCGGACGCTGGCACCTTCCGGCGCTTACAGGCATCGCGACGCTGTCCTACAGCCTGTATCTGACCCACAAGGCCGTCTACCAGCTCGACAGGATGGTCTTTGGCCGGGAGAATCTTCAGGGCCTGTCCGGCTTCGTGATCTATGTCGCCACCTGCTTCATCGTGGCAGCGACGCTCTGGTTTGTCGTCGAAAGAAGCTTCCTGCATCTGCGGGATCATCTCGTGTCCCGCATGCGCTGAGCCGACTGGCCCGTGCACGCAAAAAAGGCGGCCACTGGCCGCCTTTGCTTTGCTTATTTCTTTGCCCAGAGCACCTTGTAGCGGGCATTGCGGCAAGCCTCGCCATGCTCCTTGAAGTTCTCCGCCAGCACCGGCTCATAAGGCAGGCCGCGATTGGCGACTAGCATCAGGCGGCCGCCGCCGCGCAGCGCCGAGGCGGCCATCTTGATCATCGCCTGGCCGAGCGAAGGTTCGGCGGCGTGGCCTTCATGGAAGGGCGGGTTCATGATGATCAGGTCATACTTGTCCTTGACCGGCTCGCTCGCCAGATCATGCCAGAAGAAGCGCTGGGCGACCTTCGGGCAATTATCAAGCAGATTGGCGCGGGCAGCCTCCAGCGCGTCGTAATGGGCCTCATAGAGGTCGATACGGGCGATTCTTGGCGACTTCGTTGCCAGTTCCACGGAGAGATAGCCCCAGCCGGCGCCGAAATCGGCGGCATCGCCGGTAAAGTCTGTCGGCAGGCGCGAGGCGAGCAGCTCCGAGCCGGCATCGATCCGGTCGTGCGAGAACATGCCGGCCGTGGTGGTGAAGCGGTCGTCGACGCGCGTTGCCGGCTTCACGAGCTGCGCTGTTATCGGCTTGATGTCGGCGGGGCGCGTGAACCAGAAGGCAACGCCATGATATTTCGGCATGTGCTCGACCGTGAGGCCGAAGCCCTCGATGCGCTTGCGCAGTGGCTGGATGCCGTCTTCCTTGCCGCCGGCAACGACGATGAGACCACCTTCCTTCACCCGCGAAAGCGCTTCAGCGATATGGCCTTCGTTCTCGCCCTTGTGCTTGCCACAAAGTACCAGCGCGCCGTCATAGTCACCGCCCTCGATCTCAGGCGTCACGTTGATGCGCTGCGCCTGCAGCTGGCGATAGAAGGGCCGGAAGCCCTGGACGGCGGAAAGCTCGGCGGCAAAACCATCAGGCAGCGCACAGCCGGCCTCGGCGCCGAGAAACAGGATCCGTTCGCCCTCGCCGGGCGCGCCTACGGTGCCGGAGGCAAAGGGGTGGAACAGGGTCTTCAGGGCGTCGCGGCTCATGGGGTGTGATCTCGTGGCAAACTAACGGGCTTCGGTCGTCGGGTGACGCCGACAGCGATAATATAAAAGGGGCGCGGAAACGAATCCCGCGCCCCGGAACCTGAATGAAGGCGCAGCTTATTCGGCTGCGTCATCCTTCTTCTTGTCGGCAGCGAGTTCCTGGCCGGTGGCCTGGTCGACAACCTTCATGGACAGGCGAACCTTGCCGCGCTCGTCGAAGCCGAGCAGCTTGACCCAGACCTTGTCGCCTTCCTTGACGACGTCCTGCGTCTTCGCCACGCGCTCGGAAGCAAGCTGCGAGATGTGGACGAGGCCGTCACGGGCGCCGAAGAAGTTGACGAAGGCGCCGAAGTCGGCGGTCTTGACAACAGTACCTTCGTAGATCTGGCCGACTTCCGGCTCAGCAACGATCGAGTGGATCCACTTGCGGGCCGCTTCGATTTCCTTGCCGGAGGACGAGGCGATCTTGACGGTGCCGTCGTCTTCGATGTTGATCTTGGCGCCGGTCTTTTCGACGATTTCGCGAATGACCTTGCCGCCCGAGCCGATGACTTCACGGATCTTGTCGACCGGGATGTTCATGACTTCGATGCGCGGTGCGAATTCGCCGAGCTGGCCACGGCTTTCGGTGATTGCCTTGGACATTTCGCCGAGGATGTGCGTGCGACCGCCCTGTGCCTGGCCGAGAGCGACCTTCATGATCTCTTCGGTGATGCCGGCGATCTTGATGTCCATCTGCAGCGAGGTGATGCCGTCGGCAGTGCCGGCGACCTTGAAGTCCATGTCGCCGAGGTGGTCTTCGTCACCGAGAATGTCGGAGAGAACGGCGAAGCGTTCGCCTTCCAGGATCAGACCCATGGCAATGCCGGCGACCGGCTTGGCCAGCGGAACGCCGGCGTCCATCAGCGCGAGCGAGGTGCCGCAAACCGTTGCCATCGAGGACGAGCCGTTGGACTCGGTGATCTCGGAGACGACGCGCAGCGTGTAGGGGAACTGTTCAGCCGTCGGCAGCATCGGGCGGATAGCGCGCCATGCGAGCTTGCCGTGACCGATTTCGCGACGACCCGGGGAACCCATGCGGCCGGTTTCGCCAACCGAGTAGGGAGGGAAGTTGTAATGGAGCAGGAAGCGCTCCTTGTACATGCCGGTCAGGCTGTCGACATACTGTTCGTCTTCGCCGGTGCCGAGCGTGGCGACGACGATTGCCTGCGTTTCACCGCGGGTAAACAGCGCCGAACCGTGCGTGCGCGGCAGAAGGCCGACTTCCGAAACGATCGGGCGAACGGTCGACAGGTCGCGGCCGTCGATACGGCTCGAGGTGTCGAGGATGTTCCAGCGAACGATCTTGGCCTGCAGGTGCTTGAAGACGGCGCCGATGACTTCGGCGGAATACTTCGGCTCTACGCCTTCCGGGAAGAAGTGTGCCTTGACCTTGGCCTTGACGGCGTCGACGGCAGCGTAGCGCTCAGCCTTCTGCGTGTTCTTGTAGGCGGTGCGCAGTTCGGCTTCGGCAATGCCGAGCATTTCGGCTTCGAGCTCGGAATGATCTTCCGGCGTGAAATCGCGCGGTTCCTTGGCAGCGACTTCGGCGAGCTTGATGATCGCGTCGATAACGGGCTGGAAGCCGCGATGACCGAACATGACGGCGCCGAGCATGACGTCTTCAGGCAGTTCCTTGGCTTCCGACTCAACCATCAGAACGGCGTCCTGCGTGCCGGCGACGACGAGATCGAGGCTCGATTCGTCCATCTCGTCGAGATGCGGGTTGAGGACGTATTCGCCGTTGATGTAGCCGACGCGAGCGCCGCCGACCGGGCCCATGAAGGGAACGCCGGAAAGCGTGAGCGCTGCGGACGTGGCAACCATCGAAAGGATGTCGGGATTGTTTTCGAGGTCATGCTGGATGACCGTGACGACGACCTGCGTGTCGTTCTTGTAGCCTTCCGGGAAAAGCGGGCGGATCGGGCGGTCGATCAAGCGGGAAACGAGGGTTTCGTTTTCGCTCGGACGTCCTTCGCGCTTGAAGTAGCCGCCGGGGATCTTGCCGGCTGCGTAGGTCTTTTCCTGGTAGTTGACGGTGAGCGGGAAGAAATCCTGGCCCGGCTTCGGCGACTTGGCCGAAACAACGGTGGCAAGAACCACGGTCTCGCCGTAGGTGGCAACGACGGCGCCGTCAGCCTGACGAGCGATCTTGCCGGTTTCGAGCTTCAGCGGGCGGCCTGCCCACTCGATTTCGACAGTATGGATATCGAACATATCTTGTCCTTACATTGTGCGGGAAAAGGCGCCGTCGCCGACACGTTCGGCAAGGCACATCTTCAACCGCACGAAATGTGACGTATCACGGGCAAGACAACGAGAGGCTTTCGAAATCAGGCCGAAGCACGAGGCTTCGGCTGAAAGCATCCGGCAATCCTGCCCCATGACAGGTCAACGGTTGTTGTTGGCAGCGCCGGCCCATCCGGGCTGCCGGCAGTCTCGCATCGCGCAAACAGGAAGCGCGAGGGAAGCTGGTCTCAAGGGTTCATACCCTTCATAAGCATCCGGCGGACGTTCAGGTGAACGCCCGCCGGAAATTCGATTAGCGACGGATACCGAGGCTGGCGATCAGCTTGGTATAACGGCTTTCGTCCTTCTTCTTGAGATAATCAAGAAGCGAGCGCCGGCTGGAAACCATCGTCAGGAGGCCACGACGGGAGTGGTTGTCCTTCTTGTGGTCCTTGAAGTGGTCCGTGAGGTTGTTGATGCGCTCGGTCAGGATTGCTACCTGGACTTCCGGAGAACCGGTGTCGCCTTCAACGGTGGCATATTCCTTGATCAGCGCAGCCTTGCGCTCAGCAGTGATCGACATCGGATAGTCCTTTCTATGAGAGGAAATTAAAGTCGCCAAACGCCGGGATGTCGTCCAGCATTGGCCGCGAATGCAATCGGGCAGGCCCGATGCTGGCGCTGCCTATAGACCATTTGGGGTATAAAGGGAAGAGGCGTTCGGGAACGCCACTTCCGCAGCCTTTTAAGGGCGTTTCAGGCGAAAACGCGTTTCGGGCGGAATTCGCCTTCGCCAATCTCGCCGATGGCGATCAGTTTGCCGCGTGCCGTGGCATAGGCTTCGGTTTCGGCAACCGGCGCATCGCGGCCGCGCACGAGAATGGGATTGCCCATCTTCAGACGGTGGGCCTGATCGTCGTTGATGATGAGATGCGGCAGGGATGACAGTGCTTCGGCCGTATCGATCAGCAATGCATCGAGAGCGGCGAGCCGCTCGTCGGCATCTTCGATTGCCTCAAGCGCCACGAGATCCGCCAGCGGCACCATCGCCTCTTCGGCAAAGGGGGCGACGAAGCTGCGACGCAGCTCGGAGATGTGGCCGAAACAGCCGAGATTGCGGCCGAAATCGCGGGCAAGCGCTCGGACATAGGTGCCCTTGCCGCATTCCACTTCAAAATGCGCAGTGTTGGCATCCGGGCAGGCCAGCAGCGTCAGGCGGAACACTTCCACCTCGCGTGAGGGGATCTCGACGGTTTCGCCCTCGCGGGCCAGGTCATAGGCGCGCTCGCCGGCGATCTTGATCGCCGAGAACTGCGGCGGGATCTGGCTGATGACGCCGGTATATTGCGGTAGCAAGGCCCGAATGTCTTCTTCGCTCGGACGTTTGTCAGAGCTCTCCGTCACTTCGCCTTCGAGGTCGTCGGTGGCGCGTTCTTCGCCCCAGGTGACGGTAAATTCATAGATCTTGCGGCCGTCCATGACATAAGGAACCGTCTTGGTGGCATCGCCAAGCGCGATCGGCAGCATGCCGGAGGCAAGCGGATCGAGCGTACCGGCATGGCCGGCCTTTTGGGCCTTAAACAGCCACTTGATCTTGGAAACGGCCTCGGTCGAGCCGAAATCCACCGGCTTGTCGAGAATGAGCCAGCCCGAAATCGGGCGGCCCTTGGGCTTGCGTGGCTTGGACATTGTCTGTCTCTGTTATCGGTTTTCGTCGGTGTCGGTATCGTCGTCCTTGAGGTCGCGCTGGACCTCAGGCGACCGCAGCAGCGCATCGATCTTCTTGTAATTGTCGAAGCTGGTATCGTCGCGGAAGCGGACTTCCGGCATGTACTTCATCTGCCGAAGCAACGGGCCGAGACGGCCGCGGATGTATTTCGAATGACGATTGAGGGTGTCGATGACGACATCATGGTCGGCGACGCCGAGCGGCGTCACATAGGCGGTGGCGATCTTCAGATCCGGCGACATGCGCACTTCGGAAATGGAAATCACGGTGCGCTCGATCAGGTCGTCGCGCACTTCGCCGCGCTGCAGGACCTGCGTGATCGCGGCGCGCACTTGTTCGCCGACGCGAAGCATACGCTGCGAAGGCGCGGAAGAGGTTGGTCTGGTCATGGTTTTTCCGTTAGCAGCGTCCCCTGGACGCTATAAAGCGGGTCACATGACTCGATCCGGCGCAAAGGTCAAGGCTGGATGGCCCGATCTGCCCTCCAGAGGCCCAGAATCCGGCTGAATATGGCGTCCTGTTCCTCCCGATTGGAGAAAGCGGAGAGAGGGATATAGGTGACGAAGGTTTCGAGATCGAACTCGATCCGGCCGTTTTGGCTGGTGATATCGGTGATCTCGCTCCAGGCGAGCCACATCGATGAATGGGCGGTATCCCAGGATGCGCCCCGCGAGGTCATCGTCACCGTAATGGTGATATCAGGGCGGATGCGCGACTGCATTGTCGCCAGTCGCCGCCGTGTTAACCAGCGAAAATAAAACCCGACGAGCACATAGAGGATCGCAGTCGGAATAATCCAGATGACCATCAGGTCATTCTTGTCGAGCGATGGCGGTATTCCGAAAACCGGAATGAAGACGTGGGCGCGCAGAAAATGGAAAAGGGCGGCCAGGCCGGCGCCGACCCCGATCACCCACAATAGGAGCAAGCCCCATCTTTGGTAGGCATTCCCAGGGCGGCGAATGGCGAAACGGCGTCCCGCTTGCCGCATGACGGCAATATGCTCGTTCGGCTGACGAACATAGGAAACGACGATCTGGTCACTGTTCTCCGATGATGCCGTCACGAGCCGAGCGCCTTTCTGCAGTTCCTTCGGACCCAATAAAAAACCGCCGGCGATGACCGGCGGTTTTGATATCTAGCCAAGAGGAAGGCCGCTTACAACGTGCGGGTGATGTGCTCCACACGGAAGCATTCGATCGTATCGCCGGCGCGGATGTCTTCGTAGTTCTCGAAGGCCATACCGCATTCCTGGCCGACGTTGACTTCCGAGACTTCGTCCTTGAAGCGCTTGAGCGTCTTGAGCTTGCCTTCGTGGATGACGACGTTGTCGCGCACCAGGCGGACGCCGACGCCACGTTCGACCTTGCCTTCGGTAACGCGGCAACCTGCGACCTTGCCGACCTTCGTGATGTTGAACACCTCGAGGATTTCGGCATTGCCGAGGAAGGTTTCGCGACGCTCCGGAGAGAGCAGGCCCGACATTGCCGCCTTCACGTCATCCACCAGGTCGTAGATGATGTTGTAGTAGCGGATTTCGATGCCTTCACGCTCGGCCATCGTGCGGGCCTGGGCATTGGCACGGACGTTGAAGCCGATGATCGCCGCGTCGGAAGCTCCGGCCAGCGAAATATCGGATTCGGTCACGCCACCGACGCCCGAATGGACGATGCGGGCGCGAACCTCGTCGGTGCCGAGCTTGTCCAGTGCGCCGGCAATGGCTTCGATCGAGCCTTGTACGTCGCCCTTGATAACCAGCGGGAACTCCTTGGTGCCAGTGGCCTGCAGCGTCATCATCATCTGTTCGAGCGAACCGCGCTGAACGGACTGACGGGCTGCTGCCTTGTCGCGGGTGAGGCGCTGGCGGTATTCGGAGATTTCGCGGGCACGGCTTTCGTTCTCAACGACGGCGAACTTGTCGCCAGCCTGCGGTGCGCCGGAAAGACCGAGGACCTCGACCGGCATGGCCGGACCGGCTTCCTTCACATGCTCGCCCTTGTCGTTGACCAGTGCGCGCACGCGGCCCCACTGATCGCCTGCAACGACGATCTGGCCGGGACGCAGCGTGCCCTTCTGGATGAGGACGGTAGCGACCGAGCCGCGGCCACGATCAAGCTGGGCTTCGATGACGGTGCCTTCCGCGGTGCGGTTCGGATTTGCCTTGAGGTCAAGGATTTCCGCCTGCAGCAGGATGGCTTCGAGCAGCTTGTCGAGGTTGACGCGGTTCTTGGCCGAAACTTCGACGTCGAGCACTTCGCCACCCAGGGATTCGACGAAGACCTCATGCTGCAGCAGTTCCATGCGGACCTTCTGCGGATTGGCTTCATGCTTGTCGATCTTGTTGATCGCCACGATGATCGGAACACCGGCAGCCTTGGCGTGATTGATCGATTCGATCGTCTGCGGCATCACGCTATCGTCGGCAGCAACGACCAGGATGGCGATGTCGGTCGCCTGGGCGCCGCGAGCACGCATTGCCGTAAAGGCGGCGTGGCCGGGAGTGTCGATGAAGGTGATCTTCTGGCCGTTATGTTCGACCTGATAGGCGCCGATATGCTGAGTGATGCCACCGGCTTCACCGGACACCACATTGGCGTGGCGGATGGCGTCGAGCAGCGATGTCTTGCCGTGGTCGACGTGACCCATGATGGTGACGACGGGCGGACGGGACACCAGTTCGCCGTCTTCGTCGGCAACGTTGAAGATGCCGTGTTCGACGTCGGATTCGGAAACGCGCTTGACGGTGTGGCCGAATTCGTTGGCGATCAGCTCGGCCAGATCGGCGTCGATGACGTCGCCCGGCTTCAGCATCTGGCCTTCCTTCATGAGGAACTTGATGACGTCGACGGCGCGTTCAGACATGCGCTGCGACAGTTCCTGGATGGTGATGGTTTCCGGCAGCACGACTTCGCGCGAGATCTTTTCGCGCGTTTCCTGCATCTGGCTGCGGCGGAACTTTTCCTGGCGGCGACGCATGGCCGAAAGCGAACGGCCGCGAGCGCTGCCGTCTTCGTCGACATTGGCCGTCGTCACCGTCAGCTTGCCGCGGCGACGCTCGTCATCCGTCTTCGGGCGGGTGGTAACCGGCTTTGCCGGCTCAGGACGCGTGACCTTGCCACGTACCGGAGCGCCGCGCGGAGGACCGCGATCGGTTTCTTCTTCGTTGACCCGGCGGCGATTGGCCGGAGCCTCTGCCGCAGGAGCACCAGGGCGTGCCGGAGCCGCCATCGGGACGACGGCACGACAGGAGCCGGAGCAGCCTGAGTTGCCGGCTTCGGTGCTTCGACCGGTGCAGGTGTCTCTGTCTTGGCTTCGAGGGCGCGAGCCGCTTCTTCTTCGGCGCGGCGTGCGGCTTCAGCCTGCTCTTCGATGCGGCGGGCTGCCTCTTCCTCGGCGCGGCGTGCGTCCTCCTCGGCGCGACGAACCGCATCGGCGGCGTCACGGACCTGGGCTTCGGCAAGCGCGCGGCGGCGAGCATCCATTTCGCCGGCTGACAGATGGTTCAGAACCACCGGGCGCGACGAACGTTCCTGCTGCGGGCGCTGCTGGTTGTTCTGGTTGGATTGCTGCGGACTCTGCTGCTGGCCACCCGGCTGATGAATGCGCGGAGCCGGCTGCGGCGGGCGCGGCGGCTGCGGCGTCGGTTCCGCAACGCGCGTCACGGATGGTGCCGCGGCAGCAGTCGTCGAAGCAACGATCGGCTTTTCGTCTTCGGGGCGTAGCGGACGGCGCTTGCGGGTTTCAACCACGACCGCCTTGGTGCGACCGCGGCCCATGTCCTGGCGCACGGTGCCCTGGTTCACGCCTGAAGGCTTCAGGGTGAGAGTCTTCTTACCTGAAACATTCAGCGTCTTGTCGTCTTGATTGTCGGTCATTCCGTTCCCGTTCCTTCGGACAGGGCTCGGAAACGTCCGTCAGACCCTGTCGTTCAATGCATGTACCTTAATGAGGCGTCCGGTATCCACCGGTGACCGCGTCATTGTTTTCGCCGGCCAGCGCCGCCCGTTGCCCGGGACTGACCGCCGTTGCGGTACCGTTCGAGCAGGTTTGCGCGCTTCACTACACCTTCACCCGCCCGCCCTGCAAGCGCTGCGGCATGGATAAAAGCGTTCTGGCCCATCAGTTCTTCCATTTCCGCCTCCGTAAAGACACGGAAAGACGGTATTTCCTCTTCGGTTTCCATACCGAGATGCCAGGCCTTTCGTGCCTGGTCGATCTTGCGAACGCCGTCGGCTGCGGCATCGATCGCATGGAACACGGCGAGTGCCGAACCATTGCGAACCGCGCCGTCGACCTTCGACGAGCCATTGACGAACTGGCCCGCCTTGCGCGCCATGTGCATCATCCCGGCAAGCTGTGCCACAAGAAGGCGGTCGACGGTGGCGCCGAGATCGCCCGGTGCCGTCACCTCCGCCTTCAAGGCGCGTGAAAACAATTTCTTTGCCACTGCCTTGTCCACGAGTGCCCGGTCGAACTTGACCCAGCAGCCGCGTCCCGGCAGCTGCCGCTTCAGATCGGGAACAACGGTCCCGTCCGGAGCGGCGACGAAGCGGATCAACTCGTCGGCTGATCCGCTTTCGCGTGTTACGATGCACATGCGGCCGTTTGCGCCGTCACCCCCGAGATTGTCGTCTTCGGGCGGTGCGCTCGGCCCCTCGGTGATCGTCATGCCTGTTGCTCGGCTTCATCCTCCGCGGCGACCTCTTCGGTCTCGGTGGCGAGATCGGCTTCGGTGATCCAGCCGGCCAGCAGGCGAGCCTGTACGACCATCTGTTCGGCTTCGACGCGCGAGACCTCGAGCTTGGAGAACAGGCCCTCGAACTTCTTCGTCTCGCCGTTCTTGCGTTCGGACCAGCCGACGAGGTCGTCTGCGGCGCAGCCGGCAAAGTCTTCGATCGTCTTGATGCCGTCCTCACCGAGGGCAACCATCATCTGTGCGGTCATGCCGTTGATCTCACGCAGCTCATCGGAAACACCGAGCGCCTTGCGCTTCTCGTCCATTTCGGCTTCGAGCTTCTCCAGATATTCGCGGGCGCGGGTCTGGATTTCCTGGGCAGTGTCTTCGTCGAAGCCGTCGATGGAGGAGATTTCCTCGAGATCGACGTAAGCCAGTTCCTCGACGGCGGCAAAGCCTTCCGAAGCCAGAACCTGGCCGACCATTTCGTCGACGTCGAGCGCGTCCATGAACAGGTTGGTGCGCTCGTTGAATTCCTTCTGGCGGCGCTCCGATTCCTCGGCTTCCGTCATGATGTCGATATCCCAGCCGGTCAGCTGCGAGGCGAGGCGGACGTTCTGACCGCGGCGGCCGATGGCCAGCGACAGCTGCTCGTCCGGAACCACGACTTCGATACGCTCGGCATCCTCGTCGAGAACGACCTTAGCGACTTCGGCCGGCTGCAGCGCGTTGACGACGAAGTTCGCCGGCTCGCTGGACCAGGGAATGATGTCGATCTTTTCGCCCTGAAGCTCGCCAACGACGGCCTGAACGCGCGAACCGCGCATACCGACGCAGGCGCCGACCGGATCGATCGACGAGTCGTTCGAAATGACGGCGATCTTGGCGCGCGAGCCCGGGTCGCGGGCAACCGACTTCACCTGGATGATACCGTCGTAGATTTCAGGCACTTCCATGGTGAAGAGCTTGACCATGAACTGCGGATGCGTGCGCGACAGGAAGATCTGCGGACCGCGCTGTTCGCGGCGCACGTCGTAGACATAGGCGCGGACGCGGTCGCCATAGCGGAAGTTCTCGCGCGGGATCATCTCGTCGCGGCGGATGATGCCTTCGCCACGACCGAGGTCGACGATGACGTTGCCGTATTCGACGCGCTTGACCGTACCGTTGACGATTTCGCCGACGCGATCCTTGAATTCGTCGAACTGGCGGTCACGCTCGGCTTCGCGCACCTTCTGCACGATGACCTGCTTGGCCGACTGGGCAGCAATACGGCCGAAATCCATCGGCGGCAGCGGATCGGCGATGAAGTCGCCAAGGGCTGCATCCGGATTGCGGTCGCGGGCCAGTTCCAGCGGGATCTGCGTGGAATAGTCTTCGGCTTTCTCGACGACTTCGAGCAGGCGCTGCAGACGGATTTCGCCGGTCTTCGGGTTGATGTCGGCGCGGATGTTCGATTCCGTGCCGTAACGCGAGCGCGCGGCCTTCTGGATCGCGTCCGCCATCGCGGCAAGCACGATCTCGCGGTCGATGACCTTTTCGCGCGCCACTGCATCTGCGATCTGCAGAAGTTCTAGCCGGTTCGCACTGACTGCCATTTTTAGTCTCCGTCTTCCTGCCCTGGGGTTCCCGTCCCGTTAGGCGGTTCGTTGATCGGTTATTCTTCTTCGTCCGCTTCGTTCTGGTTCGCTGCCTCGGCTTTCGCCAGCTTGTCGGCGCGCAACGCATCGCGGATGAGATCGTCCGTCAGGATCAGCTTGGCGTCGGCCAGCGTGCTGAACGGAATGATTACTTTCGGCTCTTCGCCATAAGCGACCTGGTCGCGTTCGATCGTAAAGCCTTCGTCGGTAACGTCGGCGATCTTGCCGCGGAACCGCTTGCGGTTGTCAACCAGGATCGATGTCTCGCACTTGACGATATGGCCGATCCAGCGGACGAAATCCGACTTGCGCACCATCGGGCGGTCGATGCCCGGCGAAGATACTTCGAGATGATACGCCTTATCGATCGGATCTTCCACATCCAGGACCGGAGAAATGGCCGTCGAGACCTCTTCGCAATCCTGGACGGTCATGGTGCCGTCGTTGCGCTCGGCCATAATCTGCAAGGTCAAGCCGTTCTGGTTGAGAAGGCGCGCTCGCACAAGGCGAAAGCCCAAGCCGACGATTACGGGCTCGATGATGGCGGCGACGCGCTGGTCAAGGCCGGTTTCGACGATCAGGCGCGGTTCATTGGTATTGTCTGCGTTTGTCACTTCCGACAAGCGTTCACTCCTGCAGGGTGCTGCATTTGGGAGATCGAGCTAATAAAAAAGAGCGGGTCCTTGCGGCCCACTCTTCATCACACGATCAAGAATTTGAAAGCGGATATAAGCCCGTTTCCGGCAAATTGCAAGGCTTTTGCCGGACGCTTTAGCCATGCGCGAATGGCACTGGGATATCGATAGTCGCAAAGAACTCTGTTTGACAGAGTGCTGGTCGTTATATACTCTGTACTACAGAGGACGATGTCACGCAGAGTGTGATCCCCGATCGCCTTGAAACATTGGAGGAGCAGCGCCTATGGAGATCTCTGCCGCGGAAGCCCGGCATGCCCTGCATGAAGTCGAGCAGGCAACCCTGCGCAGCAACCGCTCGAAACGGTATCGCGGCTCGGCCCCCTATCTCATTCTTTGGGGCGCCATCTGGTTTGTCGGTTATTCGAGCATGTTCTTTTGGCCGGCATTATCGGCAAATTTGATCTGGCTGGTCCTGGATGGATTGGGTCTG
The DNA here is from genome assembly GCF_001999485.2 of Rhizobium sp. P44RR-XXIV. Taxonomy (NCBI): domain Bacteria; kingdom Pseudomonadati; phylum Pseudomonadota; class Alphaproteobacteria; order Hyphomicrobiales; family Rhizobiaceae; genus Rhizobium; species Rhizobium sp. P44RR-XXIV. Next base: position 668,951 of record NZ_MPVZ02000026.1, on the reverse strand, counting down.
GCAGGCAGCGTGCTGATTGGCGTGAAGACATTTCGCACCCGCGACGACGTGAAGAAGGTCAACGGGCGCGTATTGGCCGTCTTTGCGATTATCACGCTGTTCATGCTTGTCACGATCAAGGTCATGCAGCCGATGGATGCCGCTCAATACGCCATATTTCCGGCGCTGGTTCTCAGCCTCGCCTATGGATTGATCGGGGTATTTTTCCTCCGCGGCTTCGTGTGGCTTGCCGTGGCCGTATCGCTTGGCAGCCTCGTGCCATACGTCTTTCTGCAGCCGTGGTTGTCGCTCTGCATCGCCGTGTTCGGCGGCGGCAGCCTGCTGATCGGCGGTGTGTGGATGAGGAAGCTGTAATGGCTGTTCTCAACGAGGTAATCCACCAGTCCCTGCGCCTGAAGATCATGGCCGCTCTTTACGCTCAGACTGCGAGTGAGGCGCTGGAATTCACGACCCTCAAGAAGATTACCGGCGCGACGGATGGCAATCTGGGCAGCCATCTGTCGACGCTTGAGCAAGCGGGATACATCGCCACAACCAAGGCTTTCGTCGATAGGAAGCCGCAGACCCGCATATCCCTGACGCGGGAGGGGCGCCGCGCCTTCCGGGAACACGTTGCCTATCTCAGGGAAATCGTCGAACTGGCTGAGGGCAAATAGGCCAATTTTCCCGACATCATCCGATGGAGGAAGGCCGGATAAACTTCCTGCGTCTGAAAGGCAGTTACTTCAAGACGCCAAGCATGGAGCTGTCGGGATAGCAGGTTGGCTTCATGCCGCTCTTTTCCTGCCATTGGCCGATCGAGCGTCTGGTTTTGTAGCCCGGCAGGCCATCCGTGCCGCCGACGTCGTAGCCCTTGCGTTCCAGAGTCTTCTGCATGCCGGCGACATCGGAGCGCAGCATCTTGCCGACATCGCCCCATTTTTCCTCGAACGCGCCGCTGCCATAAGCGATGCGGTCGGCGAGATTGCCAATATAGAGGCCGTAGAGGTCGGAGTTGTTGTATTCCTTGATGGTGTAGAAATTCGGTGTGACGATGAATTCCGGTCCGTCGCGGCCGGCCGGCACCAGCATCATGCCGCTTGCCTTCAATTCGTCCGCTGGAAATGCCCTGCCTGACACCCTCGATATGCCGAGCGACGCCCATTGCGAGATCGGCTTGGCAAGGTCCGGCCCTTCCTGCGCGCAGGACACATTCTGCGGAATGGTGACCTCGTATCCCCAGCCGCGGCCGCGTTGCCAGCCCTTCTGAACCATATAGTTGGCTATGGATGCCAACGTGTCCGGCACCGAAGTCCAGATGTTGCGGTGGCCGTCGCCATCGAAATCGACGGCGTATTTCAGGTAGTTGGTCGGCATGAATTGCGGCTGGCCAAGCGCGCCGGCCCAGGATCCCTTGAACTGATCCGGCGTGACGTCACCGTGATCGAGGATGCGAAGCGCGGCGATGAGCTCGGTGCGGAACATGTCCTTGCGGGTCGACATGAAGGCCTTGGTCGCCAATACCTGGATCGCCGAATTCGGCAGTTTGGCGGCGCCGAAGCCGGTCTCGCGGCCCCAGATGGCGAGCAGGATCGGCCCCGGCACGCCATAGGTCTTCTCGATCTGCCGGAGCACCGGCCCATATTGCGAGGCGAGGCTCCGTCCGGTCGCGGCCAGCTTCTGCAGCCGCGCCTCGTTGAAATAGGGTGCGGGGGAGGAAAATTCGGCCTGCGTCTGTTTCTGTTCCTTGGGCTTCGGAAAGCCCGGCGGCACCAGATCCGGCAGATCCCAGTTCAGCGTCACGCCGGCGAAAGCGGCCTGGAATATCCTGTCGGAAATGCCGTCCTTCCGCGCTTCCGGCCGCAGGTCCTTCTGAATCCAGGCCTGAAACTGCGCTTCGACATCGGCCTTCGAGGCGGCGAGTACGGGCAGGGGGAGGAGGGTGAGGAGGAGGATGCAGAGGAACGAAAACAGCCTTTGCGTATACCGAGCGGCCGATACCCCCCTCTGTCCCTTTCGGGACATCTCCCCCACACGGGGGGAGATTGTTGGGAGTACGCCGCGTAGTCCTTGGGGCTGATTTCCCTTGGTTTCCGCAGATTCTATGCCTGTTTGAGCGGAGAAGGCGCCACAAGCGACCGATCTCCCCCCTTGTGGGGGAGATGTCACGGAGTGACAGAGGGGGGGGAACACTCTCCTCATACGCAGTCCTTTATTGCAGAGGTCAAATCGCCGTCCGCGCCCTGAGCGCCGCTGTCAGCGTACCTTCGTCGAGATAATCGAGTTCACCGCCAACGGGCACGCCATGGGCAAGACGGGTGATCTTGACCTCGAGGCCGGCAAGCCTGTCGGTTATATAGTGTGCTGTGGTTTGCCCTTCTACCGTGGCGTTAACAGCGATGATGATCTCGCGGATGCCGCCTTCGCTGACGCGCTCGATCAGGCCGCGAATGTTGAGATCGTCGGGTCCGACGCCGTCGAGCGGCGACAGCACGCCGCCGAGCACGTGATAGGCGGCGTTCATCGCGCCGGCCCGCTCCAATGCCCAGAGATCGGAAACGTCTTCCACCACGATGATGATGGACTGGTCGCGGCGATCGTCGGTGCAGACGGTGCAGGGATCGACGGTATCGACGTTGCCGCAGCGCGAGCAGATCTTCACCTTGTCATAGGCATCGCCCATGGCGTGAGAAAGTGGCCCAAGCAGCTGGTCCTTCTTCTTGATCAGGTGCAGCGCCGCGCGCCGCGCCGAGCGGGGCCCAAGCCCCGGCACCTTCGCCAGAAGCTGGATGAGTTTTTCGATTTCGGGGCCGGTGACTCGCTTTGCCATGGGAGGCTTTTAGCCCATATGCTGCGGAAACGGAATCACGGAAGGAATGATTGGCCGATGAAAATTCTGGCTGTTTGTGCCGGCGCCGCCGAAACGCTGCCCGGCAGGAAAAGTCGGACCGGCATCAACAAGCATGCCGTGAGCGGCGCCGTCATGATCGATGGGGAAGGGGTGATCGGCGATGCGATCTGCGATCGCCGGCATCATGGCGGCCGCGATCAGGCCGTCTATGTCGAGGGATCATTGACTTTGGACTGGTGGGCGAAGGAACTCGGTCGACCTCTGGAATACGGTTCGTTCGGCGAAAATCTCGTCATCGACGGGCTGGATAATTGCGCGGTGGCAGTCGGTGACAGATTCATAGCTGACGATCTAGTTCTGGAGGTCACCTCGGCCCGCATCCCCTGTGCCACCTTCGCCGCGAAGATGGGCGATCCGAAATTCGTGAAGCGCTACATGCAGGCAGGGCGGCCCGGCATCTACTGCCGTGTCCTTCAGAGCAGCACGGTGAGTGCCGGTGCGGAGGTGACATATCTTCCCTATGAGGGCAGCCGTGTTACCATGCCGGATTTGATGGCAATGCTCGGCGGGCGGCTGTCACCGGAAGATCGGGCGCGTTATCTCACGACGCCCATTCACGATAGGCTGCGGGCTTTTCTCGAGACTGATCCTGGCGGTTAGCGCATGGCAATCGCCACGGCAGCGCCTGCCATGGTGGCGGCGCTGGTGCGGTTGGCGATGCGCACGGCGCGGCGGCTTTTGAGGAATGTTCTGGCCTTCGCCGCAAGCATTGCCCAGGAAAGGTCGATGACGACAAGCACCACGAACATCGTCGCCACCAGCTCGGCCCAGCCGGAAAGCGTGACGGCGTGAAGATCGATGATCGAGGGCAGCAGCGCCACATAGAACACCATGATTTTCGGATTGCCCATGGTCACGGTGAAGCCGGCGAGGAAAAGCCGCGCGGCTGACTGTTCGTCCGGCAGCTGTTCTTCCGTCGTATCCGAAACAGCAAACCACATCTTCCAGGCGAGGTAGAGCAGATAGGCGACGCCGAGCCATTTGATGATCACGAAAGCCCAGTGGAAGGTCTCGGCGACGGTCGCAAGGCCGGCAACGGCGCAAGTCAGCCAGATCGCCTCGCCGAGCCACATGCCGGAGAGAAAGGGCAGTACGTTACGCGCACCCTTGGTGAGGACGCGTGCCACAAGCGCTGCGATGTTCGGACCCGGCGATCCCGCCGCGATGAACAATGCACCGGCAAAAATAAGCAGCATCGACAGGCTCATCGCATTCTCTCCGATCCGGGCAAGCCATGAAACATCTGGAAGATGCCAGAAATAGCACTCCGGCCGCCGTTTTCCAAATTGCCGATTTCGCACTCAGCCGAGTTGCGCGCGAAATCGCTCGAAGAGTGCCTTGCCATCAGGCCAGTCGCCCAGCCCCGAGGCCGAATTGATGTGGCCGAGCGGTCCGGCATCGACAAACGCACTGCCCCAGATTTCGGCGCTATCGCGGGCATAATCGTAAGGGCCGTAGGGATCGTCGGTGCTGGCGACGAGCATGGAGGAAAAAGGCAGTCGTTGCCGTGGCGGATTGGCGAAACTGCCGGCCTCGGCCAGATAGACCTCACCTGTCGGTTCCGGTGGGGCGACAAGAAAGACACCAAGGATTGGTCTCTTTTGCAGAGGCGCCCAATGGGAGATCAACTGGCAGGCAAGACTGTGGGCGATCAGGATCGGCGGCGTTTGCGAGCCGGCGATTTCGCGGTCCAGCGCCTCGATCCAGTCGGTAAGGATCGGCTTGTCCCAGCTCGATGGCTGGAATCGACGCATGCGCGGATCCTGCCGCTCCCATAAGGTCTGCCAATGATCTCCGTCGGAGCCGCCAAGCCCCGGCAGCATGATGATGTCGCTCATCTCTGTCCTCTATCGCTATCTGAGGGAAAGAAACTGACACCTTGCTCAGGCAATTGACATTGCAATCCATCGGATAAAATCTTCACCGGCCGATGAATTGAATGTGAAATATGGAAAGCATCGAAAAGGGACTGGATCCGACTGACATGTCGATCATCGAGATCCTGCAGCAGGACGGAAGAATTTCCGTATCGGAACTCGGTCGCCGCGTCGGGCTTTCACAGCCGGCGGCATCGGAGCGGCTAAAGCGGCTGGAGGAACGAGGCGTGATTGCGGGTTATCGTGCCGTCATCGATCCCGCCGCCGTCGGCCTCGGCATGATGGCGGTCATCCGGCTGCGTACCTCGCATGAGCATATTCGCCCCTGTCTGAAGCAGTTCTCGGAAATGCCAGAGATAATCGAAGTTCTCAGATTGACGGGGGAGGATTGTTTTCTGCTCAAGGTCCTCGTGCCGACTGCGGAGAACCTTGAAACCATCGTCGATTCCATCGCCCGCCATGGTGCGGTAACGACGTCGCTGGTGCTGCGAAACGAGCCGGCAAAGGCGATCGGCCGCGAATTGATCCGCAAGGCGACCGCCCGGTAGCTAAAGTCTTTGGGCTTCGATCTCAGAACGGCAGCTTGAAACCGGGCGGGATCGGCAGGCCGGCGGTGAGTTCGCGGGTCTTTTCGGCGGTGATCGCCTCGGCCTTGTCCTGGGCATCCTTGTTGGCGGCGACGATCAGGTCTTCGAGGATCTCGACATCCTCTTCCTTGAAGAGCGACGGATCGATTTTGATGCCGAGCATCACGCCTTTGCCGTTGACGGTGGCGGTGACGAGGCCGCCGCCGGCCTTGCCTTCGACGCGAATGTCGGCGATCTCCGACTGCATCTTCTCCATCTTGGCCTGCATTTCCTTAACTTTGCCCATCATGCCCATGATGTCGCGCATCGTCATTTGTCCTTCTTCTGCATGTTGCTATTCCCGACGGCTACAATCTGCCGCCAGCCGCTGCGGTTGTCGAGCCGAGCGGTCCTGCTGTTGTCTATTTTAACCTTAAAATTCTATGTCGTCGCCTGGCAGGATGTCGCCATCGACGGATTCGGCGATGGCCGGAGCAGCGGTCTGCTCTTCTTCCTCGACTTCCGGAGCCCGCACGCGCACGTCAATGATTTTGGCGCCGGGAAATTGCGACAGGATCGCCGCGACATCGGGGTCCTGGCGTGCATCGGCGACCCGTTGCTTCTGCGCATTCGCTTCGGCTTCCACCAGCGTCGGCTCGCCCTCGTCGCGGCTGAGGCTGACGATCCAGTGTATACCGGTCCATTCCTTCAGCTTGACGGCGAGCTCGTTCAGCAAAGTGCCCGGCGCGCGGGCGCAAGGCTGACATCGAGCCGGCCCGGCTCAAGCCTGACAGGGCGCACGAAGCTGCGCACCAGCGCCTTGACCTTCGGATCACGCTTCTGGCCGGCAAGCTCGGCGATCTCGGTCATGGAATTGATCGGCACCAGCGGCTTCGGCGCTTCGGCAGGCTTCGGCTCGATGCGGCCCACAGGTTGCGAATCCGGCTGCGTATTCGGCACAGAGCGTAACATCGCGACCGGCGCCGAAGGCGTGGGTCGCGGTGCCGGTGTTTCGATGGCTCGCGCAACGGCGCTGCCTTGATAGGAAACGGCGGAGCCGCCGCCATTGCCCGCAGGCGCTCCGGAGGGCGGACGTGCGCCGCCATTGCCATCGGAAAATTCCGCAAGCCTGCGCGCGGCATCTTCCGGTGCAGGCAGATGGGCTGCATGTGCCAGCCGGATCAGCACCATCTCAGCAGCGCCAGCGGTTCTCGAGGCGTTTTCGGTCTCGGCGATGCCCTTCAGAAGCATCTGCCAGATACGCGACAGCGCCGTCACCGCCACACCCTGCGCAAACTCGGAGGCCTTTATGCGCTCGACTTCGCTCAGCGACGGATCGTCGGCGGCATCGGGCACATATTTCAGGCGAGTGACGAGATGGGTGAAATCGGCAAGGTCGGTCAGCACGACGACGGGGCTGGCGCCGGCTTCGTACTGGCTGTTGAATTCCGCAAGTGCAGCCGAAACATCGCCTTTGACGACATGGCCGAAGAGATCGACGATACGGGCGCGGTCTGCAAGGCCCAGCATCGCGCGCACGGCATCGGCGGCAACGAAACCGCTGCCATGGGCGATCGCCTGGTCGAGCAGCGACAGGCCGTCGCGCGCCGAGCCTTCGGCGGCGCGGGCGATCATGGCGAGCGCTTCCGGCTCGGCCTCGATGCCTTCCTTGCCGGCAATGGTGGTGAATAGCCCGACCAGATCCGAAGCGCTGATGCGGCGCAGGTCGAAGCGCTGGCAGCGCGACAGCACCGTGATCGGAACTTTACGGATTTCGGTCGTGGCGAAGATGAACTTCACATGCTCGGGCGGCTCTTCGAGCGTCTTCAGCAACCCGTTGAAGGCCGCCGTCGACAGCATGTGCACTTCGTCGATGATGTAGACTTTATATCGCGCCGAGACCGGCCGGTAACGCACCTGCTCGATGATCTCTCTGATATCGTCGATACCGGTATGGGAGGCGGCGTCCATCTCGATGACGTCGACATGCCGGCCTTCCATGATCGCCTGGCAATGCTCACCGGGTTCGCGCAGGTCGATTGTCGGACGATCGATGTCGGATGTCTTGTAGTTGAGGGCGCGGGCAAGGATACGGGCTGTCGTCGTCTTGCCGACACCGCGGACGCCGGTCAGCATATAGGCTTGGGCAATACGGCCCGTCTCGAACGCATTCGTCAGCGTTCGAACCATCGGCTCCTGGCCGACCATGAGGTCCGTGAAATCCTTGGGCCTGTACTTGCGAGCCAGCACCCGGTAACCGGTGCCGGTCGAGGCGGCATCTTTTGCTTGTCGCTCGCTGTCGCTCATCGCCCTGCTTATTTTGCCCGCAGAAAGCCGGGTCTTGCTTTCAGAAAGGGTGGGAGGCTGGCACGATGACCCGTGCCGGGCTCGTTGGGGCTGCTTCCTTCCGGACCTGACCCGGTTGGCGAGTGGCTCGTCCACCACCAACCTCCCGGATGCACATATCGGCAATATCGTCATCAAAAGCAAGCCAAGGTCAAAAAAAAACTGCTAAACATTTGATAAAACAATGGAGGATGCCCCCTTGAAGGAGTTTACGCTCGACGACCGTCTGGCGAATGACAGCGTTTCCGTGGTGATAACAGGCCTTTGCGACGTGCGGCTGATGAAGGATAGCCGCTGGCCTTGGCTTTTGCTGGTTCCCCGCCGGCCCGACAAATCGGAAATTTTCGAGCTGACGCCGCTCGACCGCATCCTGTTGACCTTCGAGAGCGACAAGGTCGCAAGTGCCCTGAAGACGGTGACGGGGGCGACAAAAATCAACGTCGGGGCTCTTGGAAATATCGTCCGTCAGCTTCATGTTCATGTCATTGCGCGGTTCGAAGGGGATGCGAACTGGCCCGGCCCGATCTGGGGCTACGGCAAGGCGGAGCCCTATTCGGACGAAGACATGAACAGCCTCATAGCCAAGTTGCGGGAAACGCTTTCACAATGAGCCCTTCCATCTTTTCCTCGGATGTGCCGCATCCGGAACCCAGCAGTCTCACCGCCTTTGCGGAAAACCAGCTTAACCGGGATGCCGAGCATCGCGACGAGGAAACGATCAAAGAGGCGCTTGCCAGGGAAGGCACGCATATCCTGGCTTTCGCCAAGGAACAGCTGGTCCTGAAGCATGACGGACAGGTGCTCGATCCATTGTTTGCCCGCTACGAGCTGAAGGACCTCGATCCGGATTGGGAGGCGGCCGTGTTGCTCGGCTACCGCAACACCGGCGAGCCCCGGCTTGCCGTGCCGGTGCGCATCAATGCCGATGAGCTTGCCAGCCAATACAAGCCGGCCGACATGCGCTCGCTCTGGCGCGACCTCTTGCTGGAGGGCGAGATCCTCGGCGAGGCGGCGCAGGGCATGAGCCTGCTGCGCTGGAACAGCGACAACCGCTTCTGCGGGCGTTGCGGCTCGGTCATGGAAAGCCGCATCGGCGGCTACAAGCGCGTCTGCACCGCCTGCGAACATATGATCTTCCCGCGCACCGACCCGGTCGTCATCATGCTGGCGGTTGATGAGGAGAGAAACCGCTGCCTTCTCGGCCGCAGCCATCATTTCGCACCCGGCATGTATTCCTGTCTCGCAGGTTTCGTCGAGCCGGGCGAAACCATCGAGAATGCCGTGCGCCGGGAGACGCTTGAGGAATCGGCCATTCACATCGGCCGGGTGCGCTATCACGCTTCGCAACCCTGGCCGATGCCGCATTCGCTGATGATCGGCTGCTATGCCGAGGCGAAATCGACCGAGATTCGCATCGACGATGCCGAACTCGAGGATTGCCGCTGGTTCACGCCGGAAGAAACGCTCGCCATGCTCGATCGCGTTTCCGCCTCCGGCAACACTTCCCCGCCCAAGGGGGCCATTGCCCATCGCCTGATGCGCGACTGGGTCGAATGGAAGCGATAGGTTTCCCCCTGCCATGGCGCGCTCGGAACGTTTGCTGACACTGTTGCAGACGCTGCGCCGCTACCGCCGTCCGGTCAGCGGCGCTGTGCTGGCCGAGGAAACCGGCGTCAGCCTGCGCACGCTTTATCGTGATATTGCCAGCCTACAGTCACAGGGCGCCATGATCGAGGGCGAGCCCGGCATCGGCTATGTCCTGAAGCCCGGCTTCATGCTGCCGCCGATGATGTTTTCGCAGGACGAGATCGAGGCGCTGGTGCTGGGGTCGCGATGGGTGGCGCGCGCAACCGATGAGCGTCTGGCCGCCGCCGGCGCCGATGCGCTTGCCAAGATCGCCGCGGTGCTGCCGGCCGAAATGCGCGAGGCGATCGACCAGGCAACGTTGCTCGTCGCGATAAAGCGCGTGATCGTGGACAAGGCCGATCTTTCTCTCATGCGCAAGGCGATCCGTTCCGAGCGCGTGGTGCAGCTGACCTATGGCGATGTGAACGGTTCCGTTTCGACCCGGCGCATCTGGCCCTTCGCACTCGGCTATTTCGACGACGTGCGCATGATCGTCGCCTGGTGCGAATTGCGCGAGGGCTACCGTCATTTCCGCGCCGACCGCATTGTCGACTTCGCGGTGCTGGATGCCCGCTATCCCCGCCGCCGCGTCGCTTTGGCAAAGGAATGGCACACGCTGCATGGCAGAGCGAATGATTGATCCAGGAGCCTAAGACTACTGCCAGAAACTGTCAGTAGGCGCGCCTATTATCGATCCCATCCAAGCAGGACGGAGGATCGATCATGGCAAGCAACATTTTCGTCACGACGAAACAGGCACAGCGCGATCACGCCGGGGCCGGCAGGGGCGCTTCCATAGCCGCGCCACTGGCTCGCCTCTCGCAGATTGCGCTTGGCTATTTCACCCACCGTTGGAATCGCCTCGATATCGAGGAAACGCCGAATTCCGTAAAGCGCGACCTGGGCTTCCTGGACGGACGCGCCCCTTACCGTGAGGAAGAGCGGATGCACTAACTGCACCGCCAACGCTTCACCCAACGTTCGACACACGCAACCAGCCTTCCACCGGCAAGCTCCGCTGAGCCTGCCGGACCGGGCACTTCTGCCTTCATATCCATCCAAAACCAGAGGAATATCCCATGACCAACCCGAATCTCATTATCTTCTATGTCAAGGACCCGGCGGAAAGCACGCCGTTCTATCGCGACTTGCTCGGCCGCGAGCCGAGCTTTGCTGCGCCGACTTTCGTGGCCTTCGAGCTCGGCAATGGTTTCAACCTCGGTCTCTGGCGCCGCAGCAGTGTCGAGCCGCAACCCTCCGCCATCGGCAATCGCGGCGAGTTGGGCTTCATGGTCGAAGGCCCCGGTGCCGTCGAGCGGCACTACAAGGATTGGAAAGCGCGTGGCTTGCCGATCGCTCAGGAATTGACGACCATGGATTTCGGCCCGACCTTCGTCGTGCTCGATCCCGACGGCCATCGCCTTCGCGTTTGTGAGCCGGATAAGTAAATACCACTCGAGTGCCTCCCACGGCAGCCTCTCTCCGCCCTGAGCTTGTCAAAAGGTGGGGAGAGGTGGTTGGCAGGCCGGATGAGGTGCAGATCGTCCATCATTCGAGTTGACTTGCAGCATTCACGGACGAGACTGAGCGATAACCCAGAGAGCCACGGGAGGCGCAGTTGCTGCATCATATTTCATTCGGTGTCGCAGATATCGGGAAAGCCGCTGCATTCTACGACGCAGCATTTGCGCCGCTTGGCTACGTGCGGGTTTGGGAAGACCTGAACCCGGGCGACCCCGACCAGGCGATTGGATATGGCCCGGCGGGCGGTGGCGACAAATTCGCCATCAAATTGCGCGGCGGGGATGCCCGAGCTCCGGGCTCGGGCTTTCATCTCGCCTTTGCGGCTCCAAGTCGCGCAGCCGTTTTCTCGTTCCATGAGGCGGCGCTGGCTCATGGCGGCGCGGACAATGGACCGCCGGGTCTTCGACCCCATTACGGGCCGAACTATTTCGCTGCCTTTGTGATCGACCCGGATGGTTACCACGTCGAGGTCGTCACCAAAGCGGCTGAATAGCGATTGGATAGGCCTACGATGATCTCGCCACGCGTCCTCCTGTCCGAGGCTCCAGCCCCTTCGACAAGCTTAGGGTTTCCGCACCTCACCATGAGGGCTGATCTACTCCGTCTGCCGCGGTATGCACTCCACCTCATGGTGAGGTGCACTGCCGTCAGAGCGCAGCGAAAACGGGAGTGCCTCGAACCACGAGGTGGCCCCGAGGCTCGCATCAACGCTTAAAGCTGCCCCCGCGTCGGATGCCCCTTGTAGACACCCAGAATCCGGACCTTCTCCGAAAAGAAACGCAGTTCTTCCAGGGCGCGGCGCACATGCGGATCGGAGGGGTGGCCCTCGATATCGGCATAGAATTGCGTTGCTACAAAACGGCCGCCGAGCTGGTAGCTTTCAAGCTTGGTCATGTTGATGCCGTTGGTCGCAAAGCCGCCGAGTGCCTTGTAGAGCGCTGCCGGAATGTTGCGGACGTTGAAGACGAAGGTCGTGACGATCTTTTCGTCCGGCGAGCTGCGCTCCGCCCAATGCTCGTCGCGCGACAGGACAACGAAGCGTGTCATGTTGTTTTCGGTGTCTTCGACGTTCTCGGCGATGATTTCGAGGCCGTAGAGATCGGCGGCCAATCGTGGCGCCAGCGCCGCCATGCTGCGGTCACCGGTTTCCTGCACCAGCTTGGCGGCACCAGCCGTATCACCGGCGATAACGGGCTTCCAGCCGTTGGCGCGCACGATGTTGCGGCATTGGCCAAGCGCATGGATGTGGCTGTGCACGGTGCGGATCTCTTCCTTCTTGACGCCCGGAAGGACCATCAGCTGGAAGCGGATCGGCATGAAATATTCGCCAACGATATGTAGCCGCGATTCCGGCAGCAGGTGGTGGATATCGGCGACGCGACCGGCAATCGTGTTCTCGATCGGAATCATGCCGAGATCGGCCTCGCCATTGTCGATGGCGGTAAGGGCGTCCTCGAAGGTCTGACAGGGCAGGGGCTCCATGGTCGGGAACATGTCACGGCTCGCCATGTCGGAATTGGCGCCGTAGTCGCCCTGGAAGGAGATCTTGTTGGTCTTGGTAATCATGGGACTGCCCTTGGGGGAATGCCGTCAATTAAGAAGCGGCGGAGAGGATACGTATGGCCTTGTCGAGGTCGGCGGGAGTATCGACACCGAGCGGGATCGTGTCAACGATCTCGACATCGATGCGCATGCCGGCTTCCAGTGCTCTCAGCTGCTCCAGCGATTCGCGCCGTTCGAGCGGCGATGGCCCGAGGCTGACGAATTTTTCGAGCGCTGCGCGACGATAGGCGTAAAGACCGATATGGTGGTAGAGCGGACCATTGCCGTAAGGCGCGGTTGTCCGGGTGAAATAGAGTGCGCGCAGACGATTGTCGGAAATCGCTGACCCCACGACCTTGACGACGCTCGGCGCCGTCTTTTCTTCCTCGTCCTTGATCTCGACGGTCAGCGTGGCAATGTCGACGGTCGGGTCTTCCAGCGGGCGCAGCGAGGCGCGGATGGTCTCGGGGTCGATGGTGGGAAGGTCGCCCTGGACATTGACGACGATTTCGGCGCGGCCTTCGGGGTCGACAGCCTGCAAGGCCTCATAGATGCGGTCCGAGCCGGACTGATGATCCTGGCGCGTCATGACGACTTCGAAGCCTGCATTGGCGACGGCGGCATAGGTATCGTCATGGTCGACCGCAACGATGATGCGACCGATCGCCGCCTCGCGCGCCCGCTTGGCAACCTGTACGATCATGGGCAGGCCGCAAATATCGGCGAGCGGCTTGCCTGGCAGGCGAGTGGAAGCCATGCGGGCGGGAATGAGGACCAGTGTCTTGTCTAAATTTGAATCTGTCATTCTTGGGCCTTCTATTCCTGCGGGAAAAGTGTCAAAACGTCTCACGGTGGAGACCGTTTACAGCGTTGCAAGAAACAGCCAAAAGACATAGGTTTCGCGCGAATTCAAGATGGGCCGGCGGAGGATGCCGGCGGCGAGGGGAGCATAGCAGATGAATTCATCCTACGTGAACATGGGAGTCGGGGCACTTTTGGCCACGCTGTTCGTGTTGAAGTCCGTGTCGCTCGCGTCAGGATTTATTTTCCATTCGGAGGCACCGGAAAAGCCCGGTTTCACCATCGTTGCCGAAGAACCGGCCGCGGGTGGAGACAAGGCTGCTGCCGCCAAGCCGGAAACGCCGATCGCTCAGCTGTTGCAGAAGGCTGATGCCAAGGTCGGCGAAACGATCTTCAAGAAGTGTCAGGCCTGTCATTCCGGAGAGAAGGGAGGGCCAAACAAGGTTGGCCCTGATCTCTGGGGTATTGTCGATCGCCCGGTTGGCGAGCATGAGGGCTTTGCCTATTCGTCCGGCATGAAGGATTTCTCCAAGGGCGGTTCGGAGAAGTGGACGTATGACCACCTCTATCACTTCCTCGCCGCTCCGAAGAAGTTCGTTGCCGGAACGGCCATGGGCTTTGCCGGCCTGCCGAAGGAAGAGGATCGTGCCAACGTGATCGCCTATCTGCGCACGCTCGCCGATACGCCGGAGCCGCTGCCGGATCCGAACGCCGCCCCGGCTGCTGCGACCAACTGATCGTTTGAGAGGCACGCACAATCACAAAGCCCGGTCACAACGACCGGGCTTATTCGTGATGTGTTCTAGAGAGCATGTTTGCGCGAACGCGATCTCTGATCGAGATCGTAGACCTTGAGGCCTTCTTCGGCCTTGGGCGGCACGCGCCATTCTTCCGGCGCCAGTGCCTTGCGGCCGTCGCGCAAGCCCGCCTGCCAATGCTCATGCATGGAAAGCGCCGAAAATTCATAATCCTTCGAATGGGAGCGGAACTGCTTGTTGCGATAGATCAGGTGGATGATCGTGACGCTGTAATCGCTGGAATGCTCCTGCAGCTTCTGGATCTCCGGGTCGGCCTTGGCCTCGTCGGGAAGGCGGGCATACAGTTCTGCTATGGCGCGCCGCAGACGATGCCGTTCCAGAAAGAGGTCGGTATTGAGGCGGGTACGGCTGGAATAGGTAATGTCCTTGCGCCGCTCCTCGACCTCTTCGAGGTCTTGCGGCAATGGGCCGACGGCGCTGAAGAGGTCGACTTGAAACACCACGGTGTCGACGCCGGCGCCGTTGCGCAGCACATAGCCGAGCGGCGTATTTGAAACGAGGCCGCCGTCCCAATAGTGCTCGCCGCCGATCTTGATTGAGGGAAAGCCCGGTGGCAGGGCGCCGCTCGCCATCACATGCTCCGGTGTGATCTTGGTGTCCTTGTTGTCGAAAAAGGCGAAGTTGCCGGTGCGCACATTGACCGCACCGAGGCTCAGCCGCACCGGGCCGTGGTTGATTCGGTCGAAATCGACATGGTCGAGCAGCGTCTGGCGTAATTGCCCGGTATCGTAGATGCTGGTCGCGCCGGCCGAGCCGCGTGACTGGAACCAGGCCGGGATCTGCCAGGGCGAAAAGAATCCGGGCACGCCGAAGGTTGAGACCCACCAGCTGCTGACGGTACGGTAGAAGGGGCTGGTCTCGCGTTGATGTTCCATCAGCACGTCGACGGGGAGCTGGATGCCCACCTTGTTCCAGAAGGAGCGCAGCTTCTCGAGCCGCTCGCCCGGTACGTTGCCGGCCATGATCGCCGCGTTGATGGCGCCGATCGAGATGCCGGCGATCCAGTCCGGTTCGATATTCTGTTCTCTCAGCGCTTCGAAGGCGCCCGCCTGATAGGAGCCGAGCGCACCGCCGCCCTGCAGGACGAAGACCTTGTGTGCATAGGCCGAAGCGGGGTTGCTGAGTGGAGTTGCAATATTCATGTGCCATCCTTTGCTGCGCTCCGGACTTAAAAGCCGCGATGCGCAAATATATGACCATTTTCCTGCCTGCTTCTCCGACTGCGGAGATATATTGTCTTCGCCCGGTGCCAAGCGAGGGTCAGGCTAGCCGAGCATATAGGCCCAAAGTGACACCGAGAATGCGCCGAGCGCGGTCGTCAGCGTAATCGTCGAGGCTGCAAGACTGTGACCGACCCCGAAGCGGTTGGCAATCAGCCAGGCGTTCACACCTGTAGGAACGGCTGCAGTAAGTACGAGTGCCGCCCGCCATTCGGGGCTGAGACCCAGGACGTATGCGGCGACAAACACGCAGGCCGGAAGCAGCAGGAGCTTGAAGGCCGATATGACGCTGGTGATGCCGATATTGCCCGAGAGACCATATTGGCGCAGCGCCATGCCGAGCGAGATCAGCGCGGCCGGACCGGCGATATTGGCGATGTTGTCGACCACGGTGCCGAGCGTCGCCGGGATGGGAATGCCGATCATATGCACGACGAGGCCGCAGAAGAGGCCGATGACCAGCGGATTGCGAACGAGGTTTTTGCCGACCTGCAGCAGAAGCTCGCCGGTGCTGCGGCCGGCCCCGGCATTTTCCTTGCGCTCGGCCTGTTCCATCAGCAGCGTGCCGGCAATCATCATGGTCGGGAGATGCACGGCGATCAGGATCGACATCGCCATGATGCCCTCCGGCCCGACCGTGCGGCCCACCAGCGGCAGGCCGATGAAGATCGTGTTGGCGAAGGCCGACGAAACCCCGGCCAGAACGCCGATGCGCGCATCCCGGCCGAACAGCCGTGTCGTCACCAGATGGCCAGCGGTCCAGGTGACCGCAACACCGGAGAAATAGGCGATCCACAATCGAAACGGCGACTCGCCCTGAAAATTCGCCTCGGCAATGGTCTGAAACAGCAGCAGCGGTACGGCGATCTTGAAGACGAATTCGCTCATGGCCTCGCCGACTTCGGCCTTCAGCAGGCCAGTGCGCACGATCACCCAGCCGACGAGAATCATCAGGAAAACGGGAAGGACGTCGGTCAGGATTTCGGACATGCCGGGCGAGGCCGTTGAAATGATGGCTCGAGGGATTTGATCCGGAAGTTGTAGCAGCTTGCTTCATCGTGAGAAGCCGCAAAACAAAAAAAGCGGGATCAAACCCGCTTTTGCCTGTCCGGCTTCGCCGAAGAGTCCCCCCGGTGCACATGCCGCCAGTTCATCCGTGGTCGGCCCGCGTACCGGTGAGGCGGAAGGTATCATACCTTCCCAGACTGGCTTGGAGGCCTTGTGAGCTTCCGATCCCAGCCGCTTGATAAGCATTTAAAGATAGAAAGTGACAGCCAAATGACTGATCGGAATTAAGTTGGTCGCCAATATACCGATTTTTCTTCCAAACTTCGGAAAAACCGATAATACCGATTACCGGCTATCACCTATACCGGGACCTTCCTATTGATGACTCGTTTCGATGTACTGACCGTTGGCAATGCCATCGTCGACATTATCGCCCGCTGCAACGATCAGTTTCTGATCGACAACGAAATCACCAAGGCCGCGATGAATCTCATCGATGCCGACCGCGCAGAGCTCCTCTATTCGCGCATGGGCCCGGCGCTCGAGGCTTCCGGCGGCAGTGCCGGTAACACGGCTGCCGGCGTTGCCAATTTCGGCGGCAGGGCCGCCTATTTCGGCAAGGTCGCCGAGGATCAGCTCGGAGAGATCTTCGCCCACGATATTCGCGCCCAGGGCGTGCACTATGAGACCAGGGCGAAGGGCACTTTCCCGCCCACCGCCCGCTCGATGATCTTCGTTACCGAGGACGGCGAGCGCTCGATGAACACCTATCTCGGCGCCTGTGTCGAGCTTGGCCCGGAAGACGTCGAGGAAGATGTCGTCGCCGCCGCCAAGGTCACCTATTTCGAAGGCTATCTCTGGGATCCGCCGCGCGCCAAGGAAGCGATCCGCGAATGCGCTCGCATCGCCCATGCCCATGGCCGGGAAGTGTCGATGACCTTGTCCGACAGCTTCTGTGTCGGTCGCTATCGTGGCGAATTCCTCGATCTGATGCGCTCCGGCACGGTCGATATCGTTTTCGCCAATCGTGACGAGGCTCTGTCGCTCTACGAGACCGACGATTTCGACAAGGCGCTGACGTCGATTGCTGCCGATTGCAAGATCGCTGCCGTCACGACAGGCAAGGACGGCGCTGTCATCGTGCGTGGAAACGAGCGTTATGTCGTCGATGCGCATCCGATCGATGAACGTGTCGATACGACCGGCGCCGGCGATCTTTTCGCCGCCGGCTTCCTGTTCGGCTATACGCAGGGACGCACGCTGGAAGATTGCGCCAAGCTCGGCAACCTCGCCGCGGCTATCGTCATCGAACAGATCGGCCCTCGGCCGATGCGGTCGCTGTCGGAAGCGGGCAAGCAATTCGGGCTTCTCTGATCGAACTAGATCGCCAAGTCGTTTGACATGCTGAGAATAAGGGCCGCCTTCGATAAATCGTCGGGGCGGCTTTTTTTATGAATCGGATCAAGCAGCCGCCTAGCTCCAGAAGAGCGTCGCAGTCCTGGCTTCATAGAGAATAAGGATCCCGAGGCAGATCAGAATGAACGGAACGACCCTGTGCCCATGTTTCCTGATCGGTGCGCCAAGCTTCGGATGGTTGACAAGGGAATGGGCTGCCGCGAGCCAGATCGCCGTCATAACAGCGAAGATGCAGCCGATCGCCAGGATTTCATAGGCGGAGCGGGTGGCAAACAGCGGCGTGTAGACGCTGATATTGTCGCCGCCATTGGCGATCGTCACGAGGGTCACTGCAGCGATGTTGCCATGCCCCGCCGAAGCCTTCTCATGGTCTTCCGGATCGCCGTCTGTTTCGATGCCGTTCCAGAGCTCCCACAGCCTCCTCAGCCCGAAATAGATCGGGGCGAAACCAAGCAGGCCGATATAGGCGGCTGGAATGACGAGCACGAGAAATGAGGCGACGACGCTGACGCCGTAAAGAGTGGCAATACCGAGATATTGGCCGATGATGATCTGTTTCGCGCGGAATTTAGGATCGGCAAAAAAGCCGAGCAGAACAAAGATGTCGTCGACATTCGTCGATGTGAACACAACGATCGCAACGCCCAAAACGCCGAGTAGATAGCCCAAGATCGTCCGTCTCCATTTCCGCTGCCAGATATATCATGGCGCAGGAAAAGTCTCGGGGGTGCCGATTTGATGAGGTGTTTCGTTACTTGAAGGCTTCGCCGGGGTAAGCGCCCCAGATCTCGGATTGAGCCACCCAGCCTTCGGTGCCATCAGCCGTGACCATGCACCAGTCGCCCGTGCATTCGCGAACGCTCATCATCACGCCGGGCTGAAGCTTGGCGATGATGGTGGCGGATGGCTGGGCTTCGCGACGCATATTGACGAACACGGCCTTGCCCTTGCCCTTCATCCATGGAGCTGCAAGCGCAGAACGCTGGCCTGACAGCAGCGACTGGTTGACCCAGCCTTCGGTGCCGTCGGCATCGCGCACGCGCCGCCAATTATCATATTCCTGGATGATCTCGACCGGCAGTCCCTGCTTGAGGTAGAGCCATGACACGGCATAGTCGGCGCTCGGGCCGATGCGCAGATTGACTCGCTTCGATTTCAGCGTGACGAAGCGCGGCAGCGGCAATCCGCTTGGCCCCTTGGCCGCCTGAGCAGCGGCAAGATCGGCCGTTGCGGCAGCCATCATCAGGCCAATCGCGAAAATAGCGCAGGACTTCAATACTTTGCCACGCATGGAGTTTCCGTTCGTTCGTCATGACAAAGGCGCCGTTTCGATCGCCTTTGCGCTCCGGCTATCGGCAAATCCTCGGTTCGCGCCAGCGAGTTTTGTTTGTCTTCGCCTGCGGGTCTGGTAGAAATGCCCGGAACGGGGAAATTATCCCGCTTCTTGGTTAAGAACATCTGAACAAGGCATCGCCGCTCTCCATGACGCCGAAGAAAAAACCGAAGGTCTATGTGACGCGTAAACTGCCTGACGCGGTAGAAACGCGGATGCGCGAACTCTTCGATGCCGAGCTCAACATTGATGATCGGCCGCGTACCAAGGCCGAATTGATCGAGGCCGTCCGCTCGGTCGATGTGCTGGTACCGACGGTGACCGACCGCATCGACGCCGAGGTGATCGAGGAAGCCGGCCCGCAGATGAAGTTGATCGCCAGCTTTTCCAACGGCACCGACCATATCGATGTCGAGGCCGCCGCCCGTCGCGGCATCACGGTCACCAACACGCCGAATGTGCTGACCGAAGATACCGCCGACATGACCATGGCGCTCATCCTCGCCGTACCGCGGCGTCTTGCCGAAGGTGCGCGTGTGCTGACGGACAATCCTGGCGAATGGGCGGGATGGTCGCCGACCTGGATGCTTGGCCGCCGCATTCACGGCAAGCGCATCGGCATCGTCGGCATGGGCCGCATCGGCACGGCGGTCGCCCGCCGCGCCAAGGCATTCGGCCTTTCGATCCACTATCACAATCGCAAACGGGTCAATCCGGCGACGGAAGACGAGCTGGAGGCGACCTATTGGGACAGCCTCGACCAGATGCTGGCCCGCGTCGATATCGTCTCGGTCAATTGCCCGTCGACGCCTGCGACCTATCATCTGGTCTCGGCTCGCCGCTTGGCGCTGCTGCAGCCGACGAGCTACATCGTCAACACCGCGCGCGGCGACGTCATCGACGAGACGGCGCTGATCAAGATCCTGCGCGAGGGAAAGATCGCCGGTGCCGGCCTTGACGTGTTCGAGAACGAGCCGGCGGTCAATTCGAAGCTGGTGAAGCTCGCCAACGAAGGCAAGGTGGTCATCCTGCCGCATATGAGCTCGGCCACGCTCGAGGGCCGCATCGACATGGGCGACAAGGTCATCATCAACATCCGCACCTTCATTGACGGCCATCGCCCGCCCAATCGCGTGCTGCCGTTCAGGTGACAGGTTTACGCTTGCGGGCAGGGCGGCTTGGTGCCGGCTCCACCCGCACCGAGGTGCAACCTGCCACCCACATCCAAAAACGATCCACATCCCCTCCACCGGTCACGCCCATGTCATAAAGGCGGCTCAGAGGTGGCCGGAAATACGAAGCAGGAAGGGCGAAGACAATGGCGCAGTCGCTGCCGCATGAGCGGATTCAATATGTCGTAGAAGGTGGTTTCAAGCTGTCCGGCGAGATCGAGCCGAGTGGCAACAAGAACGCGGCGCTGCCGATCATTGCCGCCTCGCTTTTGACCGATCAGCGTGTCGTGCTCAGCAATGTGCCGCGTATTCGCGATGTCGAGGCGCTGGTGGAGCTGATCCAGTCCGTGGGCGCCAAGGTGCGTTGGCTTGGTCGCAACGAACTGGAAATCGAGGCCCGCGAACTCAGGCCGGCCAATCTCGATCCCGATCTCTGCGCCCGCATCCGCGCCTCCATTTTGCTCGCCGGCCCGATGCTGGCGCGCTGCGGCGAAATCACTTTGCCGCCGCCGGGCGGCGACGTCATCGGCCGCCGGCGTGTCGATACGCATTTCCTGGCGCTCGAACAGCTCGGCACCAAGATCACTGTCAACGGCGCCTATAATTTTCGTGCCGAGCGCTTGCGCGGCGCCGACGTATTCCTCGACGAGCCCTCGGTGACGGCAACTGAAAATGCGCTCTGCGCGGCCGTTCTCGCCGAGGGCACGACGATCCTGCGAAACTGCGCCTCCGAGCCGCATGTGCAGGATCTGGCGCGCTTCCTGATCGCCATGGGTGCCCGCATTGAAGGCATCGGCACCAACATGATGACGATCCATGGCGGCCAACCGCTCGGCGGCGCCACCCACCGCATCGGCCCTGACCACAACGAAGTGGGATCGCTGATCGGCCTTGCCGCCGTCACCGGCTCCGAGATCACCATTCGCGGCGCAGGTGTGGAGCATCTGCGCTCGACCTTGATGACCTTCGAACGGCTTGGCATTCGCTGCCGCATCGAAGGCGACGATCTGGTGATCCCGGCCGGGCAGGAAATGAAGGTCCAGCCCGATTTCGGTGGTCATATTCCGAAGATCGAGGACCAGCCCTGGCCGGCTTTCCCGGCCGACACCATGTCGATCGCCATCGTCACCGCAACGCAATGCGACGGTGTCGTGCTGATGTTTGAGAAGATGTTCGAAAGCCGGATGTTCTTCGTCGACAAGCTGATCGCCATGGGTGCGCGCATCGTGCTCTGCGATCCGCACCGCGCCATCGTCGCCGGCCCATCGAAGTTGCGCGCCGCCCAGCTCGAAAGCCCCGATATCCGCGCCGGCATGGCCATGCTGATCGCCGCCATGTGCGCCGAAGGCACGAGCGTCATCAACAATGCCCAGCAGATCGAGCGCGGTTATGAGCGCATCGAGGAGCGGCTGAATGCGCTCGGCGCCCGAATCAAGCGTATTCCGCCGCGGGAGGTGTGAGGGCGTAGGAGCTATTCACTAGGTTAGGAATTTGCGCATCTCGATCGACGTCGTGCGATCGAAACCCGGATGGGAGTTTTCGGCGGTCTTGCTGAAGCCCCAGGCGGCGAAGGTGGTGTGATTGTCGACAAGTTCGATCCGCGTCTCCAGCCGCAGGATGGCGAGACCTCGCTTGCGCGCCGCGGCTTCCGCAAATGTCAGCAGCCGTTTGCCGATGCCCTTGCCTTGTGCTTGCAGCAGCACGGCCAGTTTGCCGATATAGAGGCTCTCCGGCTCGGCGCGGCAAAATACACAGCCGACTATCTGATCACCATCGAGCGCGACATAACCGATTTCGTTCCGGGCTTTTTCCCTGAGAGACTGCACCGTGAGCGCATGTGCCGAAGAGGGCGGATCGATTCGTCCATCCATATAGGCGAACGATGAGAGGATCAGATCGAGCAACTCGTCCCACCGGTCGAAGCTGCCATTAAGCCGTTGAATCGTAATATCGCTCACTCGGCCGCCACCTTGGCACGCTTGCGACGATAGCGAATGGTCTCGAATTTCGCCGAGAGCGCATCATAAAGCAGCAGGCGGCCGATTAGCGGCTCGCCGATGCCGGTGACAAGCTTGATGGCCTCCATCGCCATCAGCGTGCCGATGACGCCGGTCAATGCGCCGATGATGCCGGTCTCGGCGCAGCTCGGGATAAGGCCTTGCGGTGGGGGCGCCGGAAAGAGATCACGATAACGCGGATTGGGTGCGCCGTCGGCGCCACTCTCATAAGGCTTCAGCGTCGTCACGGATCCATCGAATCGCCCGACTGCGCCCGTTACGAGCGGCAGATGTGCGGCCTCTGTCGCATCGGCAGCGGCATAGCGCGTATCGAAATTGTCGGAGCCGTCGATGACGAGATCGAAGCCGGCGAGCTGCCTGGCCGCTGTATCAAGGGCAAAACGCTCCTCGAAACGGATGGTCCGCACATGCGGATTGAGACGCGCAATGGCGTCGGCGGCACTTTGCGTCTTCAATTCGCCGATGGTGCCGCTGTCGTGGATCACCTGCCGCTGCAGGTTGGAGAGCGAAACGTGGTCGTCATCGGCAATGCCGATCGTGCCGACGCCAGCGGCCGCAAGATATTGCAGCACAGGCGCACCGAGCCCGCCCGCGCCGATCACCAATACGCGCGCTGCTTTCAATTTCTGCTGGCCGGCGCCGCCGACTTCAGGCAGCAGGATATGGCGCTGGTAGCGGGCGATTTCGTCTGAAGTCAAAGGATCCATAGCGGCCACTCTATCACGATCGGCGGTTTTGAGATGCTAGGATTTCGTAATGCCGCCATGCGCAACGGTAAAGAACTGCGCGCGCTCGCCAAGTGCGGAAAACATCGCCTTGTCCGTCCCAGTCATGAAGGCCTGCCCGCCGAGCCCATCGATGAGATCGAAAAGTGCGGCGCGCCGGCCTTCGTCGAGATGCGCGGCGATCTCGTCGAGCAATAGGATCGGCGCATGGCCCGTGAGATTGCCGACCAGGCGCGCATGGGCGAGAATCAGCCCGACAAGCAGTGCCTTCTGCTCGCCGGTCGAGCAGCGCTCGGCTTCCATATCCTTTTCGCGGTGGCGAACCAGGAGATCTACCCGGTGCGGTCCGTCCAGCGTCCGTCCGGCTGCGGCATCGCGGTAGCGCCCCTCGCGGAGCAGGGCGGCATAATTGTCCTCGAGATCGACGGCCGGCCGGTCGAACTGACCGTCGAAAAAGCCGGAAAGCTCCAATGTTGCCGAAGGAAACGGTGTCGTCTCGCGCGTTTCGGCGATGAGGCGCGAAAGCAGGCCAAGCATTTCCTGCCGCGCGATCGCCATGGCGATGCCGAGACTTGCCATCTGCTCCTCGATACCGGCAAGCCAGGAGGGATCGAACCGGCCTTCGGACAAAAGCTTGTTGCGGCTGCGCATGGCGCGTTCGAAATCGCTGGCGCGGCGACCGTGGGCCGGGTCGAGCGACAGCACCAGCCGGTCGAGGAAGCGGCGGCGTTCCGAAGAGCCGCCGGTAAATAGCCCATCCATGGCCGGCGTCAGCCAGAGAAGCCGCAGATGATCGGTGAGCTCGTCGACAGTCTTGGCCGGCGTGCCGTTGATTCGCAGTCGGCGGGCAGCCGATTCGTCCGTTGCATCGATGCCGGTGCCGATCTCGACCGTACCGTCCATGCCGTCGAGTTCGGCAAAGATCGAAAATCCGCCTGGCGCGTTGACGCGGGTGACATCGGCATAGGCGGCGCGGCGCAGGCCACGGCCCGGCGACAGCAGCGAGACCGCTTCCATCAGATTGGTCTTGCCGGCTCCGTTGTCGCCGGTCAGCACCACATGCCGTTCATCAAGCGTCAGCGCGGCCGCCGCATAGTTGCGGAAGTCGGTGAGCTTCAGGCGCGAGATGAAAACCTTGTTCGGCATCGGTCTTTCGGATTCTTGGTCGGTGGCCGAGGGGTATGCCGAACATTGGCCAAGTGCAAGGTTTTTGCCGATGGGCCGCCGTGTAAGCGCCGTCATGGGCCACCCGCGTCTTTCGACGGGCTCAGGATGGGGGTGGAGTGAGATCTTACACCCGGCCCCAAAGAGGTCGATTCGGCGAGGACTAGTCCTCATGGTGAGGAGGCCCAAAGGGCCGTCTCGAATCACGAGGGCGAGTGATTCGCCGCCAAACAAAAAATCCGGCCGAATCATCGGCCGGATTCATGTGAAACAATGTGATTCGCCACTCAGTCGCTGAAGGTGTCGAAGAAATCCTTCATCCGGGCGAAGAAGCCCGTCGATTCGGGGTTGTTGTCCTTCGACGATATCTGTTCGAATTCCTGCAGCAACTCGCGCTGGCGCTTGGTCAGCTTCTGCGGCGTTTCGATCTGGATCTGTATATAGAGGTCGCCGACCTGGCTGGAGCGCAGCACCGGCATGCCCTTCGCCTTCAGGCGGAATTGCTTGCCGACCTGCGTGCCCTCGGGAACGGTGACCCGCGACTTGGTGCCATCGAGCGTCGCCACATCGAAGGTGCCGCCGAGCGCTGCCGTCGTCATCGAAATCGGCACTGCGCAATAGAGATCGGCGCCGTCTCGCTGGAAGAACTCATGCGGTTTGACGGAGAGGAAGATGTAGAGGTCGCCCGCAGGCCCGCCACGCAGACCGGCTTCGCCTTCGCCCTGCAGGCGAATGCGTGTGCCGTCTTCGATGCCGGCCGGGATGTTGACGGAGAGCGAACGCTCTTCGGTCACACGGCCTTGGCCATGACACTTGGTGCAAGGGTCGGGAATGATCTGGCCGCGGCCGTGGCAGGTCGGGCAGGTGCGCTCGACAGAGAAGAAGCCCTGTGCGGCGCGTACCCGGCCGGAGCCCTGGCAGGTGCCGCAGGTCTTCGGCTGTGTGCCGGGCTTGGCGCCCGAGCCGGAACAGACGTCGCAGGTGAGCGAGGTCGGTACGCGGATTTGCGCCGTCTTGCCGACAAAGGCTTCCTCAAGGGAAATTTCCATGTTGTAGCGAAGATCAGCGCCGCGCTCGCGACCGCCGGAGGAGCGTCCGCGTGCGCGGCCGCCACCCATCATCTCGCCGAAAATATCCTCGAAAATATCGGAGAAACCGCCGCCGCCACCGAAGCCGGCACCAAAACCGCCGCCACCGCCCATGCCACCATGCTCGAAAGCAGCATGGCCATAGCGGTCATAGGCTGCGCGCTTCTGCGGATCCTTGAGCGTTTCGTAGGCTTCGTTGATTTCCTTGAACTTCCGCTCGGCGCTGCTGTCGTCCGGATTCTTGTCCGGATGAAATTGCATTGCCAGCTTGCGAAAGGCGCTCTTCAGCTCTTTCTCGTCCGCCGTCTTTGAGACGCCCAATGTCTCGTAGTAGTCCGCTTTTGCCATTAAGGATAAGACCCCGGAAATGGATTTCCGGCTGCCCGAAGGCAGCCGGATCTAAGTCTCCTAGAGAACCTTTCGGTTCGTACTTATGCAGACCGCTTGCGGTCGTCTTCGTCCTTGATTTCCTCGTAGTCGGCATCGACGACGTCGTCCTTGCCGGCTGCCGAGGCATCGGCCGAAGGGCCTTCCGCCTGCTGTGCTTCATAGATTGCCTGGCCGAGCTTCATGGAAACTTCCATGAGCGTCTGGGTCTTGGCCTTGATGTCTTCGGCGTCCGGCTCGGAGGCTTCCGTCGCGGTCTTCAGCGCTGCAATCGCGTCGGAGATGGCGTTGCGATCGGCTTCGCTAACCTTGTCGCCGTAATCCTTCAGCGACTTCTCGCTGGAATGGATCAGGCTTTCGGCCTGGTTCTTGGCTTCGACGCCTTCGCGACGCTTCTTGTCGTCGGCAGCATGGGCTTCTGCATCCTTGACCATCTTTTCGATGTCGGCGTCGGAAAGACCGCCGGAAGCCTGGATGCGGATCTGCTGTTCCTTGCCGGTGCCCTTGTCCTTGGCCGAAACCTGGACGATGCCGTTGGCGTCGATGTCGAAGGTGACTTCGATCTGCGGTACGCCACGCGGTGCCGGCGGCAGGCCGACGAGGTCGAACTGGCCGAGCAGCTTGTTGTCGGCAGCCATTTCACGCTCGCCCTGCGAGACGCGGATGGTCACGGCCGACTGGTTGTCATCGGCGGTCGAGAAGGTCTGCGACTTTTTCGTCGGGATCGTCGTGTTGCGTTCGATCAGACGGGTGAAGACGCCACCGAGCGTTTCAATGCCGAGCGACAGCGGGGTCACGTCGAGCAGCAGAACGTCCTTGACGTCGCCCTGCAGAACGCCGGCCTGGATGGCGGCGCCGAGTGCGACGACTTCATCCGGGTTGACGCCCTTGTGCGGCTCCTTGCCGAACAGCTGCTTGACGACTTCCTGTACCTTCGGCATGCGGCTCATACCGCCGACGAGAACGACTTCGTCGATCTCGGCAGCCGTAACGCCGGCATCCTTGAGGGCAGCCTTGCACGGAGCGATCGTACGCTGGACGAGATCGTCGACCAGGCTTTCCAGCTTGGCGCGGGTCAGCTTCAGCGTCAGGTGCTTCGGGCCGGTCGCGTCTGCCGTGATGAAGGGCAGGTTGATTTCGGTCTGCTGAGCGGAAGACAGTTCGATCTTGGCCTTTTCGGCAGCTTCCTTCAGGCGCTGCAGGGCAAGCTTGTCGCCCTTGAGGTCGATGCCATTGTCCTTCTTAAACTCGGCAACGAGATATTCGACGAGACGCATGTCGAAGTCTTCACCGCCGAGGAAGGTGTCGCCGTTGGTCGACTTCACTTCGAAGACGCCGTCGCCGATTTCCAGGATCGAGATATCGAACGTGCCGCCACCAAGGTCGTAAACGGCGATGGTCTTGCCGTCCTTCTTGTCGAGACCGTAGGCAAGTGCAGCAGCGGTTGGCTCGTTGATGATGCGCAGGACTTCAAGACCAGCGATGCGGCCGGCATCCTTGGTTGCCTGGCGCTGGGCGTCGTTGAAGTATGCGGGAACGGTGATGACGGCCTTCTCGACCTTTTCGCCGAGGTAGGATTCGGCGGTTTCCTTCATCTTCTGAAGGATCATTGCGGAAATCTGTGCGGGCGAATAGCCCTTGCCCTGAGCTTCGACCCAGGCGTCGCCATTGTCACCCTTGACGATCGTGAAGGGAACAAGGTGCTTGTCCTTCTCGACAGTCGGATCTTCGTAGCGGCGGCCGATGAGGCGCTTGACAGCGAAGAGGGTATTCGTGGGGTTTGTAACAGCCTGGCGCTTGGCCGGCTGGCCGACGAGACGTTCGCCGTCGTCGGAGAAGGCGACCATTGAGGGGGTCGTGCGGGCGCCTTCGGCATTCTCGATCACCTTGGCGTCTTTACCGTCCATGACGGCGACGCAGGAATTTGTGGTTCCAAGGTCGATACCAATTACTTTTGCCATATCATTCTCTCCTTGAAGCAAGCTGTCGGAACCCCTGTCAGGCATTCCATTGACAGCCCCTTACGGGATGGTCTTGAGGATTGCGCAGCCATGACTGCGGTGATGCCGCGTATATAAGTAGCGGTTTTACTGACTGCAAGGCAGGAAATCACCCGGAATCCAGCAAAACGAATGGTTTGTCGCCCAAATTCCACATGGCCGTGAGTGCGCCGAGACCCTGCGGATTTGAAGCAATCTTATATCAGAGCAGCCTTGCGGCGGCCATGCAAGCGGCAAGGCGCAAAATTGCGATTTTATATAGGTCCGGGCAGATTGGTTCGCAGCGGAAAGTTTGGAAACGATGGCGTTTTGACGAGCGCCGTCGCGCGATTGATATCTCGTCCTTTAGCGATGCATTGAATCGGTGCCGCTTCGATCGAAGGCGTCGCAACGGGTGCCTGCGCCGACAATTCGATTTCCGTCGGCGGGGATGAGGTTTCTAAGGCCTATCGGCTTCGTCATCCCGTCTTAAATTTGACGCCTTGCTGCCTCCTGTTTTCACCGTCGCTATATCCGACAATCAAAACAGGAAATTGCAATTATATGTCCGTTACAATCACGCGTCGCGTTGCGTTAATGACGCCATTCCTTGCCATGACGGGGCTACTGGGATCGCATGCTCTCGCCAAGGATAGCGATAAAGGCATCGCGGCAAGATTTAAAAAGCTGGAGAAGCGCAGCGGTGGGCGTCTGGGTGTCGCCGTGCTGAACACCGCCACGGGGCAGCTTGCCGGCAACCGTCTGGACGAACGCTTTGCGATGTGCAGCACGTTTAAGGCATTGGCCGTCGCGTTTACGCTTTCCCGGGTCGATCGCGGGCAAGAGCAGCTCGACCGCCGCATCTTTTTCAAGGAGGGCGATCTAGTGACGCCCTTCAAGGCAACGAAACCGCATCTGGCGGATGGGATGACGATCGAGCAGCTATGCGAGGCGGCGCTGATCGTAAGCGATAGCACCGCCGCCAATTTGCTCCTGGCGAGCTTCGGCGGCCCTGCTGCCTTGACCGGCTATCTTCGATCCCTCGGCGATCCGGTGACGCGGCTTGATAGGATCGAGCTGGATCTGAATATCGTCAAGCCCGGCGAAACACATGACACGACCTCTCCCCGTGCCATGGTGGCCACGCTGCAGAAGATCATCCTTGGCGACGCGCTGTCAGCCGCGTCCCGCGCGAAGCTGACAAATTGGATGATCGCGTCCAAGGATGCGGCCGCGCAGCGCCTTCGCGTCGGCCTGCCGAACGGCTGGCGAATTGCGAACAAGCCCGGGACATGGAACGGAATTTCCACCAATGATATCGGGGTGATCTTTCCACCCGGCCGCGATCCGATCGTGGTTGCGGCCTATCTCGGCGAAGCACCGGGATCGATAAAGGACCACGAGGCCATCCTGGCCGAAGTTGCCCGCATCGTGGCTGAAGAAATCTGACGTCAAACGAAAGCTGCCGGTCGCGGCGCGCAGATGATCATCTCTTGATGCTGATCGTTCAGCCGCCGCGGCCATTCCGTCGACGCGCCAATGTCAGATGACGTGGCGCCGTTCGGCAATCTTCGGAGAATTCGCTCCCTCTACCGCGTCACCGCCCGAGAATGACGTCGAGCAGCGAGGAACGGTGTGGCCGTGCTGCTGCGGTCGGAGGAGCGGTCTCGCCGACATCGGCAGGCGGGATATCGCCGGTGTCGTAAGAGTTGGAGCTGTAGGGATTGGTATCGTCGGCAATGTTGGCCGGCGGCAGATCCTGAGGGTCGTCATTGGCTGAGGCCTGATTGACGATCTGCGGCTGGATCGGCTGCTGCGACGGCCGTTGCTGCAATGTCGGCTGCTGGATCGGCTGCCCGCCATCGAGCGAGCCGGAGATGATATTGCCGATCGTCGTCGGCTGACCCGCATTCGGCTCGGTCTGCGCCACCGGCAGGCCGTTATCGATGATCTGGCCGCCACCGAAGATCGGCGTCGGCGTGATGCCCTTATGGGCGGCGATCATGAATTCCTTCCACGCCCTGGCCGGCAGCCCGCCGCCGGTCACCTTGCGCATCGACTTGCCATCGTCATTGCCGAACCAGACGCCGGTGGTCAGATGGCTGGTGAAGCCGACGAACAGCGCGTCGCGGAAGGACTGCGTCGTGCCCGATTTGCCTGCCGCCTGCCAGCCTGGAATACGCGCCGACTTGCCCGTGCCCGAGGCGATGACGCCGGCCATCATGGCGTTCATGTTGGTAACGATATCCGGGTTCAGCACCCGCTGCGGATTGTCGGTATTGGCCTGGTAGAGCACCTTGCCCGAGGCTGTGGTTACCTTGGTGATGACGTGCGGCGCCACCTTGAAGCCACCGTTCATGAAGGTGGCATAGGCGGAAGTAAGCTCCAGCAGCGACACTTCGGAGGTTCCAAGCGCGATCGAGGCATTGGATTGCAGGTCGGATTCGATGCCGAGCCTGTGCGCCACCTTGATCACCTGATCGGGGCCGACTTCCGCAACGAGCTGTGCGGCAACCGTGTTCAGCGATTTCGCCACTGCTGTTGCAAGAGTCACGGGCCCGCTATAGCGCTGCTCGTAGTTTTCCGGCGCCCAATTGCCGATCTTGACCGGCATGTCTTGGCGGATCGAGTTGGGCGTCAGGCCCGCTTCCAGCGCCGCGGTATAGACGAAAGGCTTGAAGGCGGAGCCGGGCTGGCGTTTGGCTGTCACGGCGCGGTTGAACTGGCTCTGCGCATAATCGCGGCCGCCGACCAGCGCGCGGATGGCACCGGTCGCATCGACGGATACGAGCGAGGCCTGCGACGCGTTCAGCTTCTTGCCGTCTTTCGAAAGCACGTCTTCCAGTGCCTTTTCGGCTTGTTCCTCGAGCGACATGTCGAGCGTGGTGTCGACGATCAGGTCTTCCTTGACGTTGCCGCCGATCAGCTTTGGAAGCTGATCCATGACCATGTCGGCGACGTAATTCTCAGCCCCGGTCCAGTAGCTTTTCGATCGTGTCGGCGGCTGAGACATCGCCGTCTTGGTATCGGCCTCGGTGATGAAGCCTTGATCCTGCATGGCCTGCAGCACCAGCTGGGCACGCGCCTCTGCGGCAGCGGGATCGCGGGCGGGAGAGAGCCTTGATGGCGCCTTGACGAGGCCGGCAAGCATGGCCGCTTCACCGAGATTGACGTCCTTGGCCGATTTGTTGAAGTAGCGCCGTGACGCCGCCTCGACGCCATAGGCATTCGAACCGAAATAGACGCGGTTCAGGTACATCGTCAGGATCTGGTCCTTGGTGTACTTGTGCTCCAGCCACAGCGCCAGCAGCACTTCCTGCACCTTGCGTTCCAGCGTGCGGTCCGGCGAGAGGAACAGGTTCTTGGCGAGCTGCTGCGTCAGCGTCGAGCCGCCTTGGACGGCGTGGCCCGTCACCACATTGGTCACGACGGCGCGGGCAAGGCCGATCGGATCGAAACCGAAATGCGAATAGAAGCGCCGATCCTCGATGGCGATGATGGCTTCCGGAATGTAGGGCGACATGTCGCTGAGCGCCACGGCCTCGCCGCCGGTCGTGCCGCGATTGGCAATCAGGCTGCCGTCGAGGTCGGTGATCTTGACGTTCGGCGGCCGCTCGGGAATGACCCAGGTACTGGCGCTCGGCATGCGCGAGCCGTAATAGGCGACAAGGCCGGCAAGGCCGATACCGCCCCAGAGGCAGAGCACAAGACCCCAGTAGATTGTCGAACGGATGAAGCCGAAAAAGCCGCGCCGCGGCTGCGCCCGGCGCGCAGGTTTGCGGCGGCTGCGGGCGCGGGTGCGGCGAGGCTTTTCGACCACGGGCTCATCCTCGTCATCTTCATCCTCGTCTTCGTCGGGCTCAGGTTCTTCGTAGTATGTCTTGGAAGGAGACGGATATTTCTTGGCCGAGCGCCTGTTGCCGATGATGCGTTCGCCGGCATTGAATCCGTCTTCGTTGCGTTCCCGACCGCTGGAAAAGGATGGTTCTATCCTCTGGCGTGATTTCTTCTTATCTGCCATTGCGGGCCGGTCGTACCTCGATGCCTAGTGTTCCATGTCTTCTGTCAGGCTGATCGCTGCGGCAGCACATGGCTTTCAGCGTGAGAAGCCGCCCTTGCTGGCACGTCGTTCCGAAAAATGGATACCGATTCCCGGAGCGGGACGCCACCCGCCTTTGCTCACGAACCCCTCGTGAAGACATCAAATCCCGCCTGAACTGTAAATGCGGCGATTTAAGGAGGGATTAAGAACATTCCCGACGCTTGTGTGACAGCGGTTTCGCCTGTGCTGGCAGGCCTTTCAGGGAACTTTCCGCCGCTTCGGGCATTATCCGATCATAAAAACGAAGGGGACGAGCATATGAGTTCGTTGACGAAGATAGAGGAAGGCAGCGGGAGCAAGCTGCGGGAAGTCTGGAGCGTCGAGGATTTTGCCCGGCGTCACCGGATCTGCAAGGAGGAGGAAGCCCGGCTGAAAAAGCTGTTCGGCGACTTCGCGACAAAGCAGGAATTGCTCTCGAACGCGCAAAGGCCGCCGCTGTTTCGCTGAGCGAGATTGGCAGGCCCGGCGCGATGTCGATCGTGGGCCGTTGCGGCTGAGAGGCTGGCGGCGGAGGAGGCTATGCCGATGTGGAAGCGTTTTGAACTATGGCTGGTCGATCGGATCGACCGGATTTTCGGGCTTGAACGGCTCGCGCGCCGCGCCGGGTTTTCGCCTGACGAAGCCAAGCGGATCGCGCGGGATAAATAGACCAGCACCAGCGGGATCGGTGGGGGCTGCTCATCTTGGTCGAATGCGTCGAAACTTCGCGGCGCGCCCTCAATCTTCCGTATTTTCGAAAGCTCTGATCGAGGTTATAGTATTGTCATGTGGCCGTCTTGGAGGGTGGTTCCAAACAAGCGGCAGCGCGTGAGGAGGAGTATTCATGCGACACATCAAATGGAGCAATCCAATCGAGATCGGTTTTGCTCAAGGTACGTTTCAGCTCGTGACAGGTCCGTCCGAGGCATTGAATTGCATGGCCAATCTTTGGCCTGACCGGCGCGGTCCGCTCTATGTCGCGGCGAGAAGCATTTGCCGCGCGGCAATCGACGGCCGCAAGTCAGCTGAAGAAGCGCGGGAAATGTTCATTTCGGCGACGCGGGAAGCGCATCTCAAGATGCACTGACGCCGGTCGAAACTATCGGCCCGTTTAATGACCCGATCCTGTGAGCCGGCGGGAGCGCGCAAGGGGCAGCGGCCTTTGAACGCCTACTTTCTCGCAAGGCATAATATTTCTAACGCCCCGCCTCTCTGCGCAGACGGCCTGCATTCTTCAAATCACCCGTCTCTCATCAAAAAAAGCCAGCAACCTCAGAGGTCGCTGGCTTTGTGTTGTCTAGCGGGACGCAGTGTTGTTACCGGTTTGAGCCTCTGACGGACATGCGGCAATTCGGTTCCGATGCCGGGCAATCCTTTTGATCGGGGCTATAAGGTCCCGGCGTGCCCGCATTCGGACGCGGATTGTTTTGCGGCTGCGGCTGCGGCTGTGGCTGCGGTTGAGCCTGCGGCTGGCGCTGCGGTTCCGGGCGGGGCTGGTTGTCCGGGCGATTGTTGTCGCGGTGACGATCCGGGCGGTTGCCCCAGCCCTGATTGTTGTCAGGCTGCTGGCGGCCCCAATCGCGATTGCCGTCAGGCTGCCTGTCCCAATCGCGATTGCGATCAGGGCGGCGATCCCAATTGCGATCCGACCCGTTGTTCCAGTCAGATCCGCGATCCCAGTCGCGATTGCGGTCAGGACGGCGATCCCAATTGCGATCCTGCCCGTCATTCCAGTTCGATCCGCGATCCCATCCCGGAGGATTGCGATCCCAGTTGTTATCCGGACGACGGTCGACCCAGCCAGGGCCGCGACGCCAGCGATCACGATCGCGATAGAAGTCGCGGCCACGATAGTAGCGACCCCAATAGTCATCGAAGTTGAAGACCACCGTCGGGATGCCGAGCGGGCGGTAGTATTGCCGGTCGACATAGATGCGGCGCGACTGATAGGTCGCCTGAATATAGCGGCCGGCGACCCAGCCGCGGCCGCCGTAGAACGAGACGTCGCACCAGGGCGTGTCGTTGAGGCAGCCATTGATCTGCAGCGGTACGCCGACGGGTATCATGGTGACGGCGGGATAGGCGGTGCTCGGGCCGGACCGCATGTTGACGTTTGCGGTGGCAAAACCCTCCGCTGCCTCCGCGATGGCCGGCAACGCAATGAATGCGGCCAGTATGCTCGCGGCAAAAACCTTGAATCTCATGAAAACTCTCCCCCTTGCACACCGGCGCTCGAAATCATCAACCGGTGCCTGTTCCATCTGTCGTGCGTCTACCCCGACGCCATTCGCAGTGACGTTCCAAATTCGGCAAGATAAAGGCCTGTGCATGCACGGAATCTGATAGGATTCCATGGCGCGCCTTCAATCTTTACATGTGTTTTAGAAGTCTTTGCATGAATACAGCTTGAACGACTAATCATCATGCATTGGGGTACCGGGAGATTTCATGGCAAGCCTCGCCTGCCGTTGGTGGGTTGTCATCGGTTGAGTTTCTTATGCTCGCTCGCAATCATGAGAGAATAATGGTGGTGGCCTTGAAATCGCCATCCTGCCGTCCGATATACAGTCCAGTCATGCAGCCGATGGATGGCTGGAGCGCTTGAGAGCGATCCGTGTTCGTACGTCGGGCTTGTCGAAGCAAGTTGACCTTTCGTTAACTTTTGACGAGCAATCTGACTGCAGTTCCGCTTTCCCTTTGACCACGGATGTACTGGCACTGTTGCGAGGGCGGATGACGAAAGGCCGGATTGTTCCGGCCTTTTTGTTTTCATGGTGGTGGCGTGTTTCCTGCAAAAACGGGGACGCGCCATTTTCATTTTCGGCACCCTTCTCCCGGAAAACAAAAACCGCCGCAGTTGCCTGCGGCGGTTTAAAATTCGAGGGATGAGCCCGGCCTGGCCGGGCGCTGTCCTTAGTTTGCCTTCTTGGCCGAGACCTTGACGATCTTGGCCGGAGCTTCGGCGACGTTGGCCTTGCCGGCCGGCACATAACCAGCACCGATGTTGATGTTCAACCCGATGTAGTCGAGGGCGCTCTGCTGAACGGCCTGTGCCAGGCTCTGCTGGGCGGCTGTCACGTTACGCTGTGCATCGAGAACGTCGAGCAGCGAAGACGCACCGTCCTTGTAGCTCGCGGTCGAGAGCTGCAGGGCTTCCTGATAGGACTTGACCTGAGCATGCTGCGCAGCAACCGTCTGTGCATCGCGGGAGACGGCTGAGAGGTAGTTTTCGACATCTTCGATAGCCGACCGTACCGTCTGCTGCCATGCGATATAGTTTTCGCGGCTTGACGACTGCGCGCTCTTGACGCCAGCGCGCAGGGCGCCGCCGTCGAAGATCGGCAGGTTCAGCGACGGGCCGAACGACCAGGTGGTGAAGCCGCCGCTTGCTGCCGAGGTATGGGTATAGGTCGGCGAAATCGAACCGCTGAGCGTAATCGACGGGAAGAGCTTGGCTTCCGCCACGCCGATCTGAGCCGTCGAGGCTGCAAGGGTCCGCTCTGCAACGCGAATATCAGGACGGTTGCGGATGAGGTCGGCCGGGAGGCCCGTACGGACGCTGCCGCGGAACACCGGCTGTTTGCCGCCGCCCTGCATCTGGGCGATGATCGTTGACGAGGAAACGTTGAGCAGCGTCGCGATGTGATGCACCTGCTGGCGATAGCTGATTTCATAACCAGGTACCAATGCAAGCGTCTGGTTGACGAGGCCTTCCGCCTGAACCACGTCGAGGCGGGATGCTGCACCGGCTTCCAGCTGGAACTTGGTCAGCGAAAGCGTATCGCGCCGGGACTTCAGGTTTTCCTGAGCGATCGAAATGAGCGCCTGGTAGTAGCGGGCATTGACGTAGCTGTTGGCGAGATCCTGCAGATAGGTCAGGCGTGCAACATCAACGTTGGAATAGGCGGCGTCGAGCGAAGCGTTGGCGCTTTCCGTCGCGCGGCGATACTGACCCCAGAGGTCGAGCAGCCAGGAAGCCGAAGCGGTGCCCGTCGTGACATTGCGTCGTCCAGCCGAAGAGGAAACCGACGAGCCACCCTTCTGGCCGCTTGTCGTGTTGTCGCCGCTGACGGTCAGGCTCGGAAGCCCGCCGGCGCCTGCGGTAACGACTGCGGCTTCAGCCTGGTTGATGCGCTCCAGCGTCTGCTGGATGTTTAGGTTCTGGGCAAGTCCCTGCGCGGCGAAGGCATTCAGCTTGGCGTCGCCGAAAGCAGTCCACCATTGCGAACCGGCGACATCGCCGTTCATCTTCGTACCGCCCTCCGAGAATTTGGCCGGCAGAGGCATTTCCGGTGGTTTATGGTCTGGGCCGCTAACGCAACCTGCCAGAATAAGCAGCAGGGCGGGGGCGGCAGTACGAATGGAAACCATCACATTGTCCCACAATTCAATTTACTGATCAGTGTTTTAAGGGTCGACGTGACCCATGTGTGTCGGCGCTCCAGCCCTACTCAAAACAAACAAATGACCCGAAGCGGTCGTCGTCAATCTAGCAATGAGTTTTGCAATAGCACAGTGGCTTTTACGAATTCTCGTTCGCGAACATATGTGGGATCGAGCAAAATATCAGGGTGTCGTTAAAAAAAATATAAAGTGTTGCAAAAAACATACCCTTTCACGCACCACCCATGGGTGCGGGAAAGGAATGATTTGGCCGAAAATGCAACCATGGGAAGGTTTTTCGGTGCGCGGAGCCCATCAAAGGGCCATCTCACTTATCTTTATTTAAAAATATCGAGCCAGACTTGCGCGAACCCTATCGCGCGGTGTTGCACCGCGGTCGTCAGCCATGAAAGGCGTACCTGTAATCGCCTCATAGGCGCGGATATAGACCTTCGAGGTCTCCTCGACGAGCTGCAGCGGGATCTCGGGAATCTCGTCCTTGTAGGGATCGCAGCGTTCCGTCACCCAGGCGCGCACGAAATCCTTGTCGAAGCTTTCCGGGCGTGCGCCTTTTTCGAATCGGTCCTGGTAGCTGTCATCAAGCCAATAACGGCTGCTGTCCGGCGTGTGGATCTCGTCGGCGAGGATGATTGTTCCATTTTCGTCGGTGCCGAATTCATACTTCGTATCGACGAGGATCAGCCCCCGCTTGCGGGCGATCTCCTGCCCCCGCGCGAAAAGCGCCAGGGCATAGCTCGACAATGTCTCCCATTGTGCTTTGCTCAAGAGCCCCTGGCCGATAATCTGGGCCGGTGTCAGCGGCTCGTCGTGGCCGCCATCGAATTCCTTGCTGGTCGGCGTGATGATCGGCTCCGGCAGGATCTGGTTGTCGCGCATGCCATCCGGCAGCGTGATGCCGTACATGTCGCGCTGACCCTTCTTATAGAGCGTCAGGATCGAGGTGCCGGTGGTGCCGGCGAGGTAGCCGCGCACGACGACCTCGACCGGGAGAATGGAGAGCCGCTTGCCGACGACGACATTCGGGTCCGGATAGTCGATGACATGGTTCGGGCAGATATCGCGCGTCTGCTCGAACCAGTAGCGCGCCGTCTGCGTCAGCACCTGTCCCTTATAGGGAATGCAGGTGAGAATGCGGTCGAAGGCGCTCAGTCGATCGGTGCTGATGATGATGCGGCTGCCGTCAGGCAGGTCGTAATTCTCGCGCACCTTGCCGCGATAGTAATTGGGCAGTTCCGGAAAATGGGCTTCGGAGAGAATTCGCAACGCGTCCACCAGCAGGCTCATGCGTCCGCCCGACGGACGCTTCTTGAGCGGACCCTTAGCGCATTGTGACGGAAATCGGAACGATTTTCACATATAAGAGTGCATTCTCATGGCCGCATGTTCGCCTGTCCACCGGAGTGGTCAATCCGGCACGCACCAGCCGCCGTTTGCGGTCTTCCCCAGAATGGGCGTGGAAAAGACCCCGACGATCCGCTCGCTCCACGACTTGCCGTCAGCATCGACCCGCTCCCGCCAGCGCTCCGACTGCAGCATGGCCGCGCCGATCACCACCGGCTCGATACCGCAAGCCGTCACAAGCTGCAGGCCGGAGACGATCGAGGCGCCGCTGGAGATGACGTCGTCGATCAGCGCTACCCGCTTTCCTTCGAGCAGCGGCAGCATGCGCGGATCGATATAAAGGCGCTTCTCCTGGTTCGGCGTGGTGATCGAGGAGAGCGAGACGGATAATTCCTCGCGATACCAGAATTTGCGCGAAGTCCCGAGCGGCACGTAGCGCGCATGGCCAAGGGCACGCGCAACCGCGCTTGCCAATGTCAGGCCAAGCGTCGGTAATCCGGCGACGACCTCGACATCATAGGCGGCAATCCGCGCTGCAAGCGCCTCGGCCAGGGCTTCCTGCACGGAAAAGCTGGCCTGGTTGACGATCAGCGATGCGAGCGCATGTTCGCCATCGGCAAGGACGCGGATCGGCAGCCGCAGCTGGCGACCATCCGGCAGCTCGGCCACATAGAAGTCGCGGCATTCTTGGCCTGTTGAAAAGCTTTGCGGTGGATGGAGTTCCTGCCAGAAGTCATGAGGCTGCATTGCGTCTCGCCTTGGTTCCATCCTGTCCCTTGGTTTTCAAGTCGGCCCGCCGGCGAAGACGAAGGATTTCCGCTTCCGTCAGCGCCCGGACCGCACCTTTCGGCAGATCGCCGAGCGCGATATCGCCGAAGGTGACGCGCACCAGTCGCAGGCATTCGATACCGAGCGATTCCAGCATCCGCCGGATCTGCCGGTTGCGGCCTTCCTTCAGCTCCACTTCGATCCAGCTGTTTCGATCGCCGTTGCGCAGCAGGCGCGCCGAGCTGGCGGTCAGCAGCTCGCCGTCGTCGATGATTCCGCGCTCCATGCGCGCAAGCTCTTCCA
This sequence comes from Rhizobium sp. P44RR-XXIV, assembly GCF_001999485.2. NCBI lineage: Bacteria > Pseudomonadati > Pseudomonadota > Alphaproteobacteria > Hyphomicrobiales > Rhizobiaceae > Rhizobium > Rhizobium sp. P44RR-XXIV. Next base: position 630,554 of record NZ_MPVZ02000026.1, on the reverse strand, counting down.
CATCCATGATGCGGTCGACCTGAACGTGATAGGACTTGCCGACATGGCTGATCGGGTCGAGCAGTGCCTGGGCCAGTATCGTATCATTGGTAAAGAGCAACAGCCCTTCGCTTGCCTTGTCCAGACGACCGACAGGGGCCAGATGTCGCGCATCGATGTCTTTCAGGCAATCATAGACCGTCGGTCGGCCCTCGGGGTCGTCCCGGGTGGTCACCAGCCCGCGCGGCTTGTTCAGCATGAAATAGAGTTTTTCCTCGGCGGATATCGCGACATCATCCACGGCAAATCGTGCGTGCTCCAGATCGACCCAGGTCGAGGGATCCGTGACCTTGCGGCCATCCACCGTCACGCGGCCGGCCAGGATCAAGGCTTCCGCCTGGGTGCGGGAACAGTAGCCGAGCTTGGAAAGCGCCCGCGGCAAGGTCACGCGCTTGCCGTCGGGCTCCTGCCTGCCCTTCGCCGTCTTGCCGGACCGCTGCGCTGAATGCCGTTGGCTCAACCGTGTTGCCTCGTGCTCGTTTCTGGAATGATCGGGCATGGCGCCCTTCAGGAACAATCCTTTCGCACGAGGATGGTCACGAGGCAATTCGGTTTGTCGCAACAGCGCGGAGGCGGCAGGGCTCGCATGTCATGGATGCGAGCCCTGCCTTGGACCGGAGCGGGCGATGGGGTCGGGTAGGCGGCATCGAGGCTGCCGCCATTCGCTCCGGAGGGATTGTCGCTGCCTGGAAACTGCATTGCTTCTATTGCTGGGATTTTTCAAAACGGCCGAGATTTGTTACAGTTTGTAACGTCGGCGGTTTCCCTGTTGCCAAAACCACCTTCCGCCCCGCATGGAGGGTCATGGTTTCCGCATCGCTTCTTCTGGTCGAGGACGACCGCGAGATTAGGGCGCTCCTCGAGGAGTTCCTGAGTCGCGAGGGCTTCAGTGTGCAGGCTGCCGATAGCGCTGCCGCCATGGACCGCATTCTCTCGAGGGGGTTTCCCGATCTCATCATTCTCGATCTGATGCTGCCGGGCGAAGACGGCCTGTCGGCATGCCGCCGTATCCGCGCCCGCAGCCAGGTGCCGATCCTCATGCTGACGGCGAAGACGGAAGACATCGATCGCATTCTCGGCCTCGAAATGGGCGCTGACGATTATCTCGGCAAACCCTTCAACCCGCGAGAGCTTCTGGCGCGCATCCGTGCCATCCTGCGCCGCTCGGGCCCCGAGCGGACGGAGGAGGGCGCGGTGCCCGCACGGCGCAAGAGCTTCGCCGGCATGATCGTTGATCTCGATGGCCGGGTGATCGAGATGGAGGGCGAGCGTCTCGTGCATCTGACTACGGCGGAGTTCGATCTGCTGGTCTGCTTTCTCGAAAGGCCGCGCCGCGTCTTGTCGCGCGATCAGTTGCTCGACTGGACGCGCGGCCGTGGTGCCGATCCTTTCGACCGAACCATCGACGTGACGGTCTCGCGTCTTCGCACCAAGCTTGGGCATTGCCTGCCCGATGGCGCCCATATCATCACCACCGTGCGTAACGCCGGCTATCTCCTCACCACCGATGTGAAGGATGTCTGAGCCATGTTGAAACTCGGCCTCGTCGCCCGCATCATCATGATTGTTGCCGTGGCATTGTTCGTCATCCAGCTTGCGGCTTTCGCTGCGGCGCAGTTGAAGCCGGACACTTCATTCAATCCCGAGATCTCGCCGGCAATGCAGGTGAAGTCGGCGATCCGCCTTCTCGACGCCATTCCGCCGGAGACCCAGCCGCTCGCCGTTCGCGCCCTGAATGCCAATGGCTTGGCCCTGAGGCTCATCGACACCCCGCAGTCGGAACAGACCGACAGCGCGTCCAATCTCACCCTGACCGACAAGCTGGCCCGCGAGTTCGCAACGATCGCGCTCGGCAATCGCTACTTCAACATGCGATCGCTGTCCGAAAAGCCACAGGGCTGGTTCTCCGTCGGTGCGTCGGACCGGATCATGGAAGTGTCGATCGGCGTCGCCGGGGGCAAGGTTGCCGTCTTCAATCTTCCTGATACGCCGACGGTCCGATTGCACGGCGTTCCGGTCGGCCTTATCGCCGGCGTGCTTGGCATGCTGGTCGCCGTCATCGCCATTGCTGCTGTGGCACGGGAAACCAGGCCCCTGACGCGGCTATCGCGTACCGTTAACTCCATCGGCAATGACCTGCAGCCCGTCCGCATTCCGGAGAGGGGCGCCTGCGAACTGCGCATGCTGATCAAGGCCATCAATGCGATGCAGCTGCGCATAGCCGCGCTTGTCAACAACCGGACCCTCATTCTCGGCGCGATTTCGCACGATCTCAGGACCTATTTGACGCGCTTCCGCCTGCGCGTGGAGATGATGCCGGATACGCCGCATCGCGATCGGGCGATCGCCGATGTCGAGGCCATGCAGCGTCTTGTCGAGGATGCGCTTGGCTTTGCGCGCAGCACGGTCGTTCTGGACGGCAAGAATATTGCCGACCTCGACGCTGCCATCTGCTCCCATATTGCCGAACGCCAGGACGGGTCGGACCTCGTTGCCTTCTCTCCGCTCGGACAGTCTCTGCCCGTGAGCGTGCCGCAGACGGCATTGGTGCGGGTGCTGGATAATTTGATTGACAACGCCCTGCGTTATGGCGGCTGTGCGGAGATCGAGGCGGGGCTGCGCGACGGTCAGGCGGCCATCATCGTCGGCGATCGCGGGCCGGGAATTCCGACGGAGCGGCGCAAGGAAGTGCTCGAACCGTTCGTGAGATTGGAAGAGTCCCGTAACCGTGATCTTGGGGGCAGCGGTCTGGGTCTGGCGATCGTTCGGCAAATTCTCGATGCCCATGGCGGCGCGCTTTGCCTGGAGGACCGGGAGGGCGGCGGGCTCAATGCCGTTGTGCTGTTGCCGCTTGCCGTGAGCCAGAGAAAGGCTGCCTGAGGCAGCATGGATCAGCAGCGACTGCACCGGGCGGTCGATGTCATATCACCTGTCTTCTTCTGTTCAGTGGCAGGTCAGAAACGTCCGCAGTTCTTCCCGGCTGAGGACAATCCCCTCTGCAGCCTTTAGCGGGTC
>NZ_MPVZ02000026.1:0-620000 GCF_001999485.2 Rhizobium sp. P44RR-XXIV | reverse complement strand
ATGATGAGGTCGGTACATTGCGCCAAGTCCTTAAAACCGCCATCCGTCACAAGTGGCTCGACCATCTTGCCGATCTGTCGCCGCCCTATAAGACCCAGGGGAAGATCATGCACCGGCCATGGTTCAGCCCGGTCGAATACAAGCAGCTCTACGAGGCCACGCGCCAGAATGCCAAGGAGCCGAAGAACCCGCACTTCCGTTGGGAAGCCGAGCAGTTGCATGATTTCGTCCTGTTCATGGGCAATACGGGCCTGCGCCCGGATGAGGCCAAGCAGCTCCAGCACCGCGACGTGACCATTGTTGAAGATCCCGACAGCCGCGAACGCATTCTCGAAATCGAGGTGCGCGGCAAGCGAGGGATTGGCTGGTGCAAGTCCATGCCCGGCGCAGTAAAGCCCTACGAGCGCCTGCGCGATCGTCTGAAGCCGGTTCGTGGGAAGGACAAAGAGGACGGAGAGATTGTCGTGAAGGCTCCGCAACCAACCGATCTGCTGTTCCCCGGCAATTATCTCAAGATGTTCAACAACCTTCTTGAAGCGCAGAACCTCAAGCTGGACCGGGATGGCAAGCCGCGAACAGCCTACAGCCTACGTCATACCTATATCTGCCTTCGCCTTATGGAAGGTGCTGATGTTTATGCGATTGCCAAGAATTGTCGCACCAGCGTCGAAATGATTGAAAAATTCTACGCGGCTCACATCAAGACTTCGCTTGATACCGCGTTCATCAATTCCCGAAAGCCCAAGCGTGGTTATCGCGGACGGAAGGTGCCTAGGACGGCGGGACCGCCGTCCTACCACGAAAGCCGAGGCCGCACGGTCCGGTAAAGACACCCGAACGGGTGTCGTCACAAATCGCTTGCCGATTTGTCAGCCCGCTTGGCGGGCCTTAAAAAGGGACGGATCCCTGTCCGGTCGCTCCGAACCCCGGCGTGGCCGGACCTCTTATTTAAGAACCAAGAAGAGTATCAATAATTGACAATAGTTGTTAATCCCGGCACCATGACCTATAATTTGAGCAGGAGGTCATTTGCCATGGCGAGTTTTGCACTCAACGAACACTACGAGAAATTCATCAAGAAGCAGCTCCAATCGGGCCGCTACAACAATGCCAGCGAGGTTGTGCGCGCCGGTTTACGCTTGCTGGAAGATCAGGAAGAAGCGCGCGAGCGGTGGCTCAATCAGGAAATTCCGGGTCGTTATGCGGAATTAAAGGCTGATCCTTCCAAGGGTGTTTCCCTCGATGATGCCTTTGCCCGGCTTGAGGCTGAACATCAAGCCCAGCTGGCGAAAGCCAAGTAGGGAATGAAACCATACAAGATTATCCTGCATGAGCGGGCTGAAGCGGAATTGCGGCAGCTCTATCGCGACCTTGCCGGTGACGACAAAGCCGGGCTTGTTGTGGCCTGGAATTACGTCAGCGGTATTCGCCAGTTCCTGATGGAGCTTGCGACATTCCCCAAGCGAGGCACGGTCAGGGATGGTCTTGTACCGGGTCTTCGGATCATCGGCTACCGGCGAAGTGTGAGCATCGCTTTTGTGGTCGAAGAGGCGCACGTTATGATTTTGGGTGTCTTTTACGGCGGGCAGGACATCACGGTCGAGGCTCTGGAAGAGCGGCTATGAGCGACGTGGATCACGACGACGTTTATCCGTCACAATACCGTGCCGCGCTGAAATAAAGATACTCTATCCCTATCCCTCCGGTTGTGAAGGATGAAGGTGGCCGTCATCGGACAAGGGCGGCTACTTCCCTTGAGATCAGCTTCATATCGTGTTCGTGCCCGGCGGTCATCCTTGGTCAGGCAAGCTGTTCTCGCCAGCATTCTTCACAGCCGTAGGCATATCTGGTGCCATCTATGGGCACCTTCCTGTCGTTCTCCGTTACCGGCTGAGCCACGCGGCCGGAACGGTCGGGGTATGCGCCCGGTTTCTGCCGCCGGCAATCGGCTGCCCGCTCCATTCGCTACGCTCCCGTGTTGCCGTTGCCTGCGTCCGCCTTCGGCTCAGAAAACGCGGTCGCCAAAATCCCCCGACCGGCCGCGACAGGCGCAGCCGGATAACCAACGGGAGAACCGAACATGAAACCGACCCAAAAGAGCAAACCCGATTACGCAGTCTACGTTGTGGAAGGAGAGGGCGACAAAGCTCACTGGACGAAGGTAGGCGCGGGATGGACGCACAGTGACGGCGAAGGCATCAACATCACGCTCACCGCCCTGCCGCTCAACGGGCGCTTGACCATCCGTAAGCCGAAAACCGAACGGGACGACGCCTAATGCGCCCCGCCCGCAACACCATCCTCTACGGCGACTGCATCTCCCTGATGCAGCGCCTGCCGGGCGGCTCGGTGGATTTTGTCCTGACCGACCCGCCTTACTTCGTCCGCTATCAGGATCGCCTGGGGCGTACTGTCGCCAACGATGACAACGGCGATTGGCTTGTGCCTGCCTTTGCGGAAATGCATCGCGTCCTCAAGGCTGGCGGTTTTGCCCTCAGCTTCTATGGCTGGAACAAGGTGGACCTGTTCATGGACGCATGGCGCAAAGCCGGGTTCCGGGTTGTTGGCCACATCGTCTTCCGGAAGGAGTATGCTTCCTCTCAGCGCTTCCTGCGTCACACGCACGAGCAAGCCTATCTGCTGGCGAAAGGATCGACACCGATACCCGCACGGCTGCTCGATGACGTGCTTGGCTGGGACAGTACCGGTAACCGCTTCCATCCCACGCAGAAGCCGTTGCGCCCGCTGGAATCTCTCATTAAGGCATTCAGTGAACCGGGCGATCTGATCCTCGATCCGTTCTGCGGTTCGGGCAGCAGTTTGGTGGCCGCACGGCGCTGTGGGCGTGACTTCCTTGGGATGGAGCTGGAGGCTCATCACCATATGACCGCGAGCCTGCGGGTCCATACCGCGCTTCTGTAGAAGCGCGGTTGCGGTCAGGCACGAGGGGTGCAGGGGTTTCCCCTGCAAACCGCGCGCAGCGCGGTCTATCCTTGTCTTACATTTGACATGCCACGCCGAGGTAGCGCGGCAACACGAGCGGCAGCGCGAAGAGCAGGATACCGCCAAGGGTGAGCGTCAGACCGCTCTCACTTTTCCCGAGCGACACGACCCACATGATGACGCCGATGCAGGTGATAACGACGCCGATCTCGTAGGCGAGAAGGATCACCGGCTGGAGCAGCGTGCAGAAGGCATTGGACGAATAGCCGAGCCATCCGGCGGCATAGTCGAAACTCCATGCAGCGAGGAGGACTGCGCCCATGAGCGCGGTGAGATTGCCGATGAGGCGGACGGCGAAAGACGAGTGTGACATCTAAGTATCCTAGCGACTGAGGGGAGAAGCACGGTGAGGTGTCGAAACCACAGCAGCTACGGAGGCCGGGAGAGATAGCAGGGGAATAGCGCACTTATACATCGCTTCGCGACATAGGTGCTCCGGCAGCCACAGGGATGTGGCAATCCGCCGGAAAGGAATGCCCTTGCGGGCATGATTTTGCAGAAGGACGGCGCGTTTGCGCGCGCCGTGGGGTGGTGCGTCAAGGGCGCCATCGTTCACGCCTCCGCGAAGCTGCGCGGTCGCCCTGACGTATCCGCCGTACCCAGCGCTCGACCTCTTTGGCCCGGATCAATCCGCGCTCGTAGCGACGGTTAGCGCCCGTGGCGGCGCGTTCCAGTTCCTTGAGCAATTGCGCAATCTGCTCCAGCCGCTTGCGCGCGTGGGCTACCTTGCGCGCGGCTTCATCTCGGCGCTGCTTGTCCTCCTGTGCAGCTTTCCAGCGATTGAAGCGGAACTTCGGTCCCTTGATCGTGCCTTCGGTTTTGAACGTGGTGCGGCGCTGCCAGTAGTCGAGTTTGCGGTTCATACGATCGAACCGCCGATTGATGGCGACGAGCTGGCGTTTGAGTTCGACATTGTTTCCGGCGACGATCTGCTCCAGCCAGGATAGCCGCATGCCCTTGTCATAGGAGGGATAGTCACGCCGCCGTCGCTGGGCCTTGGCCTCCGGTGCGGCGGGCGTGCGCTGGCGATACGCGTTGACCTCCCGTATCTGACTGACGGGGTTTCGCCCGTTCCGGACAATCTGGCGTGCCTTCGGCCCGACGTGAATTTCCGGGGCGCGGTTCAGCTCAAGCGCCCGCGCCATGTCGTGGCGCGCCAGTGCCTCCTTGCGCTGGGCCTCCAGCGTGCGGTGATCGATCCGCATGCGCTTTCCGGCGCGTTCGAGAGCGAGGTTACAGGCAATGGCCCATTCGCTTCGCCAGAGATTCAGCAATTCCTTGCTGTTCCATTGGCGGGTTTTGACGGGATCAAGGCCGCTCGCTGTTGCGCGCCGCAAGGTCAGCAGGACATGCGCGTGGAAATTCTTCTCGCTCTGCCCATGTTCCGGTACGGGATCGTGCAGGGCGAAGTCCGCCACCATGCCGCGCCGTACAAAATGCGTTTCAAGGAAGGTCCTGACCAGCTCAAGGCGATCATCCGCGTTCAGCTCATGGGGTAGGGCCATGTTGAACTCGCGGGCCAACTGGGCGTCCTTGCGAACTTCCATGGCTTCCACCGTGTTCCAGAGGGTTTCGCGATCGGTGAGCCATGGGGCGCTACCGGGCGGTGCCAGGATTTCCGCGTGCGCGACCCCGCCACGTCGGCTGTAATCATGCACCTCCCTGGTGTTTCGATCGGTCAGCCGTTCCCCGGCGCGGTAAGCCGCCGCCGCCACCGCGTTGGAGCCCGGACGGTAAGAGCCATCGGGATTCCGTTTCGGCTTGCGTCCGAGGATCTGTCCGGAAAAGTGATAGATGGCCATGCTCACCTCCCGAGACGTGGCCGCTTGGGAGAGGCTCCGCGCCACTTGTCCCACTTTCCGCGCCAGCGACATATCCTGCGATAGTCAAGGCGCCGACCGAGGATCGCATAAGGCACGTTGCGAAACTTCACGACCGTCCGGGTGAGGGGGAGGCGCTGCACCTCGGCGGGATCGAGGAGCCAATAACCGCTTTCGGACTGGCCCTTCTGACGGTTACCGCTGTCCCATGGTTCGCCCGAGTGGCTGACCCCCGACGAACTGGAAAGCGTCGTCATGTTGCCGAGCATGTTGGCGACGTAGGTGGCGGTGTGATTGTCGTTGACGCCGAAGAAGACGCGCGCCGACGCGTTTGCCAGAAAGGCTTCCGCGCCCCGGCCATAGACTTCGTGAATCTGCGGCAGGTTCTGCCAGATCAGAACCGGTGTACAGTAGGCACGGAGGAGGCCGGACTGGCGTTCGAGCGGATCGAGGCGACCGAGAACCGCGACCTCATCAAGAAGGAGAACGACCTTGCGCTTTGGCGGCGCCGTCTTGGCCCGCGTGAGCGTTTTCAGCGCGCAGCCGACCATGACCCTCAGCCAGCGTTCGTAAACGGTCAGAACGTCTTCATCGACACAGAGAAAGAGGGTGGAAGTTCCTGTCGTCAGTTCGGACAGGTCGAACGTGGACGACGAGGAGAGGACACCGGCGGGAGACCCTGCCGACCATGGCTCGGTTGCCTTCTGGACGTTCGACAGGATGGATTTGAATTCCCCGGAAAAGCTGCCGTTGGGTTCGAGCGCGCTGGTCAGGAACCCCGCGGCAATCTCCCGGGCGGCGAGGGATGGGGATTCATGGGCGATGGTTTCGAGTGTCGCCAGGAAGACTTCCGGAGTGCCGACCGACAGGCGGCGCACGGCGGCCAGCGTGCGGCTCTCGGGAGGCTCTTGCAATGTGTGCAGGATCAGGGCCTTCAGCATCGAGGCGGCCTTGTCGTCCCAATGCGCCTCGCGGGCGTCCGGCTTGATCATCAGAGAGGCGAGGGCTGCCGCGTCGTCGGCTTCGTTGGGTGTACCAACGCGAACAATGTCGATCGGATTGTACCGGTCGGAGTGTTCGAGATTCGTCGGATTCAGCATCCGCACTGCGCCGAAGGCCGATCGGCGGCGGCTTGTGATGTCATAGTTCTCGCCCTTGGGATCGGTGACGACCATCGATCCGCGATAGGTTAGGAGCGAGGGAATGACCACGCCGAGACCCTTGCCGGAACCCATGGAGGCGAACACCATCACCATGCCGTCCGAGGAAAAGCGCAGGAAGCGGCGGAAAGCACCGCGTCCGAGGATGACCCCTTCGCCGGTGATGGCGCCCCGGCGCAATTGTTCCCAGCGGGTGGCCCATCGGGAAGAGCCATGGGAGCCGCCCTTGCGGCGGCGTTTGCGGCTCACCCGGAAGAGGAACCGCAGCATCCACCAGCAGGCTCTCAGCAGAAGCGTCAAAATCCAGTAGGCAGATTTGAAGAGCAGTTTGATCAAATCCATGGTTTTCACCTGTCATGCGGCATGGATCAGGCGCAAACCGGCATGCCTGCCGAAGCGGCACGAACCGGAATTTCGCAATGATGTTGGCCGCGTTATGAAGAAGGGTGTTATGTCGTATGTCGGGTGGCGATGCCGGGAGGCCCGGCATCACCAGAGGCGCATGGCACCGTGCTCGCATCCGTCAAATGCGAGCATTTCTCCGCTTTGCTCCGACCCTGCGGGTGACGGATGCTGCGCGCGATGCCTTTCGGAGGGCGTCGGGACGGGGAACGTTCCGGCGCCCTACGGGCGGTGTTCGACGGCCTGCGGCGCGTCGAACAGGGAACTTGATGAGGCAGCGGAGCAGGCCAACAAGGATATGGCCTGCGACGCGGACGAGAAGCCTGATAATCACCCAAGCCATTTTGAGGTAGATGATCAGCACTTGCCCCATCAGTTTGAGGATGAGGGTGAGCAAGATCACGATGGGATCAGCCGTCGATCGGGCCCAGGTTCTTGGGCTTGAACGTTTTCGGGCACACCGTGAAACGATACCGAACACCTGTCTGCTTGTGTTCGATGATCCCCACCGTTGTTCCATCCGGTAGCATGGTCCAGCGGATCACCTCGGGATAAATCCATAGATCAGGCAGATTATGGTTTTTAACCGCCCGTGTGATGATGCGGTAAACCGTTTGCGGTGACAGTGGGGTCGGATTCACTGGTGCCGGGCTGAGCACGGCCTTGGGCGTGGGTGGCAGAATCTCCGGTTCGCGGACGACGGTTGATTGTGGTTTAGGTCTTGATGTCGGCTGGCGAATGATTGCGGTGACCGTGACGGTGCGAGGGGCGCTGCCTGCGCCGGAAATGCGAATAGCCATGTTGAAATCTCCTGATCGGGTGAGGGGAGGCGGAGCTGGACGCTCCGCCTCTGCGGCTCAGTTGACGCGGGCGAGCGCGAAGGGCTTGCCCGACCGGCGGCCAATGACCCACAGCCAGTTCTCGCCGTTCAGGGGATTATAGTAGACGTAGCCGAGCGGCCCGTGCTTGCTACGCTCATAGCGGACGAAAATGCCATCCGCTTCGATGCGGCGGACGCCGCTTTTAAGAGTGTAGTAGCAGCGGGTGCGGCCGAAGATCTGGTGCACTTCGGCGTCGGAAACCCAGATCGTCTTGGATACGGCGGTGACTGCCGTTTGGGGCAGTTTCCACGGCAGTAGTGCGCGGATGCGTTGAAGGTCGGTATTGTTCATTTGTCGTGTCTCCGTTGAGAGGGATCGACCTGGCGAACTGGCATTCGGTCAGGCCGAGCTTCAGGAAAGCAGGACGGCGTGGGAAAAGCATTTTGAGTAATTTTGCGGAGCAATTGTATTAAAATTGACAACAGTCAAAACAATGAATCCTCCCTGCCAGGGGAGGATTCACCGGAGACCGATGCGCAGCCACGCACGCGATCTCGCACGCCGCAGACAGATCGGAGACGGATCTAGCGGCGTGAAGTGAAATGATGAAGATTGGGATGTCCTCAGTGTGGGGCCGGGAATCAAAAATGCAAGGGATTTAGGAATTTTTTCATTTGCTAAAGAGGAATGATTGGATGGCTGAAGGAAAGTCAGAGCGCAAGAAGGGATCTAAGAAGCACGGCGGTGGTAGGCCGAGAGTCGAGGAATACGTGAGAGTTTCAACAACTATTCCGAAAAGAATCGCAGATAAATTCCAGGAATTTATCGATGCAATGGGTCTGCAGGAGAATACCGCCTATGCATATGCTTTGCAGGTTTTCTTAGAATCGCGAAAAGATACACCAGCCTTCACGTTTGTGCTTGATAAGAAAGCAATCGTAACTTCCGAAGAGATGATCAATTTGCTTGTTGAAACGATGGGTGACACCAAAATCGCGAAGCAATCGTTTGTTGATGCCGCATTGGAGTCCGTGGAATACTTGGCATTGTATCTTCATTTAACGCAGTATATGGGGGACAGCATCCTCGCGGAACGAGGTGAGGAGACGTTTTTCAGGGAAGTGCACAAGGACCAAAGGGCGAACCTCATCCGGATCATTGCCGCCCTGACGAATCAGAGTGAAGACGAAGCGGAACGCGCTGTTGAGACGTATAGGCAAAAGATGACCCAGATGGCTTCGCGGTCGCGGAATAAGTAATTTTGACTGTTTTATTGGATCCGCTACGTCGATGGGGTTGTCGTGCGGATAAAGGGTGCGGGCAGCTCTGCGGACCGTCGAGGCTTTTTGTTTGGCAGGATTCTTCACGTTTGGTGGCATCATAGGTGCATACGTCTTTGGTGACCTTGGTATAGTATACCCGTGACCGGCGGCAGGTTGATGGTGAAGACGAACTGTCCGGTGCTGCTCTGGCGGGTTCGCTTCACGAACCCAGTTGCAGCCACTGCTGCCCGCTACAGGCGGCTAAGTTGGGTGCGGTAGTCGCAGCCTTCCAGCAGCAAAGTGGAATAGTTGGTGAACCGGTAGCCGCAGACCTGTGCCAACAGGCCAATCGCGCCTGGTTCCAGCTTGATCCGCGCGGCATCCAGCCGTGACCAACGTCCGGCTTCCGCAGCGGCGTTTCCGATTGTCACAACCATGACCCCACCATTCATGAATTCGATGGTGGTCTTGCCGTCGTTGGCCTGATAGGCGCCTTCAATCGCCGGAAAGGAAAAGCCCGGCACGAACAGACGACCTGTGCGCACGGTGTAACCGAGGGCGACAACAATGACGATGGCCAGCCCATAGACCAAAGCCTGAGCGTGCCAAGACTTGATTGTCGGGGTCGGAGCGGTATCGGGCGTGCTGTGCCCGCGCCGGAACGAACGATAGGCAAAGAAGCCCAAGACCGGCGTTGAGAACAGCGCGAGACCGAAGTGGTTCAGGTTGAGCCGCAGCATGTCCGAAAGGGGCATGAGCAGGAAGGGCGCCACCAGCATGGCGGCGAGAGCGACAAACGTCGACAGTTTGAATGTGTTCGGCATGGAACCCCCAAAAGGCAGATGGGATTCCGCGTCCGGCTGATTGGCGGAATCCGCCGTCAGGGCCAATGCCCCCGGCACTTTCTGGGTAGCAAAAATCACGACTTTTGACGGTCGCCTCTCGGCTGCCACCACGGCAAACGCCGATAGAACAGAATCAAGTATTTAAAGAATTGCTGAACTATAAAACCTGTAACAGAATGTGAATCCGGCCCACTTGCAAAAGTCGTGATTTATGACGGCCTGCAATCAGGTGTTAATATGAATGAATACAAGGCTCCGAAGGCATGCATCTGCCCGTCAATCCGGTCCCATTACTTGGCAGAATACCGTCATGATCTATGGATATGCGCGTGTTTCCACGAAAAAGCAGGATCTGGCGTATCAGCTCGACCGGCTTCAGAAGGCCGGTTGCGAGCGCATTATCCATGAGAAGAAGAGCGGGAAGGACACGCAAGGGCGACCGGAACTGCTACGGCTTCTAGCCAGCTTGGAACCCGGCGATACGCTTCTCGCCACAGTCACGGATCGCGTGGCTAGGGATCCGCTCGATATGGTGCTGGTGATGCGCGAGGTGACCAGCGTCGGTGCGCGCCTTCGTCTCCTCGATGAGCCGTTCATCGATACGATCAACGATTTCTGCGATACGGCGGCGTATCTGCAGGCGTCAGGGGCCCGGTTCCAGCGGCTGCGGATTTTAGCGAATACCGCCGTTGGTCGTGAACTGGCCAAGGCAAAAGGCGTTAAGTTCGGGCGCAAGCCGAAGCTCACGCCGTATCAGAGGGCACAGGTTATTGCGAGGAAAGCCCGTGGTGAGCCGTATTCACGGATTGCGCGGGCATTCGGTGTCAGTGAAAGCACCATCTTCCGTGTTAAGATTGTATCAAACCCTGAGAGCAACGCTCCGCAACAGCATCTATGTTGAGCTTTTCGGTTTTAGAGAACAGCTTGCAAACAGCAGCGCTTGACGAGATCGACAAGCGGATTACCAATCTTCAACGGCTGGGCGCGAAACTATCATATATCATGCAGCTTCCGTTCCCGGGGTTTGCTGGCGCTTGCTCCTCTCTTCAGCACTTTTGTTTCGCCGTGCTTCTCGCAAAGTATAGTATGTATCCACTACTAGTTGATTTCCAAACGAGGCGACTTTAAATTCAAGGTTTAAGGGAGGAGTCATGTTAATCAGCCAGATCGAGATTGCCAATTTCCGCAAACTCATAGCGGTTCGCACAGACCTATCTCAGAAGAAAACGGTATTCGTAGGTGCCAATAACAGCGGCAAAACATCGGCAATGACGGCGCTCCGTCGGTTCCTTGTAGAGCCACGTGAATTCACAGTAACTGACTTTACTTTGTCAAATTGGGGCAAACTGAACAGTATCGGTGAAGTCTGGGAGGCAGAACAGGCTGCTGGCCTGTGGAACACAGGCGCACAACGGGAAGAGGAATTTACAGCGACTCAACAATCAGAGCCAATTCTAAAAGGCGATGAAGCTGAGCTACTTGCCCAACCGTGCGAACAAAAGCCGACCTCCGACCTTTTCGCATTACTTCCTCAAATTGATATTTGGCTGGATGTCAAAGACGGAGAGATGCACTACATTAAACCCTTGATACCAACCTTAGACTGGGAAAAAGGGCTTCTTGGTGTTCGCCTTCGATTTGAGCCAAGCGATCTTGACCTGCTGAAAACTGAATACTGCACTATTCGCGCCCGAAATGCCGCTACGCTTAAGTCGGCTGCTGAGGCCGATGGCAACCAGCTGAGCCTTACCTTATGGCCCAGCAACCTTATGGATTTTCTGGAGCGGCGTCTTCAGCGGTTTTTTAGATTAAAAGCATATCTGTTGGATCCGTCAAAGCTCGCCAGCCCGGTCGACGGAAAGGCTCTTCCGCAAGCTCTTCCTGCTTCGGCGGTTCCGCTCGATGGCAATCCGCTTGAAGGCCTCATAAAGGTCAATGAGATCAACGCTCAGCGAGGTCTCGGCCAGCAAGTTGCTGCCAGGGTAGGTGCAGATGGTGTCGCCGATGCCGTTGAACATCGCGGCGGTCGAAAACTATCCGGTCAAATGCGCAGTTATTATGACAAGCACCTCGACCCGATGGAGTCGCCGGATGTCGATGATTTGAAAGCTCTTCAAGCATTGAGTGTTGCGCGCAAGACTTTTGATGAACGTCTCACGGAGTGCTTTTCAAACGCCTTGGAAGAATTGGAAGGGGTGGGTTACCCGGGGGCAGGCTTTGGCGATCCAAAAATCACGATTGCCACTAGTTTCCGAATGCAGGATGGCCTCGATCACGCCTCCGCAGTTCAATACCATGTGCCCACGGGCAGCGCCGACGCCCCGCCACCGCTTCCGGAGGACTCGAATGGTTTAGGCTTTCAAAACCTGGTTTCCATGGTTTTTGCCTTGATGAGTTTTCGTGATGGCTGGATGAAAGTCGGAAAGGCCGGATTAACTCAAAACTCACCTTCGTCTTTTCCGCCGCCGTTACATCTCGTCTTAGTTGAGGAGCCAGAAGCTCACCTTCATGCGCAGGTCCAGCAAGTGTTCATGACGCACGCTTACGATGTGTTGAGAAATCATAAATCGTTGAAAGACAATGAAAAACTTACGACCCAGCTGATTGTCAGCACTCATTCTAGCCATATCGCACATTCCAGTGACTTTGATTCCCTCCGCTATTTCCGAAGACTTCCAGCTTCTGTCCAACAGACGGTGCCAACAGCTACGGTAGTGAACCTAAAATCGGTTTTTGGCGAAGGTGATAAGACCGGAAAATTCGTAACGCGTTATCTTAAGGCAACGCATTGTGACCTGTTCTTTGCTGATGGCGCAATTCTGATTGAGGGTTCGGCGGAGAGGATTCTTGTTCCACACTTTATCGAAGCCCGTGGCGAATTTGAGTACCTCAAGCGCTGTTATATTTCTTGGTTAGAGATCGGTGGCGCGCATGCCCACCGTCTACGTGGCCTTATTGAGCATCTCGGTTTGCCGACATTAATTGTCTCTGATCTCGATGCAAAAGATAAAGACGGCAATGCAGTCGGGGTGGCGCGAAACACGAGCCAAGAGACACGGAACGAAACCCTGCGGAGTTGGGTACCTAAATTGACCGGCATTGACGAGTTGCTAGACCTGAAGGACGAGCAAAAGGCCTTAAGGTATAGTTCCGGTTTTGCGGTGAGAATTGCCTATCAAACACCAGCGCAGATAGAGTTTAAAGCTGCGAAATGCGAGGCATTAGCGTATACCTTTGAAGACGCTTTGTTTTACCGGAACATGGAGTTTTTTGCCAATCGCCAAGCGAATGGCCTCGCCGGAAAATTTCAGCGAAGTATCAGTGATGCGACTAATGTTGCGGACCTCATAGACAAAGTGCGTAGCGCTATTCGGAACGGCGGGAATAAGGCGGAATTCGCGCTTGAACTGCTGTATGGCGATGACATCGACAAGCTGCAAGTACCTGAATATATAGCCTCGGGTCTACGCTGGTTTATCGGTCAGCTGAAAGTCGTTGAGAACGAACTGGCTCCTAAAAAGGTGCCTGCAAAATGACCGAAGTAATCACCGACGTTGATCGTATGGACGAGCATGTCGATGACGAGATTGCCGCATGCCTTAACCTGAAAGACCCGAAAAGCTTCTTTCTGTTTGCGGGCGCCGGGTCAGGTAAGACGCGATCCCTTGTAAAAGCGCTGGAGCATATTCGTAAAAACTTCGGGGAAGAACTGAGGCTTCATAACCGCCGAGTTGCAGTCGTTACGTATACAAAAAAGGCTCGAGACGAGATTATCAGCCGCTTGCAATTCGATCCCTTGTTCTCGGTTATGACGATTCATGCCTTCGCCTGGTCCATAATCCAAGGATTCAACCATGACATCCGAGAGTGGTTGCGATCAAATCTCAAGGATGAAATTGCCAAACTACAAGCCGACGAATCCAAGGGGAGGAAGGGCACCAAAGCGTCGGCGGAGCGCCTTGCCGACATCGAATCGAAAACGAGAAGGCTGAGTCAACTCGATGAGGTAAGTACGTTTGTGTATAACCCAGACGGTGAGAATCGAGGGAAAGGCTCCCTAGCCCATGCAGAAGTCGTTAAAATGACTGGCGCCTTTGTGCGGGATAAGGCGATTTTGCAGAAGGTGCTGCGCGATGGCTTCCCGTTCATCCTAATTGATGAGAGCCAGGATACCAATAAGCATATCGTTGACGCTATGTTTGCGCTTCAAGCTGCCCATAAGCAAGCTATGGCTATCGGGCTGTTCGGGGACATGATGCAACGTATTTACGCTGATGGTGTTGCTGATCTCGGATCTAACTTGCCCAGCGACTGGGCAAAACCTGTCAAAAAATTGAATTTCCGATGCCCCCGACGCGTAGTGACTTTGCTCAACAAAATTCGTGAAGCGACGGATAAGCAGAAGCAAGTTGCCTGCAGCAATGCACAGGAGGGCTTTGTTAGAGTGTTTCTGCTGGACGCCAATACACCGGACAAGCCCGCTGCGGAAAAAAAGATTGCGGATTTAATGGCTCATACCGTGGAAGACCGCCTGTGGAGTGATCCGGAGAACATCAAAAGCCTTATCCTTGAGCATAAGATGGCAGCGCGACGCCTTGGCTTTTTTGCTTTGTACGAGCCTTTATACGGTTTCGAACCATTCAAGACGGGGCTACGTGATGGAAATTTGCCGATATTGAACTTTTTCGCTTCCCATGTTGCGTCGCTGGTAGACGTAAAGGACGACAAGTTTGCTGTAATGAGAATCGTCAGCAGGCTTTCGCCACTCATGTCGCCAGATTTCTTACGAAGCGTTGAGGACGAAAAAAAGCATCTGCAGAAGGTTCAAAAAGCGGTTGATTCACTATTTGGCCTGTTTGCGAGTGGCGCGTCGCCAACTTTTCTTGATGTGCTGAAAATTATTGACGAAACGCGACTGTTTTCAGTGCCCGATATATTAAGACCCGCCCTTGCAAGTGCGGGAATAAGCGATCCTACAGCTGGGTCAGATGATGACCGATCAGAAAGAGATATCGCCATTTCGGCCTTCCTAAATGCTGAATTCAAGGAAATATGGCCATATCAGAAATATGCGGCCGGGCTGGCTCAATTCGATACTCATCAAGGCGTAAAGGGTCTAGAGTTTCCTCGGGTCATGGTGATTATGGATGATGCCGAAGCAGCCGGATTTGCTTTCAAATATGATAAGCTTTTCGCTGCTGGTGCGGCCGAGGATGGAATTACGGCTGCAACGCGACGGTTGTTCTACGTCACATGCAGTCGTGCTGAACGATCACTTTGTCTGATCGCTTACTCCAAAACACCACTGGCGGTGAGAGACACCTTGATCAACCGAGGTTGGTTTGAGGACAAAGAAGTTATTGTAGTGGAATCGAATGCGATGTGACGGAATTGCTCTACAGACTTGGCTTCCAATATCACCGCATGCGATCTTGTGGCTCACACTACTTCACAGCTCGTTTACGCCCTTTTGGAGTATTCGCAACAGCGATCACGGGAGCGACCATCTTTTCGTAAAGGCCGAATAGGTGCTCGGCTCGGTCACGATCACCCTGGAACGGCTGCTTGCGGTAGAGCTTATCCACCGCACGGTCGAGCGCTTGATGAGCTTTCCGGAGGCTAGGGGGCATTAGGTCGGGATCGTAGAGCTCGGCGAGCGACGATCCTGCGTGAGCCTTGCGTTCGTCAAGAACCTTTCTGGCAAAGGTATCAAGCTGCGTGAGATCATTAATACCGGATGCTGGCATAGGGAACGCATTGTAATTGATGCCAATGCTATATTGATATCGGCTTTCCAATCGACCGCCCACACAGCGGGTCCACGCCATGTGCATTGCCGACATTAGGATGCCGAATTCCCATAGATTTGCACCAAGCATAATTCTAATTTTGTTGCTTGGAATGGTTGGTGGTTCCAACCAAGCGATAGGGATGTATTCCCTTCGTTCGGAACTAACCTCCGGAATAACTAAGAACGGTGCATCCGGGATGACTGTTACATGGAAGTTTCGAGGGGTTTGAGCTAGCGCCTTGGATGAGATGCCCGGCTCTTTTAGGCTGCTTCGATCTTTACCTTTTGCGGGAATTTTTCCCAGCCTGTAGTCGCGGACTTGTGTGATGACGTCGCGGAGATGGGGAAGGTTCGACAGAGTAGAGGGAGCGACTTCTGCCAAATAGAGGATGAAGCGCTCTTCGTTATGCAGGAACTCTCGGCTTCCGATGAACGGGTGCATAAAGGGAGCAGCTTTAGGTTCCCGCTTTAGAAATGCCGCCTTCTCCTCGGACGAGAAAATGAAGTATCCGCCGTCAATCGGTTTGGAACCAATGACAATTTTTGGCAAACCGTTCAGAGGTCGGCCAGTTTCCTTAACTACAAGATGAGGATTTGCGAGCATTCCCGCGTCGAACAGATAGGGTGAAATGGCTGTATGCAAGCTTTCCACGGGTTCGCCGTTGATGTCAGAATAGGAGAATAATCGGCGTTCTTTAGGTGCCATTGCAGCTTTGGTTAGGCCAATAATTACCACGTGGACATGAGCTTTGCCTCGCGCATCAGAACCCCATGCAAAGGTCCGGTGCGCAAACCCAATTTCCAGCTTAAATTTCTCGAAGAGCAGAGGCCAAAGCTGCGCAACTTGTTCGCCTTGGGTGATGGAATTGGTCGATACAAATCCAATCTTTGTGGTGTTGGATTTGATATAGTTACCGGCCTTGATGAACCAAGCGGACACAAAATCGAGGGTGCCACCGCTTTGGCCCAGGTTAGCGATTTTGCGCACCTGCGCGCGCTGCTCTTCGCTTTGGTATTTAGCTCCTATAAACGGTGGATTGCCGAAGATGTAGGAGCATTCTTCCGAGGGAAGTAGTTGGGTCCAGTCAGTTTCAAGGGCATCACCAAATAAGATATGTGGTGATTTTCTAAGAGGGATGCGGACATAGGATTGCCCGAACTCAAGGCTCAGCCGGTTGTTCATGATGTGATCCATCATCCACAGTGCGGTTTCCGCGATGCGCGCCGGGAATTCTCCAATTTCGATACCGTAGAACTGGTCCACATTAAGACGAGACAACTCGGCAGCGTCTAGCTCAGCCTGTGCCTCATGGGTGGTGTAGGCGCGCAGTTCACGGATGAGGTCAATTTCAAGCGTACGGAGCTCACGGTAGGCAATGATTAAGAAATTGCCACAGCCGCAGGCTGGGTCGAAGAACTTCAGCTTACTGAGGCGTTGATGGAAGGCCTGCAATTCTGCTCGTCGCCGGCTGTCTTTACGACCTTTCAAACGTGCGAATTCGGCGCGAAGGTCATCGAGAAATAGTGGCTCGATGACCTTCATGATATTCTTCTCAGTCGTGTAATGGGCACCCTGTGCGCGGCGCTCTGCCTTATTCATCACCGATTGGAATAGCGAACCGAAGATCGCGGGTGAAATTCCCGACCAGTCGAACTGGCAGGCATCAATAAGTCGTTGGCGCATTTCCGTGTCAAAAGACGGGATCAGCAATGCATCCCTAAAGAGGTCGCCATTGACATACGGAAACCGGTTTAGGTCGGAATCGAGATTTTTGGGGCGCTTGGCCTCTGAGGTGTTGAGCACCTGAAAAAGCTGCGCGAGCCAGCCACCAAGGTCTGAACCGTCCTCCCGAGTGCGGTTCTCCAGCAGATCAAGGAAGATATCACGGGGTTCGAATATCCCCGTATCGTCAGCAAACAGACAGAACACAATTCGAACCAGAAACTGTTCAAGGTCATGCCCGACGTAGCCTGAGCTCTCAAGTGCGTCGTGCAGGCGGCCTACCAGCTCCGAAGCTTTAATATTTACGGGGTCTTGATCCTTAAAGGACCGTTTCTGAACGCCCGTTATAAACCCGAGCTTTTCGACGTTCTTTGGCAGCTCAGAAAGCTTGAATTTTACCTCTTCATTATCTTCAAGATCATACAGCTCAAAAGACTGGAAATCGCTTACAAGGACGTAGCGGGGAAGTTCTGCGTCTTTTAGACCTGGAAAGTAATTGAGCGCCTGTGTCTTGGCCTTTGCAAGTGACAGTCCGGCACTCTTTTGCTCTACTAGCAACATGCCCTTCCAGAACAGGTCGATAAAGCCTCGCTTCGCACCTAGGTTCTTGACCGGCTCTTCAAAAGCCGCCACTCGCTTGACCGGCACTCCAAAGACATCGAAAAGACCCTGATAAAAAAGTTGTGTCTGGCCTTTTTCGTAGCCGTCGTTCTCCCACTCTTTCGCAAAAATGGCGGCTCTCGCCCTGATCTCATTCCACGATAAACGCACTAATAGTTCCGTCCCTAATTTTCCGTTATTGAGACATGTTCTAAGTATCTCGTCTATATGTTTGGCGTAGCATGGATTCGATTTAGGCGCACTGCTGGTTACGAAAAATTGGCTCAACTTTCGGTAAAGTTGATTGAGGCGGCCGCTGTTTGTCTAACGTTTTGTTATGCCTGCGCAGGCAAATGACTCTGGCAGAGCAAAACGCTGTGCTAGCACGGATTTTAGCACAAAATTTTTGCGACGAAGAATTTCTCAATCATTACAATACAATACATATTGCAGTGTCAGGCTCATAACCTGAAGGCCGCAGGTTCAAATCCTGCCCCCGCAACCAATCCTGTCCCCAAACAATGCAACAGCTATGCTCATCGTCCCTCAGCACCATAACCTGAAGGCTGAGGCGCGTTCGAGCAAAGCTCGATCAAACAGTCCTCTGGACCGTTTGAAGCAACGAACGGGGCAAAGCCTGCCCACAAATCCAAACACAAAAAGCCCGCCTCAAGCGGGCCTTTTTGTGTCTGGTAACCAATCGAGGAGTTAAAGCCTCATCAGGGGCACAAAAGAAGGCAAAGCCGACGCAGGCGGACAGAAACAACAAAGCCTGCCCCCAATTCCCCTTCTCCCAAAACGAACACCAGACATAGCCCCAGCTAGCCGGATCTACGCGGTTGATGCCAAAGATGATCCCAAATAGCTTCGGCACCAAACTCCTCAACTCAAAAAGCAAACTGCCCGCCTGGAAACCAAACGGGCAGCCAATGGATTGCAGTTTTAAAACAGAAGGCCTAGCTTCTCGGCTTCAAATTCTCTGCGTCGTAAAGCGGCTTGTAGCCAACGCTGGCAACTTCCACCGGATATGTTTCGCCAAAATATTCCACCTGCAGCTTGCGGCCTTCCTGGGCGTAGGACCAGGGGAGGTAGGCGAGCGCGATGTTCTTGCCGATGGTGGGGCCGTAGGCGATCGAGGTGGTGAAGGAGCGGCGGCCGAGCTCGTCGACCAGGGTCTCGCCGGTTTCCGGATCCATGACTGGCAGGATGCCGACCGGGTAGCGAGCGACGCCATTCGGGTCGACGTTATCAGTGATCACCAGCGTGCAGAGCATGGCCGGCTGGTGTTCGCGGGCGCGATATTCGAGATGCTTGGCCTTGCCGCGGAAATCGGCGTCCTTGACCTTCGGGCGCGCAAGATCGGCTTCGAGCAGATTATACTCCGTCAAGAGGTCGGCATTCTGCAGGCGCAGGCTCTTTTCCATGCGACGGCTGTTGGCATAGGTTTCGACGCCGACGGCGATGGCGCCCGTCGAGCGCAACGCATCCCAGACGGCGAGCGCATCGCCATAGGCCATGTGCAGTTCCCAGCCCTGTTCGCCGACATAGGAGATACGGAAGGCCGTGACGTTCTTGCTGGCGATGCGGATCTGCTTGATCGCGGCGAAGGGGAAGTTTTCCTGCGACAGGATGTCCGGGTTCTCGACCACCTTCTGCAGGTTGGTGCGGGCGTTCGGCCCCCAGATACCGATCGTGACATAGCGTTCGGTGACGTCGGTGATGGTGACGTTGAAACCCTTGTCTTCGGCAACGCGGCGCATGTAGTGGAAATCGCGCGGGCCGGCATCGGCGCCGTCGATCAGGCGGCAGCGATCGGCCATGCGGATGACGGTGAAGTCGGCGCGAACCATGCCTTCGTCGTCGAGGAAGTGGGTGTAGATACCCTTGCCGATATTGGCATCGCCGCCGATCTTGGCCGCGCAGAGCCATTCCAGCAGCTCGACATGATCGGGACCTTCTATGTCATACATGGCGAAATGCGAGAGGTTGATGATGCCGCAATCTTCGCTGAGAGCCAAATGTTCGGCATTGGAGACGCGCCAGAAATGGCGGTTGTCCCATTCGTTTGCGCGTACCGGGATGCGGTCGCCGTATTTTTCGAGCAGGTGCTCGTTTGCGGCATAGCCATGCGCGCGTTCCCAGCCGCCGAGCTCCATGAAGTAGCCGCCGAGCTCCTTTTCGCGCTCATAGAAGGGCGAGCGGCGGATGTTGCGGCCGGTCGCATAGGGTTCGCGCGGATGGACGGCGGGATTGTAGATCTTCTGCGCGGCCTCGGTGCAGCGACCCTCGATGAACTTTTCTTCCAGCATATGCGGGTAGAAACGGGAATAATCGATCCTGTTGTGGTCGATCGGCGTGCGGCCGTCAGTCATCCAGTCGGCGACAAGCTTGCCGAAGCCGGGGCCGTCCTTGACCCAGATGGCGACGCAATACCAGAGACCGCGAACCTTCTGGCTTTCGCCAACGGACGGGCCGCCATCGGTGGTGACCTGCAGGAGGCCGTTGAACGAATGGCCTTCATTGTAGCCGAGTTCGCCGAGGATAGGCGTCAGTTCCATGGCGCGTTCCAGCGGCTCGATGATCTGTTCCATGTCGAGATCGCGCTGCGAGGGAGAGAGGCGAGCCTCATGCTTTTCGAGGAGGTCGCGCGGATGGCAGAGACGGGGGTTCTTCTCTTCGTAATAACCCCATTCGATCTGGCCGCCTTCGGCGGTCTTCGGGTCGCCGGTATCGCGCATATAGGCCGAATTGCCCTGGTCGCGCATCAGCGGGAAGCCGATTTCCTTGCCGGTATTGGCGAATTCATTGTAGGGGCCGAAGAAGGTCAGCGGGTGATCGACCGGCATGACCGGCAGGTCTTCGCCGACCATTTCGGCGATCAGGCGGCCCCAGAGGCCAGCGCAGACGATGACATATTCGGCTTCGATGGTGCCGCGATGGGTGACGACGCCGGTGATGCGGCCATCCCTAACGATCAGCGACTGGGCCGGCGTATTGGCGAAGGATTGCAGCTTGCCGCTCTTCTCACCCTGATCGATCAGCTTGCCGGCAACGGTCTGCGAGCGCGGGATCACGAGGCCGGCATCCGGATCCCACATGCCGCCCTGAACCATGCTTTCCTCGATCAGCGGGAATTTCTCCTTGATCTCGGAGGGTTCGATCAAGCTCACGCGCGTGCCGAAGGCCTTGCCCGAAGTCACCTTGCGCTTGATTTCCGCCATGCGATCGTCGTCGCCGACGCGGGCGACTTCGAGGCCGCCGACGCGGGCATAGTGGCCGAGCTTATCGTAGAAATCGATGGAATAAAGGGTCGTCCAGCAGGAGAGGAAGTCATGGCTGGTCGTGTAGCAGAAGTCGGAGGCGTGCGCCGTCGAGCCGATATCCGTGGGGATGCCTGATTTGTCGATGCCGACAATATCATCCCAGCCGCGCTCGATCAGATGATGAGCGATCGATGCGCCGACGATACCGCCGAGCCCGATGATGACGACCTTCGCCTTTTGAGGAAATACTGCCATTGCGTGCGACCCTGATTGATACTGAAAGCGGATTTTATGATGTGCGCGGCGGCGACCAGAGCCTGTCTACGACATATTCAAGATGCTTGCACGACGACCACCAGACCGCCCAGCTTGAGAAGCGTGGGATTTTGCCATCGTAAGCATGGGGCGAGGATGTCGCAAAGGCGATGGCACGCTTTTAGGCCCGTATCGGCCGCCCTATTGCGGAATGGATTGCATCATGATCTCGCGACGCAAAAGCGGGCCTTCTTCGCCAAAATAGCTTGTGAGCAATTTGCTGAAATCATCCGATTGGAATGTCTCGGTCAGGGTCTGATCGACCAGCAGCCGGAAAGCGGAATCATCTTTCCGGAGCGCTATGCCATAGGGCTCGTGCGTGAAGAGACGGTTGCCTATCACAAGCGCAGCCGGCCTGTGGGCATGCGTTGCCAGATCGAAAAGCAGCGCGCGGTCGGCAAAATAGGCGTCGATCTTATGGTCTTCGAGCGCGGTCAGGCCGTCCTGATGCGTGGCGAAATCGGCGATGCGTGTTTTGGGTATATCGGGGCCGAGCGCTTCGCGCAGTGTCGCGCCCGTCGTCGTGTCGGCGCGAACGCCGATCGTGCTTGTCGCGGGCGCCTGCCTGGCGGAAACCTGTGTCGGCATCTGGTCGAGGAAAAGCACCTTCAGATAGTCGGGCGAATCCTTGCGCAACAGGGCACTCGCGCCTGTCAGGAAGATCGGCTGGGAAAAATCGACGTTCTGGCGCCGGCCGAGATTGATGGTGAGGGCGCCGCAGAGAAGGTCGACCTGGCCGCTTTTCACCGCATCGAAGCCATCGGCGAGGGTGGTTTCGACATAATCGCGCTTCAGATTGGCGACCTTGGCTCCCACGGCATCGGCTATTTTCCCGCAGAGATCGATGGCATAGCCCGTCGGGTTGCCATCCTTCTTCTTGAAGGAGAAGGGAGCCTCGTCGCTGATATAGCCGATCCGTATCGTGCCTTTTTGCGCGATGAGGTCGAGCGTCTGCGCGGCTGCAGCCGTATAGGCGGATATGCCGAGCACAATGCCTGCCAGAACCAATCGTCGCATGCAATTCGCCGGCATATCCTGATCTCCGAAAGAAAAATGGGCGATCGCAAAGGCTTAGGCGCAGATTATGGGCTGGCAGGTTTTTGTCAACGGCGGATTGTCTCCGGCACTTTGCTATCGAGCAAGGGTGGCGGAAACTGACCGCTCGAAAGGCCGCATGCCTCACTTCGACAGGGTGTGGCGATCCGCCCAGCCGGAAATCGCAGCGGCGATGGCCTGGGGCTGATCTTCCGGTGCGTTGTGCCGGGCAGGTCCGCAATTCTGGACCTCCAGATTGGCTATATTCGCCCGGCACCAGGCCGTCATCGTCTCACCGATCAACAATGTTTCGGCCGGGCCGTCGAAGGTCAGCAGCAGCTTGGGAACTTCGGTGCTTTTCGCGAGCCAGGCGTCGTAAGCTTCGATGCGCTCGATCACATCGGCCGGTTCGCCTTCGATCGGCATCGAGCGCGGCCAGGCAAGTAGTGGTCGGCGGCTTTCGCGCGTCGGATAGGGGGCAGCGTAGACGGCATGGTCCGCTTCGCTGAGGCCATTGAGTACGGTGAGCTTCAGCGCCTGCTCGATGAAGAAATTCTCGTCCAATACCTTGGTTTCACCGATACCGGGTGACCGGAGCGCTTCAAAGCGCGGGCGTGCGCCCGGAAAGTCGTCCCAGGTCATCGGCCGAACGATCGCTTCTAAAAAGGCGATGCCACGCACGCGTTCGGGGTGGCGGGCCGCCCAGTCGAAGGCGAGTGCTCCGCCCCAGTCATGGCCGACCAGCACGACATCGTCGAGCGCCAGCGCATCGAACCAGGCATCGAGATAGCGGGTATGATCGGCAAAACTATAGGCGATATCGGGCTTGCCCGAGCGGCCCATGCCGATGAGATCCGGCGCAAGGCGGCGGACTGACGTGGCAATGTGAGGGGAGACATTTCGCCATATGTGCGACGAGGTGGGATTGCCGTGCAGGAACACGAAGGGCGCTCCAGTTCCCGCATCCTCGTAGAAAATTGTCGAATCCAGCACGTTGACCATGGGCATGTGGGTATCCTCTTCTGAAAAGAAATGGTAAGGTACCTGTCTATTATCATAATGGTCAGGTGCCTGTCTATATGGAAAATGATGCTCCGGCCCAGCTGTCGCTTGGCCTGCTGTTGCGGCTGGTTCACCAGCATTACGCTCAGGATGTCGATGCTGCCTTGGAAGAGGCCGGCTTTGCCGATATCCGGCCGTCGCATTCCAATGTCTTCACCTTTGCGCGTCCGGAAGGAATCCAGGTGAGCGAACTGACGCGGCTTGCTCACGTGCGCAAGCAGACGATGACGCAGGCAGTGGAGGAGCTTGAGCGCCTGGGTTATGTCGAGCGCCGGCCGGATCCGAGCGACCGGCGCGCGCGGCTGGTTTTCCTGACCGAGCGCGGCAAAGGCGTGCGACCGGTCGCGATGGCAGCCGGCCGGCTGGTGGACCGGCGCTGGTCCGACATGGCCGGATCGGAAGAGATCGAGGCGATCAGGCAGGCTTTACAAGGCCTGCTTGATAAGCTGCGCGGTGGCGACGGAGATGCCGGCGAGCCAGTGGACAGGGCAGGCGGCTAAACCACATCGTTGAGCCGTCCAGGGCTGCGGCTATATCTCGTGCGGCCCCCGATATCACGAAGATTTTCGTTACCCTGTCGCGGTTTCTGGCCTATCTGTTTTGCACCATCGTCAATCCATGGGAACGCTGATGCAGGAGAGAAACTTGATGCGAAAGACAAGTGTCAGGATGCGGAAAGCAGGCTTTGTGCTCGGTGCGGTTTTTGCAGTACTTGGCGTGACCAACAGCCCCGCACTGACATCACCGGCGGCGGCGCAGACGATCATCGACGACTGGGCCAAGGTGAAGCCACCGGCGGCACCGGAGCTGAAACCGGTCACGGTCGATCTGAAGACGACCGCCTTGCTGGTGCTCGATTTTAACGGCGCGCAGGACTCGACCAAAGGGCCGTGCAACGAGAAAACCAAGCCGCGTTGCCTGGCCTCCCTGCCGAAGGTCAAAACCTTGCTCGATCAGGCGCGTGCCAAAGATGTGCTCGTGGTTTTCAGCCTGGGTGGAGCCGGTGAGGCGCAGGATATCGCAACGGTCCTGGCCCCGTTGGCGAGCGAGCCGGTCGTAAAATCCGGTCCCGACAAGTTCATCGGCACCAATCTGCGCAGCATCTTGGCCGACAAGGGCATCAAGACCGTCATCGTGACAGGCACGGCCTCGGAAGGCGCCGTTCTCGATACGGCGACGGACGCAGCCTTGAACGGTATGAACATCATTCTGCCCGTCGACGGCATGTCGTCCACCGAGCCCTATGCCGAGCAATATGTGGCCTGGCACATGGTCAATGCGCCCGGTGTCTCGCAGAGGACGACGCTGACCAGTATCGACAAGATCAAGTTCTGATCCAGTAGTCGATCGAAGGAAGCATCCCGCTTTCGATCGAGAGAGCGGGATGACGATGTTTAAGCCAGGGCTTCGTCGAATAGATTGAGAAGGCGCTTCCAGTGCCTTTCGGCGCCGGTCTCGTCGTAAACGCCATGGTGGTCGGGCACTGTCCATCCATGTGCCATGCCGACATAGTTTTCGACGATGTGGTCGACGCCGCCGGTGCGAAGTGCTTCGGCAAGGCGGGCCGATTGCTCCGGCGGGAAGCTGTTGTCGATACCGGCGACGCCGACATAGACGCGTGCCTTGATATCGGCTGCAAGGCGGTGTGGGCTGTCTTCCGCGTCGCTGGCGAGATTGCCGCCGTGGAAGCTGGCGGCCGCGGCGATACGGTCGGGATAGGCAGCAGCCGCAGTCAGGGCGCGGCCGCCGCCCATGCAATATCCGACCGCGCCGACCGCACCCTTGGCGCCGGCAGCCGATAGGGCATCAAGGAAGGCGGCGCTATCGGCTTTGGTCATTTCCTGCGTCGTGCCACGCAGCATCGTCATAATGGCTTCACGAGATGTCGGGTTGCCGAAGGCACTGCCGTCGAAGGGACCATAGGCGCCGAACCGGTAGAACAGATCCGGAAGCAGCACGATATGGCCGGCATCGGCTAGCCGTTGCGCCATGCCGTAAAGTGAATCGCGTGGACCCATGGCATCCATGTAGAAGATCACGCCATGCTCGGCCGTAGCTCCGTTATCGGGGCGGAAGAGTGCGGCCTTGACAACGCCGTCGGCTGTCTTGATGTCGATGTCCTGTTTCATCGTCGTATCCCTTGCGATGCTTGTTGTCTGATTATCTTCCCCGCGCAGCCGCCACCTTGGCAAATGGCCGGCAGGTGCTCAATAGCAGCCTTCGCTGAAAGTGATGCGACCGGCGGATCGCCGATCAACATCTCTTGAGTTTCCGTGTCCGTCTGCCGTGACATAGTATCGCCAGCAATAATGGCTATGGGCCGGACCTTTGGAGGATATGCCTTGATGTCTTTTCGCCAGACGGTTCCCGGCTTGCTTTTGGCGCTTTCCCTGATGTCGACGCCGGCTTTTGCGGCGACGCCCGAGCAGCCACATGCTGCTCCCGGTAACGGTGGTGTCCTGTCGCTGCTGCCGCCCGATGCGGTGAGCGACCATGTGCTGAATGCCGGTGGCAAGAGCATTGCCTATACGGCGACGGCCGGCACGCTCGATCTCTTCGGGCAGGATGGCCAGCGCAGCGCGGCGATCTTCTACACCGCCTACGTGGCAAAGAACCGCGATGCCGGCCGGCCCGTCACCTTCATCTTCAATGGTGGACCGGGGGCTGCGTCGGCTTTCCTCAATCTCGGTCTTGTCGGCCCACGCATTGTCGATTTCGGTCCCGAAGGCCGCGATGGCGCCAATGCGAAGCTGGTGGACAATCCGCAAAGCTGGCTCGATTTCACCGATCTCGTGCTGATCGATCCGATCGGCACGGGCTGGAGCCGGACGGTGAAGCCGGATGACCAGAATGACTTCTATGCGGTGGACAGCGATGCCGAAAGCCTATCCAAAGCGATCGCTCTTTACGTCAGCCATAATGGCCGCGCCGTGTCGCCGAAGTATATTCTCGGCGAAAGCTATGGCGGGTTTCGCTCGGTCAAGGTCGCCAACAGCCTGCGCGAGGATCAAGGCATACTGATCTCGGGCATCGTCATGCTCTCGCCCTTGCTCGAGGGCCGATATGTCTTCGGCGGCAGCGACGATGCGCTCGGCGCTGCCCTGGAGCTGCCTTCGCTGGCCGCAGCCGAGCTGGAGCGGCAAAATGCGTTTAGCGACAAAGCGGTTCGGGATGCACAGGCGTTCGCCCTGAGCGAATATCTGCCTGCCTTGGCCGGCCCGCCGCCCTCGGGCGATGCAGGCCGGGCCTTCTATGGTCGGGTGGCAAAGCTGACCGGCATCCCCGAAGATGTTGTTGCCAGGAACCAGGGCTTTCTCGGCAGCGTCTATCGGAAACAGTCCGACGGCAGTGGTGGCGAAGTGGCGAGCGCCTATGATGCGTCCTTTCTGGCGCCAGACCCCTATCCGCAGTCGGAGTCCGAGCATGGCGGCGACCCGATCCTCGATGGTTTCGTCCGTGCCTATGGGGGAGCCTTTTCTAGCTATGCGCGCGATGAACTCGGCTTCCACACCGATATGACCTACACGCTGCTGTCGTCATCGGTGAACAGACAATGGAAATGGGGCGGGCGGAACAATGGCGGCTCGCGCCTCAGCGCTGGCGTCACAGACGATCTCAAGGAATTGCTATCGCTATCGCCATCCTTCCGGCTCATGATCGGCCAAGGCTATAGCGATCTCGTCATTCCCTTCGGCGTCAACAAATATGTGCTCGACCATATGCCCCCGTCCCTTGCCGATCGGGTGGCGCTGAAGCTCTATCGCGGCGGCCACATGTTCTACACGCGGCCGGCCTCGCGCGAACAGTTCACCGGGGATGCCAAGGCGTTCTTCGCCACGCAGGCTCAGGCTCAGCCGGCGGTGAAATCGAACTAGCAGGCCTCTAGTGCAACGCCACCGGCTGTGATCTCAGGTGCTTCTCGCGACCATCCCTTTGATGGTTTCGAATAGTTCATCCTTCGCCTGCTGCGGGGTAATGTCCCCCTTGCTGGCGGCATAGGACAGGGATTCGGCAGCACCCAGCATCGCCCAAAGACCGGCCGATCCGATGGAGCGCGTGTTGGCGAAAGGCGCGAGTGTTGCCCGGCACTTCTCGATGAAGGCGGTCTCGTATTCGCGCTTGATCGCTTCGAGCTCCGGGGAGCCCGCGAGTGCGGCGATGATGCCTGGTATCTCGCGGCCCTGCAGCAGCACGCAATCGACATAGGAGGTCGCGATGACCATTGCCTTGTCGATCAGGGTCTGTGCGCTCGCCTGAAGCGCTCCATCCATCACGGAGTTCT
Organism: Rhizobium sp. P44RR-XXIV; assembly: GCF_001999485.2. Lineage (NCBI taxonomy): Bacteria > Pseudomonadati > Pseudomonadota > Alphaproteobacteria > Hyphomicrobiales > Rhizobiaceae > Rhizobium > Rhizobium sp. P44RR-XXIV. The sequence continues at coordinate 592,616 of NZ_MPVZ02000026.1, read as the reverse complement.
GGCGCTCGTCGAACTCCCGGTAGAGCGCTGCCAGCAGGCCAGGGCGGGTGGCAAAGTGGTCATAGACGACGGGCTTTGTCACGCCGGCCCGCTCGGAAAGCCTTCCCAGCGTCAGAGCTTCCGTGCCCTCTTCCCCCACGATCCGCCACGCGACCTCGATGAGCTGTCGATACCGATCCTCGCGCGACAGGCGGCTGCGTGGCCGTGAACCGGCCATGTAATTTTTGTCTTCTGTGGTTGACATCGCTATATACCAAAGGTAACTTACTAAAAGTATATAAGGCTAAGTAGCCTTCTGCAATTGGCTCATAGGAGTTTTTCATATGCATGCACTCATCGTTGTCGCGCATCCCGATCCGAAGTCACTCAGCCACAGCATCGCTGCGCATGTCGCCGAGGGCGTGAGCAGTTCGGGCGACACATTCGAGATCGCCGACCTTACCGCTGAAGCGTTCGATCCGAGGTTCAGTGCTGCCGATATTGCCCTTCATCTCAGGGAGGCGTCGGCGCCTGCGGATGTCGCTGCCGAACAGGCGAGGATCGACCGCGCCGATGCGCTGGTGCTCGTCTATCCCGTCTATTGGTGGTCGATGCCGGGACTTCTCAAGGGATGGATCGATCGGGTGTTCACCAACGGCTGGGCTTATGACGAGATGCCCGGTGACAAGTCGATCAAAAAGCTGGGGCATCTTCGTGTCCATCTGATTGCCATCGGCGGAGCCACCATGCGCACCTATGCGCGCCATGGTTATTTCGGCGCCATGAAGACGCAGATCGACCATGGAATTTTCGGCTATTGCGGCGCATCTGTCGCGACCTCCGAGCTGCTTCTGACGGAAGCGCAGGATGTGGCGTCCCATCTCGATACCGCCCGCACCATCGGGCACAATCTCTTTGCCGCTGCTCAGCGGGATAAGACGGCAGACGCGGCCTAGTGCCCTAGTCGTGCTGCTGCAGCTGGAAGAGATGCTTGATGCGTGAACTCAGCGAACTGACGGGGGCGCCGTGGACCAGCAGATCGGCGTTGGAGAACAGGTGCTGCTCGGCCTCGATGCGCTTCGCCATAATCGCGCCAAGCTCCTCGGCAAGCGCCGGTCTGTCATGCAGCAGCGGCGCCAGGCACTCCTGGCCAATCTCGTAGGTGACGACGAAGGTCAGGGCGCGGACCGTCCCGACTTCGCCTGTTCCCATCAACAGCCCGTTCTCGCCGAAGTAATCGCCGGGAGCTAGACGCGTCAGCTCGATCTGGCGATGTCCTTCGTGGCGGGTGATACTGACGACGCCCGAGCGCACGATCGTCAGTGCGCGAAGCTGGGCGTCCTGTTCGGCAATGATTGCGTCCTTGCGATAGGTGTGGCGTTGCATGCGCGATGCCAGGTGCTCCTTCTCGTCTTCTGTCAACGATGAGAAGAGCGGGATGTTGCTGACCAGCCGCCACGGGGTTCCGGGAGCATGCTGCTGCTCGCCCGACGTTTCCGCCTTGTGTTCCGCCGGGAGCGTGATCGTACCGGGCGGCCTGCAAGTTTCAGGCCCGCCGCCTTCGAGTGGCGGTAGAGGAGATCGTAGATCTCGTTCTTTGCGGCCGTTATCAGCGATATGTCCCGCACGCGGAAGGACAGCTGCAGCTCGATTGCCTGCCCGTCGATGGAATTGATGGCGACGCTGGGCTCCGGCGTCTTCTGGATCGAGTTGCAGCTGATCAGCACGTTCTGCATGAGATCTGCGACGATCCGCGGCAGGGTGGTTGGCTGAATGCGGACGGTGACGGTGGCGCCGTGGCTCTCGTCGGGAGAGGAGAGATTGGTCAGCCGGGTCTTGGCAAGCACGCTGTTCGGGATCACCACCAGATCGTTGGTGCCGTTCAAGAGCTGCGTCGCCCGCCAGTTGGTTTCGACGACACGGCCCTGAATATCGTTTTCAAGGACGATCCAGTCGCCGACCGAATAGGGTCGCCCAAGATTGAGCGCGATGCCGGAGAAGACATCGCTCAATGTGCTCTGTAGCGCTAGGCCGAGGATGATGGCGAAGACGCCGGAGGTGGCGATGAGCGTGCCCACCGGAACGCTGAAGACATCGCCGACGATGGAAAGGATCGCGCCGAGATAGATGATGCCGACGATCAGATCCTGCACGAGCCGGCCCTCGCGGGGCTTGCGCTCGAAAATCAGGAACAGGCGCACGCAGGCAATCAGCACCCAGGCACCATTGATCCACCAGATGATCTTGGCGAACCCCGTGAAGCTGCGCAGCGTCACCGAGTCCTGTGGTGGACTCGGCTCGTAGGGGACGATGCCGTGATAGAGCAGAAGTACGGTCAGGCTGACGAAAAAGACGACTTGCCCGATCAAACGACCGGCGCGCTGATGCCGTAGCATGATGCGGCTGACGAATGTGCCGATAACCACCAGCACGCAGAACTGGGCGATCGGGTTATCGAGAAGTGCAAGGAACATGGGGACTTGGCCGCACTCGGTCTTTCGGATGGCTGTTAAATTGGCACGAAAGAGACCACAACGCCATACGGGGATGAATTCGCTGACTTCCTTCGCAACGAGGCTGCGCCCAAAGGCCGCTGACACTGCAATCTTATGGATTCAGCCTTGATAATTAGATGACGATTATCATCTTACATCTGTCATCCCATCCTGCTATCTGCTTTTGCGAGTGCACCTTGCGGTGCTTCGATTTCATCAAGGAATATTCATGACACAGTCTTTCGAGATTAGCGGCGATTTGCTGATCGGCGCAGAATCCACCGGTGACAACAAAACCGCGCGTGCCATCAACCCGGCAACCGGCGCCAATCTGGAGCCGGCTTTTGCTATCGCCAGCGAGGCAGAGGTCGCACGGGCCTGCGAACTGGCCGCCGAGGCTTTCGATGTCTACCGCGCTACGAGCCCTGAAGTGCGCGCTGCATTTCTCGAAAAGATTGCCGACAATATCATTGAGATCGGCGATGCACTGATCGAACGGGCGACTGAAGAAACCGGTCTGCCGGTGGCCCGCTTGCAGGGCGAGCGCGGCCGCACCGTCGGCCAGCTCCGGCTGTTTGCGCAGGTGGTTCGCTCCGGCGAATGGCTGGATTTGCGTGTCGATCCGGCGTTGCCGGAGCGCAAGCCGCTGCCGCGGCCTGACCTGCGCCTGCGCCAGATTCCGCTCGGCCCGGTCGCCGTTTTCGGCGCCAGCAATTTCCCGCTCGCTTTCTCCGTTGCCGGTGGTGACACCGCATCCGCACTTGCCGCCGGCTGCCCTGTCGTCGTCAAGGGGCACCTTGCCCATCCGGGGACAGGTGAGTTGGTCGGACGCGCTATCCGTGCCGCCGTTGCGGCTTGCGGCCTGCCTGAAGGCACGTTCTCGCTGCTGACCGGCGCCAACGAGACCGGCGCGGCGCTGGTGCCCGCGATCCGCGTATCAAGGCCGTCGGCTTCACCGGCTCGCGTGGCGGCGGTCTGGCGCTGGGCGCTATCGCGGCTGCACGGCCGGAACCGATCCCGGTCTATGCCGAGATGAGCAGCGTCAATCCTGTCTTCCTGTTTCCGGCCGCACTTGCAGCGCGGGCAGAGGCCATCGGAACGGGCTTCATCGATTCCCTGACTCTCGGCGCCGGCCAGTTCTGCACCAATCCCGGTCTGGTCTTTGCCATCGATGGCCCGGATCTCGATCGGTTCGTCCAGGCCGCCAGCAATGCGCTCACCGGACGCGCGCCGGCGCCGATGCTGACGCCGGGCATTCACGCCGCTTTCGACAAGGGCGTTGCCGCTCTTGCGGATCATGAGGCAGTCAAGACGGTTGCCCATGGCGCGCCGGCAGAAGGCGTCAACCGCAGCCCCGGCATCTTCTTCGAGACCGATGTCGAGCAGTTCCTGGCAGATGAGCGCCTGGGACATGAAGTTTTCGGCGCGGCAAGCCTGCTGGTGCGCTGCAAGGATATCGATCAGATGATCGCGGTTGCCGAAAAGCTCGAGGGTCAGTTGACTGCTACGCTGCAGATCGAGGCTGGCGACCATGCTACCGCTGCCAAGCTGTTGCCGGTACTGGAGCGCAAGGCCGGGCGTATTCTTGCCAATGGTTGGCCGACCGGAGTCGAAGTCTCTCATGCCATGGTGCATGGTGGGCCGTTCCCGGCGACATCGGACAGCCGCACGACCTCGGTCGGCACGCTCGCCATCCGTCGCTTCCTGCGCCCGGTCTCCTATCAGGATCTGCCCGAAGGTCTGCTGCCGGCTGAGCTTCGCGACGATGGCGTCAAGACGCTGCCGCATCTGCTCGATGGCGTGCGCAAGGGCAGCTGAAGATAATTTCTATCCTCACTAGACACATTAAAGCGGGCCATATCGGCCCGCTTTTTTATTGAGGCTATGCCGCAGCGCCTTGCTGGCGCGCTTCGAGATGCGCCCTGTAATGTTGGAGCGACAGTTCCGCGCCGAGATGGGAAAGCTCGGTGGCGACGGCTTCGGCCGCATGTTCGGCCGGCTCGATGACGCGTTCGAACATCTCGGCTTCATAGGCCTGGACGGCGTTCTTCCAGTCATCGCTTTCGAGAAGCTGCCTGCCGAGTTCCGCTGCGTCCAGCATCGCCGCATTCACGCCTTCGCCGCCGAAGGGCGACATCACATGCGCGGCGTCGCCGAGGAGGGTTATCCCGGTGCGATTGTTCCAGCGATGCCCGACCGGCAGCGCATAGATCGGCCTGGAAACGATATGGTCATTGCTCGCATGGATGAGGGCGACGATGTTCGGCGCCCAACCCTTGAATTCCGCGGCCAATTGCGCGCGGGCCGTTGCCGGGGCGGCGAAGTCGAAGGCCTTGTCGGCCCAATCGGCCGGTACGCGGAAAATCGCGTAGCCCCTGATATGGGAATTGCCGTTGCGCTGCACGATCATGCCGCGCCCGTCAGCCTCGATGCCGATCTTGCCTCGGCCGATAAGGGCTGCGAGATCGGGATGGCTGGCGTCGACGTCGTCGATGCCGAATTCGATGAAACTGATGCCGCTATATTGTGGGCGATAGTGCGAGACCAGCGGCCTTACCTTGGACCAGCTGCCATCGGCGCCGACCACGAGATCGAAGGGCCCGGCCGTTCCATTTTCGAAGACCAGGTCGTAGGCGCCGTCGTCGCGAAGGCGCACCTCGCGCAGGCCGTGGTTCCAGCGGATGATGTCCGCCGGCAGGGAGGCGAGCAGGATCTGGCGCAGCGCCGTGCGGTCCACTTCGGGCCTGTCGGATTCATCGGCGTCGTCATCGGCAAACAGCAAGGTGCCGTCCTTGTCGTAGAGCCGACTTCCCTGATCTTCGTAGCGGGCGATCTGCAGGAATTCTTCGTAGAGACCGGCTTGGCGCAGCGCCAGCTGGCCGGACTCGGTATGGAGGTCGAGCGTTCCGCCCTGCGGCCGGGCAAGCGCGTGCTCTTCGCGTTCGAAGACGGTGGGTGTCAGTCCGCCCCGATGAAGAATGCGGGCGAGTGTCAGGCCGCCGGGGCCTGCGCCGATGATGGCGATGCGGGGATGAGATGTCATGGACAAAATTCTCTTCTTTCTGTAGATAGGTGCCTATGTAGATTAATATAGGTACCTATTCAAGTGACGAAAATATGACCGATTGGGACTTGTTCGAGAATCCGGCGCCGCTCATCAACATGGCGTCGCGCAGCCTTGCGCGGCTGGGCGAGCGCCGGGTGAAGGCGCTGGGCTTCAATATTGGCCAGCTGCCGGTGCTCTACCTGCTGCGCAACGGAGCGCAGATGTCGCAGAAGGAATTGGCGAAATTCGCCAAGATCGAGCAGCCGTCGATGGCGCAGATGCTGGCGCGCATGGAGCGGGATGGGCTGATCCGCCGCACGCCCGACCCCGCAGACGGACGCAGCAGCCTCGTGTCGTTGACCGAGGCGGCCCTGGCGAAGCTTCCCGCTGCCCGCGACGCTCTGGACGAGGGACGGGAGAGGGTTCTGGCGGGGTTCAGCGAGGACGAGGTTCAGACGCTGCTGCAACTGATGCGGCGGCTTAATCGGAACTTGGAGCGGATGGTTGCGGAAGAGGATGCGCCGTAGGCGCGCTCTTTTGCGTGCCTACGGTCGCTTTGGTGTCGTCGGTTGATCAGATTTCCGCGTAGACGATGCCGGTGAAGGAGCCGGCATGGTGCAGAAGTTCGCGCTCGCCGGAACCATCGAGAGCTGCCGAATAAAGATTGCCGCCGATATCGGTGAAGAACATGCGATTGTTCGGCAGGTCGAGCGACAAGCCGATGCCTTCGTCCAGGCCTTCGAGGACGATTTCGGAGGTGGCCGCAAGGTCATCCATGCTGGCGCGATTGACGGTATTGCCGCGTGGAAGATTGCCACGGTCGGTCCAGTAGATCGTGCGGGTGGCGAGATCGAGTTCGATGTCGATCGGCTCCGGCAATTTGTCCAGCAGCGTTTCGATATCGCTGCGTCTCGTTGCCGTCTCGCCTTCGGGAATATCGATGCTGGCGCGGAGGATGCGGCCGAGGCCGGCGTCAGGCGGTCCCTTTTGCGTCCAGTAGATCTGCCCGAGCGGCAGGTCCAGCGCTATGCCAACGCACCAGCGCTCGATATCGGCGCTATCTTTGGGGCTGTCGCCGTTCTGCACCAGGGTTTCGATGTCGGAGCCGTCGATGTTGGCGCGCATGACGCGCATGCCCTCGCGGTCGCACCAGTAGAGCGTGCCGTTGTCGTGATCGATCTGGATCTGCTTCGGCGTCACCAGCGTGCTGCCCGGCGGGATCAGGGTGACATGGTTGCTGCCGTCGAGGTCCATGCGTTCGATCGAGCCGTCGTGGGCGTTGTAGTCCGTGCCCATTTCCGTCCAGTAGATCCAGCCGTTCTCGCTGTCGACGAGAATGCCGTCCGGGCTGCGGCCGGGCCGCTGGATGACCAGCTTTAGATCGGTGCCGTCGATGGCGGAGGACAGGATTCGTCCGTCGTTGATATCGAGGAAGAACAGTCTTTCGGTCTTGTCGGTGGAATTGGCAGGCGTCCGTGCTTCTGCTTCAGACATGAGAGCATCCTTTCAAAGGGTCGGATCTGCGGATCACAGCGCGGCAATCATGGCATCGGTTGATGACAGCTTCATTCGCCGTTGCGATCCCGATGAACATCTGCTGCGCTGCAGCAAAGTCAAGGGCGCAGATGTCGCGGTGAGAGCGGCGCTCCGTCAAATAACTGTCACCGGTTTGATATAAATCCGCGTCATTCCCAATGGCTGTGCCCGTCAGAGCCAAAATCCGAAGCCGGAGGTGCTTGATATCGTGTCGACGCTCCAGCAGGTCGCTTTTCGGGCCGGCTGCTCGGTCGCAACCGCGAGCCGAGTGCTCAATCGCAACGGGCCGGTTAGCGACGAAATGGTACGGCGCGTGCGCCGGGCGGCGGCAGAACTCGGCTATCGGGTCGGCTACCGCAACGGTAACGGCCGACCGGCGATCGGCGTGCTCATTCCCAGCATTACCAATCCGGTCTTTGCGGCGTCGCTCTCCAGCATCCAGAACAGGGCTCTTCACGCGGGCCATAGCGTACTGATCGCGCAGTCGAATTACGATCCGGCGCAGGAGGCCGATGCCGTCGCTTCGCTGCTCCAGCAGCAGCCGACCGGCCTTATCCTCACGGTTTGCGATCCCGAACGCAGCCTGGCTCTCTCATCCGCCCTGCCGCCGACCGTGCTGCTCGGCAATCTGCCCACGGCCCGCTTTACCGCCGCCGTCGCGACCGACAATTTCGGCGCGGGCCGGGATTTGACCGATCATCTCCTCTTGAGGGGGCATCGGCGCATCCTGTTCATCTCAGGCCATTTCTCCGCATCGGATCGGGCGAAGCTGCGCTATCTCGGTTATCTCAAGGCGATGGAGGCAGCAGGTCAGCCGCCCCTCGAAGCCCTGGAAATTTCCTTCATCAGCAGCCTGGATCAGCTCGATCTCTCCGATGTCATCTCGCGTCTTTCCCCGACCGCGATCATCGGGTCCAACGATCTTCTCGCCCTCGGTGTAATGGGCGCGCTGCGGCGTCAGGGCCTTTCGATCCCGCGCGATATCTCTGTCGCCGGTTTCGATGGGATCTCCCTCGGCCTGCTGACCGAGGTTTCGCTGACGACGGTGGAAATACCGGATGGGACGATGGGGGGCGCTGCCGCCTCGCTGCTGCTCGATATGGCGGAGAATGCCGCGCAGCCTCGCCATTTGACCCTGCCCTACCGATTGCGGCCCGGCGGAACCGTGCGCGATCTCACCATTCAATCCTGACGGATCTGCGCGCATGAAAACGCCGCCTCTCAAGGAGAGGCGGCGCAGATTTCAAGCCGGACCCTGCAATCAGCTGCGCGGCAGCATGCCTGCAACGTCGGCAGCGGCGTCGTCGAGCGCTTCCTTCGGCTCGGCCGAGCCATCGACGATGCGCGACAGGTTGTCGACGATGGTCTGGGTGACCCTGACGCCATTGGCACCCGGGAAAGCATACCAGGGGATCATCACAGACATCTGGCTGAGGCTGGCCTGGAACAGCGGGTTCTTCTTGTAGAAGTCGCCGAGATAATCGGCAGACTTGGCAGCAAGCTCGTTGTTCGGAACATAGCCGGTGCCGGGAACGACGACGGACGCGCCATAGGGACCGGCGGCGAACTTGGCGAACTTCCAGGCGGCTGCTTCCTTGGCCGGATCATGCGTCAGGATGACGACGGCGTTGCCGCCGGTGGGCAGGCGGCCGTTGACCGGATCGATCAGCGGGATCTTGGCCGTGCGCAGATCGAATTTGGTGCCGACATTCTTGATCGTGTTGACCAGAGCACCAGTCGTCTGGAATTCGAAGCCGACCTTGCCGGCTGCGAAAGCCTGTTCGCCGGCAGCCTTGGTGAAGACCGGCATGCCGCCTTCCTTGACGAAGCGCTGGATCAGCTCCACAGCCTTCTGGCCCTCGGGACCATTGAAGGCGACCTTGCTTTCGTCGTCGCTCAGCATCTTGCCGCCGGCGCCGAAGAGAAGGGCGGAGAACATCCAGTCGTCACCCTGCCAACGGAAGTCCATGCCGTCGACGCCGTTGCCGAGCGCCTTGATCTTGCCGGCGAGCGTGATGACTTCATCCCAGGTCTTCGGCGGGTTGTTCGGGTCGCCGCCGGCGGCCTTCACCAGATCGGCATTGTAATACATGATCGGGTTCGAGGTCGCGAAGGCGAGGCCGACCTGCTTGCCCTTGACCTGGGCGAGCTTGAGGATCGTGTCGGAGAAGCCTTGCTCGGCCATGTTGCCGTCCTTCTGGACGAGCGGTCCGAGATCGACGGCGACATTGCGCTCGTCCATCATGCGCAGGCGGTTGAGGCCGATGAAGGTGACATCAGGCATCTCGCTGGTGCCGGCCTGGCGAAGGATGGTCTGGATGCCTTCCTCATAGGTGGCCGAGGGAGCGGCGAACTGGATCTTGATATCGGGATTTTCTTCCATGAACTTCTTCGAGATCGTGTCCATCACGTTCTTGAAGAAGCCGGGCATGGGGTAGTGAACCGTCAAGGTCGTCTCGGCATAGGCCGGGACCGACACGACCATCGAAATGGCCGCGGCGGCGAGAATCTGGGTGATATGCTTCATCGCTCGTTCTCCTGTTCGAGCATGATGCCGAAAAGTGTAAGCGGTTTTCGGACGACATCATGCTCTATTGCTTTGATTCTAGACCGGTCAACCTTTGAGACCGGTCATGGTGATGCCCTCGACGAAACGCTTCTGTGCCAGAAGGAATGCGACGACGAGGGGAAGGGTGATGATTAGGGTTGCCGCCATGAGCGCGCCGTAGTCGTCGCCGGCTTCGGCGGCACGGAAATACATGAGGCCCAATGGCGGCGTGGCATAATCCGGCTTGCTGATGACGATCAGCGGCCAGTAGAGGTCGTTCCAATGCGCCACGACCGAGAAGATCGCGAAGGCCGTGACCGCCGGCCAGGCGTTCGGCACGATGACGCGGGCGACGATGCCGAGTTCCGACATGCCGTCGAGACGGGCCGCATGGATCAGATCGTCAGGCATGGCGCGGAAGAACTGCAGAAACATGAAGATCGCGAAGACCGAGATCGAGAAGGGTGCGACCAGGGCCGTGTAGCTGTTCAGCAGCGACAGGCTGTTGAAGCCGACATAAAGCGGCAGCGCCGTTGCATGGATCGGGATCAGCAGCCCGAGCATGACCAGCACCATCATCGTGCGCGCCGCCGGGAATTTCAGCTTCGCCATGGCATAGGCGCAGGGGATGGCGATCAGCACCTGGAAGAAGAAGATCAGGCCGCAGACGAGGACGCCGTTGAACAACAGCCTGCCCATATCAACCTTGCCCAGCGCCTTGGTGATGTTCTCGATATAGAAGAAATGCGTCGGAATCAGCCGCAGCGCCGAGGTGAAGATATCGTCCTGCGCCTTGCCCGCCGTCGATATCATGAAGATGTAGGGCGCGAGGAAGACGAGCGAGCCGATGATCAGCAGAGAGAGGCGCAGGATGCGGCCGGGAGTGAAGCCTGTCGAGGTCATGTGTAATGCACCTGCCGGTCCTGGACGCGATATTGCAGGAAGGTCAACACCACGAGAATGGCGAGAAACACCGTCGTCATCGCCGAGGCATAGCCCACGCGGAGATAGACGAAGCCTTCCTGGTAGATGGTGAAGAGCAGCACCTCGGAGGCATGGTTCGGGCCGCCGTCGGTCAAAGCCTTGACGGTGTCGAAGACCTTCACCGCGTTGATGATGCTGATTGTGGTGACGAAGAGCGTCGTCGGTCCGAGCATCGGCCAGGTGACGAGCCAGAAGCGATCGGACGCCGATTTCGCGCCGTCGACTTCGGCTGCGGCGTAGAGTTCACGCGGGATGGCGGTGAGGCCGGCGAGAAACAGCACCATGTTGAAGCCGACCGACTGCCAGACGCCGATGATCGACAGACTGTAGAGGGCTGTGGCCGAAGAGCCGAGCCAGTTCGGGCCTTGCACGCCGATCTCGGCGAGAAGAGCGTTGATCGGGCCGATCGTGGGATGGAAGAGATATTGCCAGACCGTCGCCATCGCGACGATCAAGGACGCCACGGGCAGGAAGTAGGCGGTGCGAAAGAAGCTGCGGCCGATGCCTTCACTCTCGATCAGCAACGCGACGCCAAGGCCGAGCACGATCGAGATGGGAGCGACGATCGCCGTATAGACCGTCGTGTTCCACAGCGATTTCATAAAGGCGCGATCCTTCAGCAGATGCGCGTAGTTCTCGAAGGCGACGAAGCGCAGGCTCTTGTCGCCGAGCTGGAAATCCGTGAAGCCGAGTACGACGACGGCAACGATCGGCACCAAGATGAAGAGCACGATCAGGATGATGGCGGGCAGGGCGAAGAGGAGCGCGGTGCGGGCTTCGCTGCGCTCGCGCGCCGCCGCCGTCTGCAACGGCAGGGAAGTGACGGCAATGCTAGCCATGCGCCTTCTCCCTGGCGGCATCGACGGTCACCGGGACGGTGCGCAAACGGCGGCCGTCTTCGGCGAAGACCATGGCCTGCTCCGGTGCAAGCGTCAGCGCAACGGGCATGCCGGCGGAGAGACCGGCGGCTTCAGCGGGCGTAAGCTTGACGATCATGGCCTCGCCGATGGCGTCGAGCTTCGTATAGAGGATAACTTCGGAGCCTAAGAATTCCATCCGCTCGATACGGGCGGCAAGGGCATCCTGCCGTCCCTGCGTGAGGCTCACGAATTCCGGGCGGATGCCGAGCGTGACGTTATTACCGGCAAAGCTGCCGTCTTCGAGCGCCAGCCGGATGCCACCGAAGGCGACGATGCCATTTTCCGCCAAGGCCGGCAGAAGGTTGATGCGCGGCTGGCCGACGAAACGGGCAACCTCGATATGGCTCGGGTCGTCATAGATCACCTGCGGGGAGGCCAGCTGCAGCAGCTGCCCGCCGATCATGACGGCGACGCGATCCGCCATCGACAGCGCCTCGGCCTGGTCGTGGGTGACATAGACTGTGGGAACGCCGGCACGGCGATGCAGGTCGACGATCTCGCCGCGGGCATGGACGCGCAAATTGGCATCGAGATTGGAAAGCGGCTCGTCCATCAGGAAGACGCTCGGGCGGCGCACCATGGCGCGGGCAAGCGCCACGCGCTGACGCTGGCCGCCGGACATCTGACCGGGCTTGCGGTCAAGCAGGTGGTCGATCTTCAGCGAAACAGCCATTTCGCGAACGTCGCGGATGATGCCGCTGCGGGTGCTGCGCTGGCCGGGGATCAGCGAGCCGATGAAGGGCAGGCGCTGGACGCGCGACAGGCGGCGCATGGCGAGCGGCACGGCGATGTTTTCAGATGCCGTCAGGTGCGGATAGAGCGCGTAGGACTGGAAGACCATGGCGATGTTGCGGTCTGCGGCCGCGACGCCGGAGACGTCGGTGCCGCCGAGAACGATCTCGCCATTGTCGGCATGCTCGAGACCCGCCAGGATGCGCAGCAGCGTGCTCTTGCCGCAGCCCGATGGGCCGACGAGGGCGATGAATTCGCCCGGCTCGACGTCGAGATCGACGCCTTTAAGGATGGCGTTGCCGCCGAAGGATTTGGCGATGTTGCGAAGCGAGAGTGCGCTCATTCGGTCGCCTCCTTCTGAAGCTTCGGGGCGGCCTGCGGATAGACTTCCATGACGACGTCATCGAGGAAGTAGGCGGTCATGCCCGGTACCGCGACAAGCTCGGTCGAGACGGTTTCGCCGAGATCATGAATGGCGGCGCCGACAAGCCGCTCGCCGGGCATCTCGCGTTCCATCTTGTCGAGGATGAAGGCGGCGGGCGGCGCCCAAACGAGGGCCGTGTCGTTGAAGCGGCCTTCCCAGGTCCAGTGCAGATGGCCGCTGCCGAGCAGGGCGACATCGTGGGCTGCTATCAGATCGTAAAGACGGCGGCGCTGCGCCGGGCGCACGCTCCAGTAACCGGTATCGCCTTCGTCGGGTGCATCGACGAAGAGCGGCTTATGGGCGAAGAGGGCAACGCGGCGATCGCCACGGCCTTCCAGCTTCTCCTGCAGCCATTCGAATTGCTTGCTTTCCTCGGCGTCCTCGAAGCCCATCAGCAGGCTGTTGAGGCCGATCAGCCGCCAGTTATCGACATCCTTTGCCCAGTAGTCCGGGCCGACGAGGCGGCGCCAGCGCGCCAGCCGCTCGGGATTGACGGGCTGGTAGGACCCCGGCAGATGACCGACATCGTGATTGCCCGGCACGATGAGCATCGGCGCCGAGATCTGGCGCATCAGCTCCATGGAGAAGGTGAGATCCCCATCCTTATCGGCGCCGTCGACGCTGAGATCGCCGGTGTGAACGACAAGATCAGCGCCGCTCGCTTCAATCCATTTCGCCAGAGGTTCCCAATTGCCGTTGAAATGCGGCTTGTTCGGGCTCAAATGCGTGTCGGTAATCTGGATGATCTTCAAGGCGCGTCTCCGGAGTCTTCAGAAGCAATGCGCCCACAAGGGATCTCCCGAGGCGGGCGCGTTTCTGCGCTCTCTTTAGAAGGTGCCCATGTCAGTTGAGTAACGGGTCTTTTCAGCTGTTTTTCAGTTTTGTCACATCACCGTCAAACGAGGCCGCCGCCGGCTGCATGGAGAATTGAGGTCTGTACGCGCCGGGCCCGGGTGGTATAGATCGCTGCCGAAGAGGATTGGACATGTCAGACGAACAGAACCGCATCACGACACTCGAGGAAACGGTCGCCCATCAGGCGAAGATCATCGAAGAGCTGTCCGACCAGATTGCGGAGCAATGGAAGGTCGTCGAGCAGACGCGCCAGAAGCTCGATCGGCTGACCGAGCGGTTCCTGACGCTGGAGGAGCAGTCGCTCGACGCGCCGGCCATTACAAAGCCGCCGCATTACTGATCTGCGCTGATACCTCGTTCACGTTTCGGTGTTTCACGCGGGCGTGTGTAACAAATGCGCCAGTCTTCCCGTATTTCCTTGTGACCGGAGCATCTACTATCTCGGTCGAGAGGAAATCATCATGAAGACTTTATCGACGGACATGATCCGCAACTATTCGGCACGCATCACTCGCTTCGCCGGCCTCACGGCCGCAGCGGTCCTTGTCGGCGGCATCGCGCTGCAATTTGTCAGCCGGGCTTCTGCCGAGGATGCGCGTGTCATTCCCGCACCGAGCGTGGACGAGAAGGCTGGCTCGGCCGGCACCGAGACCATCGTGCTTGCGGGCGGCTGCTTCTGGGGCGTGCAGGGTGTGTTCCAGCATGTCAACGGCGTGATCAGCGCCACCTCAGGTTATGCCGGCGGCGGCAAGGATGCCGCGCACTACGAATTGGTCAGCAATGGCGATACCGGCCATGCCGAATCCGTGCGCGTTGTCTTCGATCCGCACAAGGTCAGCTACGGACATCTGCTGCAGATCTATTTCTCAGTCGCGCATGATCCGACCGAGTTGAACTATCAGGGGCCGGATACCGGCACGCAATATCGTTCCGCTATCTTCCCGGCGACGCAGGAGCAGGCTGATGTCGCCAAGGCCTATATCGAGCAGCTCAACAAGGCCAAGACCTTTGACGCCGCGATCGTCACCCGCATCGAGCCGGCCAGACAGTTCTACGCCGCCGAGGATTATCATCAGGACTTCCTGACGACACATCCGACCTATCCCTATATCGTCATCAACGACCTGCCGAAGATCAAGAATCTTCAGCATCTCTTTCCCAAGGATTATCGCGCCGAACCGGTTCTGGTGACGGCCAGCGCCAACTGACCGATGTGGGATGAGCGACCGGCGAGCGATGCCCGCCGGTCAGCTCCGCCTTGCAAGAAATGCTCGTTACTCGCGGCTCGTCTGGTGTATTGCTGGCCCATCAGTCATTCATCGAGAGTGCGTTTTGTCATGATCGTCCGCGACCGGCCGAATCTCTTCCAGCTTTTCTTCATAGTGCGCGGTTCGGTCATTCGGCGCATTCTGCCGCAGATCGTCGTCATCTTCCTGCTGTCGGCCCTCATTGTCTGGGGACATGAGGAGCGGCCGAACCTGGTCGTTTCCTTCAACGGCTCGTCGCTTTCCCTGCTCGGCATCGCGCTTTCGATCTTCCTCGGCTTCCGCAACAATGCCGCCTATGACCGCTGGTGGGAGGGGCGTCGCGACTGGGGCCAGCTCGTCTATGTCGCGCGCGGCTTTGCCCGTCAGACATTGATCCTTGAAGCGAGCGGTGAGGCCGGTATCGCAGCGCGAAAGACCCTGCTGCGCCTGACCATGGCCTTTGCGCAGGCGCTGGTCTGCCTTCTCCGGCCGGGCAGTGACGACAACAAGGTGATGCGGCTTTTGACCTCGAGCGAGGCTGAATTCTATCACGCCGCGCAGAACCGACCCGATCTCATCCTGCGCCTGATGTCAGCCGATCTCGCACGCCTGAAGGCAGGCGGCGCGATTTCGGATATCCAGTATTAGATGCTGGATATCAGTGTCGGCCAGATGGGTGCGGTCCAGGCCGCCTGCGAGCGCATCCGCAATACGCCGCTGCCGTTCGGCTATACGCTGCTCCTGCATCGCACCGCCTATCTCTTCTGCTTCCTGCTGCCATTCGGCTTCGTCGATACGCTCGGCTGGGGCTCGCCCTTCGTCACCGCTCTCATCGCCTATACTTTCTTCGGGCTCGATGCGCTGGGAGACGAACTGGAGGATCCTTTCGGCCATCGTCCGAACGCGCTCGCCATCGGCGCCCTTGCCGATACGATCGAGATCAATCTGCGTGAAGCGCTCGGCGAAACCGATCTGCCGGCACTGCCGCAGCCCCAGGATTTCGTGCTGATGTAGGCCATCGGCAAAAAAAATCGAAAAGCCATGGAATAGAATCCGGAGTGCTTCCGTATATAGGTGTATGGATCGCAAAGGACGCACATTCGATGTTTTGGGGCAGCTCGGTTCGCTGAGACGTTACGCCCGCTCGCTCGTGCGCAATGCGGACGAGGCCGAAGATCTGGTGCATGACGCGCTGGTCAAGGCATATGAGCGCAAGGCTTCTTTCCGTCACAGCGGCAACTTGCGCACCTGGCTTTTGTCGATCCTGCACAACGTGCATATCGACCGCCTGCGTCAGAAGAAATCGCTGAACCGTCGCCATGAAGAGGCGGCGGCCGAGCTTGAAACAGCATTGCCCGCGTCCCAGGACCATACGGTTCGTCTGAGCCAGGTACGCGAGGCCTTCTTCAGTCTGCCCGAGGAACAGCGCGAGGCGCTGCACCTCGTGGCGATCGAAGATCTTTCCTACCAGGAAGCGGCGTCCGCGCTTGGCATTCCTGTCGGCACGCTGATGTCCCGCATTTCGCGGGCCCGGGCGAGCCTGCGCAATTTCGAGGAGGCTACCTCCAAGGTTTCACATCTCAGGCTTATCGAGGGAGGCGGCAATGAAAACGGTTGATCCGATCATCGATACCGATCTCGATGCCTATGTCGATGGCGAGCTGTCGGTTGCGCGCCGTGTCGAGGTGGAATCCTATCTCTCGGAGCGTCCGGAGATCGCCGCCAAGGTGATGGCGGATATGAGTATCCGTGGCGAGCTGCGCATGGCCTTGGCCGGCGAGAGCCATGTGCTCAGGGCCGAGACCCGCGAGGCCGCAAGGCGGCTGGAGCGCGGACTGGTCTATGGACGCATGCTGGCATCTTTCCAGCGTGTTGCAGCCGTTGCCGTGCTGGTGGCGAGCGGCTGGGTGGCGCATACATCCTTCGGCGCGTTTACCGCGAGCGAAGTCAGCGCTTCCACACGGCCGCCGGCTTTCGTCGACGACGCGGTGCAGGCCTACAAGACGACGGCCATGCGCGAAGAGATCAAGCCGCAATCGGCGGCCACGAATTACAATCCGGAAGAAATCCGCGCATCGACGGCGATCGTCCTGCCGGAACTGCCGGGTGACTGGCGCGTAACCGATGCCCAGATCTATCCATCCGAGTTCGGTCCGAGCGTCGAAATGATGGTCGATGCCGGCAAGGACGGTCACTTGTCACTTTTCGCCGTTCGCCCGGGAAGTTTCGCCGTCAAGGACGTCAGTCACATCAAGCGTGACGATGTTCAGGCTGCCTATTGGCAGATCGGTGAAGTTGCCTATGCGCTGATCGGCAATGGCCAGGCGGCGCAGCTCGACGGCGATGCCGAAAAGCTTGCCCGCAGCCTGTACTAGTTCGAATTAAAGGAGAACGAGCATGAACCCGACCAATCCGCGATACGGCGCGGGAGCCGCCGCCGGCTCGCAGGCGCTCTTCGACGAAGGTCTGCGTCAGCACATGCTGCGCGTCTACAACTACATGGGCATCGGCCTGGTGCTGACGGGTATCGTCGCCATGGTGGTCGGCACGACGCCGGCGCTCTATGTGCCGATCTTCCAGACGCCGCTGAAGTGGGTCGTCATGCTGGCGCCGCTCGCCTTCGTGTTCTTCTTCTCGTTCCGTATCCAGACCATGTCGGCAAGCACGGCGCAGATGATGTTCTGGGCGTTCTGTGCGGTCATGGGCCTGTCGCTGGCTTCGGTCTTCCTGGTCTTCACCGGCACGAGCATCGCGCGGACCTTCTTCATCGCTGCAACCATGTTCGGCGCGACCAGCCTCTACGGCTATACGACCAAGCGTGATCTTTCCAACATCGGCTCGTTCCTGATGATGGGCCTGTTCGGTGTGATCATCGCCAGCATCGTCAATATCTTCCTTGGCTCCAGCGCCCTGCAGTTCGCCATCTCGGTGATCGGTATCGTCGTCTTCGTCGGCCTGACCGCCTGGGATACGCAGAACATCAAGGAACAGTATGCCGAGAACCATGATCAGGAATCGCAGCAGAAGCTCGCCGTCTTCGGTGCCCTGTCGCTCTACCTGAACTTCGTCAACATCTTCCAGCTGCTGCTGAACCTCACCGGCGAGCGGGAGTAGTTTTGAAATCACCGGCTTGGGCATGGTCGGACCCGAAAGGCACTCCACGCTTTTGGTGATCATGCTCGGGTTATGCGTCTCCCTGGGGGCTTGTTGAGACGCATGAAGCGCCTGCAGTATCTGCGCCGATACTGCAGGCGCAACTTTTTTGGGGGATTGGAAAACTGGAGTTGCGATCGAAGCGGCCGGCTCATGGCGACGAGCGGCAAGATCTTCCTCGCGGTATCGAGGGTGGCAAGCCCACTCGATGAAGCACCGGTTTTGCAGCCATCTTCGCCGCAGCGCGGCAAGGGGAAAGGTGCCGGACTAAGAGAGCACCGTTTAAAAGAAAGGGCCCGATAGCGCTAGCTAGCTGCTATCGGGCCCTTGATTCATTGGAGGTATGCGGCCCCTCGTTTGTCAGAGCCGCACCGTGGTCCTACCACTCGGCGACGCTGCCGTCCTCGTGACGCCAGACGGGGTTGCGCCAGCGATGGCCTTCCTTGGCGCGCTCGATGACATAGGCTTCGTCGACTTCGATGCCGAGGCCTGGTCCCTGAGGAATGCTGACGAAGCCGTCGGCATACTGGAACACTTCCTTGTTGGAGATGTAGTCGAGGATGTCGTTACCCTTGTTGTAGTGGATGCCGAGGCTCTGTTCCTGGATGAAGGCATTGTAGCTGACGGCATCGACCTGCAGGCAGGCGGCAAGCGCGATCGGCCCGAGCGGGCAATGCGGCGCCAGCGCCACGTCATAGGCTTCCGCCATGGCCGCAATCTTGCGGCATTCGGTGATGCCACCGGCATGGGAAAGATCCGGCTGCAGAATATCGACATAGCCGTCCGACAGGACCTGCTTGAAGTCCCAACGCGAATAGAGGCGTTCGCCGAGCGCGATCGGCGTCGAGCAATGATTGGCAATTTCCTTTAATGCTTCGCGGTTTTCCGAGAGAACAGGCTCTTCGATGAACAGCAGCTTGTAGGGTTCAAGCTCCTTGGCCAGCACCTTGGCCATCGGGCGGTGGACGCGGCCGTGGAAGTCGACGCCGATGCCGATATAGGGGCCGATCGCCTCGCGGATGGTGGCGATGGTCTCGACCGCCTTCTCCACCTTGTCGTAGGTGTCGACGATCTGCATCTCCTCGCAGCCATTCAGCTTGATCGCCTTGAAGCCGCGGGCGACGACTTCCTTGGCGTTGTTGGCGACGTCGGAGGGGCGGTCGCCGCCGATCCAGGAGTAGACCTTGATCTTGTCGCGCACCTGGCCGCCGAGCAGCGAGTGGATCGGCTGTCCGAGCGCCTTGCCCTTGATGTCCCAGAGTGCCTGGTCGATGCCGGCGATGGCGCTCATGTGCACGGCGCCACCGCGATAGAAGCCGGCGCGGTACATGACGTTCCAATGGTCTTCGATCAGGAAGGGATCCTTGCCGATCAGGTAATCTTCCAGCTCGTGGACTGCCGCCTGCACGGTCAGTGCCCGGCCTTCGACCACCGGCTCACCCCAGCCGATAATGCCCTCATCCGTCTCGATCTTCAGGAACAGCCAGCGCGGCGGCACGATGTAGGTCGTCAGTTTCGTGATCTTCATGGGTAGGTTTCCATTTCGGCTTTGGATGATATCAGCGGTCAGCAGCCGCGGATTTCGAGGTTTCTGGTTTGATCCTCCGGCCATCCTCCAGCCGTCGTTCGACGGCGAGATCGCGGGCGGCGAGATCGAGCATACGATGGGCACAGTCGCGGGCGGCGGTGCGATTGCGCAGACGCAACGCCTCCACCAGCTCGCCATGAACGATAATTGCCTCGTCGCGGCTGTGGGCGGCGACATTCGAGGCGTGCAGGGCATATTTGAGGCCAGCATGCATGGCGCTGGACAGGCGGCGGAACACCTGGTTGTGGCTGGCGCTCAGCAGCACCTTGTGAAAGGTCACATCGGCTTCGGTAAAGCCCTCCGGATCGTCGCTGCTATCGCGCATCTGCCGCCAAGCATTGTCGAGATCGGCAATTTCCTGAGCGGTGGCACGCTCTGCGGCATATTCGGCGGCGGCCGGCTCGATGGTGCGCCGGGCTTCCAGAATGGAACCGAGAATATCGAACTGCGCGATATAGGGGCCCATCCACTCCAGCACGTCCTGATCGAGGATGTTCCAGTCGTCCTTGTCGCAGACCGTGGTGCCGATACGCGGCTTGCCGCGCACGAGGCCTTTCGATTCCAGTACCTTGAGGGATTCGCGGATGACCGTGCGGCTGACGCCATAAATCGCGCACAGATCGTTTTCGCGCGGCAGGATCGATCCCGAGGGATAGCGCTCGGAGCAGATGTCTTCGGCGATCGACGCCGTCACGTTCCTGCGCACGCGCGGGCGGCGCGCGGGCTGGGCTGACGAGCCATGCTCCTGTCTTTCGAGCGATTCCACCCTATCTCCTCCACTCGATCCCGCATGTCCCCGGGGAGCCTTTCCCGACAAGAGGCAGGTGGGTCTTCCATGCAGCCGATGTCCAGTCAGGCTTTGTGAGCGTGTCGACCTCAATATACGATAATCATCATACATTGGCAACTTTATTGTATGATGATTTAAAAGCCTACGTGTTGTCAGCGGGAACAATCCGCCTCGCCGCGCTTTGTCAAAGACGACGCCCGTCCTGTTACGGCGGCGTCGTCTTCGAGGGATAGAAGGACTATGGTGCCCGTGCGGCTGGCATGAATGCTTTTGCCGCCGGATCATCGCGGGAGGCGAGGATTACGCTTCCGAAGCTCATTTCAACGACAAGGAGGACGATATGCAGATCAATCGTACAGGTTCGGCTCAATGGGCTGGTGGCTTGAAGGACGGCAAGGGCCAGATCTCAACGCAAAGCGGCGCGCTCAATCATCACCCCTATGGTTTCGCCAGCCGTTTCGAAGGCGTCGCCGGCACAAATCCGGAAGAGCTGATCGGTGCTGCGCATGCCGGCTGCTTCACCATGGCCCTGTCGCTCATCCTCAATGAGGCCGGTTTCACCGCCGAGAGCATGGAAACGACGGCCAAGGTCACGCTTGAAAGCGTCGAAGGCGGCTTTGCCATCACCGCAATCCATCTGACGCTGACCGGCAAGGTTCCGGGCGCCGACGAGGCCACTTTCACCGAGCTTGCGAACAAGGCAAAGGCCGGTTGCCCGGTTTCGAAGGCGCTGGCTTCCGTTCCGATTTCGCTGGAAGTTCACGCCGCGTAAAACGGACTTTCACGGGTGTCGTGCCGCGCTGGATCGCGCGGCGCGCTTCATGTATATTAGCTATTCCGGGCATTGGGCTGTCATTTTCATCAGGATGTAATGCCCGATGAGAGGGGCAAAAATGTCTGGAATTTTGTTGATTCACGTCGTCATAAGCCTGATCGCCATCATCAGCGGCATTATCGTTGCTGCGGGTTTTCTCACCGCCGATCCTCATGGACGGTCGACGCTGGTCTATATGGTCACGACCATTCTCACCAGCCTGACGGGTTTTCTCTTTCCGTTTCATGTCGTTACGCCGGCATCATCGTTGGCAGTCTCTGCGTTCTCATCTTCATACCGACCGCACTGGCGCGCTACCGCTTTCATCTTGCCGGCATCTGGCGTCCGGTCTTCATCATCGGCGCCATGGTGCTCCTGTTTTTCAACTGTCTCGTGCTGATCATCCAGTCGTTCCAGAAGATACCCGTGCTCAACGCACTGGCACCGAATGGCAACGAGCCGCCGATACTGGCCGCCCAGGTGGCGTTGCTGGTGGCCTGTATGCTTGTCGGCTATTTCAGTATCCGCCGCTTCCGCCCCACGCTTCTGGGCGTCTGATCTCGGGCTAAAGGCTCCTGCGACAAAATGTCGGACACATCCGGTCGTTCGGTCGGGCGTGTTGTCGATGATTTAACCCTTGTTTCAGGTTGTTCGGCGCATCCTTGGTTTATTGATTAGCGTCTAAAAACCGCCTGCAGTTGCGGGTGGTTTCTTGACATGGACGTCATGATGATTTACGAGTGACGAAAATTGAAAATCGTCACTCGTAAATCATCAGGTTCAAATCATGCTCGATCTTCCCGATATCAGCGCCGATCCAGCGCGAGAGGAAAACATCGCGCGCATTCTCGAAGCGGCCGAAAGGCTCTTTCGCTACTACGGCTACAGCAAGACGACGGTTGCCGATATCGCTCGCGATCTCGGCATGTCGACGGCGAACATCTACCGGTTCTTCGGCTCCAAAATCGAAATTCACCAGGCTCTGTGCGGGCGCATGTTGGGGCAGAGCTACGAGATGGCCCTCAATATCCGCAATCAGCCGATCAGCGCATCCGAGCGGCTGCGAACCTATGTGCTCGCTCAATACAAGATGACGCTGGAGACCATGCTCGACGAGCAGAAGGTCCATGAGATGGTGGTCATTGCCATCGAGCGGGACTGGCATGTCATCGAAAAGCATATCGAGCGTATTCAGGATCTTATTGCCGAGATCATCGCCGAAGGGATCGCTGCCGGCGAGTTCGTCGAGCAGGATCCGGTTGTTGCGGCGAGGTGTTTCGCTGCCGCGACCGTCGATCTCTGTCATCCGCAGATGGTGGCGCAATGCCTTGCCAAGCCATACCAGGCCAAGCCCGAGGATCTCGTCGAGTTCGTCATCAGGGCATTGAAGAAATAGCAGTTCGTGCGCCGGATGGCCGGCGTGCCCCCACTCTTTTGTTCGACTTTAGGAGAGCGACATGGTTTCGCTGACGACCAACACCCTACGGACCGTTGCCGGTGCGGCTTTCTTTGCCGCCTTGGGGCTCGGGCTTGCGGGCTGCAATGAGAAGAAGGAAGAGGCGGCGGAGGTGGTCCGGCCGGTAAAAGTGGTCGAGATCGCTCAGGCTGACACGACACGCAAGCTCGACTATTCCGGCTCCGTCAAGGCACGGACAGACATGAACCTCGGTTTCCGCGTCAGCGGCAAGATCGTCGAGCGCAAGGTGGATATCGGCCAGAAGGTCAAGCCCGGCGATGTGCTCGCCCGCATCGACTCCACCGACTACGTTCTGGCGGTGCGCCGCTCGCAGGCGGACCTGGATTCGGCTGAAAAGCAGGTCCAGACGACCGAGCTTGCCCGCGACCGTGCCCAGAAGCTCTTCGACAAGAACGTCGGCTCCAAATCGCAGCTCGAACAGGCCGAGCTCTCCTATGATCAGGCGTCCTCGACACGAGATTCCGCAGTGTCGGCGCTCGCCGAGGCGAAGAACCAGGTCGCCTACAGCGATCTGACGTCGGACATGAACGGGATCGTGACGACAATCAACGCCGATGTCGGCCAGGTGGTCAGTTCCGGCACACCCGTCATCACCGTCGCCGTCGATGGCGAAAAGGAAGTGCTGATCGCTGTGCCGGAAATGGATATCGCGCAGTTCAAGGTCGGCAAGGCCGTCAAGGCGCGCTTCTGGTCCGACGACGCGCTGGTGCTTGACGGTAAGGTGCGGGAAGTGTCCGGCAGCGCCGATCAGTCGCGCACCTTCGCGGTGCGTGTGAGCCTGCCGGCCGATCAGCGCGTGTTGCTCGGCATGACGGCGACCATCGAGGCGCTCGCCGACAACACCCAACCCTATGTTTCCATTCCGCTGAGCGCCCTTGCCCAGAAGGATGGGCAACAGATCGTCTGGCTTGTCGACCGCAATGCCGGCACCGTGCATTCCCGTGCCATCAAGGTCGCCGATTTCGCCGATGACGGCGTGCGCATTGCCGATGGCCTCAAGACCGGCGACGTCGTCGTCGCGGCGGGCACGCAATTCATGACTGAGAACATGAAGGTCAAGCTTCCGGCTGCTCCAGCTCAGCAGGCCTCCGCAGACACCAATTCCGCTTCGGCGGACGTCGTACGCTGATCCGGATCGAGAGGGCGAAACCATGTCCATCAACAACACTTCCGGTGGGAAGCAGCGGTTCAACCTGTCGCGCTGGGCGATCGGCCATCCGAGCATTGCGCGGTTCCTGTTCGGTCTCATCATCATCGCAGGCGCGCTCGGCCTGACCCACATGGGTCAGAAGGAAGATCCGGATTTCACCTTCCGTGTCATGGTCGTTCAGACCGTATGGCCCGGCGCTTCCCTGCAGGACATGGAAGACCAGGTGGTCAACAAGATCGAGCGCAAGCTGCAGGAAACGCCGCATCTCGACTGGGTCAAATCCTATACCCGCGCCGGCTTTGCCATCACGACGGTCCAGATCAAGGGCGACACCAATACGGCTGAGGTAAAGGACGCCTTCTACCAGATCCGCAAGAAGGTCGGCGATATCGGCAACGAACTGCCCTCCGGCTTGCTCGGCCCTTATTTTAACGATGAGTTCGGCGACACCTTCATCACGCTGCATTCGATCAGCGGCGACGGCTATTCCTATCCGGAGCTGAAGAAATTTGCCATCCAGGCGCGGGATATGCTGCTCTCGACCCCAGGTGTCGAGAAGGCCACCATCATCGGCGACCAGGCCGAGCAGATCTATATCGATGTCTCCTCCAAGGTACTGGCTGAGCGCGGCTTGACGCTCAACGACCTGAAGAATGCCGTCGTCGGCCAGAATAATGTCGATCCGGCTGGCAACGTCGATACCAGCACACGCTCGGTGCGCATCTCCGTCGAGGGCGATGTCAACAGGATCGAAGACATCAAGAACCTGCGGCTGACCGCAGGCGGCCAGGTGACACGCCTCGGCGATATCGCCACCGTCACGGCTGGGCTACAGGACCCCTATACCGCCAAATTCCTCTACAATGGTCACGCCAGCGTGCAGCTCGGCGTCGTCATGGCCAACGGTTACAAGGTGACCGACGTCGGCAAGTCGGTGGAGGAAACCTACAAGCGCTTCGAAGCATCGCTGCCGGTCGGCGTTCAGGTCGACCAGATCGCCAATCAGCCGGATGTCGTCACCGACGCGATCAGCGAATTCATGCATGCGCTCGGCGAAGCTCTCGTCATCGTGCTGATCGTCTCCTTCCTGTCGATCGGCTGGCGCTCGGGCCTGGTGATCGCTATCGCCATTCCGCTGGTGCTGGCCGCAACCTTCGCCATCATGTACGAGTTCGGCATCGACCTGCAGCGCATCTCGCTCGGAGCGCTCATCATCGCACTCGGCCTGCTGGTCGACGACGCCATGATCGTGGTCGAGCTCATGGAGCGCAAGCTGGAGGAGGGGCTGGTGAAGCTCGATGCCGCCAGCTTCGCCTATTCCTCGACTGCCTTCCCGATGCTGACCGGCACGCTGATCACCACGGCAGGCTTCATTCCCGTCGGCTTCGCGGCATCGACGGCGGGCGAATATGTCCGTTCGCTCTTTTATGTCGTCGGCATCGCGCTCGTGGTGTCCTGGTTCGTGGCCGTCTATTTCACGCCATGGCTCGGCTACATGATCCTCAAGCAGCGGCACCATGCCGGTGAGCATCATGATGTGTTCGATACGCGCTTCTATCGCCGCCTGCACTCCTCGGTTGCTTGGGCCGTGCGCCACCGCGTCATCGTTCTGCTTCTGACGATCGCCGCCTTCGTCGGCAGCCTCTGGTCGTTCCAGTTCATTCCGCAGAACTTCTTCCCGCAGTCGTCGCGTCCTGAAATTCTCGTCGACCTGTGGCTGCCTGAGGGCACCAGCATCAAGGAAGTCGAACGGCAGGCCCAGGCGCTGGAATCGCGCATGGCCGACGATCCGGACAAGCGCTTCATCGCCACTTATGTCGGGCAGGGCGCACCGCGCTTCTTCCTGCCGCTCGACCAGCAGCTCACCAATCCGAACTATGCCCAGATGCTGGTCATGGCCAAGGACGAGCCGGCTCGTGAGCGTCTGATCACCAAGCTGCGTGGCATTCTGGCCGCAGACTTCCCGTCCGTCCGTGGCAAGGTCGACCGCCTGTTCCTCGGTCCGCCGACTGGCTGGCCCGTACAGCTGCGCGTCATGGGTCCGGATCGGCAGGAGGTTCGTCAGATTGCCGACCAGGTAAAGCAGCGCTTCGCCCAGAATCCGCTGCTCGGCGCCATCCACGACGACTGGCTTGAGCCGGTACCGGCGATGAAGCTGGTGATCGACCAGGACCGCGCCCGTGTGCTCGGCGTTACCTCGCAACGCATTCGCCAGATGCTGCAGGCCTCGATGTCCGGCTTCACGCTCGACAATTATCGCGAAGGCGAAGAGACCGTCGGGATCGTTGCCCGCGAGCCGGACGCAAGCCGCCATCTGCTGACCTCGGTCAATTCCATCTATATCCCGACGGATAGCGGTGGGTTCGTGCCGCTGTCGCAGGTCGCCAAGATCGTGCCTGTCATGGAGCAGAGCATCGAATGGCGACGCGACCGTCTGCCTACCATCACCGTGCGGGCGACCTTGCCTGACGATGTGCAGTCGAACGACGTGACCGCCAAGCTTTATAACGACATGGCGGATCTCAGAAACAGCTTGCCGGCCGGCTACAAGATCGAGATCCAGGGCGGTGCCGAAGACAGCGCCGAAAGCCAGGCTTCGATTGCCGCCAAGGCGCCGATCATGCTCGTCATCATCGTCGTGTTGCTGATGATACAGCTGCAGCACTTCGGCAAGGCGATGCTGGTGCTGGCGACCGGTCCGCTCGGCATCATCGGGGCTGCCGCGGCTCTGCTCATCAGCGGCGCGCCCTTCGGCTTCGTGGCGATCCTCGGCGTCATCGCGCTGCTCGGCATCATCATCCGCAATTCGATCATCCTCGTCGACCAGATCGACCAGGATATCGCGGCGGGCATGGATCGGAAGGAGGCGATCATCGGCTCGGCCGTTCGTCGTTTCCGGCCGATCATGCTGACGGCGCTGACGGCGGTGCTCGCGCTGATCCCGATCTCGCGCGGCGTCTTCTGGGGCCCGCTCGCCTACGCTATGATGGGTGGTATCCTGGTGGCGACGATCCTGACAATCTTCGTCCTGCCTGCCGGCTATGCCTTGTTCTTCGGTCGCGAACCGAAGAACAAGGCGGCGGAGCCACCGGCGAAGGATCAGGTCGAGGACAACGACGAGAACGCTCTCCACCTCCCGCCGTCGATGGCGGCGGAATAAGGGGGCAGTCTAAGTCTGACTCCCATTACAGTGCAGGGTAGCTTTGTTTTTTTGTTGTCTGTATCTGTTGCTCATTCCCGGCCCGATCTCGAAGACGGGTCGGTTGCAGACGCGGCGGTTCCGATGACGGCAGATACAGACAATAGTTCCAAGCTGGATTGGCAATCGCTGCAACGCTTCTCGTTTGGCAATAGCCCTGCTTTGGCCGATGAACTGCTCGATCTGGTTTTAGAGGGTAAGAAGACCGGAACGTGTTGGTCTGTTAGAGATGGGCAATTGACCGAGATCGGTCAGCGATCCGTCGTGTGCGACGGTAAAGGCGTGCCGAGGGCGATCATAGAGACCGTATCCCTGGAGCAACGGCCCTTTGATCAGGTCGGTGAAGCCTTTGCGCATAGTGAAGGCGAAGGCGATCTGAGCCTCGAATATTGGCGCCGCGCGCACCGCTCCTATTTCGAGGAGACAGGCGGGTTTGAACCGGCGATGATGCTATGGTGCGAGACTTTCCGTCTCGTTGCGATCCTGGATCAGCCTTTAGCTCTCTAGATAGCTTGCCTCTTCGAAGAATAATTCAGGAGGACGATTCCAGGATTGTCGGCTTGCCGTCGGCGAGCTTAAGGATCGTCAGGGTTCCGCCCATGGAAATGGCGGTGTCGATGCCGATACGATCCTTGCCGAAAACGGGCTGGGAGTCCGGCGTGTGGCCGTGGATCACCAGAAGCGGCAGCTGCGGGCCATCCCACAAGAATGGCTCGCGGATCCACATCAGATCCTCATCTGTCTGATCCGCGAGCGGTATGCCCGGACGGATGCCGGCGTGGACGAAGAGGAGCGGGCCGACGGTGACGGCGCCGGCCAGGGAGCGCAGCAGATCGACATGCGCCGCCGGCATCGCCTTCAGCGTGAGATCGCGCAGCTCCCTGATGCTGCGGCCTTGTGCCAGCAGCTCTTTCGCATCGATGCCATAGGATGCGAGTGTCGGCAGCGCGCCAAAATCCAGCCAGTGGCGATTGGCCTCGGGGTTATCGAGAAAGCGCAGGAAGACATCGTCATGATTGCCGCAGAGCACGTAGCGATCGAAGCCCTCCGGCGGCGGTGCGCAAAGATGCGACAGCACATCGCTGGAGTGCGGGCCACGATCGACGTAATCACCGAGGAACATCAGCAGCTTTCGGCCGGGAAGGGTGCTGGCATCTTCGACGATGCGCTTTTCTGCTTTCACCATGGGATGGTAACATCCATGGATGTCGCTCAGCGCGTAGATGGCCGTGTAGTCGTGTGCGGAAAGGCTGATGCGTGTGCGTTGGGATTGTTCCATGAACTTCGCCGTTTTCCCCGGTGAAAGGCCGATAAAATAGCCCGATCTTTGCCGTCCGCAAGCGTTGGCACAGCGATATGATCATTTAAAAATATGTAAGTAATTTCCAGTTCTTGAGTGATATTGCGGGCTGTCACAGCCAACGGTCCCTGATGCGCCTAAAAGACGGAGGACGTTAGGTGTGGCGAGGCGTCCGTTTGATCGCGGCAAGCATCTCGGAACATCTTGCAACGGGAATGTGCGATGGCTTGACGGTGCCAATGATCTCACCAATGGTCGAGCCTCGGGGCAGTTTTGCTTCACGGCTGGCTGGGAGGAGATTGCCGAAGCCGTTGATGGTTCTGGCTGCGGGAAACGATCCAAGAAGGAGGTACATAGTGAAGCACGTAAAATCGATCGGCCACGTCGCCGTCAGCGTCAAGGATATCGAGCGCTCGCTCGACTTCTATGTCAACAAGCTCGGCTTTGACGAGATGTTCCGGCTGGAGCGCGACGATCGGCTCTGGATCGTCTATCTGCGTATCACCGACACGCAATATATCGAGCTGTTTCCGGATGCGGTGGGCGACAGCGCGCCGCCATTCGCCAATGTCGGCTTCAACCATCTTTGCCTGGAAGTGGACGATATCGATGGCGCCATTGCCGAACTCACCGCAAAGGGCGTCACGCTTACCTCCGAAAAGAAGCTCGGCGTCGATCACAACTACCAGGCCTGGATTGCCGATCCAGAAGGCAATCGTATTGAGTTGATGCAGCTTGGCGAGAAGGCGCTGCAGCTTCAGGCGATCGCCCGGCTGCGGCAGGAGCGGACTTGACTATAAGAGTTCCTTTCGGTTGCCGTCGCGTAGATTTATCCACACGACGGCGACCGCGTTTCCAGGTTCGAAACTGCTCGCGCATCACTCCCGATATGCGGCTTCCAGGCCAGCAATATCGAGCTTGACCATCCCCATCAAGGCCTGCATGACGCGGGCAGCCTTTGCCGTATCGGGGTCGGCCAGATATTTGCCAAGCACCGTTGGCACGACCTGCCAGGAGACGCCGTAGCGGTCCGTCACCCAGCCGCATTCCACAGGTGCTCCGCCATCGCAAAGCCCATTCCAGAGGCGATCGACCTCGGCCTGATCGGCGCAATCTATTTCCAGTGAAATCGCATGATTGAACTCGACGCGGCTGCCGCCGTTCAGCGCCATGAAGCGCTGACCGGCAAGCGTGAAGTTGACAACCAGAACCTCGTCGGGTTTGCCTGCCGGCGTATCGACAATGTTCTTCTGTACATGATCGATCCGGGAATCCGGAAAGATCGAAACATAGAAGTTCGCTGCTTCCTCCGCTTCTCGTGCAAACCACAGGCACGGGGCAATCTTCGACATTGGGTACTCCTCTCTCTCGTTGGATGTTCCTAGGACGAACGAGTGGCGCCAAGCCCGACAAGCTTGCGAAGTTTTTTCGAACCCATGCAGATCGTCAACGGCTATACTAGGCGGCCGCCACCATCGATGTGCAGAATCTCTCCGGTCACGAAGCGGTTGGCCATCAGGAAGAGGATGGCCTGCGCAATATCCTCTGGCCGGCCGATATTGCGGCTGGGGAGCGTCGAGGCAGTCTGCTCGAGCACTTGCCGCTTGGCTTCGCCCATAATGCCGTCGAGCAACGGGGTATCCACCCATCCCGGCGAAACCGCGTTGATGCGCATCGGCGACAATTCGAGGGCGAGGGCGCGAACCGTGCTTTCGACCGCGGCGACGGCGGCTGCCACGACCGCACCGACGGCGGCGGGGCGGGAGGCGAATTGTCCTGAGGTCATGGTAATCGAGCTTGCCGGATGCAGGAGTGGAAGCGCTGCCTTGATGGCGAGCAAAGGTCCGACCAGTCGTTCGCTGATGACCTTCGAGAGATCCGTCTCCGACTGATCCTTGAGCGGCTGCAAATGCACCGTCCCGGCCGTGATCAGCAGATGATCGATTCTGTCGATCCCTGCAAATATCGTCGGCTGTGGGGCGGCAATATCAGCGACGATCTCGGTCGCGCCACCGATCGCTTCGGCGGCTTCCCGAAGACGCTCGGGATTGCGGGATATCAGAAAGAGGTTTGCGCCGGCATCCTTTGCCTGCTTTGCCGTCGCCAGGCCGATGCCCGACGAGCCGCCGATGATGACGATGTTCTGCCCCTGGAATGACTGAGCCTGTGTATTGCTCGTTTGAATAGTGCTGGTCTGCAAGACTGGTTCTCCGATTGGATTGTTGACCAGCTCCAAATTCGTCGATCGGCATATGCTTTAGAAGAGAGCGAATGGCGATGTTATTTATCGTAAAAGACGATAGAATACGGTCATGGATATGCTTTCCGCCATGCGCATCTTCGCCCGTGTCGTCGAACGCGGCAGTCTTTCGGCCGCCGCGCGCGATCTTGGTCTCGGCCAGCCCACAGTCAGCGAACGCGTGGAGAAGCTGGAGAAGCATCTGGGGGTGCGGCTCCTCTACCGGACGACCCGCGCGGTGCAGGCGACCGATGCCGGCGCGCGCTTCTACGAATATGCCAAGCGCGCCATCGAAGCTGCAGAGGAGGCGGAAGCTTCCGTCGCCTCGGCCGAGGCATCACTGACCGGAACGTTTCGGATCGCGGCGCCGCATGGGCTCGGCGAGATGGCATTGCCGAAGCTGCTCATCGAATTCCAGACACGGCATCCGGATCTGGCCCTCGATGTGACCCTGAACGACCGCTTCGTCGATCCGATGACCGAGGGCGTTGATCTCTCCATCCGCATCGGCGAGATCGGCAGCGGCAATTTCATTGCCCGCCGTCTCGGGACGTTGCGCCGGCTCGCGCTGGCCGCTCCCGGCTATCTCGAACGACACGGACCGCTGCGTGAACCGATGGACCTTGCGGCACATCCATTCATCAGGGTCGCCGGTTTCGCGGCGGATGAGCGGCTGCATCTGATCGGTCCCGATGGCGGGTCGGTGGAGGTGCCTATTCGCACCACATGGCGCGTCAGCCACTGGAGGCCGCTCATTGAAGCGGTGCTGGCGGAAAGGGGGATCGGGGCATTGTTCGCGGTCGTCTGCGGCCGGGAAATCGCCGAAGGGAGGCTGGTTCCCGTGCTGCCCTCTTATGCGTTCAGGCGCGTGGACGTCCATGCCATCTATCCGCCTGGACCACGGCCGGCTGCCCGAACGAAAGCCTTCCTTGAGCTGCTCACTGAGCGGATTGATCTCCTTCTTGGCGAAGCGCCTGAGGCTTCCTGAGGGCCTTATCTGCCGACGGCCAGCCTTTCGGCGAATTCGATCGCCTCGATCAGGCTGCGCTCGTTGGCAATGCCCATGCCGGCGATGTCGAAGGCGGTGCCGTGGTCGACGGAGGTGCGCACGATCGGCAGACCGAGGGTGATGTTGACGCCGGACAGATCCATCCACTTGCCTGTGGCAGGATCGATCTCGAAGCCAAGCAGCTTGACCGGGATATGGCCCTGATCGTGATACATGGCGATGACGGCGTCATACTGGCCGGCGCGCAGCTTGACGAAAACGGTATCGCCGGGGACGGGGCCGACGATATCGAGCCCATCGGAGACGGCCTTGGCGATGGTGGGCGCGGAGATGTCGATATCCTGGCGGCCGAAGAGCCCGCCTTCGCCGGCATGCGGGTTGAGCGCTGCCACGGCAATTTTCGGCTTGACGATGCCGAGATTTTTGAGCGCCTTGTCGGTGAGGTCGATGACAAGCCGCAGCCGCTCGGGCGTCAGGCGCTTCGGCACATCCTCAAGTGCGACATGGGTTGTGACGTGGCTGACGCGCATATTGCCATGGGCGAGCATCATCACCGAGCCGCGTGCCCCGGTAAGCTCGGCCAGCAGCTCGGTGTGGCCGGCATAATGGAAGCCAGCCTTGTTCAGCGCTTCCTTGTTGAGCGGCGCGGTGACAATGCCGCCGACCTTGCCAGCCATGGCGAGCTGAACGCCCTTCTCGATCGCCTTGAAGGCCATGCGGCCGCCATCCGCGGAAAGTTGGCCGGGCAGGATCGGCTCGCCCTCGGCATCGGCCTGGATGAAGCAGAGGTTCGGCCAGTCTCCCTCCATCTCGGTTTCCGGTATCTCGATGTCGAGACCGAGTTGTCGCTCGGCGAGGCGTAAGGCCGGGCCGCTGCCGATTATTGTAAGTTTTAACTTACCTTCTTCGATCCTGTCCTTCAGGCGGGCTGCGGCCTTGATGATGATTTCCGGGCCGATGCCGGCGGGGTCGCCCATGGTGATTGCGAGATGCCGCGTCATATCCCGTCTCCTTTGTCGATCAATCCGTTTTTCCTGAGCAGATCGCGCCAGAGATCCGGGGCGCCAAAGGCACCGGATTTCGAGATCACGTCCACCTTGTCCCAATGGCCGCCTGTCATGACCGAGCGGGGCAGACCCGGTGAAACCTGGCCGGTTACCGTCAATGCCTCGGCGCCCAGCGAATGACAGAGCCCGCGCAGCGTCTCGCCGCCGGCGACGATCAGCGTGCCGGGGGCCGGCAGTGCCTTTGCGATGCGGGCAAAGCAGGTCTCGATCCGTGCAGCCGCTTCGGCGCGATCGAGCCCCGGCGGCAGATTGACGCTGACGAGGGCGGCACCATCCCGCTCCAGCTGCTTTTCAATGACGGAGGGATCGGTCTCTTCGCCGATATGGAGCCCGCGGCTGCCACAGGCTTTCAGCTGCGCGCGCGTGATGGGCTGATCGGAGCCGAAAAGGCCGAGAACTGGAGGTTTTAGCCTGTGCGA
The DNA here is from genome assembly GCF_001999485.2 of Rhizobium sp. P44RR-XXIV. Taxonomy (NCBI): domain Bacteria; kingdom Pseudomonadati; phylum Pseudomonadota; class Alphaproteobacteria; order Hyphomicrobiales; family Rhizobiaceae; genus Rhizobium; species Rhizobium sp. P44RR-XXIV. The sequence goes on along the minus strand of NZ_MPVZ02000026.1, from coordinate 559,645 downwards.
TATGGTGATGGGCCGCAGTCGGTCCGGTGGCGGCTCCAGTGATGTCGGTGGCCATAATCTCGTCAAAAAACTCATTGGTTTGGCTTGTCCGAGCACGAAAGCGCGTGCGCCGGGATCAAACAGACTTACGGAAGCACCGGCCTCCAGTTTGCTTCCGCGCGCCATGGCGCCAGCCAGACCGCCGGTGCCGCTCCATAGAATGGGCCCGCGAGCATTCTGGACCAGGGCGATAATCTCATCGAGATCAGAATCGGTATCAGCGTCAAAAACGCTAATACCATCTAAGAGACGGTGTTCGTACTCTGAATTGTCGAGACGTAAGGGGCTTGGTGCGCGATGCCGCTTGGCTACCCCGGTTGCCTGCAATCCCTCCGCAACCAGAGCCTCCACCAGATCGCCACTCACATCCTGCCATGTGCCATCCGCCGCGCGCAGCATTTGCCGGCCGTTGCGGGTCGCGCGGCCATGATGCGGAAAGGCCGGCGCGAGGATGCAATGCCGCCAGTGCCCCAGCCGGAAGACGGCGGCGAGTTCGGCGGCCCAGGGGCCGCGAAACAGGCTGTCGACCTTCTTGAAGGCGATATCGGCGCCCTTCAGAAGAGGCGCCAGCTGTTCGATGATACCTACCGCATCGGCGGCCGAGCGCTCCCGCGTGCCGCTGTCGATGGCAAGGCTGGACTTACCCTCGGCACCGGGCTCGCTTCCAAGTGCGATCTCTATCGGCCCGCACAGACCGACGAACTCCACCGCGGTGTCGAGCGCGCCGGTTAGATCGTCAGCAAGGAGGCGGAGGGTGGGCATGATCGGAGGAGCCTTCAGCGGGCCTTGCTGACATCGGATTTGAACATGGGGGCGCGGTCTCGCGGCCGCTTCGATGAGGGCCAGTCTTCCGCCTTCACTGGTGGTTGTCAACGGCTTGCTTTGCCGCCTTTCGTCTCACCCGAGGTCACAGTTGCGCCATTCGTCGCGTTTACTCCGAAGCCGCTATGCGGCTATGGTTGCCTTTCGGCAATAGGGGCCAGGTGGCGCCTGTCGCTTCAAGGAGAGCAGAGTGAGTTACGATTTCCATGTGGGCCAGAAGGTCGTCTGTATCGATGACAAGTTCAAGCATGTCAGCATCGACCAATTGATCCGCAAGGGCACGATCTACACGATCCGCTGGGTCGGCGAATACACGCATTATGTCGACGGCACCTTCATCGGCGTGAAGCTCGAGGAGATCCATCGCGGCAATGATGACGGCCCCGAAGGCTATGGCGCCGACGATATGCCCTATCGCGCCACCCGCTTCCGCCCGCTGGTGAAGGACAAGATCGCCTCGCTCAGAAAGCTGCTGGCCCCGACGCCGGATGCACCCGTCGAGCCGAAGGTCAAGGTCAAGAAGACGGAAAAGGTCTGACGGGCAGGGAATGGGCGGCGGCGAAGCCTCTGCCGCCCTTGCTGTCTCTCTTGACGTCATCGCGGGCGGAAAGCCGCTCCGCAATCTTCCCGGAGTTGCTCTAGGCCTGCTTTGCTCTGGCCAGCCCATGCTCGATCAGCCGGCCGACGAGCTCCGGATAGGAAATGCCCGAGGCGCCCATGGCCTTGGGGTACATGCTGATATTCGTGAAGCCCGGCATGGTGTTGATTTCGTTGATGACGACGCTCTCATCCGGCCGGACGAAGAAATCGACGCGCGCCAGCCCTTCGCATCCCAGTGCCCGGAAGCCGTCTGCCGCCATGCGCCGCAGCGTCTCTGCCGTTTCAGCGGGGATCTCAGCCGGTATGGTGACCACAGCGCCGTCCTGATCGATATATTTCGCATCGTAGGAATAGAAGCCATGCGCCGCGGCGGTGGCGATCTCGCCCGGCACGGAGACGAACAGCGTGCCGTCAGGATGCTCCAGCACGGCGCATTCGATCTCGCGGGCGCGCACGAATTCCTCGACGAGCACCTTGCGGTCGTGCTTGAAGGCGTCGGCCAGCGCGCTTTCGAATTCTTTTGCATCATGCGCCTTGCTGACGCCCACCGACGACCCCTGGCGGGTGGGCTTGACGAAGACGGGCGAGCCGAGCGCGCTCACGATCGCCTACGAAATCCGGCTTTTCGCCGCGCGTGAGCGTGACGGAGCGCGCAACCGGCAGGCCGGCCTCCCGCAACAGCCGCTTGGCGATATCCTTGTCGATCGCGTTGGCCGAACCCAAGATGCCGCAGCCGACGAGGGGAATGCCGACCATCTGGGCCAGGCCCTGAATGGATCCATCCTCGCCATAAAGCCCATGCAGCACCGGAAACAGCACATCGACCGCCGCGATCTCCCTCGCGCCCGCACCTTCCAGCGCCAGCAGCCGCCCCTTCGCCCCCGGCAAAAGGCAGACCTCCGTGCCTTCATAGGCAACCGGCTCCGCCAAAACGCCACCCTCCGCTTCCACCAGCAGCCAGCGCCCGCCGCGATCGATCAGGATCGGCACGACCTCATATGTCCCGGCATTGATCGCCCGGATGACATTGCGGGCCGACATGATGGAAACATCATGCTCGCTGGACTGGCCACCAAACAAAACGGCGACGCGGAGTTTCGACATGAGGGCTGCTCTCCCGGGCAAGAAGGATGTGATGGATGGGAGGGTTTAAACGGGGGATTGCAGCGGAATTGGGGAGGGGTGGAGGCTGGTTGCGAGAAATCGTGACTGCTTGCTGCGCTTTGATTTTCAGGGGAAAAAACTGGTGCTACCAGAAGAGATTTGAACTCTTGGCCTCTCCCTCACCAAGGTTGAAATTGAGTTGAAGCAACTATCTGCATTTTAGCCGCATTTTGAAATTCTTAACGTGCAGTGCACGGACTTTGCACCGGAATTACTTTCCTGCACTTCCCGTCAGTTCTTTGATGAATCGGGCGATTGAAAGCTCAAACTGGCGCGGTTGTTGCTCAATGCCAAAGTTTGAGCAGATCAGGTCTTGATGAATTATATCAGTTGAATAAACGAACTTTGCGGCGCTTCGAACAACGCGAAGATTTACTTCGTTTATTAGTTGAGTAATTGGCATGCTTTTGAACGTGGCGCGCGCGGCGATCGTATTCGACGCGGCGAAAATCCTATTGGGAGAGATCGGTATTACAATATGGCCGTGGTCTCCCACGATTCCGTTGCTTCTAATTATGGGTCGATCGGATGTTAAAAGTTGAATACCCGCTGCTGATGTATCAATCACATCCCAAAACATATTATTTATGAATTGGCCTAGGGTGGGGTTGTTTATCATCTTCATTAGTGCATCAAAGAGTAGCTTCTCATCTTCGGAAGGAGGAAGCAGAGATCGGTACTCCCGATAAGTCGTCGGATCGGCCTCTTTCCTTATGTTGGAATATCGCCCCTCTGCCTGCGCCGACCAAGCTTCCATAAGCGCCGGCCACTTTGCTCGAAGAATCTCCAGATCTTCGGGCATACGCATTTCCAGCGACAGGATAAAAACCGTCCAAGCGCTGCGCAATCTTTCAGTCCAATGAGCGGAATCTCCAAATTTGATCATCTTGGCTAGAGCCTTCGAAGCATGACCATCGACAGGTTCGAAGAAGAGGCTCTCTATCTCTGGGCCCACGTCACCGAAGCCTCTTAAGGTATATAGATCAGTCAGGTACCCGGTGCCGCTCGGATGAACGGGCTCTGGTTTAATTTCACCGCGAGCAACAGACCAGCGGATTAACTTGTTCTCCTTGCCAATCCACCTCTTAGAATAGAATTTCGGTATGTAGTGGTGCTGACGTTTGCGCTCAATCAACTCGTTCAAGCAATCACCCTAAAGCTATTGCGGGTTGCTTTCCCCCATTTCACCAGGCGACGAGACCAATAAACCGGATCACTCCACCATCAAACTCACGCCACTGCTGCGGAACGGCTAGCCGCTGAAGCGGGCAGCTTCATCTCTCTTTATATGTTCTTATTATGTTCTAATTGCCAGGTAAGTCAATATGCTGGTCTTTTGGATCTTTTTTGGCATCCGGCGTTTTACAGCCCCATTGATACCAGACGGCATTCTCGTGCGCGAAGGGCCGAGTTTTACAGCTAAGTGCTGGCGCCATCGACAATAAGTCGAGCTTCCCAAGCTGCTGCTCTAGGGCAGCAAGATCGACATCAGCGTGGTCGCCGCCCCAAAGGTGGTGGCGACGGCAGTCCAACGCGCAGCGATCTTATTAAGGCGCGCGGCCTCACTGGATACCGTAGCTAACTCAACTAACCATGCCATAGTTCGCTGATCATCGATTACGGGCTCGTGGCCGCCTTTATAAGGGTCGAATCTGAGCTGGCTGGATCTAAGCCAGTACCAGGCACCGACAAGGCCGGAGGCGAGAGTGCAGACTGCAGCACCAGCCACGAGCATATTGCCTAGCGTCATTATCGGTTTCCCCAAATCAGCCATTACCCGAACAATCGCGGAACATGCTGTGCCACATAGCTATGCGCAACCGTGCGTGAGTATGCGCTTGCTCTTTTCTGAAGCCCGGAAAACTCTAGGAAAAACTGGTGCTGCTAGAGAGATTTGAACTCTCGGCCTCTCCCTTACCAAGGGAGTGCTCTACCCCTGAGCTATAGCAGCAATCCGTGGCGCGGTGATGTGCGCCGTATTGGGCGAGGGGGCTATTGCCATAGGTGAAGGCCGAGCGCAAGCCGCAATTTTCAACTTCTGTGAAAGATCGTGGGAAAAAATGTGTCGGTCTTTTGACAGCCGGGGTTTTAGGCTATGGAAAGTTATGGGTGCGGATAAGACGAAAATCGATGACAGCGAGGCTTTGCGGGGCGGTTTGACCTCCGACCAGTTGGGCGGCGAGGCGTCTGAGCCCGTGGGCGGCAAGCAGATCACCGAAGCGGACAGGCGGCGTGAGCGCGCGGCGCAGAAGCTGCGCGAGAATCTGTCGCGCCGCAAGCAGCAGGTGCGGGCGCGGCGCGCGGGACAGGCCGACGAGACAGATGGGCTGCCGGCGGCGAAAGCCGGGGATGGGCAGGGCGTTGCCGCAAAATTGGACGAATCGCAGTGATTGATGTCGCTCATCATCAAACGAATTGAAGCCTTAATCTATTTCGTCTAAAGAGCGCCTTTTCTCAGGCACTCTGACTGTGGCGCCCGGATATGGCGCACGGAACTTCTAGGAAAGGCGGGCCTCGCCCGTATTGCATATATGGATCGTATCAGGATTGTCGGCGGCAACGAGCTCAACGGTATCATTCCGATCTCCGGCGCCAAGAATGCCGCCCTGCCGCTGATGATCGCCTCGCTTTTGACCAGCGATACCCTCACGCTCGAAAACGTGCCGCATCTGGCCGATGTCGAGCTTTTGATGCGCATCCTCGGCAATCACGGCGTTGACGTTGCCGTCAACGGCCGTCGCGAGCGCCAGGAAGACGGTTATTCCCGCACCATCCACTTCACCTGCCGCACCATCGTCGATACCACGGCGCCTTATGAGCTGGTCGCCAAGATGCGTGCCAGCTTCTGGGTCATCGGGCCGCTGCTGGCTCGTGAGGGCCAGGCGCGCGTGTCGCTGCCGGGCGGCTGCGCCATCGGTACACGTCCGGTCGATCTGTTCATCGAAGGTCTCCAGGCGCTCGGCGCCACCATGGAAATCGATGCCGGCTATATCAACGCCACGGCGCCCAAGGGCGGCCTCATCGGCGCGCGTTATGACTTCCCGAAGGTTTCGGTTGGCGCGACACATGTGATGATGATGGCGGCGACGCTTGCCCGCGGCACGACCGTTATCGGCAATGCGGCCCGCGAGCCTGAAATCGTCGATCTTGCCAATTGCCTGATCGCCATGGGCGCAAAAATTTCCGGCGCCGGCACCAGCACGATCACCATCGAGGGCGTCACCTCTCTGTCAGGCGCGCGCCACCGCGTGTTGCCTGACCGCATCGAGACCGGCACCTACGCCATGGCCGTTGCCATGGCCGGCGGCGATGTCACGCTCGAAAATACCGACATGGCGCTGCTCGACACGGCGCTTGAGAGCCTGCGCCGCGCCGGCGCCGAGATCTTGCCGACCAACAATGGCATCCGCGTCAAGCGCAATGGCGGCGGCATCCAGCCGGTGGATGTGATCACCGATCCGTTCCCGGGCTTCCCGACGGACCTGCAGGCGCAGTTCATGGCGCTGATGACGCGCTCGTCCGGCACCTCGCATATCACCGAGACCATCTTCGAAAACCGCTTCATGCATGTGCAGGAGCTGGCCCGCCTCGGCGCCAAGATCTCGCTGTCAGGCCAGACGGCCCGCATCGAGGGTGTAGAGCGGCTGAAGGGCGCGCCTGTTATGGCGACCGACCTTCGCGCCTCTGTCTCGCTCGTCATCGCCGGCCTTGCCGCCGAGGGCGAAACGCTGGTGTCGCGCATCTATCACCTCGATCGCGGCTTCGAGCGGCTGGAAGACAAGCTGACGCGCTGCGGCGCTATCGTCGAGCGCATCAGCGACTAAAGCGCATCGCGATCTTTCAGATCGGCTCATTGCGCTTTAGGTCCTTTGTGTTTCGCATGTCGTTACCGCAAAACCGCTCCACACTTTTGCGCGACATGCGCCAAAACTATCTCTTGTCGTGCAGAGAGCGGGCAAGCCCGCTTTCTTCGGTTGCGTCTTTTGCGCTCGCATCCTATGTCCACAGAAGGAAAACGTCTGTCACGGCGTTTCGATTGTGCGATCGGGGATAAAGGGCGAATGGGCGATCTCAAGCTAATGGCACTCGACAACGAGGATCTGGGCGTCATATCCGCGCATATGCAGGATAGCGTCTTCAAGGTCGGCGACATGTCCTTTGCGCCGAAGCTCGAGCAGTTCTCGCTGGCCGCCAACCGTTTCGACTGGGAAAAATCCGAACAGCGCAGCAAGTCCTATGAGCGCCATCGTTCCGCGCTGGTGTTCAAGCGGGTGCAGGCCGTGCGCTCCAATGGCATCAACCGGCGCAACCGCGACGAGGTGCTGTCCTTGCTCGCCATCCGCTTCGAGCAGAAGGGCGAGGGGCCTGACGGCACGATCGAGCTGACGCTTGCCGGCAACGCCACCATTGCGCTTGATGTCGAATGCATCGAAGTTCAGCTTGCCGATATCGGCGGCACATGGGAAACCGCGCATAAGCCGCGACATCCGGATGCGGGCGAATAGATAAGCGATCGATGAATGCCGGCCGCTGAAGGCGGCCTCGATGGAAGAGGAATATCAGCGTTGGCTATCTGGCTGGATCAGGCGTCGGAAGGGTTCGAGCAGCAGTTCGCCGCTTTCCTGACGACCAAGCGGGAAGTATCCGAAGATGTGAACGCCGTGGTGCGCGGCATCATCGATGATGTGCGGGCACGCGGCGATGCCGCCCTTGCGCATTATTCGCAGAAATTCGAAGGCATCGATTTTGCGACGACGCCGATGCGCGTCAGCGAGGCCGAAATCGATGCGGCGATCGAGGCTGTTCCGGCCGAGGTGCTGGGCGCGCTCAAGGTCGCCGCGACCCGCATTGAATCGCATCATCGCCGGCAGCTGCCGAAGGACGATATCTATGAGGACGATCTCGGCGTCGGCCTCGGCTCGCGCTGGACGGCGATCGAGGCTGTCGGCCTCTATGTGCCGGGGGGTACTGCGAGCTATCCAAGCTCGGTGCTGATGAACGCCGTGCCGGCCAAGGTCGCCGGTGTCGAGCGCGTCGTCATCGTCGTTCCCACGATGAAGGGCGCCATAAACCCGGCCGTGCTTGCCGCCGCCCGCATGGCCGGCGTCGAGGAGATCTACCGCATCGGCGGCGCGCAGGCGATTGCAGCGCTTGCCTATGGCACCGAGACGATCGCCCCCGTCTACAAGATCACCGGCCCGGGCAATGCCTATGTCGCCGCCGCCAAGCGCCATGTGTTCGGCACTGTTGGCATCGACATGATCGCCGGCCCTTCGGAAGTGCTCGTCATTGCCGACAAGAACAACGACCCGGATTGGCTCGCCGCTGACCTGCTGGCCCAGGCCGAGCATGATGAAGGCGCGCAGTCGATCCTGATCACCGACGATGCCGAGTTCGGCAGGGCCGTTGAGGGCGCCGTCGAGCGCCAGCTCAAGCAGCTGAGCCGCTCGCAGACGGCGGCTGCCAGCTGGCGGGATTTCGGCGCCATCATCCTCGTATCCGATCTCAAACAGGCCATCCCTCTCGCCAACCGCATTGCGGCCGAGCATGTGGAGCTTGCGCTCGATGATCCCGAGCCGCTGCTTGCGGGCATCCGCAATGCCGGCGCGATCTTTGTCGGGCGTCATACGCCCGAGGTGATCGGCGATTATGTCGGCGGCTCCAACCACGTATTGCCGACGGCGCGCTCTGCCCGCTTCTCGTCGGGCTTGTCCGTGCTCGATTTCGTCAAGCGCACGTCGATCCTGCGGCTTGGGCCGGAGCAGCTTCGCGCGCTTGGACCGGCGGCGATAGCGCTTGCCAATTCCGAAGGGCTGGATGCTCACGCGCGGTCGGTCGCGATCCGCCTCAATCTCGAGGGGTAAGGCATGGCTGAAGGCGTCTTCCGGCTGAGCGACGTTGTCCTGGACGACACGATCGGCCGCTCGACGCCGGATGTCGAGCATGAACGCGCCGTCGCCATCTTCGACCTGATCGAGGAAAACAGCTTTGAGCCGGCCGGGCACGCGGGCGGGCCCTATCTGCTCAATCTGTCGCTGGTCGACCAGAAGCTGGTCTTCGACATCCGCATCGAAGACGGCAGCATCGTCGCCACGCATATCCTGTCGCTGACGCCGTTTCGTCGCATCGTGAAGGATTACTTTATGATCTGCGAGAGCTATTACGAGGCGATCCGCTCGGCCACGCCGAGCCGCATCGAGGCGATCGACATGGGCCGGCGCGGCATTCACAATGAAGGCTCGCAGACGCTGATGGATCGGCTGAATGGCAAGATCACCGTGGATTTCGACACGGCGCGCCGGCTCTTCACGCTGGTCTGTGTGCTCTATTGGCGCGGGTGAGCGTCATGGAGCAGCTGCAGGCGGTCGAGCATAGCAACAAGGCGCCTGGCGCAATCCTCTTCATGTGCGGGCTCAATGCCATCCGTTCGCCGATGGCCGAGGCGATTGCGCGGCATATGCTGCCGCAGGGCACCTATATTGCCTCGGCGGGCGTGCGGGCTGGCGAGCGCAATCCCTTTGTCGATGTCGTGCTTGACGAGATCGGGCTTTCTCTTGGGCGCCGGCAGCCGCAGACCCTGGAGGAGCTGGAGGATGATTTCTTCGATATCATCATCACGCTCTCGCCGGAGGCGCATCACGCCGCCCTTGAGCTGACGCGGGCGAACGCCATCGAGGTTATCTATTGGCCGACCATGGACCCCTCCGCAACGGATGGAACGCGCGACCAGGTTCTCGATGCTTATCGGGAAGTTCGGGACTATCTTCTCGGCCTGATCGAAAGCCGGCTTGTGGAACGTCGCGGCTCGCTTTAGAGCTGCAAATGAAACAAATGCAGAAACCCTTATCAACGAGGTTCACAAAACCGCGGCGATTGTGTAGTTTCCGCGCAATTTCCGGCGACCCCCGGCTTTTTGCCATGGGCGCCGGCCTCAACCGACAGGAAAAGAAGCTTTAATGCCGAAAGAAGAAGTCCTCGAATTTCCCGGTGTCGTCACCGAACTCCTGCCGAACGCGACATTCCGCGTGAAGCTGGAAAACGAGCATGAGATCATCGCCCACACGGCGGGCCGCATGCGCAAGAACCGTATCCGCGTTCTGGCCGGCGATAAGGTGCTGGTGGAAATGACCCCCTATGACCTGACGAAGGGCCGCATCACCTACCGTTTCAAGTAGTCCGGCTCTAGAATCAAACAAGCAGAGCATGATGTCCTCCGAAAACAGCTGATACTTTTCGGCGCCATGCTTTAGAGCCCGTTCTCATTCCCGCATGACAGGTCGAGGTCTGATGGCGTTGAAACACAAGCTGATACTGGCTTCCGGATCGCCGCGACGCGTCGAGCTCCTGCACCAGTCAGGCATCGAACCCGCGCGCCTCATGCCGATGGATATCGACGAGACGCCGAAGAAGTCGGAGCATCCGCGCTCGCTTGCGCGGCGGCTTTCGGCTGAAAAGGGCGAGGCGGCCTTTGCTGCCATCAAGAGCGATGCCGCCTGGCAGGGCAGCTACATCCTGTCCGCCGATACCGTGGTCGCCGTCGGGCGTCGCATCCTGCCGAAGGCGGAGTTTATCGACGAAGCCTCTTCGGCGCTGCATCTGCTCTCCGGCCGCGGCCATGTCGTCTATACCGGCATCTGCCTGATCACGCCGGACAGGAAGCTGCGTCAGAAGGTTGTCGAGACCAAGGTGCGCTTCAAGCGGCTTTCGGGCCGCGATATCGAAATGTATCTGGCCTCGGGCCAATGGCGTGGGAAGGCGGGAGCCTACGGCATCCAGGGGCTTGCCGGCTCCTTCGTGCAGAAGCTGATCGGCTCCTACACCAATGTCGTCGGATTGCCGCTTTATGAGACCATGCTGCTGCTGGCGGGCGAGGGCTTCGATGTCCATGCCGGTTGGCAGGAAGGATAGACAATGGGCAAGGCTGAAGAGATCAAGGTAGGTTCCAAGGTGGAGCCGCTGCGCAAGACCCGCGCCTGCGCGGAATGCGGCCGTCCTTCGGTGCGCGAACATTATCCCTTCTGTTCGGATCGCTGTCGTTCGGTCGATCTTTCGCGATGGCTGAATGGTTCCTACGCCATTCCCGTTACCGAGGATGAGACTAAGGCCGGCGGCCAGGACGACGAATAACCCTCGCGCCCCGGCATTGTTCGGCCTTGCGAAGCCATTCATTTTGTTCGTGAATTGCCAAAATTCCATTTCCTGTCAAAAAAGAGTCATTTGCGGCTGGACATGGACGAACAAGATGCTATAACCCCGCTCGCTTCCGGGGCGCACCAAACGCCCAGAGCCCTTCAAGGCTCTTCCCTTGGACACGAAGCTCGGTTGCCCAGATAGCTCAGTTGGTAGAGCAGCGGATTGAAAATCCGCGTGTCGCTGGTTCGATTCCGGCTCTGGGCACCACTACAACACTCAAGAAAATCAGTATTTTACCTTCTGCTTTTGGCTTGCGATTTTACCGTCGCGTTGTCGCGTCATATTGCTGGTCAATGAAGTCTAACGCGACGCCGATAATCGTCATCGGCCTCGTCGAAGACTGGAAAACTGCGGCTGGTCGAGATGAGCGCCAAGTTGCAGAACGGTTTCGGCGCAATGACGCATGTCGTCACCGGTTGCACAGACGGTCTCGCATTGACCTCTGTCGTGGATGTTTCCGCAGATCAGCCATAGGCAGGGTTTGGTAAGGTTCACACATTCATGCGGCAGTATATTCCCCCGTATTGTGAAGAATGAGGAAAATACACAAGGGGAATATAGCTATGAATTATGATTGGGATGGCGTGAAGACACGCCGCATCAAAGCGTTGAAGATTGGGGTGTCCCTACTATTGGCAGGAATCACTTTAGTGGCTCCAAAACTGTTCATGCTTAAATTCTATTAGGGGCGCATTCAGCGTTGGGCTATGCTCGGATTTATTCAGGCTGCTTTCAGGTGCCTGTTGTAGCGGTCGACTGTGCGAAACTGACGCCCCCAATCCAAGTTTCGCATGAGGCGCCATGATAGCGCTGTAGCTCTGCCTCACGCCAAGAGGCAGAGCTTTCCTCGGCCGCGATGCGCATATGCCACTGCATGGTCCCGTAGTGCAGGCCAGGTTCGTGGTGTCACGCCTATTGCAAGAAAATGAGCATGAGTATGCCAAGGACCGTCAGGCCGCCAAAGATCGGCAGCAGTATCCTCATAGTCAGGCGAGCAAGTTTCCTTCGCTCGTTCTGTGTCAAACTAACCCAGTGCGATTTTGGCAATTAAATGAACACCTATCCCCAATCGCAGCGTCGCATTTCAAACTGAAATGACGCTTAAGGTACGGTGGCACTTCATCTCTCGCCAACAGCCGCATGATCAGCCGCAAGCGCCATATCCATGATGCCTATTCAAACATCACAAGAATCCAGATGTTTTTGATAGAAATGTGCTAAAAGGAAGGGAACGTTCTGCAAAGGCCAGGGAGGGGACTATGCAGTCTTTGCTTACGCCAGTTCATACATCGGTGCCGGTAGAGGTGCTTGAGGCGGAAATTCGACGGATCTGTGGGGCCTTCACCTTGGAGCCGACGCTCCCGTCGGGCATCGTCGCGGGAGATGTTGCCACTCGTCGCATGGGGCTCTTTGAAACCGCGATCGTTGCGCTCGATGATAGTGATCATGTAGAGCGCAGTGTGAAGGCGATCCGCCGCGACCCCGGCGAACACTTCTTTCTTCTTATTCAGGATGCCGGCCATTGCCGGGTTGAACAGAACGGCCGGATTACCGATCTTGACCCCGGTGACATGCTCCTGGTCGATTCCGTCCGACCATCGCGCTTTTCCTATGGCGGCGTCCGTTCTTCCCAGGTTTCGATCCACCTTCCGCGTGACGAGATGGTTCACCGTTTTGGCAATAGTTGCGCCGGCGGCGTTTCGATCAGCCGGAGCGATCCGCTTTGGCTCGCGATGCGGGCGGTAGTGACCAAGATGCTCGACAGCTCGGCCAGCCAGCCGCAGCTTGGTGAGGCTTTCCTCTGTCTGATGGGTGCCTATCTCCAGTCGCTCCGCACCGCGGCCGCGCCGGAAACCCTGCTATCTCGGGCGCTTGCCCTCATCGATCGCCACAGGGCCGATCCCGCTTTCGGCCCGCGAGAGCTTGCAACCCGTCTCAATGTTTCCGAGCGCATGTTGCAGCGCCATTTCCAGGTACTTGGCGAAACGCCTGGCCACCGGCTTTTGAACCGCCGCCTCGAAATTGCGCATGATCGGCTTTCGGCCCGAAAGGCGGAGGTTGCCGGCGACGGTATCGCGGCCATCGCCTATGATGCCGGCTTCAACGATCTCTCCTATTTCTACCGCGAGTTCCGCAAGAAATACGGGGTAACGCCGGGCGCCGTCGCCCGCTGCCATTGACGTTTTTGTCCAATAGTCCGGACGCTCCTGTCCAAGCTCCGAATTCGTTCCTGGCTTAGTCTTCCGCCAATCCCCGGCCTCGACCGGGTTTCAGCGGAGGAGGTGGCAATGGCGTTTTATTCTGCAACCATCGGCGGGACGCAGGTGACGGGCGAGACAAATTTTGCGGTGCTCAATCCGGCAACCGGCGAAGAGGCGGGCCGAGCGCCTGCTCTGGGCGCTGTCGAACTTGATCGCGCGGTCGAAGCTGCCCGTGCGGCATTTCCGGAATGGTCGGCGCGCGGTGATAAGGAGCTGCAGCGCATTTGTGCTGCGGTTACCTCCCATATCGAGCAGCATGCAGGCGAACTTGCCACGATCATCACGCTTGAGCAGGGCAAGCCGCTCAACGGTCTCGGTTCACGTTGGGAAATGGGCGGCGCTGTCGCCTGGGCAGGTTACACGACCGGGCTTTCGCTGCCGGTGAAGGTGCTTCAGGACAATGCTGAAGGTCGCGTTGAACTGCATCGCAAGCCCATCGGCGTGGTCGGATCGATTACGCCTTGGAACTTCCCGGTCATGATCGCGATCTGGCATGTGATGCCGGCATTGCGCACGGGCAATACCGTGATCATCAAGCCGTCGCCTTTCACCCCGCTCTCGACGCTGCGTCTGGTGCAGATCATGAACGAGGTGCTGCCGCCCGGCGTGCTGAACGTCGTGACATCGGATGACAAGAGCTTCAATCTCGGCGCGGCCATGGCCTCTCATCCGGGCATCAACAAGATCGTTTTCACCGGTTCCATCGCCACCGGCCAGAAGGTCATGCAATCGGCCGCCTCCAACATGAAGCGGTTGACGCTGGAGCTTGGCGGCAATGATGCCGGCATCGTCCTGCCGGACGCTGATCCTGCCAAGATCGCCGAAGGCCTCTTCTGGGGCGCCTTCATCAACAATGGTCAGACCTGCGCTGCGATGAAGCGTCTCTATGTGCATGAGTCGATCCATGACGCCGTCTGTGAGGCGCTGGTCGCCTATGCCCGCAATATTCCGGTCGGCAACGGCATGGAGGAAACGAGCGTTCTCGGACCTGTGCAAAACCGCATGCAATTCGAGAAGCTGAGCCGGCTGGTTGCCGATGCGACCGGCCGTGGCAAGGTGCTGCTCGGCGGCGCGCCGGGCGAGGGGCTGTTCTTTCCGCCGACGATTGTCGCCGGGCTTTCGAATGGCGATGCGCTTGTTGACGAGGAGCAGTTCGGTCCCGCCTTGCCTGTTATCAAATACGGAAATGTCGAAGACGCCATTCGTATGGCGAATGACAGCCCGAATGGTTTGGGCGGCTCCGTCTGGTCTTCGGATATATCGGCGGCGAAGGCCGTGGCTGCGCGCATGGAATGTGGCTCCGTCTGGATCAACAAGCACGGTGCGATCCAGCCGAACGCCCCATTCGGCGGTGTCAAAGCTTCCGGCTTTGGTGTCGAATTCGCCGAGGAGGGGCTGCACGAATACACGGATATCCAGGTGATATTCGCGTGATCCAGGAATGCATGAGACAGGGAGGATGGAAATGAACATGAAGCACTATCTGGCTTCGGCCGGGCTGCTGCTGACGCTTGGCGCGTCCGCGGCGATGAGCCACCCGCTCGACGGGCTGACGGCGGATGAATATCAGAAGATCAACCAGATCCTGCGCGAGCAAAAGGTCGTCGACGACCACACGCTCTATCCGCTGATCGAACTTAAGGAGCCGGCCAAGGCCGACGTTCTCAAATGGAAGGAAGGCGACAAGCCGCTCGACCGTGAGGCAAAGGTACAGCTGACGAGCCCGCAGGGCTTCAAGGAAGCTGTCGTCAACATCACCAAGGGGACAGTCGAGAGCACGGCACCGATCAAGGGGCAGCCCATGGTGCTCTTTACCGAGTTCATGGACGCGCTGCAGGGCGTGCTTGGCGACCCGCAAATGGTCGCGGGTCTGAAGAAGCGCGGGTTGACGCCGGACCAAGCCTTCTGCCTGCCATTGACCGCCGGCAACTTCTTTACCGAGGAATATCAGAATTCTCGCCTGATGAAGGTGCCTTGCTATCATGTTCCCGAGGGCTCCAACTATTATGCCAAGCCGATCGAGGGCCTGTTTGCCGTCTATGATATCGGCAAGAAGAAGGTGCTGAAGGTCATCGACACTGGAGCGATTACCGGCCCGAAGGACAATTGGGGCTATACCGAGAAGGAAGTGGCCGAGCGCGAGACGCTGCGTCCGCAGACTAATCTCGCTACCCTCTCGCAGCAGGGCGGGCCGAACTACAAGATCACTGGGAGCCATCTCGAATGGGACATGTGGCGCTTCAATTTCCGCGTCGACAAGCGCCCGGGCCTCGTGCTCTCCAATCTCGACGTGAAGGACGGCGACACCTGGCGTTCGGTGATCTACCAGTCGCATCTCTCGGAGGTTTTCGTCCCCTATATGGACCCGACCGAGGGCTGGTACTGGCGCACCTACATGGATAGCGGGGAATACGGCTTCGGCCTGTTCCTGAGCCCGCTGCGCGCAGGCGTCGATTGCCCGAGCTACGCGACCTTCCTGCCGGCGACGATCGCCGACGACAAGGGTAACCCGCTGACCATCCCCGATGCCATCTGCGTCTTCGAACGCAGTATCGGCGATCCGGCCTGGCGACATTTCGAGGTCTTCGCGCAGACACCTGAAAAGCCGATCCCGGCGGAAGGCCGGCCGGCAAGCGAACTGGTCGTGCGCACCGCCTCGGAAGTCGGCAACTACGACTACCTGATCGATTACCGGCTGCAGCCCGATGGTCAGATCCGTATCATGATCGGCGCGACCGGCCTCGATGCGGTCAAGGGTGTCCAGTCGACCTCGATGGATGATCCGACGGCTGCGGCAGACACGGCGCACGGAACGCTGATCGCGCCGAACCTGGTGGCTGCCAACCACGACCACTACTTCAACTTCCGCATCGACTTCGACATCGACCAGCCGGCCAACCACTTCGGTACGATGGACATCGTTCCAGCCAAGGTCGATCCGAAGAACCCGCGCCGCTCCATGTGGACGGTCCAGCACTCGATGCCGAGGACGGAGATGGAGGCGCGCTACCAGCTTTCGGCGATGAAGCCGCGCTATTTCATGATCTCCGATCCCTCGCGCAAGGGCTATCTCGGTCAGGAACCTGGCTGGATGATCCATCACGGTGATGTCGCCTACGGTCCCTTCGACTTCGTCAAGGACCCGCCGATGAAGCGCAATGCCTATATCGAATATTCGGTATGGAATACGGTCTATGATCCGGACCAGCAATATGCCGGCGGCAAGTTCGCCATGCAGAGCGACGGCTCGGATACGCTGCCGGAATGGGTCAAGGCCAACAAGCCGCTGATGGGCAAGGATATTGTCACCTGGTTTACCGCCGGCTTCCACCATATTCCGCGTATGGAGGACTGGCCCGTGATGTCGACCGAGTGGAAGACGATCCACATCGAGCCGCATAACTTCTTCGCGCATAATCCAGCATTGACGCTGCGAAATTGATCACTGCCCACCAGCGCCGTTCAAACGGTGCTGGTGGGTTTCATCCTCTCGCCTTCCCAACCGATCAGATGACCTTGCGCACTTCCTGTTCGAAGCTGAGAACATGATGCAGGGCGATCCTTTCGGCGGTATCGGCATCTCCGCGGCAGACGGCTTCGAGCATCAGTATCTGCTCCTGTACCACCTTATCGAGTTCCGGCGTCAGCTCGGGAAACCGGCGCATCGCGACATGAAGAATCCGGAGCGAGAGGTTGTGGTAATGGTCGAGCGTGTCGAAGAGATACCTGTTCTTGGCGCATCGGTAGATGAAGCGATGGATGCGTCGGTCGAGTGTAAGAAGCGCATCGAGCTCCGAAGGAAGGGAAAGCGCCTTTAGCGCTTCTATCAATTTGCCGGCTTCGTGCCGCTCGGGCTCCCGCAGCCGTTCGGCAGCCAGCCGCGTAACCCAGGATTCGATCCGTGCCCGGGCCTCGTAGATTGCCGTAAGGTCGCTGATATCGATCCGGCTGACGAAAGTGCCCCGGCGTGCGTTGACATCGACGAAACCATCGCGCTGCAGCCGCAGGAACGCCTCACGTACGGGCGTGCGACCAACGTCGAGCCGCCGCATCACATCGTTTTCCCGCAATATGGTGCCCGGCGCCAGCTGCACCGTGATGATATCCTCGCGTAGCTGCAAATAGGTGCGCTCCGCCAAAGTCAGCGTCGCTTCCGGATCGTCGATCATTTCTTCCGACATCCAAGTGTCCATCCGCGTTGTCTCCATCCTGAGAGTGGTCTGCTTTGTCCGGCGGCAGAATCACTTGACAAGGCGCATCAATAATATACTGAGTAATATATTACAAAAATATAAGGAGGGTGAACATGATTAGCAACGATATTTTCGCGCATTCGCCATTCAGGCGCGGCGTGGCGGCGATTTTGGGTTTTGGGTTTGGGCTGTTCGCCGCAATTACGGCTGCGCAGGCCGAAGACCTGGAAACGCTGAAGCCTGGCGTACTTCAGGTAGCCATCGAGGCCTACATGCCCTACACGGCGCTGAAGGATGACAAGCTGGTCGGGCTCGACAGCGACATTCTCGATGCGGTCGCCAAGAAGCTTGGCCTCAAGATCGAGACGGTCGTGACCGATTTCCCCGGCATGCTTGCCGCGGTACAGTCACAACGCGCCGACATCACGATCGGCGGCATCGCATGGTCCGATGCGCGTCAGAAGGCGGGCCTGTTCACTGATCCGCCCTATTACTCGCCACCGGCCATGGCCGTGCATGGTGAAGCTTCCTATCCCGACGTGAAGAGCCTGGAGGGCAAGGCACTTGGCACCGTCACCGGATATGTCTGGGCCAAGTCGATCGCCGAAGTTCCGAAGGCCGATGCTCGCACCTATCCGACGGCCGACAGCGTCTTTTCGGATCTTTCGTCGGGAAGGCTCGATGTCGGCTTTCTCGATCCCCTGCTGATCATCTATCAGCAGCAGCAACGGCCCGACATGAAGTTTCGGGTTGCCTATCTCGATGCGCCGACAGCAGAGCAGGTTGCCGCCCATCCCGACTATAAATATTTCCAACCCTACATGACCGGCTTCTATCTCCCCAAGCAGGCTCCGAAGCTCACCCAGGCGATCTCAGACCAGATCGATGCGATGTACAAGGACGGTTCGCTTGCCACGCTCGTGACGAAATGGGGCGGCGATCCCAAGCAGTTCCTGGTCCCGTCGCCTGACATGGCGGCCCAGCGCCGCGGCGTTGACCGCCCGCAGACCTGGTCACCACCGTCCATCGCCAATTGATCGGGGGGAACGGACATGAGCTTTTGGCAACCTCTTGCTCAATTGTTTCAAGTTCCCTGGGGCGACTATGCAGGCAATCTTGGTGAGGGTCTTTTACGGACCCTTGCCTATACGCTCGCCAGTTTCATTGGGGCAGCTATCCTTGGTTTGGTACTTGCCCTGATGCGCCTCAATCGGGTTCGCATCGTAAGGCTGCCGGCCACGCTGTACACCGAGGTGTTCAAGAACGTCCCTCTGCTTGCCATCATCTTCGTCACCTATTTCGGCCTGCCCTCCGTCGGGATAAGGTTCAGCGTCTTTGTCGCCGGCGTGCTGAGCCTTGTGCTGTTCTATGCCGCCTATTTGTCGGAGATCTTCCGCGCGGCCATTGCCGGCATCCATCCGGGCCAGAACGAGGCGGCACATGCGTTGGGCCTTGGCCGGGTCAAGACTTTCGGCCATGTGATCTTGCCGCAGGCGTTTCGCCTCGCGCTGCCCGGCACCAACACGATGTTTGTCGATCTGCTGAAATCGACCTCGTTGCTGGTCACGATCTCGGCGGCAGAGCTCATGACCAGGGCGCA
The DNA here is from genome assembly GCF_001999485.2 of Rhizobium sp. P44RR-XXIV. NCBI lineage: Bacteria > Pseudomonadati > Pseudomonadota > Alphaproteobacteria > Hyphomicrobiales > Rhizobiaceae > Rhizobium > Rhizobium sp. P44RR-XXIV. The sequence continues at coordinate 540,773 of NZ_MPVZ02000026.1, read as the reverse complement.
ATTGATTGCGTCCGAGACCTTTCGCTCGCTCGAAGTCTATCTGGTGATCGCAGCACTCTATTTCGCAGTCTGCTATCCCGTCTCGCAATGTCTCCTCTGGCTCGAGCGTACCATTCATGCGGGCGTGCCCTTGTCGTTGGGCCGGCGCCGGCGGCTGAGATTGGCAAGAGCCCTGATCCAGGCGGGGAGCTAGAAATGGCCCAGATAACAGTCGAAACAACACGCATCGCGTCCTCGCCCGATAACGGCTCGGCCATCAAGATCCGGGGGCTGCGGAAATCCTTCGATGGAAGGCTCGTGCTCGACGGCATAGATCTGGATGTTCCGCGCGGCCGGATTGTCAGCATCATCGGCCAGAGCGGCGGCGGCAAGACAACCCTCATGCGGTGCGTCAACCTGCTCGAGCAGCCAGAAGACGGCTCCATTGAGATAAATGGCGAGGCGATCTTCTCAAAGGGCATGCTGACCTGCAAGGATCTCGCCAAGCTGCGCCAGCGCGTCGGCATGGTGTTCCAGCGCTTCAATCTCTTCCCGCATCTGACGGCCGTGGAAAATGTCGTGCTGGCGCAGATGCACGCTGCCGCCATTGACGAGCGCGAGGCGGTGGAGCGTGCCGTGCGGTTGCTGACCCGTGTCGGTCTTGTCCATCGTGCACTGGCCTATCCGGAGCAAATGTCGGGCGGCGAGCAGCAGCGCGTTGCGATCGCACGAGCTCTTGCGCTCTCTCCGACCGTGCTGCTCTTTGACGAGCCGACCTCCGCGCTTGATCCGGAATCGACCGGCGAAGTGCTGCGCGTCATGCGCGAACTTGCAAGCGACGGGATGACGATGATCATCGTCACGCACGAGCTCCCGTTTGCGCGTGAAGTATCCGACTGGGTCGTCTTCATCGATGGCGGTCGGATCATCGAGCAAGGGCCGGCCGCGGATGTGCTGGATAGTCCCAGGGAGCCTCGCACCATTGCCTATGTCGCCCGGTACGCGAAACCAGGCTAAGCGTGAGGCTTTTCACCGTGCCGTCTTAAAATCCGGCCGCACGCCAACAGCTTCCCCCCGCAGAAAATATGGATGAGATGAACAGGATTTCGACAGATATCGTCGTTGTGGGCGGCGGGGTCATTGGGCTGGCGATCGCCCTTCGGCTTCGCGCCGATGGGCGAGAGGTTGTCGTCGTCGAACCGAACGAACCGGGATCGGGTGCCTCCTACGGGAATGCGGGGACCGTGGCCGACTATGCGATCATACCGGTGGGAACCCCGGCGGTGCTCCGGAATTTTCTGTCGCTCGTCCTCAGCCCGGATAGTCCTCTTGCAGTCCGCAGGTCGGCATTACCGACCCTGCTTCCCTGGCTCGCCCGCTTTGCCTACGAATCCCTGCCGCATCGCTATCGCGAGAATGCCGGCCGAATTGCCGAACTTGTTTCGGACGCTTCGCCGGCCTGGACTGAATTTGCCGCCGAGATTGGTGCCTCGCAGTTCCTGTCGGCGAAAGGTTGTCTCTACCTTTACGAAACGCGAAAGGCGTTCCGGGCAGCCGGCGCCGACATAGCGTTGCGCCGCAATTATGGTGTTTCACAGGAGCTTCTTTCGGCTGATGACGTGGCCCGGCTCGAGCCGCGCCTCACCCGATTTGAGGGTGGCCTGTTCTTTCCCAAAGCCATCAACCTCAGCGATCCCGGCGAGGTGATGCGTCTCCTCACTGTTGCGGTCAGGCGGGCGGGCGTGGAATTTGTGCAGGCGTCCGTTGACAGTATCGTGCGGGAGCGGAGCGGCTTGCGGATCGTTGCGGCAGATTGCGAGCTGCGTGCCCGCACGGTCGTCATTGCCGCCGGCGCTCATTCGCGCAAGCTGGCGGCTTCCCTTGGCGATCCGGTGCGGCTCGATACCGAGCGGGGCTATCATGTCGAATATGACATGCCCGATTTGCCTATCGAGCGGCCGGTTTGTCCGACGGCGCATGGCTTTTACTTCTGCCCGATGCGAGGGCGGCTAAGGGTTGCCGGCCTGGTGGAACTTGGCGGATTGACTGCTCCGAAAGACCTGCGGCTTACACAGGCTCTCGTGAGGAATGCGCGCCGTTATTTCCCCGAACTTGGCGAGCCGAGCCGTTCCTGGTTGGGGTTTCGGCCTTCAATGCCCGATTCCGTGCCGATCATCAGGCCCTCAAGAGGCGGGAAGGATGTCATTCTTGCCTTCGGACATGGGCACATTGGATTGACCTTGGCGCCCCGTACCGCTCAGCTCGTCAGCGAGATACTGGCCAGATGAAAAGTCTGTGAGAGTGTTGGCTTCTGCCAGAGGGCGATCCAATCATGGTTCACGATGCATGATGTCCAAGCCCATATATTAAATTTATGAGGGAATTAATCTGTCTGTACACGTTTAGAGATTTCCGCCTAGGAAAGTCGACCCGCATTGGATGCTACGCTAGCTCTCGATCTGATGAAGGGCACTCTTTGGAACGATGGTAAGCTGTCAGCAAGATGATGAAGTACCTTCGCGACGTGTAGGGTATGCCACGCCGCTACCTCAATTCCGCAGAGAACGACCATCTTTTCTCCCAAATCATGCAGACAATGGGTCTCAATGCTGGGTTAGATCAATCCATCGTCGAAGCGGGTTTCCACATGGAAGGCCAGGTGGAACTCCTTTGGCAAGAGTGTGCATCCTGTGATGGGTGTATGCCAATCACGACAACTTGAAGACGGCCATACATTAATTCAGTGCATGAGCAGTTCAAGATGTTGATGGTATTTACAATCAGGCGTACGAATTATTGACAGATCACTATTGATTCGAAGCGACTGATACCGCACTTTAGATACTAGCGGGATAAGTGATCTCGTTAAGTCCAACGTTTATTGCAATAGCAAGCTAACGGGGCGCCATGTTAAACAACGATGTTCTATTCAACACCTTCGCACGCTCTTTCGAAGCGCGGCGCGAAGTCGAGATGTCATTCTCCGAATACCTGGAAGGGTGCCGGGAAGACCCGCTCATGTACTCAAATGCAGCCGAGCGGCTTCTGGCAGCCATGGGAGAACCATTGCTGATCGATACGGCCAAGGACACAAGACTTGGGCGTATCTTCATGAACCGGACGATCCGGACTTATCCGGCGTTTTCAGGCTTTTTCGGCATGGAAGAGACGATCGAACGGATCGTCGCCTTCTTCCGCCATGCGGCGCAGGGGCTGGAGGAGCGAAAGCAGATCCTCTATCTGCTCGGGCCTGTCGGTGGCGGCAAGTCTTCGCTCGCCGAGCGGTTGAAATCGCTGATGGAAGTCCATCCGATCTATGTGCTCAAGGCCGGCAACGAGCTGAGCCCGGTCTTCGAAAGTCCGCTCAGCCTGTTCGACCCCGTCACCATGGGGCCGATGATCGAGGAGCGCTACGGCATTCCCCGCCGCCGCCTGACCGGGCTGATGAGCCCGTGGTGCCTGAAGCGGCTCGAAGAGTTCGAGGGCGATATCTCCCGCTTCCGCGTCGTTCGATTGCAGCCGTCGAGACTGCGGCAAATCGCCGTCGCCAAGACGGAGCCCGGAGACGAGAACAACCAGGATATCTCCTCGCTGGTCGGCAAGGTGGATATCCGCAAGCTCGAAAGCCTGGCGCAGAACGATCCCGATGCCTACAGCTATTCGGGCGGGTTGAACCGCGCCAATCAGGGCATTCTCGAATTCGTCGAGATGTTCAAGGCGCCGATCAAGATGCTGCACCCGTTGCTGACCGCAACCCAGGAGGGCAATTATATCGGCACCGAAAATATCGGCGCCATTCCCTTCTCCGGCATCATTCTTGCTCATTCCAACGAGTCCGAATGGCAGACCTTCAAGTCCAACAAGAACAATGAGGCCTTCATCGACCGCATCTGCGTCGTCAAGGTGCCTTATTGCCTGCGGGTCACCGAAGAGCAGAAGATCTACGAGAAGCTGATCGAGGAATCCGAACTCAGCGACGCGCCCTGCGCGCCGTCGACGCTGGAGACGCTCGCCCGCTTCACGGTTCTGACACGACTTTCCAAGCACGAGAATTCCACCGCCTTCTCCAAGCTTCGGGTCTATGACGGCGAGAGCCTTAAGGAGACCGATCCGAGAGCGCGCAGCGTGCAGGAATATCGCGACACGGCCGGCGTCGATGAAGGCATGGATGGAGCATCCACCCGCTTTGCCTTCAAGGTTCTGGCGGCGACCTTCAACTACGATACGACCGAGATCGGTGCCGATCCGGTGCATCTGATGTACATGCTGGAGCAGTCGATCCGCAGGGAGCAACTGCCGCTCGAAACCGAGAAGCTCTATATCGAGTTCATCAAGAGCGAGCTCGGGCCGCGCTATGCGGAATTCATCGGGCATGAGATCCAGAAGGCCTATCTGGAATCCTATTCGGATTACGGACAGAACCTGTTCGATCGCTACGTCGACTATGCCGACGCCTGGATCGAAGACGTCGACTTCAAGGATCCGGATACGGGCCAGCTTCTGGACCGCGAGCTTCTCAACCAGGAGCTCACCAAGATCGAGAAGCCGGCCGGCATCGCCAATCCCAAGGATTTCCGCAACGAGATCGTCAAGTTCTGCCTGAGAGCGCGGGCGAGCCACGGCGGCAAGAACCCCTCCTGGACGAGCTACGAGAAAATCCGCGAAGTCATCGAAAAGCGGATGTTCTCCCAGGTCGAGGATCTTCTGCCAGTCATCTCGTTCGGTTCCAAGAAGGATGGCGAGAGCGAAAAGAAACATGCCGAATTCGTCGATCGCATGATGGCCCGGGGCTATACTGAGCGGCAGGTTCGACGGCTTGTGGAATGGTACATGCGAGTGAAACAGGCGGGATGAGCCACCAAGGAAGAAGGAATGCACATTGTTGACCGACGCCTGAACCCAGGCGGCAAAAGTCTGGAAAATCGTCAACGGTTTTTGCGAAGAGCAAAGGCGCTGGTGCAGAGAGCGGTGTTTGAATCCTCTCAAAATCGCGACATTCAGGACATTCTGAAAGGTGGCGAAATCAGCATTCCACTGGATGGAACCGAGGAGCCTCGGTTCCATCGCGGCCCCGAGGGGCTGAAAGAGCATATACTTCCCGGCAACAAAGACTTCCTTGAGGGTGATATCCTGCCACGGCCGGAAAGCGGTGGCGGCAAGCCGCGTGCCGGCGGCGATGGCACGGGCGAGGACGCCTTCCGCTTCATCCTGACGCGAGAGGAGTTCCTCGATCTCTTCCTTGACGATCTCGAACTGCCTGATCTGGCCAAGCGGCGGCTGGTATCGACGGATCAGATGAATCCGGTCCGTGCCGGCTATTCGGTGACCGGATCGCCCGCCAATCTCGCCATCAACCGCACCATGCGCCTGGCGATGATGCGCCGCGTTGCCCTGCACCGCCCGAAACCGGAGACCGTGGCCAAGCTTGCCGCCGAGGCAGAGGAGTGCAAGGACGAGACGCGCCGGGCCGAGCTTGAGGCAGAGATCAAGATGCTGGAATCCAAAGTCCGGCGCATTCCATACATCGATCCCATCGACATCCGCTATCGCCGTTTCGACAATGAACCGAAGCCGGTGGCGCAGGCCGTGATGTTCTGCCTGATGGACGTGTCCGGTTCGATGTCGGAGCACATGAAGGATCTCGCCAAGCGCTTCTACATGCTGCTTTATATCTTTCTCACCCGGCAATATCGCCGTGTCGAGATCGTCTTCATCCGGCATACCGATGTCGCCGAAGAGGTGGATGAGGAGACATTCTTCCGCAGTCCGGCAACTGGCGGCACGCAGGTATCCAGCGCGCTCGAAGCCATGCGGCGGATCGTGCATGACCGTTTCCCGCCGTCAGACTGGAATATCTATGCCGCACAGGCATCGGACGGCGACAATGCTTATTCCGACAATGCGACGGCTGCGGCCCTGATGACCAGCGAGATCCTGCCTGCATGCCAGTATTTCGCCTATCTGGAAGTAGGCGAAGCGCGCAGCGCGGCGATCTCTTCCGGTTCGGCGCTCTGGTCGCTCTACGAGCGCATACAGGCGGGTTGGCCGGTGCTGTCGATGCGGCGCGTCAGCGATCGCAGCCAGATCTATCCGGTCTTCCACGACCTATTCCAGCGGCGGACGGCGGAAACAAGGAGCGGCTGATGGCGAAGAAGGCATCGATGGAACGGCTTTTTGAAGGTGCGGACTGGGATTTCGCTACCATCCAGCGCATCCACGATGCCTGCGAACGCATCGCCGTCGACGAGCTTGGCCTCGACGTTTACCCGAACCAGATCGAGATCATTACGGCCGAGCAGATGCTCGACGTCTACTCCTCGATCGGCATGCCGCTGTTTTACAAGCACTGGTCCTTCGGCAAGCATTTCGCCCATCACGAGGCCTTCTATCGCAAGGGTCTTCGCGGTCTTGCCTATGAGATCGTCATCAACAGCTCGCCCTGCATCTCCTACCTGATGGAAGAGAATACGGCGACGATGCAGGCGCTCGTCATTGCGCATGCGGCCTTCGGCCACAACCATTTCTTCAAGAACAACTATCTGTTCAAGCTCTGGACGGATGCAGAGGGCATTCTCGACTACCTCAATTTCGCCAAGAGCTATGTTGCCCGCTGTGAGGAGCGCTATGGCCATGCAGCCGTCGAGCGGACGCTGGACGCGGCACACGCGCTGATGTCGCATGGCGTCCATCGTTACGCCGGCAAGAAGACGCCGGATCTGCGTGAGGAAGAAAAGCGCGAGCGCGAGCGGCGCGAATATGACGAGCGGATCTTCAACGATCTATGGCGCACGATCCCCGTCGGTGCAGGCAAGAAGATGCCGGATCTCGATCTAGAGCGCAGACGTGCGCTCGCCGGCCTGCCGCAAGAAAACCTCCTCTATTTCCTGGAAAAGATGGCGCCGCGGCTAAGGCCCTGGCAGCGGGAGATCATTCGCATCGTCCGGCACGTCGCCCAGTATTTCTACCCGCAGAGCCAGACGAAGGTGATGAACGAGGGCACGGCGACCTATGTGCACTATCGCATCATGACGCGGCTGCATGAGCTGGGCGGTATCGGCGACGGCGATTTCCTGGAGTTCCTGAAATCACACACCAATGTGGTCTTCCAGCCGACTTTCAACGACCAGCGTTATTCCGGCCTCAATCCCTATGCGATCGGCTTTGCCATGATGCAGGACCTCGAGCGTATCGTGACGAAGCCGAAGGAGGAGGACCGTCAGTGGTTCCCAGAGATCGCTGGGACCGGGGATGCCATGGCGGTGCTGCGCGATCTCTGGGCCAATTATCGCGACGAGAGCTTCATATCGCAATTCCTCAGCCCGCATCTGATGCGCAAGATGCGGATGTTCCATCTGACCGACGACCCCGAAGAGGAAGAGGGCTTGCGGGTGGCGGCGATCCACGACGAGCGCGGCTATCGGCGCATTCGGCGGGAGCTTGCCCGGCAATATGACGTTGGCTGGATCGACCCGCATATCGAGATCGTTGATGTCGATCTTGCCGGCGATAGAAAGCTGATCGTCAGGCACACGGTGCTAAATGGCGCGTTGCTCGACGATATGGATGCCAAGCGGGTGCTGCAGCATCTTGCCGATCTCTGGAGCTACGACGTGCTGATGCAGGAAGTCGACGGCTCCGGTACCGTGCTTCGCGATCACCTCGTGCATCCGCGAGCGTCAGCGGTCGCAGCATAAGAGGCGGGTATAAGCGCAACCTATGACGGGCTTTTGGGCTGGCGCTGATGACCGCTCACTTGAGCGCCGTCTTCCGGCTGCAGCTTCAGGAAGCCGGGTATGCCGAGCAGCGGGATTACCGCCATCAACAAAAATGCAATGTGGAATTTCTCCGGCGTCAGCGGCGAGCCATCCAGCGTGACGACACCGAGCAGCATGGCGGCGACAGAGACGCCGAAGCTGACGCTTAGCTGTTGCAGCACGCCGCCGAGGCTGGTCGCGCGGCTGAGCTGGGCTGCCGGTGTATCGGAATATGAAAGGGTGTTGGACGTCATGAATTGTGATGCCCGCGCCAGCCCGAAGATGAAGACGTAGACAATGATGAACCAGTGCGGCGTGTCGGGTGTGATCAGGGCGAAACCGGCGACGACGGCGGCGCCGAAAACAGCGCTCCAGGTCAGTATGCGGTCGAAGCCGTAAAGTTTCAGCAATCTCGTCGACACTGGCCGCACGATAAGGCTGCTCAGCGCACTGACGAAAGTCAGCGTGCCTGACACGATCGGGCTCAGGCCGAAGCCGACCTGCAGCATGAGCGGCAGCAGGAAGGGTACACCGTTCAGCCCGACGCGGCAGATACCACCCGCAAGCGTGCCGACGCGGAATGTGCGCAGCTTGAACAGCGTGAGGTCGACGGCCGGGGATTCGGCCGTCCTCGCATAACGGATGAAGCCGACGAGCAGCAGGCCGGCGGCGGCGAGAGAGAGGAAGATCGCCCAAAGGGGAATGGTGGGCCGGCCGATATTCTCGATCCCGTATTGCAGCAGCACGCAGCCGAGGCCGACCATGACGAAGCCGGGAAAGTCGAACCTGATGGAGGTATCGCGGTCGGTATCCTCGACATAGCGCAGCGCCATGATCATGCCGATCACGCCGAAGGGCAGGTTGACCCAGAAGATCCAGCGCCAGGAGAGATAGGTGGTGAGGAAGCCGCCGAGCACCGGCCCGATGACAGGGCCGATGACGGCAGGCAGGGTCATATAGGTCATCGCGGTTACCAGCTGGCTGCGCGGAAAGCTGCGGATGAGAATGAGCCGCCCGACCGGCGTCATCATCGCGCCGCCGAACCCCTGAAGCGCGCGCATGGCGATCAGCATGGGCAGGCTGGTCGCCAGGCCGCAGAGGATGGAGCCGAGCGTGAAGATGAAAAGGGAAAGCGCGAAGATGCGGCGGGCGCCAAAGCGATCCGCGAACCAGCCGCTCACCGGGATGAACATGGCAAGCGTCAGGATATAGGCTGTGACCGCCAGGTTCATGCGCACCGGGGTGGTCCCGAGGCTCTTGGCAATATCCGGAACGGCGGTGATGAGAATGGTCGAATCGAGCTGTTCCATCAGGAAGGCGACGGCAACGACGGCGGGGATGATGTAGCGCAGGCGAGGGTTACGTTCGACCGCGAAAGTCTGGCCCTGCGGATGGGGATCTGTGGAATCCATGGACTGTAATTGCTTTCCACCGCCGAACCAGGCGATCCGGCACCTTTGCGATGCGCATGAATCCCTGCGGAAACCGCCTTGTGCTTTCGGGGGACTTGTTGCTACCGGCCGGTGATCCGCCGACCCTCGGAATCGCTGCTCATATGATCACCATCCATGGCGCAGTGCAACAAAAACCGGGTCACAAAAACCGGCGCAGGCAAGCTTGGAAAGAGGCCTAGTTGGTCAGGGAGGGAGAGGGCAGCGTCCAGCGTGCCTTGTCGAAGACGATGGCTGTTCGGAGCTGTTCCGGTGCAGTTCTTCGCAATTCCAGCTGCAGGTTGAAATTATTGTTGCTCTGGAATTCCTTGAAGAAACTGAGCTTGGCGCCGAAGGCTTGCAGCGTTACGTCCTGCAGCGAGCCAATGGCATCCAGCGCGCTTTGGAAGTCGAGCCAGTGCGTTTTGCTCAGCAGCAGCACGACGGTATCGACGAACGTGCTGGCGATCGCCTTGCCGTCGGCATTGTCGGGCATGATCACCTTGATGCGGATCGTGTCGAGTTCGCCGGTTGGCTTGCCGCGCGCAATGATGAAGAAGGACGCCGCATTCGCATCGCCATAGGCGCCCTTTTGAACCGCATAGCTGCATTCCGATGTGCCGCCGCCCAATTCGCTTTGCCGCCATTCGCCGACAGGCAGGCCAAATGTCACCAGGTCGCTGCATAGGGTTGGGCCTGAAACCCTCCAGCTCCGCACGAAGGCGCTCAGCAGCGCGTCGACGGGAGTATCGAAAAGGTGGGAAGTCTTAACCGGCCGTGGTTTGATGGCCGCCGCCTTGGGCGGTGTCGCCGCGGCATGTGCTGGCGTTCCGGCTATCGCGGGCGCAGCATTTCCAGCGTTATTGGCGGGAGTGGTCCTAGCAGGCGGAGGGCTCTTGGCCTCGACAGCTTTTGCCGGCGGCGGGGCGGCCTGTTGGACTGGCTTTGGAAACAGATTGAGATGATAGCGGTTGTCCAGCGCTCTCAGGTTCCGCATGTCATTGGCAAGCAGCGCTGTCACAAGGATGATCGAGCCGATGACGACAGCCGCAATCCAGAAGACAGCCCAGCTTTTCTTGCGAGGTGGCGCCACCGACATGATCGAGATCTACAGCTACTCCCGAGGAAACCCGTCTTGCTGCAATGACTGTATGTTGTGCAGCCCATCCTTGGCTACAGCATATGCGTTTATGAACGATTGATCATTCTAATGTTTCTTTGTCAATTCATGATGTTGCCGCAGAGAAGTGGGACTTCAGCGCCTGGACGGTGGCCGTGTCCGTGCGGCGTGCCGATGGCGACGAGAATCCGAGGGCGATCAAGCGTTCGTCGGTCTCTGTTAGCGTGACGGCGCAAGAGGAGTGAATTTCGCTGATCGGCAAGCGCGGCCATAGCTGATCGATCGTCGCCAGTGTGACGCCGGAGCCGGGCATGATGGAGATGCGGCCGGCGGCAACGGCAATTGCCTGCTCGATCGTCGCGATGCCTTCCGCTGCCGTCTTTGCGCCACCTGAGGTCAAGATACGCTCAAAGCCGAGGGATACGGCTATTTCCACGGCTTCTGTGATATCCGGGACAAGGTCGACTGCGCGATGCAGCGTCTTGCCGAGGGTGCCTGCGTGGGTGACCAGGGCAGCCAGCGTCTCGAAATCGAGCCGTCCGTCGGGCAACGATGCACCAAGCACGACACCCAGCAAGCCGGCGTCCCGGGCCACATCGATATCCCGCTTCATGATCTCGAGCTCATCGGCCGAATAGACGAAGCTGCCGGCGCGTGGACGGATGATGGCATAGGCGGGAACGGGCATGTTGGCTGCAGCCGCCATCAGGCCCGTGCTCGGTGTCAAGCCGCCGAGAAGGAGCGCGCTGCAAAGCTCGATGCGATCTGCACCGCCGGCAACGGCTGCCTTGAGGCCGGCTATATCTTCGACACAGACCTCAAGCAGCATGGTTACGCTCTCCGGAATATTGCAGCCCCAGCAAGGCGGCGCCGATGAGGCCAGGTTCGAGCTTGCACTCGCTCGGCACCACGAGCGGCCGGCCGAATTTGCGCAGGGTGCGCGTGCGCACGACCTCGTCGAGCCGCGCCAGGAGCGGTTCGACATTGGAAAGACCGCCGCCAACGGGCACGATCGTTGCGCCGGTTATGTTGATCGTGAGGGCCAGCGGGGAGGCGACGAGATCTATCATCACGTCGATCGTGCGCTGGGCTTGCTCATCGTCCTTCAGCCAGTGATCGATGATCTCTTCGCTGGTCAGTTCCAGTCCGTGCAGCGTCTTGTGCAGGCGCTCGATGCCGCGGGCGCCGCCGACGGTGTCGACGCAGCCTTTTTGGCCGCAGCCGCAGAGATAGGAGGGGATAGCGACCGGCGGATTGCCGGCGTGAGAAGCAATGATGGGTCCATGACCCCATTCGCCGGTAAAGCCACCGGCCGCATTGACAAGACGACCGTCAGCCACGAGGCCGCCGCCAACGCCGGTACCGAGAATTGCACCGAAGACGATACGATGGCCACGACCGGCGCGGACATGGCTTCCGCCATGGCGAAGCAATCGGCATCATTGGCAACCAGCACGGGATAGCCAAGTTCAGCTTCAAGCTCTGCGGCAAGATGCCGGCCATGAATGCAGGGAATGTTGGCGCAAGTCAGCGCCTGCGTATCGGGATCGACCACCCCGGCAATGGAAAACGATAGGCAATCCGGCCTTTCGTCCGCTTCGGCGATAACAGCGCGCAGGGCTTCAACGAATTCTGTGAAATTGTGCTTGGGCGTCGGGCGCCGCGCCAGCGGCAGAATATCGGTCACGGAGCGGGCGATGCCGCCTTTGATGGCGCTGCCGCCGATGTCGAAGGAAACGATCATGAATACAGACCTGCAGGGAACATGCGGCACTTGCTCGCACCCTTTGCGGGTCTTTGCAAGATCTATCCGCGTTGATCGGGAGCCTATCAGCCGGTCGGCAGCGTGATCCTGGCTTCGAAACCATCGGTTCTGCCGGTGGCGGGAGACATGAGATCGATGCGCCCGCCGATCTGGTCGACGATCCGCTCGACAATGGAAAGCCCAAGGCCGGAACCGGCCGCCTTGGTCTTGCCGCGCCAGAAACGCTTCTTCAGACCGGCCAGCTCCTCATACGAAAGCACGGTACCACCATTGATGATGCGGACGGTGCCGGCTTCGACACTTACGGTCACTTCATCGTCTACCGGGCCATGGATGAGCGCGTTTTCGATCAGATTGCGCATGACGATGGCGAAGGCATCGATATCGACGTTGCGGATCAGCTTTTCCTTCGCATCGTTTTCCAGCAGCACGCGGCCGGCAGTGCCGGTGTCGCGGTCGTAATCGCCGATCACTGTTTCGATAACCGCGATCAGATCGATCGGCTTGTCGCCGGTGCCAATACCGGCCTGGGCGCGAGAAAGCTGCAGCAGTTTTTCCGCAAGGCGGCCGAGATTGGAGAGCGATGTCTCGATGCGGCCGGCGCGTTCGGTGAGTTGACCCGGCGGTAGTTCCGCGATCAGCCGCTGGGTCTGCGCCAGCGCACCGGCAATCGGCGTGCGCAGCTCATGAGCGCTGTTGGCGGTGAATTCGCGTTCGGCTTCAAGGGCCAGACGCAGGCGATCGAGCAGGAGATTGACCGAACGGGCGATCGGCTGCAGCTCGCGCGGCAAGGTTTCGCTTTCCAGCGGCATCATGTTGCCGCTGTCCTTGGTGGCGATCTCCGCCCGCAAGCGGTCGATCGGCCGCAGCGAACGACCGACAACGATGCCGATGGCGATGATGCTCGCGGGTATGAGGGCAAGGAGCGGCCAGAGCAGCGCGACCCCGCTTTCGCGCGAGGCTTCGCGGCGGTTCTTGAAGGCATCGGCAACATGCAGGAAGATCGTGCCGTCAGCCGATGATTCCGTATAGATCCGGTAGCGCGGCGTGTTGTGGAAGCCGATCTTCAGCGGCACATCATAGGTGGTCGCGGGAGCATCGTGCGAATGCAAGATCACCTTGCCGTTGGCGTCGAGCACCTGGTAGGTCAGATATTCGCGGTTGAGTCCCTTGTTGAGCTCTTCCAGGCTTTGCGGATCACCGGAATTGTCGCGGTTGGCGAGGTCATCGAGCACCAGTGGCAGCAATCGCTCGGCGGTTTCCTGCAGCGCGCCGTCGAAGGTCTCGGAGAGTTCCTTGTTGACGACATAGACGCCGATGCCGACGGCAATCAGCCAGAAGACTACGACTGTGCCTGTTAGAGCGGCGATCAGCCGGCGGGTGATGCTGGCGCGGCTTGGCTCCTTGCGTTCGCTCATCGGTCACCCAGTGAATAGCCGACGCCGCGGGCGGTGCGGATTCGGTCCTTGCCGATCTTCTTGCGCAGCCGGCTGACATAGACTTCGACCGTATTGCTCTCGATCTCGGAGCCGAAGGCATAGAGCGCTTCTTCTATCTTGTCCTTCGAGACGATGGCGCCCGGCCGCGCCACGAGCAGATCGAGCACGGCCCATTCGCGCCCCGTCAGAACGACATCCTTGCCTTCCAGCTTGACGCGCCGTTGCGGCTGGTCGATTTCGAGATCGCCGAAGCGGGCGGTCGGTTGCGGGCTGCCGGAGTAACGGCGGGCAACCGCCAAGATGCGCGCGTGAGCTCACCAAGATTGAAGGGCTTGACGAGGTAGTCGTCGGCACCGCTGTTCAGGCCCTCGATGCGATCGGAAATCTGGTCGCGCGCGGTGAGGATGATGACCGGGGTTTCGTCCGGTTTGCGGCGCAACCGCTTGAGAAAGTCGATGCCGCTGCCGTCGGGAAGCTGTAGATCCAGGAGGATCAGGCCGTAATTCACGGCGCTGGTGACTTCGTCGGCGTCGGCCAGATTTTTCACCCAGTCGACGGCATGGGGACCGGCCGCGATATGGTCGCGAACGGCGCTGCCGATCGTATCATCGTCTTCCACCAGAAGAATCCGCACCTGTGCCCCTCAACCATTGACCATGCTTCAGTTAATGCCGGCGAACCTATCGGGTCAATAAGGGCCGAAATAAGCCTTGTGGGCATATGCATTTTAACGGTCCGGCCTCTTTGCCGAAAACGTTCCCGGCGCCTATGGACAGAGAGGAACGCCGTGGTTACTTCTTTGCCCGGAATGCGAAGCGGCCGCAGGGTGCCGCCACTGATCATTGAAGGATGCTCGGCCATGCTGAAGGGAATTTCGCCGCTGTTGAATGCGGACGTGCTCTATGCGCTAAAGTCGATGGGACATGGCGACATGCTCGTCGTCGTCGATACGAACTTCCCGGCGGAAGCCATCGCGAGCCAGACGGTTTTGGGTGAATTGCTCCGCATCGACAACGTGCCGGCTGCCGATGCCGTTGCGGCGATATTGTCACTGATGCCCCTCGACACATTCATCGACGATGCGGCGACGCGCATGGAAGTTGTGGGAGCACCGGACGAGGTGCCGCAGGTCCAGGCCGAAGTGCAGGCGGTCATCGATAAGGCCGAAGGCAAGCATTGGCCGCTGTCGCCTGTCGAGCGTTTCGCCTTTTATGAGCGGGCAAAGGATGCCTTTTGCATCGTTCAGACCGGTGAGCGGCGCTTCTACGGTTGTTTCACCTTGACCAAGGGTGTCATCCCGCCGGAAACTGAGTGATCCGATAGGCTGGGAACAGCGCTGTTTCGATAAAGGAATGCGATGGCGAAGAAGCTGGATTCCCAAGGGCGGCTTGACGACGCGGCGCGAGCCGGATGGCTTTATTATGTCGCCGGGCGGACGCAGGACGAGATTGCAGTCGCCATGGGGATCTCCCGCCAGTCGGCCCAAAGACTGGTGTCGCTGGCCGTAGCCGAACGGCTGATCAAGGTGCGGCTGGATCATCCGATTGCAGCCTGTCTGGAATATGCTGCAGCGCTACGCGAAAAATACGATCTGCGGCATGTCGATGTCGTGCCGAGCGATACAGACGGTGCGTCGTCGACCGTGGGTATCGCCCAGGCGGGGGCCGCCGAGATCGAGCGCTGGCTGCGGCATAGCGATCCGATCGTGCTAGCCATCGGCACCGGTCGCACGCTGAAAGCGGCTGTCGATCAGTTGCCGGCCATCGAATGTCTGCAGCACCGCGTGGTATCGCTGACGGGTAATATCGGCCCGGACGGCTCGGCCGCCTATTACAACGTCATCTTCAGCATGGCCGACGTCGTCAAGGCGCGGCACTTCCCGATGCCGCTGCCGGTGCTCGTGTCATCGGCCGAAGAACGCGAACTGCTGCACGCGCAAGCGCTTGTCCGCTCGACGCTCGATATCAGTGCGCAGGCCGACGTGACTTTCGTCGGCATCGGCGAAATGGGCATAGAAGCACCTCTGTGTCTCGACGGCTTTCTCGAGAAAGACGAGATGCTGGCCTTGATGGAGCGCGGCGCTGCGGGCGAGATCTGCGGCTGGGTCTTCGACGGCAAGGGCAAGCTCATGCCCGATGATGTCAATGATCGCGTCGCAAGCGCTCCGCTGCCGTCGCGCGATACGTCTTCCGTCATTGGAATCGCCAAGGGAAAACGCAAGTTCGAGGCGATCAAAGCGGCCGTTGCCGGCCGCCAAATCAACGGTTTGATCACCGATGAGGCGGTTGCCGAATTTTTGCTCAAAGGCTGAGCAAAAAATATAATCCGTAAAAACAAGATGATAGGTTGCTTGCTCGGCAATGCAGCAACGAATCCGCATTGACATTTTGTCGCAAGCGGTGAGTAATTGCCCACGAGCAAAGCGAATGCTCATCTTTTGGTCTTCTGGGAGGAAGATATGAAATTGAAAACTTTATTGCTGGGCGCCTGCTCGGCCCTGATGTTTGCCGGCTTGGCGTCCGCCGAAACCCTGACAATTGCGACAGTCAACAATGGCGACATGATCCGTATGCAGAAGCTTACGGACGATTTCAAAGCCAAGAACCCCGGTATCGACCTGCAGTGGGTTACGCTTGAAGAAAACGTATTGCGCCAGAAGGTTACGACCGACATCGCCACCAAGGCCGGCCAATACGACGTGCTGACGATCGGCACCTATGAAGTGCCGATCTGGAGCAAGCTCGGCTGGCTCGCCCCGCTCGACAAGCTTTCCGCCGACAAGGACTATGATGTTGATGACCTTCTCCCGGCCATCCGCAGCGGTCTGACCACGGACGGCAAGCTCTATGCGGCGCCGTTCTATGGCGAAAGCTCGATGGTGATGTACCGCAAGGACCTGTTCGACAAGGCCGGCCTGAAGATGCCGGATGCGCCGACCTGGGATTTCATCGCCGATGCGGCCCGCAAGATCACCGACAAGGACCATGAAGTCTACGGCATTTGCCTTCGCGGCAAGGCTGGCTGGGGCGAAAACATGGCGTTTCTGACGGCGATGTCGAATTCGTTCGGCGCTCGCTGGTTCGATGAAAAGTGGAAGGCACAGTTCGACCAGCCGGAATGGAAGGACACGCTCGACTTCTACGTCAAGCTGATGAAGGATGCAGGTCCTCCGGGCGCTTCCTCCAACGGCTTCAACGAAAACCTGTCGCTCTTCCAGACCGGCAAGTGCGGCATGTGGATCGACGCGACGGTTGCTGCTTCCTTCGTAGCCGATCCGAAGCAGTCGAAGGTGGCTGACAAGGTCGGCTTCGCACTGGCTCCGGACAAGGGCCTTGGCAAGCGCGGCAACTGGCTCTGGGCATGGAACCTCGCCATCCCGGCCTCTTCGAAGAAGACCGATGCTGCCGAGAAGTTCGTCGCCTGGGCAACCAGCAAGGAATACACCAACCTTGTTGCTCAGAAGGAAGGTTGGCTGAATGCACCTCCCGGCACCCGCAGCTCGCTCTATGCAAGTGCGGATTACCAGAAGGCTGCCTCCTTCGCGAAGATGACGCTCGACTCGATCAACTCGGCCGATCCGACGCATCCGACTGTGAAGCCGGTTCCCTATGTCGGCGTCCAGTTCGTCGCCATCCCTGAATTCCAGGGTATCGGTACGGCCGTCGGCCAGCAGTTCTCCGCAGCTCTTGCCGGCCAGATCTCCGTCGATCAGGCTCTCAAGGCAGCACAACAGCTGACGACCCGCGAAATGACGAAGGCCGGTTACCCGAAATAAGGCCTTTGAGGTACGGAAAGCAGTGCCCCTCTCGAGCATTGCTTTCCCCAAGGCCGCCGAGCGCCCGAATGCCCTTGGCGGCCCTTTTTGTTTCAGCCGGTCCGCGGCCACCCCTTCCGCTTAAAAGATAGGTTGGTACTTGCCATGGCAACGTTGCACACCCGTTCCGCTGCGCGCATCATGATGGCGCCTTCGGTTCTCCTGCTTTTCGCGTGGATGATCGTCCCGCTCGTGATGACGATCTATTTCTCGACGCTGAACTACAATCTGCTATCTCCCGGCGCCAATGACTTCATCGGCTGGCTGAACTACGAATATTTCATCAGCGATCCGGCCTTCCTGAGCTCGTTGATCGTGACGCTGCTGCTCGTCGGCGGTGCGTTGGTGATCACCGTCGTCGGCGGCATTTTGCTGGCGCTCCTTCTTGATCAGCCGATCTTCGGCCAGGGCATCGTGCGCATGCTGGTGCTTGCGCCCTTCTTCGTGATGCCGACGGTCGCCGCCCTCATCTGGAAGCACATGTTCATGAACCCGGTGAACGGGCTTCTGGCGCATCTGTTCCGGTTGTTCGGACTTGATCCGCTGACCTGGCTGGAGACGGTTCCGCTTCTGTCGATCATCATCATCGTCGCCTGGCAATGGCTGCCTTTCGCAACGCTCATTCTGCTCACTGCCTTGCAGTCGCTGGACGAGGAGCAGAAGGAAGCTGCCGAGATGGACGGTGCCGGACCGATTTCGAAGTTCATTTACATCATCCTGCCGCACCTGGCGCGCGCCATCACCGTTGTGATCCTGATCGAGACGATCTTCCTGCTTTCCGCCTTCGCCGAAATCCTCGTGACCACCAATGGCGGTCCCGGCACGGCGACGACCAATCTCACCTATCTGGTCTATTCGCAGATCGTCCTGTCGCAGGATGTCGGCGGCGCATCGGCAGGCGGCATCATCGCTGTCATCCTCGCCAATATCGTCGCGATCTTCCTGATGCGCGCGGTCGGCAAGAATCTGGAGGCTTAAGATGGCACGCCAAGTCAGCACGCAACGCAAGGTGTTCGTGTCGGTGATCGCCTGGATCATCGCCCTGCTCATCTTCTTCCCGATCCTCTGGACGGTTCTGACGAGCTTCAAGACGGAAGGCGATGCGATCGCTTCGCCGCCGCAGTTCCTCTTCTTCCATTGGACGCTGGAGAATTATATCGAGGTGCAGTCACGCTCGAACTATTTCCTCCATTTCGCCAACTCCGTCATCATCGCGTTCGGTTCGACGATCCTCGGTCTGATCGTTGCCGTGCCGGCCGCCTGGGCCATGGCCTTTTCGCCGACGAAGCGCACCAAGGATGTGCTGATGTGGATGTTGTCCACCAAGATGATGCCGCCCGTCGGCGCCTTCATTCCGATCTATCTGCTATTTCAGGGTTTCGGCTTGTTGAACAATCAGTTCGCCAGCCGTCTTGGCATGGTGGTCGTGCTGATGCTCATCAATCTGCCGATCATCGTCTGGATGCTCTATACCTACTTTAAAGAGATCCCCGGCGAGATCCTCGAAGCGGCCCGCATGGACGGTGCGACACTTGCCAAGGAGATCATCTACGTGCTCACGCCGATGGCGATCCCCGGGCTCGCCTCGACGATGCTGCTCAACATCATCCTTGCCTGGAACGAGGCCTTCTGGACGCTCAACCTCTCGTCGGTCGACGCAGCACCGCTCAGCACTTTCATCGCCTCCTATTCGAGCCCGGAGGGCCTGTTCTATGCCAAGCTTTCGGCTGCATCGACCATGGCGATCGCTCCGATCCTGATCCTCGGCTGGTTCAGCCAGAAACAACTCGTTCGCGGCCTCACCTTCGGCGCGGTTAAGTAAGGAAGAGAAACATGGGTAGCATTGTCCTTAAGAAGGTTTCTAAGGTCTTTGGCGAAGCCAAGGTCATCCCTTCCATCGACCTCGAAATCAACAATGGTGAGTTCGTGGTGTTCGTCGGCCCGTCGGGCTGTGGCAAGTCCACGCTGCTGCGTCTGATCGCCGGCCTCGAAGACGTCTCCGGCGGCCAGATCCTGATCGACGGCAAGGATGGCACAAACTTGAAGCCGTCCGACCGTGGTCTCGCCATGGTGTTCCAGTCCTATGCGCTCTATCCGCATATGAGTGTGCGCAAGAACATCGCCTTCCCGCTGAAGATGGCGAACATGCCGCAGGCGGAGATCGATAAGAAGGTTGCGGACGCCGCGCGTGTCCTCAATCTCACCGACTATCTGGAACGCAAGCCGCGCCAGCTCTCGGGCGGCCAGCGCCAGCGCGTCGCTATCGGCCGTGCCATCGTGCGCCAGCCCGCGGCCTTCCTGTTCGACGAGCCCTTGTCGAACCTCGATGCGGCGCTCCGCGTCAACATGCGCCTCGAGATCAGCGAGCTGCACCAGCAGCTGAAGACGACGATGGTCTATGTGACGCATGACCAGGTCGAAGCCATGACCATGGCCGACAAGATCGTTGTGCTCAACCGCGGCAATATCGAGCAGGTAGGCTCGCCGTTGGAGCTCTATCGCTCTCCGCGCAATCTCTTTGTCGCCGGCTTCATCGGCTCGCCGAAGATGAATTTCGTCAAAGGCGCCTACGCGCAGAGCCTTGGCGGCGAGACGATCGGCGTGCGGCCGGAACATACGCTACTGTCTACGACGGCTGGCGACTGGCAGGGTAAGGTCATCGTCGCCGAGCATCTCGGCTCCGACACCTTCCTGCATATCGACGTCGACGGTATCGGCACGGTGACGGCACGCGGCTCCGGCGATTTCCCGGCCCGGCGGGCGACACCGTCTACCTGACCCCCGACAAGGCGCATATCCATCGGTTCAACGCCGAGGGATTGTCGATCTGAGCCGCAAGCAGAGGCCGTGCGCGTCGCCCGCGCATGGCAAACGCATCGATCCCGGCCCGCTTGGATGGATATCTGCGGGCCGGACAGCATACCAGCCGGAACGGCCTTTCCCAACCGTCCGGAGCCAGAGACCTTTCCAGAAGGACTAGAGACATGACGTGCAAATTATCGCTCGCAACTCTCCAGGAAGCGGCCGCAACGGCGGCCATTCCTGCCTACGATCCGAAGTCGCTTTCGGCGGGCATCGTGCATTTCGGTGTCGGTAATTTCCATCGCGCCCACCAGGCGATCTACCTTGATGACCTGTTCAACGCCGGTCACGACCATGACTGGGCGATCATCGGCGCCGGCGTGCTGCCGTCCGATGCCGCGATGCGTGAGAAGCTCGCTGCACAGGATTTTCTGACGACCGTGGTCGAGCAGGACAATAATCGCACCGCTGCTCGTGTCACCGCGCCGATGGTCGGCATCCTGCCGGTCGGCGATGCAAAGGCGATCATCGCCAAGCTTGCGGATCCCACCATCCGCATCGTCTCGATGACGATCACCGAAGGCGGCTATTTCATCGATGCCTCCGGCAAGTTCAATCCCGCCCATCCAGCGATATCAGCCGACGGGCAGAACCCCGATGCGCCGAAGACGGTGTTTGGCTTGATCGTTGCCGGCCTCAAGGCGCGCCGCGCCTCAGGCTTGCAGCCATTCACGGTCATGTCCTGCGACAATATTCCCCACAATGGCGGCGTCACCAAAGCAGCCGTCGTAGGCACCGCGCGGCTTTCCGATCCCGCCTTTGCCGACTGGATCGCTACAAATGTCGCCTTCCCGAACGGCATGGTCGACCGCATCACGCCGGCAACCGGTACGCGCGAGATCGATCTGCTGAAGCAAGTCTTCGATATCGAGGACAATTGGCCCGTCTATTGTGAGGAATTCAAGCAGTGGGTGCTTGAAGACAATTTCCCGGCGGGCCGGCCTGCGCTGGAAAAGGTCGGCGTCACGTTCGTCCCGGATGTAACCCCCTATGAGCATATGAAGATCCGCATCCTCAATGGCGGCCATGCGGCCATCGCCTATCCGGCAGCGTTGATGGATATCCATTTCGTGCATGAGGCCATGGAAGAACCGTTGATCCGCGATTTCCTCGCCAAGCTCGAGAATGACGAGATCATCCCCGTGATCCTGCCGGTGCCGAATACCGTGCTGGCGGATTATTTCAAGCTGATCGAGCGGCGCTTCGCCAATCCGAAGATCGCCGACACCATTCCGCGCCTGGCGCAGGATGGCTCCAACCGCCAGCCGAAGTTTATCCTGCCGTCCACGGCCGATCGGCTCAGCCGCGGGGAAGACGTCGTCGGCCTCGCGCTCGTCTCGGCGCTCTGGTGCCGCTATTTCGCCGGCAAGAGCGATAGCGGCAAGGACATCGTCTTCAACGATGCCAGCGCCGAGCGCCTGCATGAGGCCGCTCTCAAGGCAAAGGACGATCCAAATGCCTTCCTGGTGTTCGAGGATATCTTCGGCGATGTCGCGAAATCGGATCTCTTCCGCAAACGCTTCGCTCATGCCCTGAAAACGCTGTGGGAAAAGGGTACTCGCGTCACCCTGCAGCTATACTTGGACAACAAACTCGCGGGATAATTTTCAAGCGGCCGGAGTTTTCTGCTCCGGCCGTTTTCCATTGTAACGCCCGCATTGCGAGCAGGCGGGACGGCAACAGAATTCAGGTTGGATCTACGATGACCGATGCGGAGAAGGGACTCGTAATCTTCGATTGCGATGGCGTGCTTGTGGACAGCGAGCCGCTGTCGGTCAGCGTGCTCATCCAGGCGATGCATGACGTCGGCGTGGATATGAGCGAGGAGGATGTCTACAGCCGCTTCCTCGGCAAGAGCCTCGCGACGCTCGTCGATACGATGCTGACCGAGTTCGATGTATTCATCGATCAGGCGTTCCTCGATCGCATCCGCAACGATCTCTATGAGCGGTTCAAGCATGAGCTGAAGCCGATCGATGGTATCGCCGCGACGCTGGATGCGCTTCCGCTTCCGCGCTGTGTGGCCTCTTCAAGCCAGCTGGAGCGCATCCGGCTCTCGCTCGGTGTCACCGGCCTGCTGGAGCGGCTGGAGCCGAATATTTTCAGCGCAAGCATGGTCAAGCGGGGCAAGCCCGCACCGGATCTTTTCCTCTTTGCCGCCGAGCGGATGGGGGTTGCGCCGGCAGACTGCATCGTCGTGGAAGACAGCCCGGCGGGGATCATGGCGGCGCGTGCGGCTGGCATGACAGTGTTTGCTTTCAACGGCGGTTCGCATGCGCATTCACCCAGCTATCGTGCTGAACTGGAGCAGCTTTCTCCGGAAGTCGTGTTTGACGCGATGCCGGATTTGATACAACTTGTCCGCAACAAGAGTTAGAGCATTTCCAGGAAAAGTGCGCAGCGGTTTTCCGTCCGGAATGCGTAAAGAAAAAAATAGAACGTTTTCGCGATTCAAAGAAACGTGGAAATGCTCTGAGTGGTCGGGACCCCTTTTGCATGCGTGATCACGTGGTTGCGGTCGATATTGGCACAGGCAGCGCACGCGCCGGTGTCTTCACGGCGGGCGGCTCACTGCTGGGCAAAAGCGAATATCCGATCCTGATGAATCGCCCGCGTGAAAACCACGCCGAGCATGATTCCGAGGATATATGGGCTGCCGTCTGCGCCGCCGTTCGCGCTGCCGTTGCAACGTCAGGCGTTGATGCATCCGTTATCGGCGCGATCGGTTTCGACGCGACCTGTTCGCTGGTCGTGCGTGATCGGGAAGGCGGGCAATTGACCGTTTCCACCGGAGGCGAGAGCCGCTTCGATACCATCGTCTGGCTCGATCATCGTGCGCTGGCCGAGGCGGATTACTGTACGGCGACGCGGCATGAGGTTCTCGCCTATTCCGGCGAGTTCATGTCGCCTGAAATGGAAATGCCCAAGCTGATGTGGCTGAAGGAGAACCTTCCCGAGAGCTGGGCGCAGGCCGGTTATTTCTTCGACCTTGCCGATTTCATGACCTGGAAGGCGACCGGCTCGTTGGCCCGATCGCGGTCGACGCTGGTGGCGAAGTGGAATTATCTCGCCCATCGCGAACCGGGCTGGCAGGCGGATTTCCTGAACGTGATCGGCCTCGGCGACCTGCGGGAGCGCGGAGGGCTGCCGGAGGGCAGTGTTCCGGTCGGCAAGAGCATCGGAACGTTGACGGCCGAAGCTGCGGAAGCGCTGGGGCTCGATCGGGACTGCCATGTCGGCGCGGGCATGATCGACGCCTATGCGGGTGCGCTCGGCGCTCTTGCGGCTCACGCTGGCGATCTCGGCGCCTTGGAGCATCAACTCGCGCTCATCGCCGGAACTTCGAGCTGCGTCGTCTCCTTCTCGCGGGAGCGCAAGCGCAGCACGGGCATGTGGGGGCCTTATTATGAGGCGGTTTTTCCGGAAATGTGGCTGGCCGAAGCCGGGCAGTCGGCGACAGGAGCACTGCTCGATCACATTGTCAGCATGCATGCAGCCGGGGGAGCGCCGACCGCTGCATTGCACGATCGTATCGTCAAGCGCATTGCGGAGCTGCGGCTTGCCGAGGGTGAATTGCTGGGCGGCCGCATCCACGTGCTGCCCGATTTTCACGGCAATCGTTCACCGCTTGCAGATCCGCATGCCTTGGGCGTCATCAGCGGCATGACGCTGGACGCGTCCTTCGACGGACTTTGCCGGCTCTACTGGCGCACCAGCGTCGGGATAGCACTTGGTATCCGCCACATCCTGGAGCGGATGCGGGACTATGGCTACGTGCCCGATACGCTGCATGTCGCGGGTGGTCATGTGAAGAATTCGGTGCTGATGGAGCTCTATTCCGATGTGACCGGCTGCAAGGTCGTGATCCCCAAGATGAACGAGACGGTGTTGCTGGGCACGGCGATCGCTGCTTCGGTTTCCTGCGGGCTCCATGAGAACCTGGGGGTGGCGGGTGCCGCCATGTATCCCGGTGGTCACGAACGCCTGCCGGATGCGGCCAAGAAGACGCTCTACGATCGCGACTACCGGCGCTTCCTCGCGATGTATCGCCATCGGGCAGAATTGGACGGAATGGATTAGGCCTTTGGTTTGCGCTTGCTTACCTTAGGGGCGCATGTGCGAATATGGCTTGCAGTTCCTCGATCCGGCGAATCCTGTTTTCCGCCGTTTCACCGGCCGCCTGCGTAACGGCGATGGCGATCATTTCCAGCAGCGCCATCATGCCCGAGAGGCTTTCGCGGCTATTGGCTCGCTGGGGTGGCAAAGACAGGGTGATATTCGCAAATTCATGCGCCCATTCGGTGAATTGGCCGGTCGCGAGCAGCACTTTGTGTCCGGCGCGGCGGGCAGAGCGGGCTAGCAGCCGCGATGCGACGAAGCGCGGGGAATCGATGATGATGAGCAGGCTGTCTTCCGACCGTGCGCCCAGCATTTCGACGTAGCTGCCATTAGCCCCATCGAGAAAGAGGACGTGGTCGCGAGCGAAAGTCAGCCGGTCGCAGAGATGCCTTCCAAGCCCTGCAAGGCTCGGATGGGTGGTGATGAAGACGTTGCCGGTCGACAGGATTGCCGTCACCGCGTCCTGCCATTGGGGCTGGTTGGCGAGATTGTAGATATGCTGCAGCATCTCGACCTGTTCGACGATTTGTGCTGCCAGGGGGCGGCTTTCACCGGCATCCTTCTGGAGCTGCTCGAGGACGTTAGGCAATTGTAACGTAACAGGCCCCGTGTTCTCCTTCAGATGAACCTTGATTCCATCGAGGCCGTGATAGCCGAGGGACCGCAGGAACCGGCCAACCGTCATCGGGCTCAATTCCAGCCTATCGGCGACCGAGGAGGCGGTTTCGAACGGTAGTTCATTCAGATGTTCAGAGAAATACTTTGCAATTCGACGTTCGGCGGGCGTACCAACCTTGATATATTCTCTAAGTTTCTGGCTAAGGTCTTCCAAATTCGCGCCTCCCTGAGTTTCCTTCTGATATTCTATGCACCAATTGTTGGAACAATGGGGTGCTTGGATCTCGGAAGGCCGCCGATGTTGTTTCGGTTGTTGTTCTTAATATGACCTACAAAATATATTAGCTTAGGCTTTATTACAACGATACATTTTTTTAATTGAGCATACTCGCATATCAGGTGGGATATTGATATCCGCATGAATGCTACCTAGGTGTCGGATTACCAACCAGGGGAGCCCGACCGAATGATTGTCCTTGCTGCGCGCCTTTCCTTCGAAAACCTCTTCGCGCCGGAAACGCGCAAGGTTTTCTGGAAGGTTCTTGGCCTGACATTGCTGGCGCTTGTCGTGCTCTGGTTCGTGCTGCGCGGCATTTTCAATTCCTTCGCCTTGCCCTGGCTGCAGGGCTTCATGCCGGCCACTGCGGATTGGACGGGTTGGCTTACGCTCTTTCTGGCTATCTTTGCGGGCATTGCGCTCGCGCTCGCAATGGCGCTGCTGATATCGCCGATCACGGCGCTGATTGCCGGCCTCTTTCTCGACGATGTCGCCGAGGTCGTGGAGAAGCGGGACTATCCCGGCGATGCACCCGGAACGGCGATGCCGATCGCAGCGGCAATGAAAAGCTCGGTGCGGTTTGTCGGCGTCGTCATCGTCGGCAATATCATCGCCCTGTTTCTGCTGTTCATTCCAGGCGTCAATCTGATCGCCTTCTTTCTGGTGAACGGCTACCTGCTTGGCCGCGAATTCTTCGAGTTCGCCGCCATGCGCTTCCGTTCGCCGGACGAGGCGCGGCAGTTCCGCATCAAGCACGCCTTTACCGTGTTCCTGGCTGGTCTTGTGATTGCCGCCTTTCTTGCCATCCCGCTTCTCAATCTGCTGACACCGCTGTTTGCCGCCGGGATGATGGTGCATCTGCACAAGCTCATCTCGCGGAAAGAAGCCGGCCTGCGTGCATATTAAAAGCTAGCTGGCGGTTTCGGCGCTGATGTTTTGCTGGGGCAGTTCGACCAGCGGCGCCGGTATGTCCCAGATCTTTTCTGGCGATCGACAGAGGTCGGCAATGATGCAATGTTCGCATTCCGGCTTGCGCGCCTTGCAGCAATAGCGCCCATGCAGGATTAGCCAGTGATGGGCGTGATAGAGATATTGATCGGGGATCAGCTTCAACAGCCTCTGCTCGACTTCATCCGGCGTCTTGCCGGGCGCCAGCAGCAGCCGATTGGCGATGCGGAAGATGTGGGTATCGACCGCGAGCGTTGCCTGGCCGAATGCCATCGATAGGACGACATTAGCGGTTTTGCGCCCGACGCCCGGCAGGG
Organism: Rhizobium sp. P44RR-XXIV; assembly: GCF_001999485.2. Classification (NCBI taxonomy): domain Bacteria; kingdom Pseudomonadati; phylum Pseudomonadota; class Alphaproteobacteria; order Hyphomicrobiales; family Rhizobiaceae; genus Rhizobium; species Rhizobium sp. P44RR-XXIV. Next base: position 514,331 of record NZ_MPVZ02000026.1, on the reverse strand, counting down.
TCATCAATTCCTCGCGCGTGCGCGGCACCTCGCCACCGAAATCAGCGATAAGCTTTTCCGAGAGCGCGACGACATTCTTCGCCTTGTTGCGGTAGAGGCCGATGGTCTTGATGTATTCGCGGATGCGTTCCTCGCCGAGGTCGAGCATCTTTTGCGGCGTGTCGGCAATGGCGAAGAGAGCGCGCGTCGCCTTGTTGACGCCGACGTCAGTCGCCTGCGCCGACAACGCCACCGCAACAACGAGGGTGAAGGGATTGACGTGTTCCAGCTCGCCCTTCGGTTCGGGCCGCTGAATGGAGAAGCGACGGAAGATCTCTTCCAGGTCCGCCTTTGAATAAAGGCTCTTCATGGCCGGCTTGCGACCTGCGGTCGCATTTGACTTTTTCGCCGTTTGGGCGCTGGATTTGATCTTAGGATTTGCCATGAACGACCTATACTCAAGTCCAATGACCGAACGCAACGCCGATACTGCGGCAGACGGCAACAAGCCGGTTTTCGCTGCCGAACTGTTCCCCCATCGCTCTCTCGGACGAAAGGGGTTCAAGGTCATGCTGGCCTTGGCCGGCGCCTTCTGCCTCTTCTACACCATTCTTTTCGTCACGCGCGGGGCGTGGCCTGTGGGCTTGTTCTTCGGCGCCGATTTTCTGCTGCTCTACGGCGCCTTCTGGCTGAACTACCGCTCCGGGCGCGTGCGTGAGGAAGTGACGGTATCGCGTACCAACGTGTCCATCCGCAAGTTTTCGCCGACCGGGCGGATGATCGAACATCGCTTCAATCCGTTCTGGACACGGTTCCTCGTACGCCGCCATCGCGAAATCGGCGTCGTATCGATGCATGTTCGCGACAGGAGCCACGATACGGATGTCGGCTCGTTCCTCAACCCGGATGATCGCGAGAGCTTCGCCAAGGCTTTCAAACGTGCGCTGGCCACAGTCACGCAGCGGATATGAGCGGGTCTCTCAAAACCAATGACATCACATTTTCGCAGGCGGTCTCCCGGCGCAAGAAACGGGTGGTTTTAGCTCTGCCGACGTGGTTTTCTCCTTTTTAAGGAGAAAGACCATGAATGCGATTGCACAGCTGAAAAAAGACATCACTCCGCAAGGCCCGGACTACGAGACTGTGCGGCAGGTGATTGAGCTCATCACCGAGGAATATCGCGATCAGCCGTCGCTGGAGACGCTCGCCGATCGGCTCGACCAGTCGCCCACCCAATTGCAGAAGACGTTTACGCGCTGGGCTGGGCTTTCACCCAAGGCTTTTCTTCAGGCGGTAACGCTCGATCATGCCAAACGGCTCCTGCGCAAGGAGGATCTGCCGCTGCTGGAGACCTCTTTCGAAGTCGGCCTTTCCGGCCCCAGCCGCCTGCATGATCTGTTCGTCACGCACGAGGCGATGTCACCGGGCGAATGGAAGGCCAGGGGTAGCGGCTTGGTGATGCGCTATAGCTTCCACATTTCACCCTTTGGTCTCGCCCTGATCATGGTCACAGATCGCGGTCTTGCCGGTCTCGCCTTCAGCGATTCCGGCAATGAGCGGGCTTGCCTGGAAGACATGACCTGCCGCTGGCCGAATGCGCAATTCATCGAGGATGCCCAGGCGACGGCACCTTACGCAGCCCGTATTTTCGAACGATCGAACTGGTCGAGCGATCAGCCGCTGCGGGTGGTGCTGATCGGCTCGGATTTCCAGCTGCGCGTCTGGGAGAGCCTGTTGAAGATCCCGATGGGCCGGGCCGTGACCTATTCCGATATCGCCAGCGATATCGGTCAGCCGAAAGCCATGCGGGCCGTGGGAGCCGCCGTCGGCCGCAACCCGATCTCCTTCGTCGTGCCCTGCCACCGTGCGCTCGGCAAGAACGGCCAGCTTACCGGCTATCATTGGGGGCTGACGCGCAAGCGGGCGATGCTGGGGTGGGAATCGGGGGATGTTTGAGGGTGTGTTCTTGGAGAGCTGGAGTCTGCCGGGCGTCCGTGACCCCCCTCTGTCACTGTCGTGACATCTCCCCCACATGGGGGGAGATTGGTAACCCGCAGTGGTCTCTCGCTTCAAATGAACGTAGAATCTGCTGAAACTGCAATTTAGTGTTTCGGAGAGGACGGGCGGCAAGCTCCCAATGATCTCCCCCCATGTGGGGGAGATGTCACGACGGTGACAGAGGGGGGTGTGAACCCTCCGCAAACACGGAATGAATTAATCAAGCAGCCTTCGCCATAGCCATCTGCAGCAATGCCTTGGCGGCGCTCTCATCGGTGATCAAAGTGTTGCAGCCGATGCGCTTGATGGTGGCGCTGATTGCCTGGGCGCGGTGCGCGCCGCCGGAGGAGATCACAATGTGCTTGGCTTTTTTCAGCGTATCGAGATCGACGGACATGACGCGCTTGTTGATGGGGTGATCGACGGAATTGCCCTCGGAATCGAGGAAGTTGAACATGGTATCGCAGACGCAGCCCATGTCGATCAACTCTTGCAGCTCCCGCTTGGAGATGAAGCCTTCCGACAGCGATGTCGATTGCGGGCCGATGTCGCCGCAGCTGACGATGGCGAGGTCCAGATTTTCCGCCAACCGATAAATGGCTTCAAGGCCGCATTTTTCGATGAGATTGCGCTTGGTCTCGATGGAATCGACCAGCAGCGGCGCCAGGAACATGTAGCATTCTGCACCGAGCTGGCTTGCCAGCCGCCACGTATAATCGATCGGGTTGGTCTGTTGGACGGCGACGATGCCGCCGAGCAGCGAGACCACCTTGCAATTGTCGCGACGGGGAGGGCGGAAGCTTGCAAGCGAAGCCGTCATCGTCCGGCCCCAGCCGACGCCGATCGTGTAATTGTCGGGGATGGCTTCGGTGAGGAATTGGCCGAGCGCCAGGCCGACGCTCTTTGCCTGAGCGTTTACATTGCCGCCAGCGGGCTCCGGAACCACGATTGCTTCATCCAGCCCATAAATGCGTTCCAGCTTGATCGACAGTTCGACGCAATCGTCGATGCCTTCGGTGATCCAGATTTGCACCTCGGCGCGACGCATCGCCTCATCCAGCAGGCGGATGACCGTGGTGCGGCTGATGCCGAGTTGTTCGGCGACATCCTTCTGTGTCAGGCCCTGGTTATAATAGAGCCATGCGGCGCGAAGCCTCAGGGACGAGGTCTCCGAATAGGCGGTATGCGTCCCGCGTCTCAGTTTGGCCACAGGTCCTCCAGCATGATTGTCGCCTGCGCCTTTTAGCGTCATGATCGCCGGGAATTGGAATTGTGGCGATGACGGATGACGGGAGCGGGCGAGATCGGCTCTTCTGCTGGCGATATTCTATGACATGAAACTTATGTCAATTGAATTGCACAAATGTCCTTGACTTTTCCTTGCGAGATTGCTGATAGTCGGTGCTGAGGAATTCGGTCTTGTCCAATCGAGGAGGACAATGTGCGAGTGTTGCTCCGAGCAAGTGCCAGACCGGACAGGATGCCATATAGGGCGCCCGGTGCCGGTGAAAAGCTTGTCGTCGGAAGGTTGTTTCTTCATCGCTCGGCCGTTCACTGGAAATGGAACTTTCGCGCTTTTTATCCCGTTACCGACACATAGAAGATGGAAGGGCATATTCCGCCTGACGCCTTCAAATCGTCCATCGACCGGACGGAATTTGCCGCCCGACATCTCCGCATCCCAATGGGCCTCATTCAACAAGGATACCTGTTATGACTTCCAAGCTTGATCAACTCCGCGCCATGACCACGGTCGTCGCCGATACAGGCGACATCGAGGCAGTCGCACGCCTGAAGCCGGTGGATTGCACCACCAACCCGACCATCGTCCTGAAGGCGCTCGGCACGCCGATGTTTGCCGACGCGATCAAGGAAGCCGTTGCTTGGGGCAAGAAGCAGGGCGGCAATTCGGAAGCCGTCGTTCACGCGGTTGCCGACCGCCTGGCCATTTCCGTCGGTGCCGCGCTTTCCGGGCTCGTTCCGGGCCGTGTCTCGACCGAAGTCGACGCCGATCTCTCCTTCAATACCGAAGCATCGCTGACCAAGGCCCGCGCGATCATCGCCTCCTACAAGGAGCGCGGCATCGAGCGCGACCGCATCCTGATCAAGCTTGCTTCCACCTGGGAAGGCATTCGTGCCGCCGAAGTGCTGCAGAAGGAAGGCATCGACTGCAACCTGACTCTGCTCTTCAGCAAGGCCCAGGCGATTGCCTGCGCCGATGCCAAGGCCTTCCTGATTTCGCCCTTCGTCGGCCGCATCCTCGACTGGTACAAGAAGTCGACCGGCAAGGACTACACGGCTGAGGAAGATCCGGGCGTCGTTTCCGTTCGCGACATCTACCACTACTACAAGTCCAACGACATCAAGACGATCGTCATGGGCGCCTCGTTCCGCAACACCGGCGAAATCGAAGCGCTGGCCGGCTGCGACCGCCTGACGATCAGCCCGAACCTGCTTGACGACCTTTCTAAGGACGAAGGCAAGCTGGAGCGCAAGCTCTCGCCGGAGAACAAGGGTTCCGTCGAAAAGATCGCCGTCGACGAAAAGACCTTCCGCTGGATGATGAACGAAGACGCAATGGCAACCGAGAAGCTCTCGGAAGGCATCCGCGCCTTCGCCAAGGACCTCGGCACGCTGCGCGCCATGGTCAGCAAGGAGCTGCAGCTCGCTGCTGCGTAAGGTGATTTTGCTTCTCTCTTGGGAGCCGTGATTTTCGAGGGGTGCCGCAGAGATGCGGCGCCCCTTTCATGTTCTAAACGGGAGAGCGAACCTACCGCACCCGCGATACCCCCCTCTGTCCCTTTCGGGACATCTCCCCCACAAGGGGGGAGATCGTTAGGGCGCATCACCAGCTCCACAAGATGAAGCAAAATAGCTCAGCAGATACGATGCCTATTATTTGGGGATGGAAGGCCGCAGGTTACCAATCTCCCCCCTTGTGGGGGAGATGTCCCGAAAGGGACAGAGGGGGGTATCGCGGGTGCGGCAGATGAAAGTCTGAGAGGATCTACCGACCCTAAATAAACTCCGCCCTGATCTTATCCGACTGACCACCGATCGTGGGCGCCGCCAGGTCATTCTTGGCTCTGATACCATTAACTCGGATTGGGCTCGCGGTCGTGCGCACGGAGCTGCCGTCGTCGCGGCTCACCGTCTGCAGCATGTCGAGCTGGCGAAAGGCGGCGGTTTGCAGGAGCTTCGGCCAGTCGAGCACTTCAGCCGCCCATATGTCGGCGGGCTCCAATATGCTGAGCCATTCCCGAGAGGTCTTTTCCAGCAGGCGATCGGCGATCAGGCCCTTGATCTCGTCGCGGCGCTGAAAGGCATCATCCGGCGTGTAGTCAGCGAGGGCAGGTAGGTCCAGCAAGGGAGCGAGTTTCGCCAATGGCATCATCGCCAGCGCCAGCCAGCCATCGGCGCAGCGGTAGACGCCGTAGGGGGCTGCGAGATATGCGTGGGCATTGCGCACGGCGGATTTCTGCGGCAGGCGGCCGCCGTCGTTCAGATGCGTGGTCAATACTTCGAACTGGAAATCGACCATTGCTTCCAGCAGGCTCGTTTCCACATGCACGCCGCGCCCGGTCACGCCGCGCCGCACGAGGCCGGCGAGAATGGCCTGAACGAGAAGATTGCCGGCCAGCATGTCGGCGACCGCGAGGCCGAAAGGCACCGGCCCGTCATCCGCTTCGCCGTTCAGCCACATGACGCCGGAGCGGGCCTGGGCCAGCAGATCCTGTCCGGGAAAGTGGCGCCAGTCATTCTCGGGGCCGTAGCCGGTGATGCTGCCATAGACGATGCGCGGGTTGATGGCGGTGATGGAAGCGTAATCGAGGCCGAGCCTTTCGATGACGCCGGGGCGGAAATTCTGGATGACGACGTCGGCCTTGGCGATCAGCGTCCGCAATTCCTGCAGATCGCTCTCGTCCTTCATGTTGACGGCAAAGCTCTCCTTGCCGCGGTTGATGGCGTGAAACAGGGTGGAATCGCCACCGATCTCGGTGTCGCTGAGATAAAGCCGGCGACAGAGATCGCCACCGTCGGGCCGCTCGATCTTGATGATCCTCGCGCCGAGATCGCCGAGCCTGAGGGCGGCCATCGGGCCGGCAAGAAACTGGCTCATATCCAGCACGATGATGCCGGAGAGCAGGCCCTCTTCGTTATTCGTAGTCATATGTCAGGCCTTCAGCGGCGGCGCATCCGCCGGCCGGCCGTTCTTGTAGCGCACAGTCTGGATATGCTCGCAATAAAGCACCAGCTCGCCTTCGCCCTTGAAGACTTCGTAGGAGGAGCGGATCAGGCCGAGTTCGGCATATTTCGGCTGCTTATCCAGATTGGTGCGGATGGTGTAGATCGTATCGTTGATGAAGGTGGGCTTGATGAAGCGCAGCTTGTCGTAGCCATATGAAAAGGCGTTGACGCAGTTGGTTGCCACGAGCCCGAGCCCGGCGGAAAAGACGAAGGCGCCGGCAACGAGCCGCTTGCCGAACAGGCCCTCGGTTTCGGCAAAGATCTGGTCGCTGACATAAGGGTGCATGTCGAGCACCAGCGCGTTGAACTGCTGGGATTCGCCTTCGGAGATCGTCCGGCGCAGCGAGCGGATCTTGTGGCCGACTTCGAAATCCTCGTAGAACCAGTTTTCCGCGTTCCAGACGGGGATTTCGGCGTGATCGGCCGGCATGGTCTTCGGATGGGTGCTGGATACGCCGACGGTGGCGGTCATGGCATTCACTTTCGATGGAAATTCGTCCGGTCTCAGAAAGACCAGAGGCGCTTGGCGTTGAGATGATAAAGCCTGTTGCGTTCGTCGGCGCTGACCCCTTGCGTCAGCGCATGGGTGGCGGCGACCCAGGTGGAGAGATTGCCGCCGAGGGTGCAGACCGGCCAGTCGCTGCCCCAGATGACGCGATCCCAGCCGAAGCTTGCAATGCAGTGCTCGACGTAGGGGCGCAGCGTCTCGGGTGTCCAATTGTCCGGTTCGGCATAGGCGACGATGCCGGAAATCTTGACGATGACATTCGGGCGCTTGGCAATGGCTGATATTCCGGCGGACCAGACCTCGCTCAGCTGCTTCTTGATGGTCGGTACGCCGCAATGGTCGAGAATGAACTGGACGTTGGGGTTGAGATCGGCGAGCGCGATCGCCTTGGATATCTGATGCGGCAGCACGCAGAGATCGAAGGTAAGGCGGGTGCCGGCGAGCCTCTTCAGGTTCTCGCGGAACAATGCGCCTTCGGAGACATCGTCAGGCACGACATGCAGGACACGGCGGAATCCCTTGACGAAGGGATCGGCAAGAACGCGTTCGATATAGGCGGGAAAGTCTGTGCTCTCGGGACGGCAGGCGGCGATGGCGCCGCGCAAGAGGCTGCCCGGTTCGCGGCTGAGGCTTTTGACATAGTCGGTTTCCCGCTCGATATCGCTCTCGGCGACATCGACTTCCATGTGAAGCGTGTCGGTGATCCCGAGACGCTTGGCCTCGCGGGCATAGTCCTCATAGAGGCTGTCGCGATTGAGCGCACCGGCTTCCGCCAGCCAGGGATAGGCGAGCCGATTGCGGTCGACGATGTGCAAGTGGCTGTCGAAAAGCATGGCGTTCCTCCCATACCTGCTTGCCCAACATATACTCACAGAAGAATAGTTTATTCAAATAAAAATTATAACTCCGCCTTATCAACCGTGCCGGCTACCGTTTCCGAGATCAGTTTTGCCGCTTCCCGTGCATATTCGACGACCTGTTCACGCGTCGGCGCCTTGGGGTTCACAGGCTCGATATAGGGGCAGGTGAGTGCGGCAAGCGCATTGCCGTCCATCGCCAGCACGGGTGCGGAAATGTTGTGCACGCCGCTGGTCTGCAGGCTGTCCATGGTCTCATAGCCCTTTTCGCGGATGGCCAGCAGCTTCTCCTCGAGATCGGCAGGCGGTTCCTCGGCGTCCTGCTCCTGACGTCTCTGTTCGTTGACCATCATCTGCCGCTGCTTGTCATCCCGGAATGCCAGGAGGATATGGCCCGACCCGGTATTGTAGAGATTGATCTGGGCGCCGACGCGGATCGAGATGCCCCAATAGGTCGGCGAATCCTGCTGGGCGATGACGACGACCGAGCCGCGGTCGTAGATGGCCAGATGGCAGGCCTGCTCGGCGCGGTTGGAGAATTCGCGCATCAGCGGCGTTGCGAAGGACACCAGCCGGCGCACCGGCGCGTGGTAATGCGCGAGGCCGAAGAGCTTGAGCGTCAGATAGAAGCGATCGCCATCCTGCCTCTGCACGTAGCCACGCCGCACCAGCCGGTCGAGCATGCGGTAGAATTCGTTCGGGCTTTTGTTGAGCGCCTTGGCGATTTCCGCCTGCGTCAGGCCGCCATCGATCGTTGCGAGCAACTCCAATATGTCGAGCCCTTTGTCGAGCGCCGGCGCGCGGTAGCGATCACTGTCGTCTTCTACACTCATCAACGAGTCCCCCAACGAATAAACATGAATCATCATTCATATATAAATGAATGCATTTGACAAGCGCGCGATCACGGCTTGACGGCCAATGAATAAGATGTTTACTTATAAATTATTGATCCATATTTGGGTCGAGAGGGCAATCGGACAAGGGGTCCGGTTTTTTGGGAGGAATTTCGATGAGGAAATTGAAGGCCGGTCTTGCCGCCGGCATGATGGCATTGCTTGCGAGCACCTCGGTCTTCGCTGCCGATCTGCCAGGCAAGTTTCCGGGCGTGACGATCGACGCCAAGCTCATCGGCGGCCAGCAATATGAGCCGCTTTATGCGCGCATTTCCGAGTGGGAGAAGGAAACGGGCGCCAAGGTCAACATCCTGTCCAAGAAGAACCATTTCGAGCTCGACAAGGAAATCAAGTCGGACATGGCGTCTGGCAGCATCTCCTGGTGCGTCGGCTCGAACCATTCGTCCTTCGCGCCTCAGTATCCTGACCTCTACACCGATCTTTCCAAGCTGCTGCCCAAGGAAGAAATCGGCCAGTTCGTCGATTCCACCATTCAGGCCTCGACCATCGATGGCCGCCTGATCATGCTGCCGCGCGCCCAGTTCGACGTGTCGGCGCTCTACTATCAGAAGAGCCTTTACAACGACGACGCCAAGAAGACTGCGTTCAAGGCGAAGTACGGCTATGATCTCGCGCCGCCGAAGACCTGGAAGGAAGTGTCCGATCAGGCGATCTTCTTCTCCAACCCGCCGAACTTCTTCGGCACGCAGTTCCCCGGCAAGGAAGAGGCGATCAACGGCCGCTTCTTTGAAATGCTGGTCGCCGAGGGTGGCGAATATCTCGACAAGGACGGCAAGCCGGCCTTCAATTCCGAAGCCGGCGTGCGCGCGCTCGACTGGTTCGTGAACATGTACAAGGCCAAGGCCGTTCCGGCCGGCACGACCAACTATCTGTGGGACGATCTCGGTGCCGGTTTTGCGTCCGGCTCCATCGCGCTTGATCTCGACTGGCCGGGCTGGGCGACCTATTTCAACGATCCGAAGTCTTCCAAGGTCGCGGGCAATGTCGGTGTCGTCGTGCAGCCGGTCGGCTCGTCCGGCAAGCACACCGGCTGGTCCGGCCATCATGGCTTCTCGGTGACCGAGGCTTGCGCCCACAAGGACGCCGCCGCTTCGCTCGTCTGGTTCCTGACCAACGACGACTCGCAGAAGCTCGAAGCTGCCAACGGCACGCTGCCGACCCGCAAGGCTGTCTGGGAGTGGGACATCCAGCAGGCTGCTTCCGACCCATACAAGAAGGAAGTGCTGAGCACCTTCCAGGAATCGATGAAGTACGCCTTCCCGGTTCCGCGCACGCCGCAATGGATCGAGATCTCCAACGTCGTCTATCCGGAACTGCAGGCGGCGATCCTTGGTGACAAGACCTCTAAGCAAGCGCTCGACGCTGCCGCCCAGAAGGCCACGGATGTCCTGAAGGACGCCGGCTCACTCTAAGCGAAGCACTCGGAGCCCCGCGCGACAAGCGCGCGGGGCTTCCGCAATTTGACTTCGAGAATGATGTTCGACCTGCGCCACGGGGCGCTGGTCCATCCAGCCGGTTTAGGGCCGGCTTCTCGTCCCAAGCAATCCATTCCACGCAGTCCGGGCCACGCTGCCGAGGAATGCCGACAGGTGCAAACCATGTTCAAAAAGATATCCCCACCGGTCCTGCTACTTCTTCCGGCGATCATTGTCCTTGTCGCCGTGGTGCTGTTTCCGCTGCTTTTGTCGTTCTATTCGAGCTTCACGCCATTTCGCCTGACGCGGCCGGCGACGCTCTTCACCTTCATCGGCCTGCGCAACTACATCCGCATCCTGTCGGACCCGGTGTTTCTGGCCGCTTTCGTGCGCACGGTCGTGCTGCTGACGATCGCGCTCAATCTGGAAATGCTGCTCGGGTTGGGATTGGCTCTCCTGGTCAACAAGGCGACGCACGGCAAGCGCATCCTGCGCACGCTGATGATGTTCCCGATGATGTTTTCGCCCGTGCTCGTCGGCTTCCAGTTCAAATTCATGTTCAACGACAATGTCGGCATCATCAACAATGCGCTGCAGTCGCTTGGTATCACCAACGATGCCATACCGTGGCTCATCGACGGCAATCTGGCGCTATTCTCGATCATCGTCGCGGAAGTCTGGTCGTCGACCTCTGTCTTTGCCATCCTCATTCTCGCCGGCCTCTTCGCCATGCCGCAGGAGCCGGTCGAAGCCGCCAAGGTCGACGGCTGTACCGGCTGGCAGACCTTCCGCTATGTGACCTGGCCGTTCCTGATGCCCTTTGCCTTCATCGCCATGACGATCCGCTCGCTCGACGTTGCCCGCGCCTATGACATCGTCAAGATCATGACCGATGGCGGGCCGGCACGGCGCACGGAGCTGATCTGGACGCTGGTCGGGCGCACCGCCTATGCCGATGCGCAGATGGGGCTCGCCAACGCCATGGCCTATGTCTCGATCATTCTTTCGATCGCCTTCACAGTCTATTTCTTCCGTAAGCTGGCGCTTGCCCGCACCCAGATCGGAGCGGAGTGGTAATCATGGAACGTAACGCTCAACAACGCCTGCAGCGCCGCCTGCGCAAAGTCGCCTATCTCATCGGCCTCTTTATCGCGATGCTCATCATCTGCCTGCCGGGCCTATGGATCATCATCAGCTCGCTGCGCCCGACAGTGGAAATCATGGCGAAGCCGCCGGTGTGGATTCCGCAGGAGCTTTCGCTGGAAGCCTATCGCTCTATGTTCAGTGGCGTGGGGCAGGGCGGCATTCCCGTCTGGGATTATTTCCGCAATTCACTGATCATTTCGATCACCTCGACTGCCATCGCACTCATCATCGGCATGTCCGGCGGCTATGCTTTCGCCCGCTTCCGCTTCACAGGCAAGTCGACGGTGTTCCTCGGGCTTATGCTGACCCGCTCCGTGCCCGGCGTCGCCCTGTCGCTGCCGCTCTTCATGGTCTATGCGCGGCTCGGCATCATCGACACGCATTTCGGCCTCATCCTCACGTATGTCGCGCTGAATGTGCCCTTCACCATCTGGCTGATCGACGGCTTCTTCCGGCAGGTGCCGAAGGATCTCGCCGAAGCCGCGCAGATCGACGGCTGCACGCGCTGGCAGGCTTTCTGGCAGGTGGAGTTTCCGCTTGCAGGCCCCGGCATCGCGTCGGCCGGCATCTTCGCCTTCCTCACCTGCTGGAACGAGTATGCACTGGCCTCGCAGCTGACGCGCTCGGTCGATTCGAAGACGCTGCCTGTGGGCCTGCTCGACTATACGTCCGAGTTCACCATCGACTGGCGCGGCATGTGCGCGCTCGCGGTCGTGATGATCATTCCGGCGCTCGCTCTTACTTTCATCATTCAGAAGCATCTGGTGTCGGGTCTGACATTCGGTGCGGTCAAAGGTTGATATCAATGGCTCAGGTTTCCCTTAAAAAACTCGTCAAGCGCTACGGTGCGCTGGAAATCGTTCACGGCATCGATCTCGACATCGCCGACAAGGAATTCATCGCGCTCGTCGGCCCTTCCGGCTGCGGCAAGTCGACGACGCTGCGCATGATCGCCGGCCTTGAGGAAGTCTCGGGCGGCACGATCGAAATCGGCAACACCGTCGTCAACGAGCTGCCGCCGCGCGACCGCAACATCTCGATGGTGTTCCAGTCCTATGCGCTCTATCCGCATATGACGGTGCGCGAGAACATGGGTTTCTCGCTGAAGATCGCCAAGCAGCCACAGAGCGAGATCGATCGACGCGTCAACGAAGCGGCCACCATTCTGAGCCTTGAAGCCCTGATGGACCGCCGCCCGGCACAGCTTTCCGGCGGCCAGCGCCAGCGCGTCGCCATGGGCCGCGCCATTGTACGCCAGCCGGAGGTCTTCCTGTTCGACGAGCCATTGTCGAACCTCGACGCCAAGCTGCGCACGCAGATGCGCACCGAGATCAAGAAGCTGCATGCCAAGGTGCAGTCGACGGTGGTCTATGTCACGCACGACCAGGTCGAGGCCATGACGCTGGCCGACCGCATCGTCATCATGCGCGACGGCTATATCGAGCAGGTCGGCACGCCGGACGAAGTGTTCAAGCGGCCCGCCACGCGCTTCGTCGCCGGCTTCATCGGCTCGCCGCCGATGAATATCGAAGAGGCGACGCTGAAGGGCGGGGAGCTGGTGTTCAAGAACGGCGACCGGCTGCCGCTGCCGAGCCAGTTTGCCGGCAAGGTCAAGGAGGGCGAAAAGGTCGCCTTCGGCCTCAGGCCCGACGATATCTTCCCGACGGGCCACGGCCTGCATTCCGGTGCGGAATCCGCCGTCTACGAGCTGACTCTTCCTGTCGCCATCACCGAGCCGCTCGGCAACGAAACGCTCGTCTTCGTCGAATTCGCCGGCCGCGAATGGGTGTCGCGCATGCTCAATCCGCGCTCTCTGAAGAGCGGGGAACGGCTGAAGATGAGCTTCGACCTTAGTCAGGCGCATCTCTTTTCCGTCGAAACCGGCAAGAGCCTGGCAATCTGAGGAGCCGACCCATGGCACGTATCGAGAAAATAGAACTGCGCATGGTCGATCTGCCGCCGAAGGTGAAGCGGACGGATGCGATCCAGAGTTTCGTCAGCCAGGAAACGCCGATCGTCACCATCACCGACAGCGACGGCGCCGTCGGCACTGGCTACAGTTACACCATCGGCACCGGCGGCTCGTCTGTCATGCGGCTGCTGTCTGACCATCTCGTGCCATTACTGATCGGTGAGGATGCCGATCGCATCGAAGCGATCTGGCACAAGCTTGAGTTTGCTACCCACGCGACGACCATCGGCCCCATTACCGCGCTGGCGCTTGCCGCTGTCGATACCGCGCTATGGGATCTGCGGGCCAAAAAGCAGAACCTGCCGCTCTGGAAGCTGGCCGGCGGGGCCAAGGATCGCTGCGCGCTCTACACGACAGAGGGCGGTTGGCTGCATATCGAAAAGGAAGCCTTGGTCGAGGACGCCCTGCAGGCGAAGGCGAAAGGCTTTTCCGGTTCGAAGGTCAAGATCGGCAAGCCGCATGGGTCCGAGGATTACGATCGGCTTGCGGCGATGCGGCTGGCGCTCGGCTCCGGCTTCGAGATCATGACAGACTGTAATCAGGGCTTTACCGTCGATGAGGCGATCCGCAGGGCGGCACGCCTCAAGGAACTCGACCTCGCCTGGATCGAGGAGCCGCTGCCGGCCGACGATCTCGACGGCCATATCCGGCTGACGCGCTCGACGCCGACGCCGATTGCGGTCGGGGAATCCATGTATTCGATCCGGCATTTCCGCGAATACATGCAGAAGGGCGCCTGCTCGATTGTCCAGGTCGATGTTGCCCGCATCGGCGGCATCACGCCGTGGCTGAAGGTGGCGCATGCAGCCGAAGCCTTCGACATTCCCGTCTGCCCGCATTTCCTGATGGAGCTGCATGTCAGCCTCACCTGCGCGGTGCCGAACGGCAAATATGTCGAATATATCCCGCAGCTCGACGATCTCACCACCAAGGGCATGGAGATCGTCGACGGCAAGGCGCTTGCGCCCTCCGAGCCCGGCATCGGTATCGAGTGGGATTGGGAGGCCGTGAAGGCGCGCTCGATCGGCGAATTCACCCGGGAAATCCACGGCTGAGAAGGAACTGACCATGCAACGGATGGGTATGGTGATCGGCCTGGAGCCGGCCAAGATCGCGGAATACAAGGCGCTTCATGCGGCCGTCTGGCCCGAGATCCTGGCGCTGATCTCGGACTGCAACATCACCAACTATTCTATCTTCCTGAAGGAGCCGGAAAACCTGCTCTTCGGTTACTGGGAATATGTCGGCACGGATTTCGAGGCCGACATGCGCAAGATGGCCGCAAGCCCGAAGAACCAGGAATGGTGGTCGGTTTGCATCCCCTGCCAGAAGCCGCTTGATACTCGCAAGGAAGGTGAGTGGTGGGCCATGATGGAGGAGGTGTTTCATCATGACTAATCTCCAAGAAGGGCCCCTCACCCTAGCCCTCTCCCCGCAGGCGGGGAGAGGGGACGACCTCTTATGTTGCGTCTTCACGTCTCCTCTTAGGTTGAGAGCTGACGGAGGGTGCGCCAATCCCCTTCTCCCCGTCAAAACGGGGAGAAGGTGGCCGACAGGCCGGATGAGGGGCGCGTCGCGGAACGCGCGGGTGGGGGTGATGCTCCGGGCGCATAGCGCTGCCGTTTTCGCACTGGGAGAGATCACCCACCCCGGACCTTCGCTCCGACCCTCCCCCTCAAGGGGAGGGTAAGATGACTTTCGATCCCACATCTCTTCGCCAATGGTGGCCGAAGCCATCGAAGCTGCGTCCGATCGTGATCTTCGGTGCGGGCAGCATCGTCGGTGACGCGCATCTGCCTGCCTACAAGCAAGGCGGCTTTCCGGTCGCGGGTCTATACGATCCAAACACCGAGAAAGCGGCGGCGCTGGCCGCTCAACGGGGCATCCGGGCTTTCGCCTCCGAGGCTGAAGCATTTGCCGTCGAAGGCGCGATCTTCGATCTTGCGACACCGCCGGCGGCGCATGCGCCGATCCTGGCGAAATTGCCGCGCGGCTCCTTCGCGTTGATCCAGAAGCCGATGGGCAGCGATCTCATGGGTGCCACAGACATCCTGCGGGTCTGCCTCGAGCGAGACATCAAGGCTGCCGTCAATTTCCAGCTTCGTTTCGCGCCGATGATGCTGGCGCTCTATGATGCCGTGGAGAAAGGCTATCTCGGCGAGGTCGTCGATTTCGATGCCTGGCTGGCGCTGGCCACCCCATGGGGGCTCTGGCCTTTCCTGAAGGGCTTGCCACGGATCGAGATCGCCATGCACTCGATTCACTATCTGGATTTCATTCGCGGCTTGCTCGGCAATCCGCTTGGCGTCCATGCCAAGACCATTGGCCACCCCAACCACGATGTCGCGCAGACGCGGACAGCAGCGATCCTCGACTATGGCGACAAGGTGCGCTGCGTGCTCTCGGTCAATCACGATCATGATTTCGGCCGCAAGTTCCAGGCCTGCGAATTCCGCATCGCCGGCACCAAGGGCGCGGCCTATGTCAAGCTCGGCGTCAATCTCGACTATCCGCGGGGTGAGCCGGACGAGCTGTGGATTCGTCCCGAAGGTGGCAGCGATTGGGTCGAGGTGAAGCTCGAGGGCGCCTGGTTCCCCGATGCCTTCGTCAATCGCATGGCCAACCTGCAGCGCTTTGCCTCGGGCGAGGACAAGGTGCTGGTCGGCTCTGTCGAAGATGCCTGGCAGACCATGGCGCTGGTCGAAGCCGCCTATCAGTCGAGTGCCGCTCCGGCGACGCCGATTGCCGAACTTCCAAAGGCTTGAGAATGGCAGAACAAACCATCTATTTCGAAGACTACGAACTCGGCCATGTCAGGGTGACCATCGGACGGACGATTACCGAGACAGATTTCGTTGTCCATGCCGGCCATACCGGCGATTTCTTTCCGCACCATATGGATGCGGAATTTGCTAAGACCTTGCCCGGTGGCCAACGCATCGCGCATGGCACGATGATCTTTGCGATCGGCGTCGGCCTTACGGCGTCGCTGATCAATCCCGTCGCTTTTTCCTATGGCTACGACCGGCTACGCTTCGTCCGCCCGGTACATATCGGCGATACGATCCGCACCCGCGTCACCATATCGGCGAAGGAGGACGATCCGAAGCGGCCTGCTTCCGGGCGCATCGTCGAGCGTTGCGAGGTGCTGAACCAGCGCGATGAGGTCGTACTTGCCGCTGATCATATTCTTGTCGTCGAGCGCAAGCCGACTGCGGAGAAGGCGTGATGGTGACGCTTAAGGGAATGACCTGGTCGCATCCGCGCGGCTATGATCCGATGCTGGCCTGCTCCAAACTCTGGCAGGAAAAGACCGGCGTCGAAATCATCTGGGAGAAGCGCTCGCTGCAGGATTTCGAGACCTTTCCGGTGGAGGAGCTCGCCGCCCAATACGACCTGATTGTCATCGATCATCCGCATGTCGGCCAGATCACGCGCGAGAATTGCCTGCTGCCGCTCGATGATGCTGGTCATTCGGCGGAAATCGCTGCAATCGGCGCCGGCACGGTCGGTCGCTCCTATCCAAGCTATCACTGGCAGGGCAGGCAATGGGCTTTTCCGCTCGACGCGGCGACGCAGGTGCAGGCTTACCGTCTCGACGGGTTGAGCGCGCCGGTCAAGGATCTCGCCGAATTCGTGACGCTTGCTGAAAAGGGCAAGGCGATCCTACCAATGCGGCCGCCGCATTCGCTGATGACCTTCATCACGCTTGCTGCGCATCTCGGCACGCCCTGCAGCATCGAGGGGCCGGATTTTATCGCCAAGCAAAATGGCGAAGCGGTGCTCGACTGGATGACGCGGATCGTCGCCGCGATGGATATCAGCTGCTATGAGATGGACCCGATCGCCGTGCTCGACCTGATGAGCCAGCCCGATAGCCCATACGTGGCCTCGCCCTTCATTTATGGTTACGTCAACTATTCCTTTGCGGGCTTCCGACCAGCCCGGATCGCCTTTGCGGATATGCCCGTCATCGACGGTCGCCAGCCGAATGGCTCGGCGCTTGGCGGCACGGGCATTGCCGTATCCGCCCGAACGCAGGCGCCGGAGGAGGCAAAGGCCTTTGCGCGCTGGATCGCCGGCGGGCCGGTACAGGCAGGTATTTATGCCGGCAGCAACGGTCAGCCGGGTCATGCCGATGCCTGGGTTAGCGATGGGGTCAATGGCCCGGCGCTCGATTTCTATCGCAACACGCGCGCGACGCTGGAAGGCGCCTATGTGAGGCCGCGACATGACGGCTACATGGCATTTCAGAGCGACGCATCCGAGGTGATTAGCGATGGACTGCGAACCGGCGAGCGGCATACAGTCCTTATCGAAAAGCTCAACCGGCGCTTCGCGCAATCGTTCGAAGGGTAAGGCAAGGGCTGCGCCATCTGTTTGTTATTGCATGATCTTATCCTATGTCGGCTATGCGGCCGGCCGAAATGGATGGGATCATAGTCCCCGAGGAAAGGATCAGAACTATGGGTCACGGGTTGGAAGGCAAGAAGGTCGTCATCACGGCGGCCGGGCAGGGCATTGGCCGGGCTTCGGCGGAGCGCTTCATTTCGCTCGGCGCGCATGTCTACGCCACCGACATCAACGAGCAGACGCTTGCGACGCTCGATGGCGCTACCAAGCATGTGTTGAACGTGCTCGACGGTGCAGCGGTCAAGACTTACGCCGAGGAACTCGGCCCCATCGACGTGCTCTTCAATTGCGCCGGCTTCGTGCATTCCGGCACGATCCTGGACTGCGAGGAAAAGGACTGGGATTTCTCGTTCAACCTCAATGCCAAGGCGATGTACACGACCTGCCGCGCCTTCTTGCCGGGCATGCTGGAGAAGGGCAAGGGCTCGATCGTCAACATGTCCTCCGTCGCTTCCAGCGTGAAAGGCGTGCCCAATCGCTTCGCCTATGGTGCTTCCAAGGCTGCGGTCATCGGGCTTACCAAGGCGATCGCCGCCGACTTCGTCGCCAAGGGCATTCGCGCCAACGCCATTTGCCCCGGCACGGTTGACAGCCCGTCGCTTCATGAGCGGCTGAAGGCAACCGGCGACTACGACAAGGCGATGAAGGACTTCATCGCCCGCCAGCCGATGGGCCGCATCGCGACCGCCGAAGAGATCGCCGCGCTGGTGACCTATCTGGCGGGCGACGAGGCTGGCTTCACGACCGGCCAGATTCATGTCGTCGACGGTGGCTGGACCGGCTGAACCTCGGTTCCATGGCTCGGAGGCCCTATATTGCGGGGCCTCCTTTTATTTGTCACTCTCATCGGCGAATCGGTTCTGCAAGACGATTTTCGATCGGGAGAACGACGCATGGGCACCAACGGACTTTTGCATCGTTCGAGAGGGCTCGTGCTGTTGCGCAAGCATCAGGTGATCCTGATTGCCGTGCTTGTCGGCATCGCGGTTTTTCTGCTGCTGACCTCAAGGGATCTCAACACAGGCAACCTGCTCATCGCCTGGGATACGACGGCTATCGTCTATATACTCTACAGCCTCTATCGGATGCTGACGGCCGATGTGCAACGCATCCGCAAGCGCTCAGCCGACCTCGATTTCTCCGATGTGCTGCTGCTGATCCTGTCGATCGGGGCGGCAGTTGCCAGTATCGGCGGCATTGTCCTTGATCTGATCGGTGTGAAGGATGCCTCGCCGGAGGTGGCATTTTTCCGCGTGATGATGGCGATCGTGACGATCCTGATCTCATGGGCGTTCCTGCACATGCTGTTCACGATCCACTATGCGCACCGCTTCTACGCCAATCCCGGCAAGGGGCAGGGGCTTAAATTCGCCGAGCCGGTGGAAGAGCCGATCTACTGGGATTTTCTCTATTTTTCCTTCACTATCGGCGTTGCCGCGCAAACCGCCGATATCGGCGTTTCCACGGTCGGCATGCGTAAGCTGGTGCTTTTGCACGCCATCCTGTCATTCCTGTTCAATACGACGATCCTGGCGCTGGCCATAAATGTCGGGGCGAGCCTGATCTAGGCCCGCCCCTTCAACAATAGCGGCTTATATCGTCAGACGACGGCGTTGCCGGCCATGACGGCCAGAACCAGGAACACCAGGAAGACGATCAGGAAGATGGCGAAGAGAACGCGCGCTATGGTTGCGGTTGCCGCCGATACGCCTGAAAAGCCGAAAAAGCCGCTGATCAGCGAAACTACAAAGAAAATAAGAGCCCATTTCAGCATTTAGCAGTCTCCTCTGCGTTGTACTTCTTAAAGACGCGGGAGATGGGAAATTGTTCCGAAGCCGTTTCGATTAATGGGGTGTTGTCGTCTTTCGCGGGAATTTACGGAGAGTGCGGCACCCCCCTCTGTCCCTTTCGGGACATCTCCCCCACAAGGGGGGAGATTGGTAACTCGCGGTAGCCTTTTGTATCTAAACCAGCACCGTATCTGCTGAAGCTGAGGCTCAACGTCTTCGCTCGGCTGGCGTCAAACGCCCAACGATCTCCCCCCTTGTGGGGGAGATGTCACGACAGTGACAGAGGGGGTATTCTCATCACGAACTCGAGAAAGCCGACTGTCATCGACAGCTGCATCTCACCCATGATTGATCATCACATGCCGCACGGCCGTATAGTCTTCGATAGCGTAGACTGACATATCCTTGCCGTAGCCGGATTGTTTCAGGCCGCCATGCGGCATCTCGTTGACCAGCATGAAGTGGGTATTGATCCAGGTGCAGCCATATTGCAGCCGGGCGGCGGTTTGCATGCCGCGGCTGATGTCCTTGGTCCACACCGAGGAGGCAAGGCCGTAGTCGCTGTCATTGGCCCAGGTGACGGCATCGTCGGGGTTGGTGAAGCGTGTCACCGAGACGACGGGGCCGAAGACCTCGCGGCGCACGATTTCGTCATCCTGCGTCGCGCCGGCAACGATAGTCGGGGCGTAGAAGAAGCCGCGATCGCCTGATGTTTTGCCGCCGGTGGTGATTTCCATGTGCTTGTGTTCGGAGGCGCGCGCAACGAAGCTTTCGACACGGTCGCGCTGGCGCTTGGAGATCAGCGGGCCGATCTCGTTTTCGGTATCGTCTGCGAGGTTGAACTTGATGCTCGATACGGCGGAGGTCAGGTCGGCGACGAAATTGTCGTAGACCTTGGCGTCTGCGTAGATGCGGCAAGCGGCGGTGCAGTCCTGACCGGCATTGTAGTAGCCGAAGGTACGGATGCCAGCGACGACGGCGTCGATATCAGCATCGTCGAAGATGATGACGGGCGCCTTGCCGCCGAGCTCGAGATGCGTGCGCTTCACCGTCTTCGCGGCGGCTTGCAACACCTTCTTGCCGGTCGCGACATCGCCCGTTATCGAGACCATGCTGATCTTCGGGTGGTTGATCAGTGCATTGCCGACACTTTCGCCACGGCCGAGGATAACGTTGACGACGCCTTCGGGCAGGATTTCCGCCAGCAGTTTCGCCATCTTCAGCGCCGTCAGCGGCGTCTGTTCGGAGGGTTTGAAGACAACCGTGTTGCCGCCGGCAATGGCCGGTGCCAGCTTCCAGGCCATCATCATCAGCGGATAGTTCCAGGGCGCGATGGAGCCGACGATGCCGATCGGGTCCCGGCGGATCATCGAGGTGTGGCCGGGCAGATATTCGCCGGCGACCGGGCCATGCAGGTTGCGCACCGCACCAGCAAAGAAGCGGTAGCAATCGACGATGGCGGGGATTTCATCATTGAGCACGGCATTGATCGGCTTGCCGCAGTTGAGCGCTTCCAGTGCAGCGAAGCCTTCCGTATCCCGCTCGATGGCGTCGGCGATCTTGAGGAGATAGGTGGAGCGCTGGCTTGGCGTCGTCTGTGACCAGCTCGTGAAGGCTTTTTCGGCGGCGTCGACGGCGGCATCGATCTGGCCGAGCGAGGCCTCCGGCAGATTGAGCACTTTCTCCCCGGTCTTCGGGTTTAGCACTTGCTCTTCCGTTTCGGTGCCGGCCTCGAAGCGGGAGCCGATCAGCATCTGGGTATCCATTATTCTCTCCCTTTCATTTGCCGCCGCCGGCGATCTGGTCGCCGTCGCGGGTAAGATAGTAGGCTGCCAGGATCGGCAGGAAGGTGACGAGCACGACGACCATGGCGACGACATTAGTCACGGGTCGCTGGCGCGGGCGGATGAGCTCCTCGAGCATCCAGATCGGCAGAGTCATCTGCTGGCCGCCGGTGAAGGTGGTGACGATGACTTCATCGAAGGACAGCGCGAAGGCAAGCATACCGCCGGCAAGCAGCGCCGTACCGATATTCGGCAGGATGATATGGCGAAAAGTCTGGAAGCCATCGGCGCCGAGATCCATCGAAGCCTCGATCAGCGAACCGGAGGTGCGGCGGAAACGGGCGACGGCGTTGTTATAGACAACAACGACGCAGAAGGTCGCATGGCCGAGAACGATGGTCCAGACCGAGAAGGGGATGTCGAACAGGCTAAAAGCCGAGCGCAGCGCGATACCGGTGATGATGCCGGGAAGCGCGATCGGCAGGATGACGAGCAAGGAGATCGCCTCCCGGCCGAAGAATTTCGTCTGGCTGACGGCGGCGGCGCAGAGCGTGCCGAGCAAGAGGGCGATTGCGGTCGCGATTGTCGCCACCTGCACCGATAGCGCCAGTGACGACCAGACATCCGGTCGGTTCCAGGCAATGCCGAACCATTGCAGGGTGAAGCCCGGTGGCGGCCACTGATAGCTCTTTTCCTCCGTGGTGAAGGCATAGACGAAGATCAGCAGGATCGGCAGATGCAGGAAGAGCAGGCCACCGGCGGCGGCGATCTTCAAGGGGAAAGAGGCGCGTTGGCCACGATCAGAGCGCATCGAAAGCTCCCTGTTTCTTGGCGATCCAGAGATAGATGGCCATGATGACGATAGGCACCACCGAGAAGGCGGCGGCAAGCGGCACGTTGCCGGCGGTGCCTTGTTGCGCATAGACGGCTTGGCCGATGAAGAGGCGCGACGAGCCGATGATCTGCGGGATGATGTAATCACCCAATGTCAGGGAGAAGGTGAAGATCGAGCCGGCGACGATGCCGGGAAGAGCCAGCGGCAACAGCACGGTGCGGAAGGTCTGGTTCGGCGTTGCGCCGAGATCGGACGAGGCTTCGAGCAGATTGGCCGGCACGCGCTCGAGAGCGGCCTGCGTCGGCAGGATCATGTAGGGCAGCCAGATATAGACGAAGACGAGGAACGTGCCGATATAGCTGACCGAGAGCGAGTTGCCACCGATGATGGGCAGAGCAAGTACGCCATCAAGCAGCCAGCCAAGATGCAGTCTGTCGAAGATCCAGGTGAGGATGCCTTCCTTGGCAAGGATCAGTTTCCAGGCATAGACCTTGACCAGATAGCTTGACCAAAGCGGCAGCATGACCCCGAGATAGAACAGCGCCTTCCATTTCCCCTGCGCATAACGCGCAGCATAATAGGCGATGGGAAAGGCGACGAAGGCGGAGGCGACCGTGACGAGGGCAGCCATGATTACCGTGCGCACGATGATGTCGAAATTGGCCGAGTTCAGCAGCTGCGCATAGGTCGAGAGCGTGAACTGGTAGTTCACCATTCCCGAGAAATCGTCGATCGAGAAGAAGCTCTGCAGCAGCAGCGCGATCAGCGAGCCGATATAGATGATGCCGAGCCAGAGCAGCGGCGGCGTCAGCATCAGGAAGAGCAGCAGCTTCGGGCGGCGCCAGAAGAGATCCGAAAGACGGCCGAAGAATCCGCCGCGGCTCGGCAGGATCGAGGCCGGCGCCTGGCTCGACGAAGCGGGGAAGGCGGCGGCGTTCATGCGGCGTCATCCATATAGTGCACATCCGCCGGCAGCCATGCGAGGCGAACGGCGGCGCCGGTATCGGGCGCCGACTGGCCCGCCGGTACAGTGACATGCAGGCGCGCGCCATTCGCTTCCATCGAGAGGCGGGTAGCAGCACCGAGAAAGCTCGCCGCCTTCACGGTTGCTGCCACGCCGCTCTCCTCAGTCAACCGTATGGCTTCGGGGCGCAGGCTTGCCCAGCGCCGCTCACCGCCAAGCGACGACATGGTTTCCGGCGCGATGACATTGGAGGAGCCGACGAAATCGGCAACGAAGCGGGTTTTCGGCCGCTGATAGATCTCATGCGGCGTGCCCTGCTGCACGATGCGGCCATCATTGAAGACGGCAACGCGGTCGGCCATGGACAGGGCCTCACCCTGATCGTGGGTAACGAAGACGAAGGTGATGCCGAGCGCGCGCTGCAGGCTCTTCAACTCCTCCTGCATCTGCTCGCGCAGTTTCAGGTCGAGAGCGCCGAGCGGCTCGTCGAGGAGCAGGACTTTCGGCTTGTTGACGAGGGCTCGGGCGAGCGCCACGCGCTGGCGCTGGCCGCCGGAGAGGCTGGCCGGGGCGGCGGGTGCCATATCCCGGCAGTTTCACCAGTTCCAGCGCCTGCTCTGCGGCGCGCTGCCGCTCAGCCTTACCGATGCCCTTGACCATCAATCCGTAGGCGACGTTGTCGAGGATGTTGAGATGCGGAAACAGGGCGTAATCCTGGAAGACCGTGTTGACGTTGCGCCTATAGGGCGGCACGCCTTCGGCCGTCTCGCCGAAGATTTCGATATGGCCGCCCGTGGGCTGCTCGAAGCCGGCAATCAGCCTGAGGCAGGTGGTCTTGCCGGAACCGGAAGGGCCGAGCATGGCGAAGAATTCGCCGGGCGCGATTTCCAGATCGACACGGTCCACAGCGCGGACCTGGCCGAAATGGCGCGACACCTGCTGGAAACGAACGGCGGTCATGGGGTGCTCCAGGAAAAGTGTTGTCATTCCTTCTCCCCAGCGGGGAGAAGGTGGCCCGAAGGGTCGGATGAGGGGGCGCGATATAAGTTGTTCTTCGCTTACTGCTCGGAACGTTCGTCGCTTCTCATCCCACTCATTTGCTCTGTCGGGCATCTTCTTCCCGTTGGGGAGAAGATGGAAGGTTACCGCCCCCCAATCACGCCGATATAGTCCGATACCCAGCGGTGATAGGGCACGCACTCGCTCTGGCTCGTGCACTTGGCGACAGGCGTCTTCCAGAAGCGGATCTTGTCGAAGTGGTCGTAGCCGTTGGTGGCGCAACCGCTGTCGGTCAAGAGTTCGTTGCCCTTGCAGGCTGCAGGAACCGAAGGCACGGCGCCGAACCAGGCGGCGGCGTCGCCCTGAACTTTGGCCTGGAGGGAATGTTCCATCCACATATAGGCGCAGTTCGGGTGCTCGCTGTCGGCATGCAGCATGGTGGTGTCGGCCCAGCCCGTTGTTCCCTCATCCGGGAAGGTGGAGGCGATCTTCTGCTTGTCTGATTGCAGCAGGTTCACCTGGAACGGCCATGAGCCGGAGGCGACGACGCCTTCGTTCTTGAAGTCGTCGGTCTGGATCATCGCATCATGCCAATAGCGGCTGACGATCTTGCGCTGGCCGCGCAGCAGCTCAAGAGCGGCCTTGTACTGGTCTTCGTTGAGTTCGTAGGGGTCCTTGATACCGAGTTCCGGCTTGTGCGCCATGAGGTAGAGGGCGGCATCGGCAATATAGATCGGGCCGTCATAGGCCTGGACGCGACCCTTGTTGGACTTGCCGTCGGGCAGGGTCATCTCTTCAAAGACGACATTCCAGCTTTTCGGTGCTTCGCCCTTGAAGGCATCGGTATTGTACATCAGCACGTTCGGCCCCCAGAGGTAGGGCACGCCGTAATGGACGCCGTTGACCGTATGCCACGGGGCATTCTTCAGGCGGTCGTCGAGGTTTTTCCAACTGGGGATCAGGTCGGTATTGATCGGCTGGACGCGCTTACCGGCGACGAGACGCAGCGATGCGTCGCCGGAAGCCGTCACGAGGTCGAAGCCGCCCTCGTTCATCAGCGCGACCATTTCGTCCGATGTCGCCGCGGTCTTGACGCTGACCTTGCAGCCGGTTTCCTTTTCGAAGCCGGTGACCCAGTCGTAATTCTTGTCGCTTTCACCGCGCTCGATGTAGCCGGCCCATGCGACGATGCTGACGGCGCCTTCGCCCTTGCCGAGCGTCTTCAGCGGCTCGGCGGCGATGACCTGCGTGGCAAAACTTAAGCATGCGAGTGCGGCCGTGCATGAATTCAGCAGATGCTTCATCGAACTCTCCCGGTTTTTGAGCCTTAATATTGTGGAGCCAGTGGCTGGCTTTTTGTTCCCGGAAGAAAAGGTGACCCGATTTCGCCGCATTCGCAAATTCATTTATCAGAAAGGCGATATCGGAAATTCCGATATCGCCTTTCTAGAACAGCATGGTCGGTGGCTGTACGATCAGCATGTCGCATCGAATGGGATAGCGTGAACTTTTGCCCTGATCTGTTGGTATTCTATAGCCGCTTACATGTGTCTCGCAGCGGTATTTGAGCGCCCTTCTGCGATCGATCAGAAACAGGATGTCTTTGCCGTTTTCATCTTTCCGGATTTCGATGATACCAATATCGGGCTTTGAAAGCAGCACTTTGGGATCTGAAGGATACCGAAAGTGGTCCGAATTACCGGCAATGGCCATATCGGTGCAAGCAAACAGAGATAGGATACTGTATGTAAATTCTCTGATCATCCTCACCGACTCCTCCCGTTTCTGAGGGTTTCGGCGACGCCGACGAAATCGCGGGCCGCCTGCGGCAGGCTCGATCCCTTGCGCCAGACCATGCCCACCTGCACGACCGGCAGCGAGCCGGAGACGTCGCGGCTTTCGATGCGGTCGCCTTCCAGCGACCAGGGGCGATAGACGAGATCTGGCAGCAGCGCCACGCCCGCGCCTGTTGCCACGAGGCTGCGCACTGCCTCGACGGAGCGCGTGCGGAAGGCCACATGCGGCCGTGCGCCGAGCGCCGTCAGCAGCTTGCCGGTATTCTCCTCGATTTCGTCGATGGTCAGCATGATCAGCGGTTCGCGAGTGATATCGGCGACGCTGATGATATCGGCCGAGACGAGGGGATGGCCCATGGGCAGCCAGAGCCGATAGGGCGACGTCTCGAGGATTTCGGCCTGCAAAGCCATGCGGTCCCGCAGGTTGGAGATGACCATGACGGCGACGTCGAGCTCGCCACCAACCAGAAGATGTTCCAGATAGCTGCCATTGTCCTCGATGGCGCTGACTTCGACGCCGGGGCAGGCGCGGCGATAGCGCGCCAGAAGATCGGACAGGACATAGCCGGCGACGAGCGATGTCACGCCGATGTTCAGCGTGCCGCCGGTCGCGTTCCGCTGGCCGGAAAAGCTGGTGCGCGCGTCGGAAACCGTCGCCAGAATCTTCGTCGCATGGCGCAGGAATTGATGGCCGTTGTGTGTGATCGATAGCCCGCGCGGATGCCGGTCGAACAGCTCGACGCCGAGGTCGCCCTCCAGCTCCTTCAGCGCCTCGGTAACGGAGGATTGAGAAATCGAAAGATTCTGCGCCGCGCGGGTCACCGAGCCCTGTTCCGCCACGGCAACGAAGTACTGCAACTGTCTCAAGGTGAAGGCCATGAAAAGGTTAGAGCATGGCCCCGGCACCGAAAGCAAGCGCTCGTCATAGCTGTGAAATTTTGGACCTTTTTTGGTAAAGATACCACGTGAGATATAAGTTTCACCTTGGCTTTAAGTATTCAGAAACGCCATTTCCCTAACGTGAGGGTTGATCATCTTTATCACCTTGGAGTGGTCTATGCTGGAGCAGTTGGCGTGAGCGCCTTACTGCACATTTTCCGGTTGCCCCGGAAGTTTGTCGTCATCATCGGCGGAGTGGCTTTACTCATAGGCTGCTCCGGCGTTTTGGCGCTTTCTATCGGCAAGGACAGACTGCTCGGATTTGCGTCCGCTTCCTCCAACGGATTGCAGTGCACGGACATCAATCTCGTCACCATTCGCAAGGAAAACCGCTTCTGGGTGCGCAAATATATCCGCACCGATCCGACCGATGGCCTGACACGCGTGAGGACGGCGCTGCGCGTGGCCAAGGCTGTCTATCAGGAACAGAAGCCAGATCTCGTTCAGGTTGTAGTCCTCGACAAGAACGGCCCGATCTTGCGTTCCGATATACGCGGCCGGGCGTTGGGCGCCGATGTCGTCTATGTGCCGCACCCCGACAAGCTTGCCGACGGCAGCGCGGAGGCTCCGCTGACGGCACGTTATTATGATGGCAACGCCAGCACGGCAGGTCTCTTCTACGGCGAGCAGATCACCATGCAGCCGGAGGATATCGATACGGCTCTTGCCGGCTTGAAGGATTTCAGCGATTGCGACAATGCCCTGGCCGCCGACAATGGTGCCGGCGGCGATGCCAAGAAAGACAAGCTGAAGGCGGCGATGGCCGCAGAACAGAAGGCGGCTGCCAAGCAGGCAGAGGATCACAATGCCAAGTCTGCTCTGCCGGAGCCGAAATCGACGGGCAACGTGCGGCCCGGATATGATGAGAATGGTGAATTTATCGGAGCGGACGCCAAGGATAAGAGCCCATCACCAGGCCTCGACCCGACCATGACAGGGGCTGCCGACCGGCGATCGCCGGTCACCAACTGATCGGAGTTTGCCTTGCGCCAGCGGGCGCAAAGGCAATGGCCTCAATCCACCAGATGTTTCTCGCCGATCGCCTGGTAAAGCGCGAAGAGTGCTTCGTGAACTTCGCCGGCAAGACGGTAGAAATCGGGATTCGCCAAGATGGCGGGGTGCTGCAGCAACTGGTCGTCGGTCATGTCGAGCATGATCGACGCCGTGTGCATCGCCTCGTGGCAGCCGAAGGTTCCCGGCGCATATTGTGATAGATCGACATCGCCGATCTCCGCAAGATCGGCCAGCCGCTGCTGCTCGTTGTCGGCATCTGCGGCCGCTGTGTCTTTCTCGGTCATGGTTCGCACCTTTGAGGTTCGGAGGACGAAACGGTCTCAGTCCGCCTTGGCGCGACGGGCCGGGAAAAGGATGATGTCGCGGATCGACGGCGAGTTGGTCAGAAGCATGATGAGGCGGTCGACACCGATGCCGAGGCCACCGGCAGGCGGCATGCCCTGATCGATGGCATCGAGGAATTCCTCGTCCAGTTCCTTCTGCTTTTCGCCGCGTGCATGCGCCTGCTCGAGCTGCTCGACCATGCGGGCACGCTGCTCTTCCGGATCGTTGAGTTCCGAGAAGGCGTTGCCGAGTTCCCAGGCATTGCAATAAGTTTCGAAGCGCTCGACGAGGCGCGGCTCGCCCGGCACTTCCTTGGCGAAGGGCGAGATGTCCTTCGGGAAGTGCGTAACATGCGACGGCTGGATCAGCGTGCCCTCGACCTTTTCTTCAAAAATGAAGGCCAGGCATTCGCCCCAGGTCGCATCCTTCTCGACGGCAAAGCCGGCAGCCTTGGAGGCGGCGCGGGCTTCCTCGTCGGTCTTGATCGCCAGGAAGTCGATACCGGTCGCTTCCTTGACAGCATCAGGCATCGGCACCCGGCGGAACGGGCCCTTGAAGGAGATCTGCTTGTCGCCGAAGGCGAATTCGGTGCTGCCGTGGATCGACATGGCAAGCGTCGAGAACAGGCGCTCGACGAGGTCCATGATGTCCTCGTAGTCGGCGTAGGCCCAGTAACATTCCATCATCGTGAATTCTGGATTGTGCCGGGTGGAGACGCCTTCGTTGCGGAAGTTGCGGTTGATCTCGAACACCTTGTCGGTGAGGCCGGAGACCAGCGTGCGCTTCAGGAACAGTTCCGGCGCGATGCGCAGGTACATATCGAGCTTCAGCGTGTTGTGATGCGTCTTGAACGGCTCGGCGGTGGCGCCGCCGTAAACCGAGTGCAGCATCGGCGTCTCGACTTCCATGAAGCCGTCATTTTCCATGAAGCGGCGGATGCCGGAAACGATGCGGCTGCGCTGCTGGAAGCGGAGTTTCGATTCCTCGTTGGTCATGATGTCGAGGTGGCGCTTGCGATAGCGCAACTCGATATCCGACAGGCCGTGCCACTTTTCAGGCATCGGCAACAGCGACTTGGTCAGCATGGTGATCTGCTGGGCATTGATCGTCAGCTCGCCGCGCTTGGTGCGGCGTACGACACCGGTGACGCCGATAATGTCGCCGATATCGATCATCGGCAGCAGGGAGCGCGCTTCTTCGCCGGTAACATCCTTGTGGCTGAAGATCTGGATCTTCGCCGAGGCGTCATGAATGTCCATGAACATGCCGGAGTTGCGCGAGGAATAGACGCGGCCGGCGACGGTGACGACGTCGGTGGTCTCCGTGTCCGGCTCCAGGCTCTCGTATTTTGCAGCCAGTTCGGCATTGGTCATGGTCCGGTGGAAATGCGCCGGATAGACGTCGCCGATCTGTTCGCGCAGCAGCTTCAGCTTCTGCGCGCGAACTTCCGTCGCGTCGGAGGAGAGGGTGGCGGTTTCGGTCTTGTCGTTCATGGTTTTACGTCCGGTTCAATTCTTTGGGCCGACGAGGGTCGCAACGGTCTGGGCGGCCAGTTTCAGCCGCTGGCGCACGACGGAGCGGCCGAGGATCGCCATGCTATCGAAAAGCGGTAGCGAGCGCGAGGAGCCCGAGACGGCCACGAATAGCGGGGCGACGATGACCTTCAGCTTCTTGCCCATGCGGTCGGCGATGGCGCGCAACTCGGCTTCGATCGTTTCGACATTCCATTCGAGGATCTTTTCGAGGTCCGGCTGCACCGTGTTCAGGATTTCCAACAGCTCTTCCGGCGTCGACTTGATCTTCGCGAAAGCGGAGGGATCAAGGTTGAGGTCGGACTTGAACAGGAAGCCGGCGAGGTCAGGCAGTTCACCAAGCTTGGTGATGCGCGACTGCGACAGCTTCAGGCCTTCCTGCAGGCGGCTGTTTTCCATGGCCCAGGTCAGCACGCGCTGCTGGAATTCCTCTTCCGAAAGCTTCTCGCGGATCCAGCGGCCGTTCAGCCAGTCGAGCTTCTGGATATCGAAGATCGCGCCGGCCTTGGAGAGGTTCTCCGGGTCGAACTTTGCCGCAAGCTCGTCCATCGTCAGGAGCTCATCGCCCTCGGCGATCTGCATGAAGAACAGGCCGAGGAAGTTCATCAGCGCTTCGGGAATATAGCCGAGAGCCGTGTAATAGGAGATCGACGTCGGGTTCTTGCGCTTCGACAGCTTTGACTTGTCGGCATTGCGCATCAGCGACAGGTGCATGAACACCGGCGGCTCCCAGCCGAGATACTGATAGATCAGTATGTGCTTCGGCACCGAGGCGAGCCATTCTTCGCCACGTGCCACATGGGTGATCTTCATCAGATGGTCGTCGACGACGTTGGCCATGTGATAGGTCGGCATGCCGTCGGCTTTCAGCAGAACCTGCATGTCGACGGCATCCCACGGGATTTCCACGTCGCCGTAGACGCCGTCATGGAACTTGCAGCTACCCTCGGTCGGGATCTTCATACGCACAACATGCGGCTCGCCGGCGGCGACGCGCGTCGAGACTTCCTCGGCCGAAAGGTTCAAACAGTGACCGTCATACTTCGGCGGCAGGCCGGCGGCACGCTGCGCCTCGCGCATCTTTTCCAGACGCTCGGGCGTGCAGAAGCAGCGGAAGCCGTGTCCGTTCGTGACGATCTGTTCGACGTAGGGCTTATACAGCTCCTTGCGGTCGCTCTGGCGATAAGGGCCATAGGGCCCACCGACATCCGGACCTTCAGACCATTTCAGGCCGCACCATTTCAGAGCGTCGAGCACCTTGGTCTCGAATTCCGGGGTGGAGCGGGTCGCGTCGGTATCCTCGATGCGCAGGATGAACTCGCCGTCGTGTTTCTTGGCGAAGAGATAGTTGAACAGCGCGATATAGGCCGTGCCGACATGCGGCTCGCCGGTGGGGGAGGGTGCGATGCGGACGCGAACGCCTGAAGTGGTCATCTTGTTTGCCCGTCATAAAAGGCCGGGTCGCGCTTTGGACAAGCGCCGTCCAGCCGAAGATGTGTATCTGGATGAGGAAACCGGCCGGAAAAGGGCGTCTGCCGCTTCAGTTCCGCGTTTTCCATATGGCTGGCCTTAGGCCATATTCAATGCATGACGTCAAGGGAAACCGCGCCTCAAGATCGACCCGATGGTGTGTCATGGACATTGCAACGCGCCGATTCGAGCCGATATATCAGAATAGTGATGCCTCTTTACCGTTCGTAAGGCTATCGGGATGAAAGCGGGTCGGTTGCCGAATTTTATTTGCAATTTCTGCGGCAGTGGCGGAATAGGTCTTCAATCAAATACCGCGAGGAAGCAATGAAGAGACTGGTTTTGAGCCTCATAATGGCAGCGGCCATGTTCGGTCCCGCCGCCGCGCAATCGACGATTACGCGCGATAGCTCGGCCAAGCTGATCGAGTCCTATCGCGCCTATATCGGTAACGACGACCTCTACAATTCAAAGGGGGAGCGTCTAACGCTGCCCTGGCAGATCATCCGTCAGGATCGGGCGAACTATCACGCCTACCGTCGGCGCGACCGCGGCGACCAGGGCGATAGTTTCTTCTCGCTGCCGTCAAACCGTCAGCGGCTGGAAGCCATGCTCGCCGATGGCAATATTGCTGATGATGCCGCAAAACTCATCGTCCGCGGCAATGTCAGGATCAAGGTCGATATTTACGGGCGCGGCGACATCGGCGAATGGGTCGACGTCCACGTTCAGGATTGAGTGCCGCACCCGTTTCCGGATGCGGATCTTTTCCTCAATGGCCGCCGGATGCCTTTTTCCGGCGGTTCCTGACCAGCATGTTGAGCACTTCCACGAGAGCTGAGAAGGCCATGGCGGCGTAGATGTAGCCCTTGGGCACATGCACACCCATGCCTTCGGCGATCAGCGTCGTGCCGATCATCAGCAGGAAGGCGAGCGCCAGCATGACGATGCTCGGGTTCCTCTCAATGAAATTGGCGAGCGGGTTGGCGGCGACCAGCATGACCGTAACCGCAGCAATCACGGCGACGAACATGATCGGCAGATGCGGCGTCATGCCGACGGCGGTGATGATGCTGTCGACCGAGAAGACCAGGTCGAGCAGCAGGATCTGGCCGATGGCGGCGGCGAAGGTGGAGGTCGTCGACTTGGCGATGAAATCCTCGCCGTGTTCCTGCGGATCGACATTGTGATGGATCTCCTTCGTCGCCTTCCAGACGAGGAAGAGGCCGCCGCCGATCAAGATCATGTCTTTCCAGGAGAAGCCCTGGCCGAAGATCTCGAAGACGGGCTGCGTCAGCTGAACGATCCAGGCGACAGTGCCGAGCAGTGCGAGACGCATGCCAAGAGCAAGGCCGATACCGATCTTGCGCGCCCTGTCGCGGTGTTCGGCGGGCAGTTTGTTGGTCAGGATCGAGATGAAGATGAGGTTGTCGATGCCAAGCACCACCTCCATGACCACGAGTGTGACGAGCGCGACCCACGCGCTCGGATCCTGTATCAGCCCAACAATATCCATCGACGATTTCCCCTTTTTGTCAGCATTGCCGATACTGACCCCCAGCCCCGGCCTGTCAAGAATGGCCGTAATGTAAGGAGCGTCGTCGTCCGTACAAGCGCCGCCGCCATTTTCGTGGCGGCGGGCTCGCTTTAAGCTTTGAGGGGGATCCAGATTTCGGTCACGCCCATGCCGGTGCGCGGGTCGAAACGCTCGTCATAGCGCTCCATCATGTCCGGGGTTCCGCCGTGCTGGTGGCCCGATTGCGGGAGCCATTCGCCGAAGATCTGATGCACGGTCGCGGAAATGCCCGAGATGTGGCCGCGATGGGCAAAGACCGCATAGCGCTGCGGCGGCAGTCTCGCGGTCGTAAACCCTTCGGGCAGGTCGTCGGTGCCGGTGACTTCGGCTGCGGACATATAGCGGAAGCCTTCGCTACCCTCATCCGCCTGGGTGCAGACGCCATAGGCGACGTTGCCCACCTGGCCAGGAATGTGGCCGAAATGCTGGTTGAACTTCTGCCAGAGCGAAGGGATCGCCTGCGTAGCTTCATGGGCATAGGTTTCGGCAAAGCCAGCGAGCAGCATTGCCGGGCGAATCTCGAAGCGCGGGGCATCGAGCTTGGGGAGGCGGGTGTCGTCCATTCTGATCGGCTCCTGTAGAGCGAGGTTGCGAACGTGCCCCTGTTTGCGCAGGCTCTCCGGCGTCATGCCGAATTGCTCGCGGAAGGCACGGGTGAAGGCCTCGTGCGAGCCGTAGCCGGCATCGAGGGCAACCTGGAGAATGGTGGAAGAGCTATCCGTCAGTGCGAGAGCCGCACTGCTGAGGCGGCGGCTCCTTATATAGCCGCTGATCGAATGACCTGTGGTCATGCCGAAGACGCGCGACAGATGATATCGCGAAAGCCCGGCCGTATCGGCGATCTCATCCAACGAGATATCGGATGTGAAATGGCTTTCGATGAACCATATCGCTCTGCCGATCGCGCTCATGCCCAACTCCCTGGTTGCCGGACAATTCATAAGCGCCCAGCGGCCGCGACGCTTGATCGCCATTGCGGAGTTGGATCGCTAGCTGCTCATCGGCAACAAGGGAAGGCTTTTGCCATCAATCCTTGCGGTCGGGCCCATAGCCTGCGAGGAAAACGCGCACGGCGCCGCGCACGACATAATCGATCTCCTCCTTTGACGGTGGTTCGTCCATGTCGCCAAACAGCCGCAGCTTGAAGTAGCCGCCACTGGCCATCTCCAGAAAATGGCGGGCCGCCATGTCGAAATCGTCGATCTTGAGATGACCGGCTGCGACCTGCCGCTCAAGGAAGCCGCGCAACACCGTGCGCAGATTTTCCGGACCGGTGAAGAAACGCTGACAGAGGGAGGGCATGCGCTCGCGCACGCCGATGACCGTGCGCATGGCGCTGATGGTCTTGTCCGAGGTGACGTGCGTCACGAATACTATGCCGAAATCATAAAGAGACGTCGTGACATCCGATTCATCCGCCAGTGCGTTGCGCACGAGGTTGACGAAATAGGTGCGCTCGCTCTCCATCATGGCGGCGAACAGGTCTTCCTTGTTCGCGAAATAGACGTAAAGCGTGCCCTTGGAGACGCCCGCCTCGCGGGTGACGTCGTTCATGCTCGCCGCGTCGAAGCCCATCTTCATAAAGACGCGCTTGGCGCCTTCGAGAATCTGGTGGCGCTTGACCGGATCTTCGCCAGCGGCCCAGCGGCCCCCGGATGCAGGCGCGGGCGCGTTCAATATGATGGCATTTTGCGATTCGTGTTTCATCGTCTCCTTCATCAATCATTTTTGCAGAATCTTAAACAGACTCGTCAAATAAATCGAACCACGCGGTTCGATGTCTCTTGATATGGAATGGAAAAGGCTTTATGTCAATTGAACCGAACCGTTCGGTTCGATTATTTTACCTAGATTTTCGGTGGTAGGGCAATGTCGTCAAGTCATGGAAACAATGTAGCGCGCATCGTGGATGAGTCCGCTGATGCCGAAGCGGAAGCGCCGGAAGCTGGCGTATCTGCCAACGCTCCCGCCGCAGAAACGCGAAGCAATCCAGCTCCCACCCAGGCTGCGCCCGCATCTCCGGTTCCCGCGGCCCCACCGCCTCCGGCAAAGAAGCGGCGCAGCCTGGTGCTCCCTGTCATCATCGTCGCCGTGCTCGCAGCCGGCGGCTGGTATGGTTATGACTGGTGGACGAACGGCCGCTTCATGGTCTCGACTGACGATGCCTATATCGGCGGCGATATCGCGACCATTCAGCCGAAGGTCACCGGCTATGTCGCCAAGGTGAATGTTGTTGCCAACCAGCTCGTCAAGGCTGGCGATGTGCTCGCCACGCTCGATGACGGCGACTACAAGCTGGCGCTGGATCAGGCCCAGGCCTCGTACGACACCGAACAGCTCTCACTCCATACCATCGATGCACAGATCGCTGCCGGCCAGGCCGCTCTTGCCCAGTCGCAGGCCCAGAAGGTTGCCCTCGACGCCACTGTTCGTGGCGCTCAGATCACCCAGACGCGCGCTGCTGAACTGCAAGCCAAGTCGGTCGGCACCACGGCCGCCTTGGATAGCGCCAACATCGCGCTCGACCAAGCCAAGGCCAACCTGGTCGGCGGCGATGCCGCGATTGCTTCGGCACAAGCCAATATCAATCTGCTACAGGCCCAGCGCCGCCAGGCAGAAAGCACGATCAAGGGTCTTGCCGCCGCTCGCGACAAGGCTGCCCGCGACCTGTCCTTTACCGTGCTGAAGGCGCCTTATGACGGCGTTGTCGGCAATCGTTCCGTTCAGGAAGGCGACCTTGTGTCTCCCGGACAGAAACTGATGGCGATTGTGCCGACCCGGCAGCTCTATATCGACGCGAACTTCAAGGAAACGCAGATCCAGCACCTGGTTCCCGGTTCCAAGGTGAACGTCCATGTCGATGCCTATAGCGACCATCCGATCGTTGGCACCGTCGAGTCGATCTCACCGGCTTCCGGCTCGGTCTTCTCGCTGCTGCCGCCGGAAAACGCGACTGGCAATTTCACCAAGATCATCCAGCGTGTGCCTGTTCGCATCGCATTGCCGCAGGATGCGCTTGATACCGGTCGTCTGCGCGCAGGCCTCAGCGTCGTCGTCGACGTCGATACCCGCACGGCACCGAACAAGTAAGCGCTCAAGCTCGGGAGAGACGCAGCATGTCGTCCGCCAGCACTACTGCAGGGTCGCCCCCACGCGCGGCCGGCCCTGCCGCGCCACCAGCGGTGGATCATATCGAGACCAAAAAGCTCATCGCCTTTCTGGCGATGGTGCTCGGCATGTTCATGTCGATCCTCGACATTCAGATCGTGTCTGCCTCGCTCAGCGAAATCCAGGCCGGCCTCAGCGCCGGCTCGGATGAAATCGGCTGGGTGCAGACCGCCTATCTGATCGCCGAAGTCATCATGATCCCGCTGTCGGGAACGCTGGCGCGCATCATTTCCACGCGCTACCTGTTCGCGATCTCGGCAGCTGGCTTCACCGCAGCGAGCGCGCTTGCTGCGACCGCCACCAACATCGACCAGATGATCATCTACCGTGCGCTGCAAGGCTTTATCGGTGGCGGCATGATCCCCTCGGTCTTCGCGGCTGCCTTCACCATCTTCCCGCCATCGAAGCGCAACGTCGTCTCGCCGATCATTGGGCTGATCGCGACGCTGGCGCCGACCATCGGCCCGACGGTTGGCGGCTATCTCTCCAATGCCTTTTCCTGGCACTGGCTGTTCCTCGTCAATATTCCGCCGGGTATCATCGTTGCGATCGTCACCTGGAATTTCATCGATTTCGACAAGCCCGAACTGTCGCTGATGAAGAAATTCGACTGGTGGGGCCTGGTTTCCATGGGTGTCTTCCTTGGCGCTTTGGAATATGTGCTTGAGGAAGGCAACACCAACGACTGGTTCAACGACAATTACATCGTCGCAGGCGCCATCGCCTCGGCCATCGGTGCGGTCATCTTCTTCTATCGAGCCTTCACGGCCGAGTTCCCGGTGGTGGATCTGAAGGCGTTCACCAACAAGAACTTCTCCTTCGGGTCAGTCTTCTCCTTCGTCATGGGCATCGGTCTCTACGGCCTGACCTATATCTACCCGCTCTATCTTGCCCGTATCCGCGGTTACGATTCGCTGCAGATCGGCGAAACGATGTTCGTTTCGGGCCTGACCATGTTCTTCACGGCGCCGCTTGCCGGCTTCCTGTCGAGCAAGATCGACCTGCGCATCCTGATGATCATCGGCTTCACCAGCTTCTCGGCCGGCACCTACATCATGATGCATCTGACGACGGATTGGGATTTCTGGGAACTGATGATCCCGCAGATCCTGCGCGGATTCGGGCTGATGCTCTGCATGGTGCCGATCAACAATATCGCGCTTGGAACCATGCCGCCCGCCCGCATGCGCGGTGCGTCCGGCCTGTTCAACCTGACGCGTAACCTCGGCGGCGCTGTTGGCCTTGCTATCATCAACACGCTGCTGACGAACCGGCAGGACCAGCACTACTTCAACCTGCGTGACAATATTCATTGGGGCAATCAGATTGCCGTCGATCAGCTGAACAACATGGCTGCCAGCTTTACCGCCTCCGGGTTGAACGGACAGCAGGCTGCGCTGAGGCAGATGGTCAACATGGCAACGCAACAGGCTGTGGTCATGTCCTTCAGCGACATCTTCCTGATGCTTACCATCCTGTTCCTGGCGATGATCCTCGGGGTGCTCATGCTGAGCAAGCCGAATGCACCAGGCGGCGGTGGAGGTGGCGGAGGCCATTGATCTCACGCCACGCCGGTATGGATAGAAGGCCCCTCGAAGCGAGGGGCCTTTTTCGTTTCTAGAGGAAAAATCGGCAGGAAAATCGGGTGGCTGAAAATTTTTGATTTACGTACATCAGAAATCGCAGTAAGGATCTCGGCAGGAGGAGCTGATGAGACCGACTGTTCATGATATCGCTGCTGCCGCAGGCGTGAGCCTTGCCACCGTCGACCGCGTGTTGAACCAGCGGCCAGGCGTGCGGCTGGTGACGCGGGAGAAGGTGGAAGCTGCTATCAACGAGATCGGCTACATCCGCGATGTCGCCGCTGCCAATCTCGCCAAGGGCCGCGTCTATCCCATCGTCTTCATCCTGCCGACAGGCGACAATTCCTTCATGCACGGACTTCGCTCCGAGGTGCATCAGGCGACATTGCGCTCAAGCTTCGAGCGCACCGAAATCCGCATTTTGGAGGTGCCGCCTTTCGATGTGTCGGCGCTGGTTGCCGCACTCGATGCGCTGCAAGGACAGGATCTCGCTGGCGTTGCGCTTGTCGCAACGGACGCACCGGAGGTGCGGGCCGCCGTCGACCGCCTCGTATCCGAGCGTATTCCTGTGGTCACCCTGGTCTCCGACCTTACCGATTCCACTCGGCATCATTATGCCGGTATCGACAATATCGCTGCGGGGCGGACCGCCGCCCGGCTGCTCGGCCGGTTTCTCGGTGGGCAGGAGGGCGATATCACCGTTCTAGCCGGCTCGATGCTGGTGCGCGACCATCGCGAGCGCCTCGAAGGATTTTCAGCCGTCATGGCGGCGGAGTTTCCCAAGCTACGATTGCTGCCTGTGCTCGAGGGACGCGATGATCCTGAGCGTGCCAGGTCGCTCGTTTCCAAGGCGCTTTCTGGCAGCACAAAGATCATCGGCGTCTACAGCCTCGGCGCCGGTAACCGGGGCCTGATTGCTGCCGTAAAGGCCGTTCGGCCCGAGCGCGAGCTGACCGTCGTCGTGCATGAGTTGACGCAGCATACGCGCGCCGCGCTGATGGATGGCACGATCGACGCCGTTCTTAACCAGGATGCCGGCCACGAAATACGCAGCGCCATCCGTGTGATGAAGGCGAAGGCCGATGGTCAGGGCGTCATCGCCGACCAGGAGCGCATACGTCTCGACATTTTCTTGAAGGATAATCTGCCCTGATCATTCGAAAGTGGCAGAACACAGGGAGTAGCATCTGATGTATTTGGGTCTCGATCTCGGAACGTCCGGCGTCAAAGCGATGCTGATCGACGGCAATCAGAAGATCATCGGTTCCGCCCATGGCGATCTCGATGTATCGCGTCCGCATCCCGGCTGGTCGGAGCAGGATCCGGCGCACTGGGTCCGCGCGACCGAGGAAGCGGTTGCCGGGCTGAAGGCGGCGCATCCGAAGGAGCTGGCGGCGGTGCGCGGCATCGGCCTTTCCGGCCAGATGCATGGGGCGACATCGCTCGATGCCGATGACAAGGTGCTGCGGCCCTGCATCCTCTGGAACGATACGCGCAGCTATCATGAGGCTGCAGCGCTTGACGCCGATCCGCGCTTCCGCGCGCTGACCGGCAATATCGTCTTCCCCGGCTTCACCGCGCCCAAGCTCGCCTGGGTCGCCAAGCATGAGCCCGATGTCTTCGCCAGAGTGCGCTGGGTGCTTTTGCCCAAGGACTATCTGCGCCTGTGGCTGACCGGCGAACACATGTCGGAAATGTCCGATTCCGCCGGCACCTCCTGGCTCGACACCGGCAAGCGCAAATGGTCTTCCGAGCTGCTGGCCGCGACCAATCTCGATGAAAAGCAGATGCCGACGCTGGTCGAAGGCACGGAAGCTGCCGGCAAGTTGCGTGGTGAGCTGGCCTCGAAATGGGGTATCGGCGGCGATGTCGTCGTTGCCGGCGGGGCAGGGGACAATGCAGCCTCGGCCTGCGGC
This sequence comes from Rhizobium sp. P44RR-XXIV, assembly GCF_001999485.2. Taxonomy (NCBI): domain Bacteria; kingdom Pseudomonadati; phylum Pseudomonadota; class Alphaproteobacteria; order Hyphomicrobiales; family Rhizobiaceae; genus Rhizobium; species Rhizobium sp. P44RR-XXIV. The sequence continues at coordinate 475,188 of NZ_MPVZ02000026.1, read as the reverse complement.
ATGGGCACGGTGAGCCATGGCGCCGCCTTCGTTTCGCTCGGAACGTCAGGCGTGCTCTTTGCTGCCAACGGCTCCTACCTGCCGAAGCCGGAGAGCGCCGTGCATGCCTTCTGCCATGCGCTGCCGAATACCTGGCACCAGATGGGCGTCATTCTGTCGGCGACCGATGCGCTGAACTGGCATTCGGGCGTGACAGGCAAATCCGCCGCCGACCTCACCGGCGAGCTGGGCGAGACGCTGAAAGCGCCTTCCAGCGTTACCTTCCTCCCCTATCTCTCAGGCGAGCGCACGCCGCACAATGACGCGACGATCCGCGGTGCCTTCATCGGCCTTGGTCATGAAAGCGGCCGCGCAGTGCTGACGCAGGCCGTGCTCGAAGGCGTATCCTTCGCCATCCGCGACAATCTCGAAGCGCTGCGCTCCGCCGGCACCGACATTGCCCGCGTCACCGCCATCGGCGGCGGCTCGCGCTCGCGCTACTGGCTGGCCTCGATCGCCACGGCGCTCGGCGTGCCTGTGGATCTGCCGGCGGACGGCGATTTCGGTGCTGCCTTCGGCGCTGCGCGTCTCGGCCTGATCGCGGCCACCGGCGCTGATCCGGTTGCGGTCTGCACGCCGCCACAGACGGCCGGGACGATTGAGCCGGTCGCGGCGCTGACGGATGCCTATACGGATGCCTACAAGCGCTATCGGGCGCTTTATCCGGCGATCAAGCCGTTGTCGGCGCATTGAAATACTGTGGCTTAAAGCCCCTCATCCGCCCTGTCGGGCATCTTCTCCCCGTTCTGACGGGGAGAAGGGGATAGACGCACCATCACCGTCCCTCCGTCTCTGATTTGGGCGAGGGTACAGAAGTCGTCCCCTCTCCCCGCTTGCGGGGAGAGGGCTAGGGTGAGGGGCAAAGCTACACGGCACGAACACGAATACCGAAATACCAAAACCCAAGGAGACAGACTATGAGCACCGGATTTTTCGGCGATATCAGCAAGGTAAAATACGAAGGCCCCGACAGCACCAATCCACTGGCCTTCCGCCACTACAACAAGGACGAGGTTGTTGCCGGCAAGCGCATGGAAGACCATCTTCGCTTTGCCGTCGCCTATTGGCATACCTTCACCTGGCCGGGCGGCGACCCCTTTGGCGGCCAGACTTTCCTTCGCCCCTGGTTCAACGAGACGATGGAAGCCGCCAAGCTAAAGGCTGACGTCGCGTTCGAATTCTTCACGCTGCTCGGCTCGCCCTACTACTGCTTCCACGATGCTGACGTGCGTCCGGAAGGCAAGAACTTTGCCGAGAACACCAGGAACCTCAACGAGATCGTCGATTACTTCGCCCAGAAGCAGGCCGAAACCGGCGTCAAGCTGCTGTGGGGCACGGCGAACCTCTTCTCGAACCGCCGCTTCATGTCGGGCGCTGCCACCAACCGGATCCGGACGTCTTCGCCTTCTCGGCTGCGACCGTGAAGACCTGCATGGACGCGACCCACAAGCTCGGCGGCGAGAACTACGTGCTTTGGGGCGGCCGCGAAGGCTATGAAACCTTGCTCAACACCGACCTGACGCGTGAACTGGACCAGATGGGCCGCTTCCTCAACCTCGTGGTCGAGTACAAGCACAAGATCGGCTTCAAGGGCACGATCCTGATCGAGCCGAAGCCGCAGGAGCCGACCAAGCACCAGTATGACTACGACGTCGCGACCGTCTATGGCTTCCTGAAGAAGAACGGCCTCGAAAACGAAGTGAAGGTCAATATCGAGCAGGGCCATGCGATCCTCGCCGGCCACTCCTTCGAGCACGAACTGGCGCTGGCCAACACGCTCGGCATCTTCGGCTCGATCGACATGAACCGCAACGACTACCAGTCCGGCTGGGATACCGACCAGTTCCCGAACAATGTTCCGGAAATGACGCTGGCCTACTACCAGGTTCTGGCAGGCGGCGGCTTCAAGAACGGCGGTACCAACTTCGATTCGAAGCTGCGTCGTCAGTCGCTTGATCCGGCAGACCTGCTGATCGGTCATATCGGCGGCATGGATTGCTGCGCCCGTGGCCTGAAGGCTGCTGCCAAGATGATCGAAGACAAGGCGCTGTCGCAGCCGCTCGCCGACCGCTACGCCGGTTGGGATTCGGCCGAAGGACAGAAGCTGCTTCGCGGCGAATATTCACTCGATCAGATCGCGCAGTGGGTCGAGGCCAAGGATATCAATCCGCAGCCGAAGTCCGGCAAGCAGGAACTGCTTGAGAACATCGTCAATCGTTACGTTTGATCGATGACATCCGGGAGGCGGCTATTCGTCGCCTCTCGGACTACCGCCTGAACGCGCGGCTGGAAATAGCGATGGGATTTCCCGAGGGGTCCTTGGCATTGGCGAATACATAGCCGTCGGCCTGATGCAGAGGGCCGAATTCCAGTCCATCGCCCGCGCATTTGGCGCGGAATGCATCGACATTTTCGACGTCGAAGACCAGTTTCACCAGCACCTGGCCCATCTTCTGGGCCTTTCCTGCCTGATGGATCATCAGATTGGCGCCGCCATCCGGTGCCAGGAGTTCGACAATCCGATCACCCTCCTGTCGGAGCGGCTTGAAGCTAAAATATCTCTGGTAGAAATCGATCGTCGCTTCCACATCGCGTACATAGAGGACGATCCTGCCGAGCGGCATGGCTGCGCCTCCCTATCGCCTGATACGCGACGGCGCCGACACCGAGTTGCGCACAACCAGATCCGGCAGCAGCAGGATTTCCGTCTCCGTCGGCTGACCGTCCGAGAGGAGTTCGAGCAGCAGCGCCATGGCATGCTTGCCGATGGCGGTGCGCGGCTGGCGGATTGTCGTCAGCGATGGCGTCATGAAGACGGCTTGCGGCACGTCGTCGAAGCCGGTCACCGAAAAGTCCCCCGGAATGTCGTAGCCGCGTGTCTTCAGGCCGATCATCACGCCGATTGCGGTCTGATCGTTGACGCACATGAAGGCTGTCGGCAGCGTGTCGCGCATGAAAAGCTGCTCGACGGCCAGCCGCCCGCTCTCGATGGTGCCGTCGCCGTCGAGAACGATGCGGAGATCCTCGCCGATTTCGGCGGCATCCATCCCGGCCTCGTAACCCATGCGCCGCCGGCTATAGGCAAGGCGGGTGCGGGAATCGCCGATAAACGCGATCTTGCGATGGCCTTCGGCGATCAGAAGGTCGACGGCCTTGCGCGCACCGGCGATATCGTCGACGCCGACATAGGGAATACCGCCATTGAACACCGGCTCGAAGACGCCGACGCTCGGCGGCAAGCGCGCCGTCATCGTCTGGTGTCCGAAAGGCAATATGCCGGTGAACAGGATCAATCCCGCCGCCTGGTTGGAATTCAGGAATTTCAGATATTCAAGCCCGCGCTGGGCATCGTTCTGCGTATGACCGATGAGGATGCCATAGCCATGCGCGCGTGCTTCATTCTCCAGGCCGATGAGGATATTGGAGAAATTGGGGTCGCCAATGTCGGGCGCGACCACGAGAATCATGTTGGAACGGCCCAGCCTGAGGCTGCGTGCCATGGCATTGGTCGTGTAGCCGGTGACGGCAATTGCCTGATTGACCTTCAGCCGCGTCGAATTGGCGACCTTCTCCGGCATGTGGATTGCCCGGGAGACCGTTGCGATCGAAACATTGGCAATTCGGGCGACGTCTTCGATGGTTGCGGGCGTGGAATTCGACACTGCGCTCTGCCTTGGGTCTCGTCTCGCACCGGACACTACACAGACTTCCGTGCAGGTCAAAGGCGACCGTGAAGAATTGTGCAATATCCAACGATGTAAACCTTTACACGTTATATGTAAAGGTTTACACAGCAAGGAAAGCGGGTGGAGCCGCAAGGGAGGAAGCAATGAATTCGGAGGCCGTCGACGGTGCCGTTGTGCTGTCAGCGAAGCGAATCTGTAAGTCCTTCAATGGCGTGCAGGTTCTGTTCAGCGTCAACTTCGATCTCCGGGCCGGCGAAATCCATGCATTGATGGGCGAAAACGGCGCCGGCAAGTCGACGCTGGTCAAGGTTCTCTCCGGTTTCGAGCAGCCCAGTTCCGGCGAAATCCTGCTTGACGGCAAGCCGGTGAAGCTGCCGCCGAATGGCGCCGCCGAGGCGCTCGGCATTGTCATCATCCACCAGGAATTCAATCTTGCCGAACATCTGACCGTGACCGAGAGCTTGTTTCTGGGCCGCGAAGTCACGCATTTCGGCGTGCTCGACCGCAAGCACATGCGGGCGGAGACGCGGCGTGTGCTCGATCTCCTCGGGTCGCATGTCGACGAGAATGCGATGATCAGCGCGCTTTCCGTTGCCGACAAGCAGATGGTCGAGATTGCCAAGGCGATCAGCCGTGATGCGCGGATCGTCTTCATGGACGAGCCGACGGCCGTGCTGTCGCGTGAGGAAACCAACTTTCTGTTCAAGCAGGTGCGCAAGCTGCGCGACCAGGGCACGAGCTTCGTGTTCGTGTCGCACAAGCTCGATGAAGTCATGGAGCTGACGGACCGGGTCACGGTCCTGCGCGATGGCCAGTGGGTGAAGACGTCGCCGACCTCGATGCTCGACGGTGAATCCATCGCGCAATTGATGGTCGGGCGTGAACTCTCCAGTCTCTATCCGGCAAAGAACGAGCCCGATGTCGATGAGAATGTCGTGCTCGCGGTCAATTCCATCTCGACGGGCTATGTCCGCGATGCGAGCTTCGAGCTGCGCAAGGGCGAAATACTCGGCTTTTCCGGCATGATCGGCTCCGGCCGCACCGAGCTGATGGAAGCGATCGTCGGCCTGCGCTCGCGGGCATCCGGTGAGGTCGTCGTCAACGGACAATCCGTAGCGGCGCATGACGTGCATGCAGCGATCGGTGCCGGTCTTGCCTATATGACCAAGGACCGCAAGTCCAAGGGCCTGCTTCTGAACTCCGGCATGACGGCGAACCTTACGCTGCAGTCGCTCGATCGGCACGGCAGGTTCGGTTATCTCAGCGCCGCAAGCGAAGCTGATGCCTTGGCGCGAGCGCGCCGCCGTTTCGATATCCGCGTTCGCGACGGAAACATCGTTGCCGGCCGCATGTCCGGCGGCAATCAGCAGAAGCTGCTGCTTGCAAAGGTTATGGAGACCGAGCCGCAGATCATCATCATCGACGAGCCGACCCGCGGCATCGATGTCGGCACGAAGCAGCAGATCTATCATTTCATCTCGGCGCTGGCGCGCGACGGGCATTCGATCATTGTCGTTTCTTCGGAGATGCCTGAGGTCATTGGGCTGTGCACGCGCGTGGCCGTCATGCGCGAGGGCCGGATCGTCGGTATGCTCGAAGGCGACGAAATCTCCGAACAGGAGATCATGCGTTATGCGGCGGGCCTGAAGAAAAAGACGGCTGCCTGAACGGGCGGCGAAGGCATAAGTGAATTCCCAAGCAATAATGGGGCGGGAGGTTGGTTTTGGATATGAGCGTGGGCGAGGATAGCAGCGAGAAGACAGTCAGGCGGGGCCGATCCTGGCGGGATGTCGATCTGCGGGCCGTGGCGCCGTTTGCGGCGCTGGTGCTGCTCCTGATCGTCGGCGCGTTGGTCAATCCGAATTTCATCGGCATGACCAATCTTACCAATGTCGCCACCAGATGCGCCTTCATTGCGATCATCGCGGTGGGAGCAACCTTCGTCATCTCGGCGGGCGATCTCGATTTGTCCGTTGGCGCAATGGTCGCCTTCGTTGCGAGCCTGATGATACTGTTCATGAACTCGGGCGTCATCGCCGATCCGAGCCTGATGCTGGCGGCGGCTGTATTGTTCTCGGTTGTCGCGGGCGTCCTGTGCGGCCTGGCCAATGGCCTGATCACGACCATGGGCAAGATCGAACCTTTCATCGCAACGCTGGGCACGATGGGCGTCTACCGCGGCTTGACGACCTGGCTGTCGCAGGGCGGCGCGATCACCTTGCGCCCGGCGGATGTGCAGGCGCTCTACAAACCCGTCTATTATGGTTCCGTGCTCGGCGTGCCGGTTCCGATCGTGGTCATTCTTGTCGTCACCTGCATCGCGGCCTTCATCCTTTATCGCACGCGTTACGGCCGGCATGTCATCGCCGTCGGCTCCAATCGTGATGTTGCGCGCTATTCCGGCGTGGCGGTCAATCGCGTCCGCACCGTCGCCTTTGTCATCCAGGGCCTGTGTGTGGCGATTGCCGTGCTTCTCTACGTGCCGCGGCTCGGGTCGACGTCGGCAACGACGGGCATTCTCTGGGAGCTGCAGGCGATTACCGCCGTGGTCGTCGGCGGGACGGCGCTGAAAGGCGGCGCGGGCAGGGTATGGGGCACGATCTGCGGTGCCTTCATCCTCGAGCTCGTCGGCAACATCATGCTGCTTTCCAATTTCATCAGCGAGTATCTGCTGAGTGCCATCCAGGGCGCGATCATCATCATCGCCATGCTGGTCCAGCGCTCGCTTGCGCGCAAATCATGAATAACCGGGTCAGGGGGCGCCCGGTTCTTGTGACAAGGCCCTGTCTCTATCTGGGAGGATAAACATGCGTAAAAGACTATTGGGACTGGCGGTGGTGATGGCGGCCTTGGCCGGCACGGTACATGCCGCAGACAAGAAGGTGACGATCGGCGTCTCCATTCCGGCCGCCGACCATGGCTGGACCTCGGGCGTGGTGTTCCATGCCGAGCGTGTTGCCAAGCTCTTGATGGCGGAGCATCCGGGACTGACCGTCATCGTCAAGACTTCGCCTGATGCCGCCAGCCAGGCAAACGCCGTGCAGGACCTTGAGACCCAGGGCATCGACGCGCTCGTGATCCTGCCGTCTGACCCGGATCCGCTGGTCAACGCCATCAAGGAAGTCAAGGACAAGGGTAAGTTCGTCACGCTCGTCGACCGCGCGCCAAGCAGCAACGACAATTCCGTCCGCGACCTCTACGTTGCCGGCAACAACCCGGCGCTCGGCCAGACGGCTGGCGAATACATCAAGAAGAACACGCCGGACGCGCAGGTCGTCATCATCCGTGGCCTGCCGATCCCGATCGACCAGCAGCGTCAGGACGGTTTCGACAAGGGTATTGCCGGCTCGAACGTCAAGGTTCTCGACCGTCAGTACGGCAACTGGAACCGCGACGATGCCTTCAAGGTCATGCAGGACTACCTGACGAAGTTCCCGAAGATCGACGTCGTGTGGTGCCAGGATGACGACATGGCCGTCGGCGTGCTGCAGGCGATCGAACAGGCCAAGCGTACCGACATCAAGTATGTCATCGCCGGCGCCGGCTCGAAGGACATGATCAAGAAGGTCATGGACGGCGACAAGCTGATCCCGGTCGACGTGCTTTACCCGCCGGCAATGGTTGGCACGGCCATGGCTCTGACCGCTGCCAACTTCTACGACCAGGTTCCGGTTCGCGGCAATTACATCCTCGATGCGACGCTCGTCACCAAGGACAATGCCAAGGACTTCTACTTCGCCGATTCACCGTTCTGATCGGTTGATCTGAACAGATGCGCCCGCCGGTTCCGGCGGGCGTTTTTTATGCAGATGCCGTGTCATTTCGCATCGAGTGGAAATTTTTGCGGCACGTACCTCTTGCCGTCGACAGCGTGCCGTGTTTAGGTCACGAGGCATTCGACTTTCAGCCAAACGACCCTATAGTTTTTCGAGGTTATGGTGTCCCAACCACCTCACATAAGGGTCCGCAAGGCATCGGAAACGTTTACAGAACGTGATTAGGGAGGAATTACTGATGAAGACGATCAAGGGCCCCGGCCTGTTTCTCGGCCAGTTCGCAGGCGATGCCGCACCGTTCAACTCGTGGGATTCGATCACGAAGTGGGCGGCTGACGCCGGCTATGTCGGCGTGCAGGTTCCGACCTGGGCAAGCCAGCTCATCGACCTGAAGAAGGCGGCCAGCTCCAAGGATTATTGCGACGAGTTCGCGGGCGTTGCCCGCTCGAACGGCGTCGAAGTCACGGAACTTTCGACCCACCTGCAAGGCCAGCTCGTTGCTGTTCATCCGGCCTATGACGAAGCCTTCGACGGCTTTGCAGCGCCGGAAGTGCGAGGGAATCCGAAGGCACGGCAGGAATGGGCTGTCGAGCAGGTGAAGATGGCGCTGACCGCCTCTAAGCATCTCGGCATCAAGGCGCATGCGACCTTCTCCGGCGCGCTTGCCTGGCCCTTCATCTATCCGTGGCCGCAGCGCCCGGCCGGTCTCGTCGAGACGCCTTCGACGAGCTTGCCCGCCGCTGGACGCCGATCCTCAACCATGCCGACGAAAACGGCGTTGACGTCTGCTACGAAATCCATCCGGGCGAAGACCTGCATGACGGCATCACTTTCGAGATGTTCCTGGAGCGCGTGAAGAACCATCCGCGCGCCAACATGCTCTATGACCCCTCGCACTACGTCCTGCAGTGCCTCGATTATCTCGACAACATCGACATCTACAAGGACCGTATCAAGATGTTCCACGTCAAGGACGCGGAATTCAACCCGACCGGCCGACAAGGCGTCTATGGCGGCTATCAGGGCTGGGTCGAGCGTGCCGGCCGCTTCCGTTCGCTGGGCGACGGTCAGGTCGATTTCGGCGCCGTGTTCTCGAAGATGACGGCGAACAATTTCGATGGCTGGGCCGTGGTCGAATGGGAATGCGCGCTGAAGCATCCCGAAGACGGCGCACGCGAAGGCGCCGAATTCGTCAAGGCGCACATCATCCGCGTGACGGAAAAGGCCTTCGACGATTTCGCCGGCAGCGGCACGGACCAGGCGGCAAACCGGCGCATGCTGGGGCTGTAATCCAAAGCCTTCTCCCCGCAGGTGCGGGGAGAAGGTAGAGGCCGCCCTCGTCCTTCGAGGCTTCACTCCCTCGCAGAGCTCAGGAGGCTCCGCACCTCAGGATGAGGGCGGAGCGGGCTTTTGCGAAACTCCACAAAGGCCATCTTCGGCATTGGTAGGTAGAGGGTAGTGGTGCTGGCGCAGAAGATCAGCCTCACCCTGAGGTGGCCCGTAGGGCCCTTGAAGGGCGAGGCGGGTGGCTTGAAACGACAAGCATCAGGAATTTGAATTTTAATTTATTCAGGAGGGCCCTTATGGCAATCGAAGGATCATCGGAACAGACGCGGGAGCCGCGCATTCGGCTTGGCATGGTGGGCGGCGGCGCTGGCGCCTTCATCGGCGCGGTGCATCGCATCGCCGCACGCATTGACGACCAGTTCGATCTCATCGCCGGTGCGCTTTCTTCCTCGCCGGAGCGGGCCATTGCTTCCGGGCGCGATCTCGGCCTCGACCCCACGCGCACCTATTCCAGCTACCGCGACATGGCGATCCGCGAAGCCAAGCTGAAGAACGGCATCGAGGCGGTTTCGATCGTGACGCCGAACCATGTGCATTACGACGCCGCCAAGGAATTCCTGCGTCGCGGCATCCACGTCATCTGCGACAAGCCGCTGACATCCAATCTCGCCGACGCCAAGAAGCTGAAGAAAGTGGCCGACGAGAGTGGTGCGCTCTTCATCCTCACCCACAATTACACCGGCTATCCGATGATCCGCCAGGCGCGCGAGATGATCGCCAACGGCGAGCTCGGCGATATCCGCATCGTGCAGGCCGAATATCCGCAGGATTGGCTGACGGAGAATATCGAACAGTCCGGCCAGAAGCAGGCAGCTTGGCGCACCGACCCGTCACAGTCGGGTGCTGGCGGCTCCACAGGCGATATCGGCACCCATGCCTATAATCTCGCCTCTTTTGTTACCGGCCTTGAACTCGATAGCCTTGCTGCCGACCTCGACAGCTTCGTCGAGGGACGTCGCCTCGACGATAACGCCCATGTGATGCTGCGCTTCAAGGCCAGGGGTTCGGAAAAGCCAGCTAAAGGCATGCTCTGGTGCAGTCAGGTGGCGCCGGGCCACGAGAACGGCCTGAAGCTCCGGGTCTATGGTACCAAGGGCGGTATCGAGTGGACGCAGGCCGATCCGAACTATCTCTGGTACACGCCGTTCGGCGAGCAGAAGCGGTTGATTACCCGCAATGGCGCCGGCTCAGGCGCTGCAGCGGCCCGTGTCTCGCGTATCCCGTCGGGCCATCCGGAAGGCTATCTGGAAGCTTTTGCTACGATCTACACCGAGGCTGCGCGCGCCATTAATGCGGCCAAGAAGGGCGTTGCGGTCGATCCGGCCGTGATCTACCCGACGGTCGATGACGGCGTGAAGGGTGTTGCCTTCGTCGACGCTTGCGTTGCTTCTTCGAAGCGCAACGGCGCCTGGATCAAGCTATAGGTTCGATTTTGTTCGAGGCGGCGAAGGCCGCCTCGAATTCGCTGGGGTTGTTGCCGGTCAGGCGGCGAGTCCCTGCTTGCGCTTTGTTAGTGCGTCGATACCAAGCGGGCCGCTGCCGGCTGCGACGAGAAACAGGAAGATGAAGCAGAAGAGGATGGCCGAGACGCCACCGTTCTGTGCCGGATAGAAGCTCTGTGGCGCGTGGCGCAGGAAATAGGCGAAGGCCATCAGGCCCGACAGGACGAAGGAAGCGATCCGCGTCTGGAAGCCGATCAGGACGAGGAAGCCGAGGGTAAGCTCGAGCAGGCCGGCGATCCATGAGAGTGATCCGACGGCCGGAACAGTCTCGGCGGCTGGAAAATGCAGCACCTTTTGCGTTCCATAGCTGAACAGCACCAGCGACGCGACGATGCGCAAGAGGCTCAGCAGATAGGGGTGGAGAGAGTGGAGCGCAGGGAGCATTTGTATCCTTTCACTGTCAAGTTTGAACACTACCCTCAATTGATCCGCAATAAAAAGACAAGTCACGACTGTTGACATTGATGTTATCGAACTATCCGCAAAGGCTCTGCGCTTGCCTGTGGACTCCTCCGCGAAACCGGTAGCCGGCTCGGTTTCTCAGTGGCTGCAACGTTGCAGCTCTGTCATATCGGCACTGTACTTTGTCACGCGGCTTGGCTAAACCGCAGCCAACGAAGCCATAACAGACGGGATTTTCATCATGATCGATCCGAAGCTTCTTGCTGATCGCTTCCCCGGCGATTTCACCTTCGGCGTTGCCACCGCCGCCTTCCAGATCGAAGGCGCCACCAAGGCGGACGGCCGCAAGCCCTCGATATGGGATGCCTTCGCCAATATGCCGGGCCGCGTCTTTCAGCGCCAGAATGGCGATGTCGCCTGCGACCATTATAACCGGCTGGAGCAGGATCTGGATCTGATAAAGGAGATGGGCGTCGAAGCCTATCGCTTCTCGATCGCCTGGCCACGCATCATTCCCGATGGCACCGGCCCGGTGAATGAGGCAGGCCTCGATTTCTACGATCGTCTTGTCGACGGCTGCAAGGCGCGCGGGATCAAGACCTTCGCGACACTCTATCACTGGGATCTGCCGCTGACGCTTGCCGGCGACGGTGGCTGGACGGCGCGCTCGACCGCGCATGCCTTCCAGCGCTACGCCAAGACCGTGATGTCGCGGCTCGGCGATCGTCTCGATTCCGTTGCCACCTTCAACGAGCCGTGGTGCATCGTCTGGCTGAGCCATCTCTACGGCGTCCATGCGCCGGGCGAACGCAACATGCAAGCGGCGCTCTACGCCATGCACTATATGAACCTTGCCCATGGTCTCGGCGTCGAGGCGATCCGCTCCGTTGCGCCGAAAGTGCCCGTCGGCATCGTGCTGAATGCTGCTTCGGTCCTGCCGGGCTCGGATCGCCCGGAAGATGCCGCTGCCGTCGAGCGCGCGCATCAGTTCCACAATGGCGCCTTCTTCGATCCGATCTTCAAGGGGGAGTATCCGAAGGAGTTTGTCGAGGCGCTTGGCGACCGCATGCCTGTCATCGAGGATGGCGATCTCAAGACCATCAACCAGAAGCTCGATTGGTGGGGTCTGAACTATTACATGCCGATGCGCGTCTCCGATGACGCCTCGAAGAGCGGCGATTTTCCCTGGACAAAGGAAGCGCCGCCGGTCAGCGACGTAAAGACCGATATCGGCTGGGAAATCTATGCGCCGGGCCTGAAGCACGTTGTCGAAGATCTCAACAAGCGCTACGAGCTGCCGGAATGCTACATCACCGAGAACGGTGCCTGCTACAACATGGGCGTGGTCAACGGCGAGGTTGATGACCAGCCGCGCCTCGATTACTACATCGAGCATCTCGGCATCGTCGCCGACCTGATCAAAGATGGCTATCCGATGCGCGGCTATTTCGCCTGGAGCCTGATGGACAATTTTGAATGGGCCGAAGGCTATCGCATGCGCTTCGGCCTCGTACATGTCGACTACGAGACGCAGGTCCGCACGGTCAAGAAGAGCGGCAAGTGGTATCGAGAGCTGGCCGCTCAGTTTCCGAAGGGCAACCATAAGGCGGATTAATACGGTTTTACCCCCCCCCGAGGGGAGGTCGCGCGGAACGCGCGGGTGGGGATAATCTTCGGCGTCCGTAATGGTCACCCCACCCCGGACCTTTGGTCGACCCTCCCCCTCAAGGGGAGGGTGGCTATCGCCCGAATCGATCGCGGCTGCTAGGCTTCGCATATGATCTCGCGCCCGCTTTTCCTTTATGCATTGTGCGGCAGCCAGCGGCAGGCTTCGACCAGCCGCCGGCTGCTGGAAGCCCTAAGGCAGGTCTGTCCGGAGGGCATCGCTATCGAGATCTGCGATCTGATCGGCGACCTGCCAATCTTCAATCCGGATGACGAGGGTGAGAGGACGCCGACCATTGTCGAGCAATTTGCCGCGAGGATCGAGCGCGCCGATGGTTTGATCGTCTCCTGTCCCGAATATGCGCATGGCATACCGGGTGGCTTCAAGAATGCGCTGGACTGGTTGGTGTCACGCGACGAGGTGCCTTTCAAACCGCTCATGTTCGCGCATGCCTCGCATCGCGGCGACCTTGTGCTGGAGCAGCTTGCCGAGGTGCTGCAGACCATGTCGCTGCGCATCGTGGAGGCGGCCTTTTTGCGTGTACCGATTGCCGGCAAGAGCGATGAGGCGCAGGCGGCAATTCTCTCGGATGCACGCGAAAGCGGCCTGTTGCAGGCTAGTCTCAGACGTTTCGCAGAGGCGATTTGCGCTGGGCCATAAATTTTGCCGGGGGCGGCAAATATACAACTCTTTCCTGTAGGAATCTCCAACTCGCCTTAACCGTTTATTGAAGTCCTGACGGCAGACTTCGACGCCAAGGAGAAAAGGCGTTGGGGGCAGTTTTGAAATCGTTGCGTCAGAGTACGCAGATCGGTCGTCATTCCATCGTGACGGCCGTTTTGATTTCTTTCGCAGTGGTCGTTGCCGTGGTGACCCTGATGGTGCTCTCGGCCATAGGCCGTGTGGCTGATTACTCCAACAAGCTGGATGACGAGCGCTCCTGGGAAACGACCGTCGGCGCGCTCAAGACTTTTCAGGGGCAACTCGAGGCGACGCTTCACGATCATTCGGCCCGCAATGATGCGGCGCGTAGCGTCTACGGAACAGACGATCAGGGCTGGGTCGCCGGAAACTATGGCGACATATCCTCAAACGGTGCGCTCTTCGATATCGCCGTCATCGTCGATGACCACAATAAGCCGATCATCGGCTACCACAACGGCGAGCCGGTGACGCAGAAGGTCGAGGATCTTCTTGGCACCGCCGTCTGGGCGCTGGTCGATCAGGTGCGCAGCACGCGGGTGACCGGTGTCCCCGAAGCGGGCGGCTACATCATGACCAGCAACGGCATCGCGGCTGTCGGAGCCGCGACGATCCGCGAAAGGTCCGGTCGCATTCCCGTCCCCGAAGGTCAGCGGCGCTATCTCGTTCTGGTGCGCTATCTCGATGCGGCCAGGATCAAGATGCTGTCCAACACCTATGTCATCAGCGGTCTCAAGCTGGTGCCGCCGGAGACCGTCGCGCGCTATGCCGTTTCCATCGTCGATCCGCTCGGCAAGTCGCTCGGACGGCTGGTCTGGAATTCGCGGGAACCGGGCGACCTCAGTTATCTCCAGGTCCGTCCGATCGTAGTCGGCGCGCTTGGTCTGGTAGGACTGTTCTTTATCGTATTGCTGATCTTGGGATCGCTCGCGGGACGCCGGTTGCGGGCCGAGGAAGTGCAGGCCCGCCAGGGCTCTCTTCGCGATCGCCTGAGTGGCCTCCTCAATCGCGAGGGACTGCGGCTCGATGTCGACCGGCCTGGTCGAGCGGGCGAGCAGCGATGGCAGTAACGTCCTGCTTCTGTATCTTGATCTCGACGGGTTCAAGGAAATCAACGACGCCTACGGACATGGCACGGGCGACCAGCTCATCCGCGCCGTGGCCGCCGGCCTCAGCGTGCTCATCCCGCCGCAGGCGACGCTGGCGCGGCTTGGCGGAGATGAGTTCGCCATCGTTTTCCCTACCAGGGAGCTTAACGATGGGCCCGCCCTGGGATTGGCCGAACAGGTCCTGGATTTTCTTTCCGAGCCGCTGGAAATTGGTCGCCGCGTGATCGTCGTCGGCGCCAGCATCGGTATTGCAAGCTCGCCGGAAGGGCGCATCGACCGTGAAGAACTGGTGCGCCGCGCCGATCTCGCCATGTACAAGGCCAAGGAGGCCGGCCGGGCTCGCATGGCCTGCTATGAGACGGCCATGGATGCGCATCGCGAGGAACGCAATGCATTGGAACTGGATCTGCGCCGTGCGATCGAGATGGAAGAATTGACGCTTGCCTATCAGCCGCTTGTGGACGCGTCGAGCTGTGAGATGACAGGTGTCGAGGCGCTCGTGCGATGGAACCGCCCAGGCCACGGGCCTATCTCGCCCGACGATTTCATTCCTGTCGCCGAAACAAGCGGGCTGATCGAGGCTCTGGGGCTTTTGGTGCTGCGCAAGGCATGCGAAGCGGCGCAGCAATGGCCGGATCTGCGCGTTGCCGTCAACGTTTCGCCGGGACAATTCCGCAATCCCGCCTTTGCCGATTACGTCCGCGGCGTGCTGAACCGGACGGAGATCGAGGCCGGTCGCGTGACGCTTGAAATCACCGAAGGCTATATCATTCAAAATCCGGAGCGTACCCGCAAGTCGATCGAGCGCCTGAAGGCGCTTGGCGTCAAGGTGGCGCTGGATGATTTCGGGTCGGGCTTCTCATCCATCGGGTATCTGCGCCAATTCGGCTTCGATCGCATCAAGATCGACCGCTCATTGACGATGGATGTGCTCGAAGACAGCCGTGCCCGCGAGATGCTGCGGGCGACGGTAGCGCTGGCCCGTTCGCTCGACATTCCGGTGACGGCCGAGGGTATCGAGCTTGAAGAGCAGGGAAGGGCGCTACGGGACTTCGGCTGCGACGAATTGCAGGGCTATTTCTATGGAAAGCCGATGCCTGCCGCCGACATCAGCAAGCGCCTGGCCGCGCAGATGACGGCTACCCTCGACGAAGAGCATGGCGCCGCCGCCTGATATCCTCAGCCGATATGCTGCTGGCCGCGTTTGCGGGCAAGAGCGACCTGCCGCTGTCTTTCGCGAAAGCGTTCCCGGTCTTCCTCGCTGCGCTCGTGATAGCAATGGCTGCAGGAGACGCCGCCTTCGTAGAAGGGTGAGGTCACTTCTTCCGCGGTGATCGGGTTGCGGCAGGCGTGACAGAGCTTGTGATTGCCCTCTTTCAGACCATGCTCGACCGAGACGCGCTCGTCGAAGACGAAGCATGCGCCTTCCCAGAGGCTTTCTTCCGCCGGCACTTCCTCGAGATATTTCAGAATGCCGCCCTTGAGGTGATAGACCTCGTCGAAGCCCTGCTGCTTCATGAAGGCCGTGGCCTTTTCGCAGCGGATGCCGCCGGTGCAATACATGGCGATCTTCGGCTTGTTGTGCAAGCCGGTATTCTCGCGCACCCATTCCGGAAATTCGCGGAACGTCTTGGTCTTCGGATCGACGGCGCCCTTGAAGACGCCGATCGCCGTCTCGTAATCGTTGCGGGTATCGATGACGATGGTATCGGGGTCGGAGATTAGCGCGTTCCAGTCCTTCGGCGCCACATAGGTGCCGACGATCTGGGTGGGGTCGATATCCTCGACGCCCATGGTGACGATCTCTTTCTTGAGCTTCACCTTCATGCGCACGAACGGCATTTTCGACGCGTGGCTTTCCTTGTGTTCCAGGCTGGCAAATTCCGGCTGTGCCCTGAGGAAGGCGAGCACGGTGCCGATGGCGGCATGCGTCCCGGCAATGGTGCCGTTGATGCCCTCATGCGCAAGCAGCAGCGTGCCTTTGACGCCATTGGCCTCGCAGAGCGCAAGCAATGGCTCCTGCAGGCTTTCGAAGCGCGGAAGGGAAACGAAATGGTAGAGCGCCGCAACGAGGAATGCGCCGGTCGCCTCATGCCGTGAGCTGGAAAAGATGTCGGTCATGCCGGGGAAATACAATTTTGTGGGCCGGCAGGCAATCGGGATTTGCGTTGAAGCCTTGCGTCATCGAAACAGCATCGGCCGGCTGCTCTAGTCTGCCGCGTCCAGCCAGAGGCGCTTGACGGTTCGCGCTTCCCGCTCCGGCTTGTCGGCAAACACCCAGTGAGCCCTGTTCAACGCTTCTTCGCGGGCTATCTGCTGGCGGGAGATGATCGCCTCGAGCAGGCGTGCGCGGTCGTCGCTACCGTCGAACAACTGCGGTTCGCGATCGGCAACATCGGACAGGATCGCAAGATCGAGATAGCGGCCGAGCACATCGACCAATGCCTTGGCTTCAAGCTGCTTGGCGTGCATGGCTGCCGGCCAGATGTCCCTCAGCAGCATGTGGTGCATCCAGTAATCCTGGCTGCGCTTGCGCAGATCGTGAAAGCTTTCCGCGTGAGGCATTTCGCCGAGGCATTCGGAGAGCGCTTCCATCGCCTTGCGACCGTTCTTGCGCCAGCTTTTCTGGAAGAGGCGTGCGGTATCGCGCCGACCACCGCCAAAGGATGTGTTCTTCACGGCCACGATGGCCTCACCACAGATGGCGATTGCTGTCTTGGCCTTGTCTTCGAGGTCCGTCTCGGCCTCGGACAGGCGGTCGCGACGGCTCGTCAGCACAGCGGTGACGCGCGCCAGTGCTTGCTGCTCATCGTCAGACCTCGCAGTCTCCTGCAGATAATGGCTGACTTCAATCAATGCCGTGGCGTCCCGCACGCCCGAAAGCGTGCGTGCCACGTCTCGAAGGCGGGCATTTTCCTGCTGTTGGAATTCCCGAGCGAGCGGGGCAATCAAACGATAAAGGGCACGGACCCGCTTGATGCTTTTCCTGGCGGCATGCACCGCTTCGTGCAGGCCTTGCGGGCGATCCGTCAGGACAGCCATCGCCTTGCCGAGTTGATGCGCGGCGGCCTTGTGCACCTCGCCATCAAGAGCCCGGTCAGGCCGTATGCGATAGCTCATTATATTCCTGTTCGAACTGTGTCGCGAGCGCCTGGTTGGAATAGCGATGTTCGCCGGTCACTTCCCGGCCGATCCAATCCGGCAGTTCCGGATCATCGCTTTCGTCTTCCATCTCCACCTCGGCGATCACCAGGCCGCGATGGGCGCCGCGAAACACGTCGATCTCCCAGACAAATCCCTTGAAGGGCACCTTGTGGCGGGTTTTCTCGATCACGAGGCCGATGGCCGTTCCGAGCAGTTCCTCTGCCTCTGGAATCGGGATCTCATATTCGAATTCGTCGCGCGTCATTTTCTTGCCGATCTTGATCGTCAAGGTCGCGGTTGCCTCGTTCGTCAGCCTGATCCGGACTGAGCGATCCTCCATGGAGGCAATATATCCCTGCCGTAGAATGAGCCTCTCGGACACCAAATTACGCCACTGATCGCCGCGCACCAGAAACTTTCGCTCGATCTCTTTTGCCATGCGTTTGACATGCTCCACTGGCACAGATCGGGCTACATTATAGCAAGTCATGGGGATTTCCTACCCGTTGTATTGAGAGCAAGCTTTTGTCTCGACAAGCATCTCCGGGAAGGTTATTCGAAAGCCGGATTTCAATCGTTTTAAGGGAGCGCTCCGACCATGGGCGAGAAAACCGAGAAGCTTCTTTCCGTTCTGAAACTGCAACCGGTCGTACCCGTGCTGATCGTCGACGATGCGAAATCGGCCGTACCTCTGGCCCGGGCGCTTGTGGCCGGCGGGCTCAAGGCCATCGAGATCACGCTGCGCACCGCGGGCGCGCTCGATGCCATCCGCGCTGTCGCGGATGAAGTGGAGGGTGCCGAAGTCGGCGCCGGCACGATCCTGAACGTCGCCCAGTGGGACGCTGCCGTCGAAGCCGGTTCAAAGTTCATCGTCAGCCCCGGCACGACGCAGGAGCTTCTCGATGCGGCCCGCGCGTCGCATGTGCCGCTGCTGCCGGGTGCTGCCACCGCAAGCGAGGTCATGGCGCTGCGCGAAGAGGGCTATGCGGTGCTGAAGTTCTTCCCGGCCGAGCAGGCCGGCGGTGCGGCCTATCTCAAGGCTCTGTCCTCGCCGCTTGCCGGCACGCTCTTCTGCCCGACGGGCGGTGTCTCGCTCAAGAACGCCCATGATTATCTGTCGCTGTCGAACGTCATCTGCGTTGGCGGCTCCTGGGTCGCGCCGAAGGAGCTGGTTGCGGCCGGTGACTGGGCCGGGATCACCAAGCTTGCAGCAGAGGCTGCAGCGCTCAAGGGCTGAACGGCTTCCTTTCGATCGATTTTAGAGGCGCGCGGGGTTTCCCACGCGCCTTTTTCTTTGCCCTGGATTTGTATTTGCGGTTGCGCTTCCTATCTCCCTTTCACCATCACAAGGACGGAGGACCATCCATATGATCGACGCCCGCAAACTTCTTGACCAATTCCTGGGCTCGCAGGTTCCAGGAATGCAGGGAAGCGTGAAAGACAAGGCAACCCAGGCCATCAATCTTGCCAGGGACAATCCGATGGCAACGAGCGCCATCGCCGGCGTGCTGCTGGGAACGAAAACCGGACGTCAGATTGCCGGCAATACGCTGGCGCTCGGCGGCCTCGCAGCCATCGCCGGGCTCGGCTATCAGGCCTACAAGAACTACAGGGATGGCAATCAGCCGCAGCCGGCACCGCAATCCGCCCCGCAGGCTGAACCGCAGTTCCTGCCGCCGCCATCCAATTCCGGTTTCAGCACCGCGCCGGCCATTGCCAGCAATGATTTTACGCTCTCCTTGGTGCGGGCGATGATCGCCGCTGCCCGGGCCGATGGCCATATCGACGATACGGAGCGCCAGCGCATTCTCGGCAAGGTGCAGGAGAGTGGCGTCGGCTCCGAGGCCGAAGCCTTCTTCCAGCGCGAACTTGCCAATCCGGTCGATCTCGACGCCATCGTTGCCTCTGCGCAGACCGAGGAGCAACGGGTGCAGATCTATACGGCGTCGCGCCTGGCCATCGAGCCGGATTCCCGGGCGGAACGTGGCTATCTGGATCTGCTGGCAGGGCGACTTGGCCTGGCCGATCCGCTGGTCGATCATATCGAGGCGACGGTGGCAGGCGCCAAAGTCCAACTCTGAGGGGTAGAGCCAGTTGCCTTTCACCGGCGGCTGGCCTAAGCCTTCGCCGGAACATTTCATGGCGCTAGGGATCGGCAATTTGACGGACAAAAAGAGCGACACCCGCTCGGCGGCGATCGCAGCCGGTGTTATTTTGCTGGTTGCAACGGCCGTGCTCTATCTGATGCCAAACGTCATCGTCTGGCTCGGAAACATCTCGCCGTGGCTCGGGACGGGTTTCGGCGTATTGGTTATCCTGGCCTTCTTCTTCGTGTTCTGGCTGAGAGCTCGCTACCAGCGACGCAGCGGGCAGTAAGCTCAATTCTGCAGCGAAGCGCCGAGCAGAATGACGCCGGTGCAGATGACAAGCAGCGCGCCGAAAATCTCGATGCCGTCACCGACCCATCCCGAGAGTCTCGAGCCCTTGCCGGTGAAGCGCACGGCGGTGCTTTTCGCGAAAACCGCGATAATGGCCAGCAGCGAGACGGTCAGTGCCGTGCCGATCGACATGGCGAGCACGGACAGCAGGCCGCCGAGATAGAGGCCATTCAGCATGGAGAAGGTCATGACGAGAAGCGCACCCGAGCAGGGGCGCAGACCGACGGCGATGATTGCCGACCAGGCTTCGCGGACGCTGAACTTCTCGTTCGACAGCATTTTCGGATCTGGAAGATGGGCGTGGCCGCAGGCTTCGCAGTAAGCACCATCACCAGCCGCGTGAGCGGGATCGTAGCATTGATAGCCCTCGGCAGCCGGCATCATAGTGTTGCTGCTGCGTGAGAAGCCTCTCACCGAATCCGTGCCCGTTGCCGCACCTTCAAATAGCGACAGGCTGATCGGACCGGTTGACGTTGCCATCTGTATTTCCCGGCGCTGCGCCCGGCTTTGGAGCATCGCTCGCAGCTTGCGAAACAGAAGCCAGCCGCCGAACAGGACGACCATGACGAAGCTGGCGATCTCCATCGCATTGGTCGCCATCGTCATGGTGATGCCGGAGCCGCGCAGCACGAAATAGGCGGCGCCAACGACGAGGACTGCGACGAGGCCCTGGATGAGTGCCGAGACGAAGGAAATGCCGATGCCGCGCTTCAGTTCAATCTCGTTGGCGACCATGTAGGAGGAAATAACTGCCTTGCCGTGGCCGGGGCCGGCAGCGTGGAAGATGCCGTAGGCGAATGAGAGGCCGATCAGCGTCCAGAGCTGCCACGGGTCCTGGCGCATGGCCTCGATCGATTTCGTAAGGGCACGATAGAAAGCCTGCTGCTCATAATTCACATAGAGAAAGATCGGCGCCAGCGGTCCGCCCATCGGCTGGAAGCTCGGCTCGGCCGTGCCGATGCCAAGCGGCGAGCCTGCGGCATGCGCGAGACCGGCGATCGCCAGAAAGGCAAGCGCTGCGGTCGGAGCCAGTCTCTTTACGCTCGAAATCAGCATTGAACGTCTATCCGCGTTGCGAAGAGTTTCGACATCGTCGTTCCCGTCGGATCGTTGAAGAAGGCATCCGTCAATGTCGCCTTGTTTTCGGCGATGACCTCATCCGGGTTGGGCCGCACGACCTGGTGCGTGCAGCTTTTGAAGGCGTCGCCTTCTACGACCAGCTCGTTATCGGTCGGGAAATCGATCGATGTGTACAGCGTCGGGTCGTATATGCCGAAGCTGAGCTTGTTGCCCTTGGTGAGCGGCATGGGCTCGGACGGTTTCACGGCAAAGAACATCAGGATCTGACCGTCGCGATAATCGACATTGATGACGTCAGGCTTGTTCACCTTGATGCTTTTGCCGTTGAGCGTCAGGTTCGTGTAGTAGTCATAGTCGACAAGGGAATCGCGCACGGTCTTGCCGACTTCTTTCAGCTCGTCTGGGTCGAGCTTCAGGTTGGTGTTCTTGTCGAAATCCATCAGCACGGAGGACGAGAACACTTCGTCGAAACGCCAGACGTTACGCAGCTCCTGCACATTGCCGTCCGGCCCGGCCAAAACCTCGAGCCGCGCTTCCACGAAAATATGCGGATGCGCCGAGGCGATCGGCGGCACAAGCAGCATGCCGCCTGTCAAGGCGATAGCATAGACAATCGTGGATTTTTTCATGCGTCCGATGTGTTTCGTGAGCATTGATTCAGTTCGACTTCTGGTCAGGAAATGAGACGGAATTGGGACCGCTGGGCCCTTAGCCGTGCTTGCGGAACCAGTTGTGAAGGTAGTCCACAAAGATGCGCACTTTGGCGGGGAGATAGCGGCGGTGCGGGTAGACCGCATAGATGCCGCGATCCGTCGGAAGATAGTCGTTGAACAGCGTCAGCAGCTGTCCGCTTTCGATCGCCTTGCGGCCGATGAAATCGGGGACAACGGCAACGCCGAGATCGGACAGGGCGGCGCGCAGGGTCGCGTGCGGGCTGTTGACTTCAAGCGTGCCGTTGATGGCCACATTGAAGGTGGTGCTGTCGGCATCCACGAAGCGGATACTGCCTTGCGAACGATTGTTGCTGTCGATGATGAACGGCACGCGCGTCAGATCGGTCGGATGCTCCAGGGCCGGATAGCGGTCGAGGAATTCCCGGGTTGCGCAGAGATGGACGCGGAAATCGGAGATCTTGCGGGCGATCATGCCGGAATCTTCGAGCTTGGTGATGCGCACGGCCACATCGAAGCCTTCCTCGATCAGATCCACGAAGCGGTCGTCAGCAGCGATTTCGAGAGCAAGGTCGGGATTTTCCTTGGCGAAATCGATCAGCGACTGCCCGACTTCGGCATCGACGAAGGTGCGCGGCACCGAAACGCGCAACCGTCCTTTAAGCTGCTGATTATTCTCGCGCACGAGGTCGGCAAGATTGTCGATCTCCTTCAGGATGTCGGAGGCGGTGCGATAGTAGGTATGGCCTGCCTCGGTCATGGAAAACTGGCGGGTGGTGCGGTTGAGCAGCAGCGCGCCGAGTTCGTCCTCAAGCTCACGGACATATTTCGAGAGCAGGGCCTTGGAGCGCCCAGTCTTGCGCGCCGCCGCCGAAAACCCCTCGGCTTCCACCACGTCGATAAAGGCACGAATCCGGGTCAACGTATCCATGGTGAAGCCTCCCGTTAACTGTTTCCGGATGTTGAACAAAACGCGCTGATTTGTTCAATTATTTTTTTAGGGCACGGGCGAAAAAAATTCTTGATTGTTACGGCGAATGTACCTATTTCCGGATCAGCCCAAAGTCGCACGTGCCCGTGGGTGTCCGCCGATCCTCGATGTGGTGAGAAAATCGGTAAGGTACCTGGAACTAACCCCTCCAGTCGCTATTTCGGCCAACCGAAAAATGCGAGGACATCTAAAGCAACGACGGTGCGGGCCTTTTTGTTCTCTCCCGGCTTTCCATCAGCCGGGGTTACTGAAGAGGCACACCTTCATTGCCGGAAGTGCGGTTGGGATACTCCCTCCAATCCATGGCAGACAAAGCGAATTAGCGCCGCTTGCGGCACTGGTTCATCATCCGCGCTTCGCGCATTTGCACGGTACCGGGGTCTCCACCGGCTGGTTCCTGAGCGAATGAGCGTCGCCCTTTGTCCTCTGGGTCTTTCCCCGGAGTTTTTGGAATTGAAAGGGAATTGACATGACCACGCAGCGTATTCGCGACTTTCTCGCTACCCGACGTCCGGACGGTCCTTGCCTGGTGGTCGATCTCGATGTCGTCCGCGATAACTTCCGTGCCTTCCGTCATGCCATGCCGGACAGCGCCATCTATTATGCCGTCAAGGCCAACCCGGCTCCGGAAGTGCTGCGTCTGCTCGCAAGCCTCGGCTCCAACTTCGATTGCGCGTCCGTCGCTGAAATCGAAATGGCGCTCGATGCCGGTGCGACCGCTGCCCGCATCTCCTTCGGCAACACGATCAAGAAGGAGCGTGATATCGCTCGTGCGCATGCGCTCGGCATCAGCCTCTTCGCCGTCGACAGCCACGAGGAAGTCGAGAAGATTTCCCGTGCCGCTCCCGGCGCTCGCGTGTTCTGCCGCGTCCTGACCGATGGCGAAGGCGCCGAATGGCCGCTGTCGCGCAAGTTCGGCTGCGTTCCGCAGATGGCTGTCGACGTTCTCGTCTACGCCCATCAGCTGGGTCTGGAATCCTACGGCGTGTCTTTCCATGTCGGCTCGCAGATGACCAAGGTCGACGCCTGGGACGCTGCTCTTGCCGATGCCAAGCGCGTCTTCGTCTCGCTGGCCAAGCAGGGCATCCACCTGCAGATGGTCAACATGGGCGGTGGTTTTCCAACCAAGTATCTGCGCGACGTTCCGTCGGCTGAAGCCTATGGCAAGGCGATCTTTGCGTCTCTGCGCGCCCATTTCGGCAACCAGATCCCGCACACGATCATCGAGCCGGGCCGCGGCATGGTCGGCAATGCCGGTGTGATCAAGGCTGAAGTCGTCCTGATTTCGAAGAAGTCGGACAATGATGCCGCTCGCTGGGTCTTCCTCGACATCGGCAAGTTCGGCGGTCTGGCTGAAACCATGGACGAGGCAATCCGCTACCCGATCCGCACGGAGCGCGACGGCGACGAGATGGAAGCCTGCGTCATTGCCGGCCCGACCTGCGATTCGGCTGACGTGCTTTATGAGAAGAACCTCTATCCGCTGCCGGTGACGCTCACCATTGGCGACGAGGTCCTGATCGAAGGCACCGGCGCCTATACGACGACCTATTCGGCTGTTGCCTTCAACGGTTTCGACCCCCTGAAGGCCTACATCATCTAAGGCATGCATCCCGAAAAGTGCGAAGCGGTTTTCGGATAAGATCGTGCCAAGGAAAAATCTCAGTGCCGGCTGAGATCCGACTTCGCCGACCCCGTAATCAGCCGGGGCGGCACTCTCACAATTATTTGTCACCACCGCTGATAACGGTATTGGGCAACGGGAGGCCAAGATGGCCGCTGTTCTTGATTCTGTCCGCGCATTCTTTGCGCCCACAACCTTCACCCTCGACCTGGAAAACGCAGGCGATGTCGTCGCGCGCGAAAATCTGCTGGATCGCGCGATGGGCGCCGACCGCCGCAAGAAGTCGTCCGAAAAACTGCGTCACGGCCGCGTTCCCGCCGAAGGCTTGGCGCTGGTCGCCCGCGACCGCGCCGGCCACATCGTCGGTACCGTTCGCCTTTGGAATGTCGAGGCCGGCGTCGATCGCGAGACCCGCCCGGTCGATGCGCTGTTGCTCGGCCCGCTGGCCGTCGATCCTGCCTATGAAGGCAAGGGCATGGGCTCTGCACTGATGCGCGCCGCCGTCCTGGAAGCCAAGAAGCGCGGCCATGGCGCCATTCTGCTGGTCGGTGATGCGCCTTACTATGAGCGTTTCGGCTTCTTTGCCGACAAGACCCGCCACCTGGTGATGCCGGGCCCGTTCCAGCGGGAGCGTTTCCTTGCGCTTGAGCTCAAGGAAGGCTGGCTTAACGGCGCTGCCGGCATGATCGTCGCCAGCGGCCGAAAGCTTGCCCAGCCGCCGATGTCAAAGGCTGCCTGAAAGCTAATTGCCTTCGCTCAAAACGGGCGAGGGCACTCCTAATGCTCGTTGAATTCGCTATGCCGCTACATGCTGGCGGAACGCTAGATGTTCTGATCCATCGTCTCGGCCGGAATCTCGTCGGCGGGATGAATGCGGACGACGAGAGCGGGCACACCGGCAACGGTGCAATGCGGCGGTACGGCTTTCACGACGACGCTGCCGGCCGCGACCTTGCTGAAGGCGCCGACTTCGATATTGCCGAGGATTTTTGCGCCGGCGCCGATCATCACGCCATGGCGGATCTTCGGATGCCGGTCGCCGCTCTCCTTGCCCGTTCCCCCAAGCGTGACGTTCTGCAGGATGGAGACTTCATCCTCGATCACGGCTGTCTCGCCGATGACGATGCCGGAGCCATGATCCAGCATGATCGAGGAGCCGATCCTGGCGGCCGGATGAATATCCGGGCCGAAGACGAGCGAGACGAGATTGGAAAGCCAGCTGGCGATTTCCGGACGGCCTTCGGCCCAGAGCGCGTGGGCGATACGGTGGGTCTGAAGGGCGTGAAAGCCCTTCAGATTCAAAAGCGCGTGCAGATAGGTCGTGCAGGCGGGGTCGCGGGTGCGCACGGCGAGGAGATCGGCTTCGGTCGCCTGCAGGATTGCGGCGTGCCGCGCCAACACGCCTGATAGCAGCGAAAGCAGTTCGTCGTGCTCGATCCGGAC
Source organism: Rhizobium sp. P44RR-XXIV (assembly GCF_001999485.2). Classification (NCBI taxonomy): domain Bacteria; kingdom Pseudomonadati; phylum Pseudomonadota; class Alphaproteobacteria; order Hyphomicrobiales; family Rhizobiaceae; genus Rhizobium; species Rhizobium sp. P44RR-XXIV. Next base: position 449,568 of record NZ_MPVZ02000026.1, on the reverse strand, counting down.
GACGCAAAGCCGGGCGGTGAGCACATTGGCGAGGCTCTCGGCATTCGAGCGGCTGGCAAGGATCTGTGCCTGCAGCAAAGGGCCGAGCGTCGGCTCACGCTTGGCGAGCTCGGCAGCCTCCCGGCGGATCACATCCCAGACGCTTTCGGCTGATGCAGGTGTATTTCCGGCGATTGCCGATCCTGACTGGGGCATGATGCTGTCTTTCTCTTCAACCGGAGACGTCGACGACGCCGCAATCGCCGGCTTCGGAGGCGAAGGCCAGCAATTTGCCGGACTTGCTCCAGCTCATCGATGTGATCGCACCCTTGCCCGGCCGGCGCAAGAGCGCTTCCTTGGCGTCGCCGAGGCGGACCGCGAGGATCATGCCGTCGATGAAGCCGATGGCGAGGATATCCTCGGCAGGATGGAACTTCACGCAAGTGGCCATGATGTTGGCGCGGCTGCCGAGTTCGAGCGGCGCTTTGCCCATCGGGCCGTCCTTGCCCTGGAAGGGCCAGACGATTGCGGCTGGTGCACCGGACGAGGCGAGCCACTTGCCCTTTGCCGACCAGGACAGGGATTTCACCTTGGCGGGGTAGCCCGTCATGCGCATGTGCCGGGCTTCGGCGCCCGGTTTGACATCCAGCTTCCAGCCGTGCAGGGCGTTTTCTTGCATGGTGGTGACGATGAACTGGCCGTCCGGCGAGAAGGTGACGGCGTTATGCGCGCCCTTCCATTCCAGATTGATCGGTTGTGCGCTCATGCCGACCCAATGCAGCGATACGCCATTGTAGCGGGCGGCGGCGATGCGCAGGCCCTTGGGCGCAAACGCTATGCCTTCGACGGTGCGCTCTTCCGCAAATTCCTTCGTCGTGCCGTCTGACAGTCGCACGAAGGTGCTCTTGCCGTAGGAATAGGCGACCGCACCCTGCGGACCCGCGGCGATCTGCGCGATCCATTTGCGAGGGGCTTCAGCCAGGACCGTCACGCCGCCATCGGCTGCGATGCGCAGAACCTTGCCATCTTCACCGCCTGAAATCAGGCTTTCGCTATAGGGATCGCGGATGCAGGTGAGCATGCCCTGATGCGCTTCGGTCACCTTGTCTCCGCCTTCCAGGCGATGGATTGCGCCGGCGGCGCTGGCGAAGAAGGGAGTGTCACCTAAAAATTCGACGGCCAGAACGTGGCCGTCGATATCAAGCGGAGCAACAGTCGGCATCAGGCGGACGCCTCGCAGGCCTTGAAGCTTGCTTCGAGCTTTTCGCGGTCGAGATCGCGGCCGATGAAGACCAGACGGCTTTCATGCTTTTCGCCATCCTTCCACGGACGCTGGTGATCGCCTTCGATGATCATGTGCACGCCCTGAACCACGTAGCGTTCCGGATCGTCCTTGAAGGCGATGATGCCCTTGAGACGAAGGATGCTCGGCCCCTGGGTCTGCGTGACCTTCTGGATCCATGCGAAGAACCGCTCCGCGATCATCTCGCCGCCGCGCAGCGATACCGACTGCACGGTCACGTCATGGATCGGCGACGGGGCGTGGTGATGGTGGTCGTGACCGTGGTCATGATCATGGTGGTGGTGATGATCGTGGTCATGATGATGGTGATCATGGCCGTGATGGTCGTGATCGCAATCCGGGCCGCAGACATGATCGTCATGGCTCTGGTCGAGGAAATGCGGATCGTTTTCGAGCGCACGTTCAAGATTGAAGGCGCCCTGGTTCAGCACGCGGGCAAGGTCGACGCCGGAGCGGGTCGTCTTGTAGACGCGGGCGGCCGGGTTGATGGCGCGCACGATATCCTCGATCTGCGCCAACTCTGCCGGCGATACGAGATCGGACTTGTTGATGACGACGACGTCGGCAAAGGCGATCTGGTCTTCGGCCTCGCGGCTGTCCTTGAGGCGCAGCGGCAGGTGCTTGGCGTCAACGAGCGCGACGACGGCGTCGAGTTCCGTCTTGGTGCGAACATCGTCGTCCATGAAGAAGGTCTGGGCAACGGGAACCGGATCGGCAAGGCCTGTCGTTTCGACGATGATGCCGTCAAAGCGGCCGGGGCGGCGCATCAGTCCTTCAACGACGCGGATCAAGTCGCCGCGGACGGTGCAGCAGACGCAGCCGTTGTTCATTTCGTAGATTTCTTCGTCCGACTCGACGATCAGGTCGTTGTCGATGCCGATCTCGCCGAATTCATTGACGATGACGGCGTATTTCTTGCCGTGGTTTTCGGAGAGAATGCGATTGAGCAGCGTCGTCTTGCCGGCACCGAGATAGCCGGTGAGAACGGTAACGGGAACGGGCTTTTGCGTGGCTGTTTCGGTCATGGGAGCCTCGAAATATGGAAGGTTGCCCCGGGGAGCGGATATTGGTCGGGTTCCATATAAGGAGTTGGAGACGGCAGTTCAAAGGCTTTTATATGTTATAAGATCACATTGGGTTGCGGACGGGCGAAATGGCCGCATGGTCAGGTCAGCGTTGATACATCGAAGCCATCGACATCCTGCAAAAGCTCCACCAGCCCTTTGACCGCATGGGCGATCAGCCTTTCGCCCTTTACAGCTGTTGCCGCCCTGGCATTGCCGGCCACGCCTTGCGCGCTCAGGTCCGACATCTTCCAGCCGAAGGCATGGGGGCCATAGGCGCGAAGATGCTTGAGGTCGCGGATGAAATCGGACTGGCGGGACGGGAAGTTTTCCGCCTTCGACATGTCGACCTTTTCCGGATGCAGGGCGAGCATGACGGAAGTCTCGATATCGCCGCCGTGGACATCAATGGCCTTGTCGTTCGGTGCGATCAGCCCGTCCGGTACGCCGAAGCGGGTCCAGCTGGTGGCGACCGCCAGCATGCCGAAGCGGACGCGGGCTTCGGTTGCGACAATGGTCATCAACGGCGAGTTGCCGCCATGGGCGCTCAGCATGACGAATTTGCGGATGCCGAGCTTGTGCATTCGCTCGGCAATGCCGAGCCAGCGTTGAACCGCCTCATCGAAGGCCAGCGATTTCGAACCGGCGACATCCATGTGCTCGATGGAGTAGCCGACGGGCTCGGCGGCGAGGAAGGTGATGGGCAGATTGGCGGGCAGGGCAGTCTTGAGGCGGGCGACCACGCCTTCGGCGATCAATGTGTCGGTTTCGAACGGGAGATGGGGCCCGTGTTGCTCATAGGCGCCAAGTGGCAGCACGACGATCCATTTTGCCCGTTCTTCAGGGGTCAATGTAGCATCATTGTCGTCGAAACATGGCAAAGGATACGCCATCTGAGGGTGTGCCTCTTGTTTATGTCAATAACCTGCGCAATGTCATAGCGTGATGGCGCATCGGCGAAAAGGTCAACGGAATCACGATGGGTAAGAAGAACAAGGTCGGGAAGAAAAGTAAGTCAGGTAAAAAGAAGGATCACCGCGACTACACGCTTGCCGATCTGTCGCCGGCATTGACGCAGGCGGCGCGGTCGATGCGCACGGTGATAACACGCAACCTGACGGCAAGCGGTCTTTATGCCGGGCAGGATGGCGTCATTCTTGCCCTGGCGGCAAGTGACGGTCTCCCCGCCGGGTCGCTGGCACAAAAGCTCGGCGTCAAGGCGCCGACTATGACGCGCACGATCGGCCGCATGGAAGCGCAGGGCTTCGTCGAGCGCCGGCCGGATGCCGAAGACGCCCGCCTGACCAAGGTCTATCTGACCGAAACTGGACGCAACAGCGTCAGCGAGATCGAAAGTTCGGCTGCCAGCTGTGACGAGTTGGCGACGCGCGGCTTCTCCGAAAAAGACATTCGCTCGCTCGTACGGCTGCTCAAGGCGATCGAGAATAACCTCCAGGCCGGCGATGACGACGAGGATGATGAGGAAATCTGAAATTCCTCAAGAATTCGAGTTGCGCGGCGCGATTAAACCTTTTAATTAAATATTTTAAATTCCGGAATCGTAAAACGACGGAATGAGTATAAAGCTGCGTTTCACGGGGAGGGTGCGCGTGGCGCAAAAGATAAAGCTTTCGACGATTGCGGAAACGCTGGGCATTTCAACGGCAACGGTATCCCTGGCCTTACGCGACAGCCCGCTGGTTGCGGCCAATACGCGTGACAAGATCAAGGATCAGGCTCGCGCGCTCGGCTATATATACAACCGCCGCGCGGCCAGTCTCAGGACGTCACGCTCGGGGATCATCGGCGTCGTCGTGCACGACATCATGAACCCTTTTTACGGGGAAATTCTGAAGGCGATCGAAAGCGAGCTCGACCGCAGCCGTCACACATTCATTCTTTCCAACCACTATGATTCCGTCGAAAAGCAGCGGACCTTCATCGAGACGCTGCTGCAGCTCGGCGGCGATGGCGTCATCATGTCGCCGGCGATCGGCACGCCGCCTGAAGATTTCGAGCTGGCCGAAGAAAACGGCATGCCGGCTATCCTTGTGGCGCGTCAGATCGATGCGCTGGATCTGCCGACCTTTCGCGGCGATGACAGCTACGGCATCTCGCTTGCGACCAATCATCTGATCAGCCTTGGCCATCGCTCCATTGCGATGATCGGCGGCACCGACCAGACCTCGACCGGGCGCGACCGCTATCAGGGTTATGTCAACGCGCTTCGTAAGGCTGGCATCGAAGTCGATCCCGATCTGCGCATTCCCGGCGCGCGCTCCAAGCAGGGTGGTTTCGAAGCGGCGGTGCATTTCCTGTCGCTGCCGCAGAAGCCGACAGCGGCGGTCTGCTGGAACGATCTGGTCGCCATCGGCCTCATGAACGGCATTTCCCGCGCCGGCCTCGTGCCGGGACGGGACATCTCCGTCACCGGCTATGACGATCTGGAGGAAGCGGCGATCGCGACGCCTGCGCTTACCACGGTATGGAACGGCCAGGCCGAGGTCGGAAGGCTTGCAGCGAGAGCGCTTTTGGATAGGTTAGCTGGAAGCCATGAGCCGGATGGTATTCATCTCATCAAGCCGGAAATGCGCATCCGCCAGTCGACAGTGCCCTACAAGGCTCGCTAGTAGCGCCGAACCGTATCTCAAAGGAAAGATTCATGTCCGATAACCGCGTTGCCATCCTCGTCCCGGGGAAGATACACCCGCGTGTGCTCGAAAGGCTTGGAAAGCAGTTCGATGTCATCTCCGTCGATCGCGATGGTGGGCCGAAGGTTGACGCGGAAACTACGGCTCGCGTGCGTGGCGTGGCTGTCGCGGGTGGTTTCAACGCAGCCTGGATCGATGCCTTTCCGAATGTCGAAGTCATCGCCAATTTCGGCGTCGGTTATGACGGCATCGACGTCAAGCACGCCGCTTCGAAGGGTATCGTCGTCACCAACACGCCCGACGTGCTCAACGATGAGGTCGCAGATACGGCGATCGCCCTGCTGCTGAACACGCTGCGGCAATTTCCGAAGGCGGAAAGCTGGCTGCGTGAGGGACGCTGGGCGAAGGACGGCGCGTTTCCGCTCTCGCCCTTCTCGATGAAGGGGCGTCGCATCGGCATTAACGGTCTTGGCCGCATCGGCCTGGAGATCGCCAGAAGCTCGAGCCGTTCAAGGTGAAGATCGGTTATCACACGCGTACGCCCCGCGACGCGCTGCCCTATGATTACTATTCAACCCTCAAGGAGATGGCGCAGTCGGTGGATACGTTGATCTCCATCGTGCCGAAGACGCCGGAAACGCATAAGGTCATCAATGCCGAGATCCTTTCGGCGCTCGGACCGCAGGGCGTGTTCATCAATGTCGGCCGCGGCTGGTCCGTCGATGACGATGCGCTGATTGCTGCGCTCGGCAATGGAACGCTCGGAGCCGCCGGCCTCGACGTTTTCTACAGCGAGCCTAATGTTCCGGAAGGCTATCTCTCGCTGCCTAACGTTTCGCTTTTGCCGCATGTGGCTTCCGCCTCTGCGCCAACGCGCGATGCGATGGCCGATCTGGTGGCCGACAACATCATCGAATGGTTCGGTAAAGGCAAGGCGGTAACGCCGGTGCCGGAAACGCCGGTCAAGCCGCGCGGCTGATCAGACGGCGTTTTGGCGATGGGGAGCGGCGAGGGGCCGCTCCTTGCTCGATGCATAGTCGCGCACGGCGTCGCCGAATGCGACAAATAGCTTGTGCGAGGGCGAATCCGTCTCGGCCCAATATTCCGGGTGCCATTGCACACCGACGGCGAAGGCCTTTGCGCTGATGACGGAGACGGCTTCGATCGTGCCGTCTTCGGCAAGCGCTTCTACCTGCAGCCTCGGGGCCGTCTCGGCAATCGCCTGACGATGCAGAGAATTGACCCGCACTTCACCCGGACCGATGACACGGGCGATGCAGGAACCTTCCTTGACGAAGACGCTCTGGCGGATGGAGTACATTGTGTCCCGGTCGACATTCTGAGGCTTGCGGTGATCCCAGATGCCAGGCTGGTCCTGGATCTCGCTCGCCAGCGTGCCACCAAGCGCAACGTTCAGCTCCTGAATACCACGACAGATGGCAAGCATCGGAATGGCGCGTTCTATGGCCCGGCGGATGAGCGGCAGGGATGTCGCATCGCGCGCCGGATCGAACGGCCCATCACTTTCGTGAGCCTCTTTGCCGTAGAGTGAGGGGTGCACATTGCTGGCGGAGCCGGAGACGAGCAGGCCGTCGACGCGGTCCAGAATGGCGTCAGCATCATTGTCTTCTTCGAGTGCCGGAACGATGAGCGCCGTCAGGCCCGCCGCCTTTACCGCCGCGCGGACATATTGCAGCTGCACCGCATGCCAGCTCGTACCGTCGAACTCGCGGATGTCGGCGGGAATGGCGATGATCGGTCTGGACATGCAAGGCTCCGGAGGCTGCTGAACGGCTATTTTGAGGGATCCCTGAATGACGAAGATGTCAATCCGAGGGCAGATTACCCTGGTCCTCAATCTACGCGAAGAGAGCTCGGCCGGCAACGCGGAGTGGTTTCGATAAGGCTTTGTTTCCGTTCGTCACGCGGATGTACAGGAATCGCCATAATGCGATGCAAGAGCAAACTTGAAAGACAGTGTGCGGCGTGGTTAGTTCCATCGCTTGCGCTGGGTTGGGGAGCGCGCCGCTCTCCTGCAAAACCGTCCGTATAGGAGATTTCGATGGATCGCCGTTCCTTTATAAGGCGGGCAGGAGCAGTTGGCGCAGGTGCTGCCGCCTCCGCGCTTGCAAGCCCGGCTCTGGCCCAGGAATATCCGAAGATCACCTGGAAGATGACCTCGTCGTTTCCCAAGAGCCTGGATACGATCTATGGCGGTGCGGAGGATATTGCCTCGCATGTGTCCGATGCGACCAACGGTAATTTCGTGATCCAGACCTACGAGGCCGGCGAGATCGTGCCCGCCGCGCAGGCTGCCGATGCCGTGAGCGCCGGCACGGTCGATGCCGCTCACACCTGCTCCTATTATTTCTCCAACAAGGATCCGACCTATGCCATCGGTACGGCGCTGCCGTTCGGCCTCAATGCCCGGCTGACGAACGCCTGGTTTTACCAGGGCGACGGCAACAAGCTGATGAACGAATTCTATGCGACGCAAGGCATTCTCGGCCTTCCGGCCGGCAATACCGGAACGCAGATGGGCGGTTGGTTTCGCAAGGAAATCAATACGCTTGATGACCTCAAGGGGCTGAAGATGCGCATTGCTGGCCTTGCCGGCAAGGTGATGGAAAAGATCGGCGTCGCGCCGCAGCAGGACATTGCCGCCAATGGTGTCTATGATGCACTGGACAAGGGCACGGTCGACGCGGTCGAATGGGTTGGGCCTTATGACGACCTGAAGCTCGGACTGCAGAAGATCGCCAAATACTATTATTATCCAGGATGGTGGGAAGGCGGCGCCGTGGTGCATGCCTTCTTCAATCTCGACAAGTGGAATAGTCTGCCGAAGAATTATCAGACGATCCTTGCCGATGCCTGTGCCTTTGCCAACACCAACATGCTGGCGAAATACGATGTAAAGAATCCGCAGGCGCTGAAAGATATCGTACAGCAGGGCGTGACGCTGCGTCCCTTTAGCCAGGAAATCATGGAAGCGTGCTTCCAGGCGGCCAACGGGCTCTATGCCGAGCTGTCCAAATCCAACGACTCCTTCAAGCGTATCTATGAGGATCAAGTTGCCTATAAGAAGGATGCATATCTCTGGATGCAGCTCTCCGAATATACTTTCGATACCTTCATGATGATTCAGCAGCGTGCGGGAAAGCTCTAATCAGTATTCTATAAGTGTTTAGTGATGTTGTGTTTTATTTATTAGGCACTTAAATACTACATTGCTGGTAGAATCCACTTGGGTCGATTGCGCGAATACGATGCGACTTACAACTTAAATTCAACGTAAGTTACCGACATAATTGGAAAAACTGTCGCGATGCATGCTATTTGGGCAATCAAATTTTAAAACGTTTCACCTAGGGTGTCCGCCGCATCAGGGGAACTCTGAATGAAGCCTCCAAGCCCGAACACCGTGCCGACGGATGTTTATCTGTCGTTCGTCAGTTCGCTTTTCGGAAACCGTAAAACATTGTTTACGGGGGTGGCTGTCCATATCCTGACGTATGTCATCGTCTTCCTGAGCACGCGCGCGAACATCTACCTCGTCCTTTGCCTGGCTTTCGCAGCCGTATTTGCATTGCGGATGTATTCGTTCTGGCTCTTCGACGTGGCCGACAAGCATAGTTTCACGCGTGCCGATATCGCGCGCTGGGAAACGCGCTATGTGATCGGCGCGGCGGCGACGGCGTCCATCCTCGGCATCGGCAGCGGCTATGCCATTCTGATCGTGCAGGATCCGCTGGCCGAATTCATCTGTATCGCCGTGACGATGGCGTCGATGGTATCGATCGTCGGCCGCAACTACGGTTCACAGAAGGCGATCGATCTCCAGACGCTCGCCTGTTGCCTGCCCATCATCATCGCCTGCCTGATGTCGCAGCAGCTCTACAAGGCTGTGGTTTCCATCATGCTCGTGCCGTTCGGCCTGACGACGCGCGCGATGGCAAACGGTGTGCGGGAGTTTCTCTACAAGAATGTCATTGCGTCACGCGAGATCTCGCAGATCGCCGACCGGTTCGATACGGCGCTCAACAATATGACGCATGGCCTGTTCATGCTGGACGCCCACAACCGCATCCTCGTGGTCAATCGCAAGGCATGCGAACTGCTGAATTTCTCACATCAGGAGCAGCTCAAGGACTGTGAGTTCGATGTCGTGCTGCGCTATGGCGCACGTCATGCCTTCATCGACGGGTCGCTGCCGGGGCTCATTCAGCGGCAGATGGCGCAGCTCGTCAGCGGCACGCTGTCGCGCACGCTGATTCAGTTCAACGAAGATCAGTTTCTGGAATTTTCGGCCAGCCGCCGCGCCGATGGCGTCGTCATCCTGATTTTCGAGGATGTGACGGTTCGCATTCGGGCCGAGCGCAAGATCCTGCACATGGTGCGCTATGACCCTCTGACAGGATTGCCAAACCGCGAATATTTCGTCGAGATGGTCAAGGAGAAGCTGGCTGCACGTAGCAGTGAAGGCCAGATCGGCATTCTGGTTCTCGATGTCGACGACTTCAAGCATGTCAACGACACCAAGGGTCATGTGACCGGAGATCGTTTGTTGGTCGCCATTGCCGAGCGACTGAAGGAGATCGCAGGCACCACAGCGCTTGCTGCGCGTCTGGTGGGCGACCAGTTCGTGCTGTTTTTCCCGAATGAGGGCAATGCGTCTGATATCGACGACCGCGTGCGCGCGCTCCATGCCGGGATGACGGGCAGCTACGATGTCGATGATAATAGCTTCCGTATTTCGTTCAGCGGCGGTTACGTAACCATGTCGAACCGCGAATTCCGTTCCGAGGAGTGGCAGATCAAGGCCGATCTGGCGTTGTTCGACGCCAAGCTGAGGATAAAGGGCGGCTGCAGCGCCTTCGAGCAGGAGATGGATGCGCGTTACGTCGAGCGGCAGAAGCTGAAGGATGATTTGCGCGAGGCAGTGGAAGCCGGCAATCTTCAGGCCGTGTACCAGCCGATGTTCACGCCGGATGGCTCCCGTATCGATTGCTGTGAGGCCCTGGCGCGTTGGGTTCACCCGGAAAAGGGCTCAATTCCGCCCAACATCTTCGTGCAGATCGCCGAGGAAATGGGCATCGTCGGCGGCATCACCCGCTTCATGATCAACCGGGCTTGCCGGGATTGCGTCTCATGGCCGGCGCCGGTTGCCGTTTCGGTCAACCTCTCGGCGCAGGATCTGCGCAGCAACGATATCGTCGGTATCGTCATGGAAGCGCTCGACGCGTCTGGTCTGGAGGCTTCGCGGCTGCATCTCGAGGTCACCGAAAGTTGCCTCATGGATGAGGTGGCGACGGTGCGCTCCATTCTTGCCGATCTGCGCTCCAAGGGTATCACGATCGCAATCGATGACTTCGGCACGGGCTTTTCCAGCCTCAGCTATCTCGATTCGCTGCCTGTGGATGTCGTTAAGATCGACCGGTCGTTCGTTCGTGACATCACGACCGACAGCCGCCGCTTCAAGCTGCTGTGCGGCATCGTCGATCTTTCCCGCGCTCTCAGCCTTCACATCGTCATCGAGGGTGTCGAGACGTTGGAGCAACTGGCGCTCATCGTTGAAAAAAATCTGGCCGATATCATCCAGGGCTACGTATTCTCAGCTCCGGTTTCCAAGGAACAAGTTTCCGGCATGGTGGAAAATCTTGTCCGGCGACAGTCAGGGCCGCGGCACGATCACGTCGCCTGACACGTCTGAGACGCTTGGGATCATCGTTGGTAAGTCACCATGGCTCGCGAAAGCAAGACAGCGGATCTATTTTGCGCGCCTTTATCAAGGCCGGTCATTGTCTGTTTTACAGCAACGTACACTCGGGCGCTTCCACGATCTCCAATTTATACCGGTATTCGTTTGAAAAATTAACCTTAATGAACGAATAGTTAATAAAATCTAAAACAAATATTGATCAAATTTTCCGTAAATACCATTAATGATTCGTTAACCATCACGGAACATTAATCATGACGCATATGAGTACTTTGCAAAACAGCTTCGCTGGCAAGCTGATGGAGGTGCTCGATCACGTGGAATACCGCCGAATCGAAAGCAGCGAAGACATGGAGGATGTCGCGCGGCTACGCTACAAGGCCTACAAGGCGCGCGAAGTCTTGCCGGTGGCGGCCAAAAACCTGATCGACGACATCGATTTCGATGATCACGCCTATATTTTTGGGGTTTATTACTACGAGGAATTGGTCAGCACGGTGCGAATACACCATGTGACGCCAGATCATCGAGTATGCCAGTCGACCGGCATTTTCCCTGACGAGATTCACGCCTTTCTCGATGCCGGCATGACGTTGATCGATCCCGCGCGTTTTGCCGTGGATCCTGATCTCGAGCTCGAATTGCCGGCTTTGCCCTACCTGACGCTGAGGCCGGCCATCGTGGGTGCCATCTACTTCGACACGGATCGGGTGATGCAGCATATTCGCCCGGCACATGCGGCTTTCTATAAACGCGTCTTTTATGCCGATACGGTCGTGCCGCCGCGCATGACCAAGACTTACGGTTTCGAGCTGACGTTGCTGGCATCCCGATCGAAAGAGATTCGCGGCAAGCTGATGCAACGATATCCGTTTTTCGATTCCGAACCCTATGAGCGGCGCATGATGTTTTCCCGCAGCGAAGACACCGGCACTCCGCCTTTGACCATCCTGCCGACGGCACGGCTGGCAAGCGGTGGTCGACGCGACATTCGAGGGCAGTTTGGCTAGAGCAATTCCAGCAAAAGTGCGACGCGGTTTTGCGTCCGGAATTGCTTGAGGCAAGGAGATAGAGCATTTCCGTTCAAAAACGGAAATGCTCTGAGCTGCGCACCGATGCGACCTTCTCGTGCATTGCATTTTCCCTCGCTTTGTGTAACCCCTCGGTAGAGGATATTTGGCTGTGGCATCTCGCTCTTTGATGCTGCAGCTTTTGAGGACAATCTCCTGCCGCCAGCGAGCTACAAGGCGTGTCGGGGGAGAGGATTGAGGGGAGATTTTTGAATGGCCGAACATCATACTGGACCCGCGGAAACTGGTGCTCCCATGGACTACAGGGAGCATGAAAAGACCTATAATGGCTTCCTTTTCGTCGCCAGGGTCGGATCGGCGATCATTGCCGCGCTATTGATTGGAATGGCTGCCGGTTTCTTCGGCCACGCCGGCCTGTTCGGCGGATTTGCCATTTTCCTCGTTCTTGCGATCGTTGGCGGTTTTCTCGTGCGCTGATCGACGCTGGGCTGTTCCGCCCGCGCTTTCCCTGAAATTCTGACCTGATTTCGCAGGTTCTTGCGCTGCTGTATTCAGCGGGGCTGTCGTTTGATGCGAGGTGTTGTCGTTGGGCAATCTGGTTTTTGTCGGCAAGGAAACCGTGGGGGATGAAACGCGCGTCGCGGCATCCGTCGAGAGTGTCAAGAAGATGAGAAGCCTCGGCTTCGATGTGGTCATCGAGGCTGGCGCCGGGGCTTCGGCCCGCATTCCTGACAGCGAATACGAGGCCATGGGCGCGCGCATCGGCACCACGAAGGATGCCAAGCGGGCGGATGTGATCCTCAAGGTCAGGCGACCGACCAGCAAGGAAATTGCCGGCTACAAAAGCGGCGCGATCGTCATCGCCATCATGGATCCCTATGGCAACGAGGCAGCTCTGGTCGAGATGGCGCGCGCCGGACTGACGGGCTTTGCCATGGAGCTGATGCCGCGCATCACGCGGGCGCAGTCGATGGACGTTCTGTCGTCGCAAGCCAATCTCGCCGGCTATCAGGCCGTCATCGAGGCTGCCGCAATATATGACCGGGCGTTGCCGATGATGATGACTGCCGCCGGCACCGTGCCGGCGGCAAAGGTATTCGTCATGGGCGCCGGTGTCGCCGGCCTGCAGGCGATCGCCACCGCCAGGCGCCTGGGTGCCCTGGTCTCGGGTACCGACGTGCGTCCGGCTGCCAAGGAGCAGGTTGCCTCGCTCGGCGCGAAATTCATCGCCGTCGAGGACGAAGAGTTCAAGGCGGCGGAGACCGCCGGCGGCTATGCCAAGGAAATGTCGAAAGAGTACCAGGCCAAGCAGGCAGCGCTCGTGGCGGAGCACATTGCCAAGCAGGATATCATCATCACCACGGCGCTGATCCCGGGCCGGCCGGCACCGCGGCTTGTCAGCCGCGACATGCTGAAGGCGATGCGCCCGGGTGCGGTCGCGGTCGATCTTGCCGTAGAGCGTGGCGGCAATATCGAGGGCGCCGAATACAACACCGTCACGGATGTCGAAGGCGTCAAGGTGGTCGGATATCCGAACATGGCCGGACGAATTCCGGCAAGCGCGTCGGCTCTTTATGCCAAAAACCTCGTCACCTTCCTGGAAACGATGGTGGACAAGGACAGCAAGAGCCTCGGCCTCAATCGCGCGGACGAGCTGATCAAGGCGACGATGCTGACCGACGGCGGCGAAGTCGTGCACCCGAATTTCGTCGATCCCGATCAGCCGACGGTCAAAAAGGGAGATCTCTGAGATGGCCAGCCAAGCAATGGACCAGGCACTCCAGCAACTGAATGACGCCGTGACCGCTGTCACGACGGCAGCCGCACAGGCGCCCGAAGTGGCGAGCGCCGCAACGGGCGGGGTGATCGATCCCTTCGTGTTTCAGTTCGCGATCTTCGTGCTGGCGATCTTTGTCGGTTACTATGTGGTCTGGTCGGTGACGCCGGCTCTGCACACGCCGCTGATGGCGGTGACGAATGCCATCTCCTCGGTCATCGTCGTCGGCGCATTGCTGGCGGTCGGCATTTCCGCCAGCGGCTTGGCCACGGGGTTCGGCTTCGTGGCCCTAGTGCTCGTTTCGGTCAACATCTTCGGCGGCTTCCTCGTCACGCAGCGCATGCTGGCGATGTACCGCAAGAAGGACAAGTGAGGCCGGCATGACCAATATCGCAGCTTTCCTCTATCTCGTCTCCGGTGTGCTGTTCGTTCTCGCACTGCGCGGCCTTTCGCACCCGGCGACCAGCCGGCGCGGCAATCTCTACGGCATGGTGGGCATGGGGATCGCCATCGTCACCACGCTGGTGCTGGCGACGCCATCCTTCGGTGGCCTGGTGCTCATCATCCTCGGTCTTGCCATTGGCGGCGGGGCAGGCGCCTATATCGCCCGCGTCATCCCGATGACCTCGATGCCGCAGCTTGTGGCCGGCTTCCACTCGCTGGTGGGTCTTGCTGCTGTTCTGGTGGCGGCATCGGCGCTCTATACACCCTCTTCCTTCGGTATCGGCAATATAGGCTCGATCCATACGGAAGCGCGCGTCGAGATGGCGATCGGTGCGGCGATCGGCGCCTTGACCTTCACGGGTTCGATCATCGCCTTCCTGAAGCTCGACGGGCGCATGTCCGGCAAGCCGATCATGCTGCCTTTCCGGCACGTCATCAACGCCGCGCTGCTGGTGCTGATCGTCGTCTTCATCATCGGCCTTGCCGTCACCGAAAGCCATTTCGACTTCTGGGCGATCATCGTCCTGTCGCTGGCGCTCGGCGTGCTTTTGATCGTGCCGATCGGTGGCGCGGACATGCCTGTCGTCGTGTCGATGCTGAATTCCTATTCGGGATGGGCGGCGGCCGGCATCGGCTTCACGCTCGGCAATCTGGCACTCATCATCACCGGCGCGCTTGTCGGTTCCTCGGGTGCGATCCTGTCCTACATCATGTGCAAGGGCATGAACCGCTCCTTCATATCGGTCATTCTCGGTGGCTTTGGCGGCGAGGCGACGTCTGGCGGCGCTGACAATTCCGACAAATCCGTCAAGCTCGGTTCGGCCGAGGATGCTGCCTATCTCATGGCAAATGCCTCCAAGGTCATCATCGTGCCGGGTTACGGCATGGCAGTCGCACAGGCCCAGCATGCGCTGCGCGAGATGGGAGACAGGCTTAAGGCCCATGGTGTGGAAGTGAAATACGCCATCCATCCGGTCGCCGGCCGCATGCCAGGCCATATGAACGTGCTTCTCGCCGAAGCCAACGTGCCCTATGACGAGGTGTTCGAGCTTGAGGATATCAACTCCGAGTTCGCGCAGGCCGATGTCGCCTATGTCATCGGCGCCAACGACGTCACCAACCCGGCGGCGCGCGATGACAAGACCTCGCCGATCTACGGCATGCCGATCCTCGACGTCGACAAGGCCAAGACCTGCCTCTTCGTCAAGCGCTCCCTCGGCTCAGGCTATGCCGGCATCGACAACACGCTCTTTTACAAGGACGGCACGATGATGCTGCTGGGCGATGCCAAGAAGGTGACCGAGGAAATCGTCAAGGCGATGAACGAGTAAAGGCATTTGCGGCCCATTCGGCTTGCCTGCCTATGCCCGTTCGCGCTCGCGCTCCATCGTGTTGCGCGGGGCGATCAGTATCCAGACGAGGCCGCCGGGGCGAAAATCGATCTCGACACTGCCGCTGAAGGACGCGGCGGCATGGGTCTTCGTTACGGTGGTGCCGAAGCCGGTCTCGGTCGGCGGCTTGACGGGCGGACCGCCGCTTTCTGTCCATGTGACACGGATCATCGGTCCGTTTTCGCTGGCTTCATTCGCCCACTCGATGGCGATCCTGCCTTCAGGCGCTGAAAGCGCACCGTATTTCACCGAATTCGTCGCAAGCTCATGCAGGATCAGCCCAAGGTTTTGCACGGCCTCGGGTTTCAGCAGAAAATCGTTGCCCAGGACGTCGAGCTGTTGCGGCTCCTGAAGAAAGGTTGCGAGATGGATGTCGATCACCCGTCGCAGCGAAACGCCCGACCATTGTTCGCTGGTCAGCACTTCGATCGATCGAGCCAATCCCTCCAGCCGGTCGGCGACGGCACGCTGGAAGGTATCGACACTATCTGTCTGGCGGGCGAGCTGACGGGTCATCGCCTGGGCAAGCGCCAGCAGGTTCTTGGTGCGATGGACGAGCTCATGCATGACGAAATGCAGCCGGTCTTCCGTGACGCTGCGATCGAAGGATGCATTGGAAAGCGCTATCGCCACCTGATTGGCTTCGACAACGCTCGTCTCGACCGGGGCCACGATCTCGCCGCGGCCCATGCGTTCCGCCATGTCGGCAATGCTCTGTATGGTGGTCCGCACCTGGCGCGCCAGGGCATAGACGGCAATGAGCGCGACCAGCAGCAAGGTGACGCCGCCATAGATCAGGAAGCGCCAGGTGCTCATCAGCGAGGATTGTGCCGAGGCTACAGGCCCCCAGACGACCGCTTTCCATGACCATCCGGAGATCTGGGCATAGCCGAGCAGCGAGTGCGGGAGGACCTTGTCATCCTGATAGACGCCGCTCGATGCAATCAGCTTGGAGAGGATTTCCTTATTGAACACGTCGCCCGGCGCGTGGATCGTCGGCCCGCCAGCGGCGACGACATGGCCCGATTTGTCGAGGACGGCGGCCGACCAGCCCGGCGGCAAAGCCTCCGTGGAGATGAGTTTGGCAAGATCATCGGCATCCTGGGTTATGGCCAGGGCGGCGCCAGCCGGCGAATGTTCGAGGGGCAGGGTAACGTTATAGACCCATCGATGGATCGTTGAGCCCATGAAGACGTCGGAGGTCTCGATGCGCCCGGAGTCGAGCGCCGATTGCAGCGCAACGACATTGCCCGTCTTGCCGAGCGGCTTGCCAAGAGGCCAGCGGGTGTTCAGCCTGATATCGCCGTCCTTGTTCATCAGCAGGACAAAGAGGGAATCGGTGCGCAAGACCGTCTCCGTCCGGGCGAAGAAGGTAGCGATGTCGTTTTGCTCCAACTCCGGTGAAGAGGAAAGCAGCCGCAGCGTCGTCGCCATGTCCTGCAATTGCCGATCGATGACGCGCGCCAGAGCCTGGGCGTCCTGGACGGTATCGCCCTTCAATGCGTCACGCTCGTTGTCCTCGAGCTGAACCAGAAGCAAAGCGACGAAGGCCAGAATGGGCAAGGCGATCGCCAATGCGATGGCGATCAGATAAGCCCCAATTGACGCCTTAGGGAAATGCGGCTTCCTCATGGTGCGATCAACCGATCGTAACTCCATGACGATGAGAAGCGTTGGCAAAAGCGGAAAGATCGGTTCTCGTCGTCATGCCAAGCGCCCCCATGCCTAGTCCCGAGCTACATGCTCTCGAAGCGCCCATGTTAGGGCGCGGTAAATTACCTTGCAACATCTGAAAAGTCATTGCCGCGAAATCATAAGCGATCTCGGATATTTACGACCATAAAGATGTATTCCTGCGGTTGCGGCAACCGTGCCTTCTTCCGGGTCAGTCAAAGCGGGACAGGCGGAAAGGCGAGAGTTGCGGGGCTTTGCTGCCATCAAGGATTTCCTCGGCGGCAAGCAGTCCGACGAGTGGTGCCAGCGTTACGCCGGAATGAAGAACGGCGAGATAGAGGCCCGGTACCGCATCAACGCTTCCGAGGATAGGCAAGCCATCCTTCGGCGTCGGCCTATAGCCGATGGTATGAAAATCGAGCTTCAGTGCCTCGCCACCTTTCAATGCTGCCTTGACCTTGGCGAAAAGCTCTGCTGCGGCTTTCTCCGGTTGGTTTCCGGGATTGGTGCCGCCGAAATCGCTGCCGGCGATGATCCGCCCCTCCGCCGTCTGGCGCATGTGCAGTTCCGGCGCCATCACCAGGCCATTCAGCAGTTTTGGCGCGGGCAGGGAGTGGACGATGAGGCCCGGCGGTGTTTCGAGCGGCACATCGATATCCACCGACGCGGCGAGCGCTGCCGTGCCGGCGCCGGCGGCGAGAGTGACATGATCGGCTGTTATCACGCCTTGGCTGGTTTCGACGCCGATGATCTTACCGTGATCCTTCAGCAGGCGGGTGACTTCGACACCGGACAATAGTGTCGCGCCGTGGCGCTCCGCATCCTCCAGCAGCAGCGCGGCGGCTGCAACGGGCTCGACCGCGCCTTCCTCAGCGACATGCAGCGCGTAGTCCGGCGGGGAGGCAAGGTTCGGTTCGATCATTGTGCTGGTGGCACGATTGACCGGCTGTATGCCGTAGCCCCAGCCGTGATGCTGAGCCGCATAGGCGTCCAGCTCCACCTCGGGGAGATCCCAGCTCAATCCGCCGCACCAGGACAGCGGCAGGCCCGGCAGCTCCACCGCCAGTCGCGACCATTCGGCCATGGAGCGATGCCTGAGCCGGAAATAGAACTCCGGGTTACCCCAGCTCGCATTGATCCAGGCGAAAGAATTGGGTGTCGCCACGCCGCCGATCTTCTCGGCAATCACCGTGACTTCAGCACCCTTGCGCTGGAGGTGCCAGGCGATGGAAGCGCCGATGATTCCGGCGCCGATGACGATGACTTTGTGGGGGGAGGGCATATCGCTGTCTCGTTCGGAAGGGGTGCCTCAAGACTAGGCGTTCATCGGCGCAAAGAAAAGCCGCCGGGCGAAGCATCGCCGGCGGCCGAATGTCCTATTGTGGTGCGACCTGTATCAGGCGCCGGCGCCTACGCGCGCCAGGCCGTCTCTGGCTGGCTGGTAGTTGGGATCGAGATTGACCGCGTGCTGGTAAGAGCGGCGGGCTTTCGCCTTGTCACCCTTGCGCTCGTAGACGAAGGCCTGGTTTGCCCAGGATTCGGCGACCTTGTTGTTCAGATCGATGGCATGGTTGAAATCGGCGAAGGCGTTGTCGTCGTCATTCTGCGCGAGATAGGAAATGCCGCGGCTGTTGTAGGGCTCCGGCGAGTTCGGCGACAGCGAGATTGCCTTGGAGAAATCGTCGATCGCCTTGTCCTGTTGATTGCGCTTCTGGAAGATCACGCCGCGGCCATTATAGGCTCGGCCGTCCGTCGTTCCCAGGCTGATGGCCTTGGAATAGTCGTTGAAGGCGTCGTTGTCGCGGCCTGCCTGACGATAGAGATTGCCACGGCCGATATAGGCGACATCGTAATTGCCGTTGATCTGCAGCGCTGCATTATAGTCAGCGACCGCTTCCGGCAGCTTGCCCATGTTGCGGTAGATGAGCGCGCGGTTGGCGTAAGCCTGATAGAACTTCGGATTGAGCTGGATCGCCTGATTGAAGTCCCCAAGAGCGCGGTTGAAATCACCGCCGCGGCCGTAAGCGGTGCCGCGTACGTTATAGCCTTCCGGATCCTGGGGATTGGCGTTGATGACCGAGGTCAGCGAAGCAATATTTTCCGAGGAGCCCTGCGCCTTGTCGATGCGTATGACGCTATCGGTTGAGGCGGTCTGGCAGCCGGAAAGGCTGATTGCGGCAAGAATTGCCAAAGCCGGCAGAGCCGCGGCGCGCTTCGAAACACGGGAGGAGAGGCTCGAAGTGCGGAACTGTACGAAAGTCGTCATTGCCATTATCGGGTTCGCTTTCCCCATGCGTCATATCAGTCTG
This sequence comes from Rhizobium sp. P44RR-XXIV, assembly GCF_001999485.2. NCBI lineage: Bacteria > Pseudomonadati > Pseudomonadota > Alphaproteobacteria > Hyphomicrobiales > Rhizobiaceae > Rhizobium > Rhizobium sp. P44RR-XXIV. The sequence goes on along the minus strand of NZ_MPVZ02000026.1, from coordinate 430,223 downwards.
TTCTGATTTAATCCGATTTGCGCAGAGAATAAATCAAAAAGGCGGCGGCGAACGACTCGCCCCCGCCACACATACATCTGAAAACGTCCAAAAAACGGCGATTACTTGGCAACCAAGCCTTCGCGCTGAGCACGCTTGCGGGCAAGCTTGCGAACGCGACGAACAGCTTCGGCCTTTTCGCGAGCACGCTTCTGCGACGGCTTCTCGTAATAATCGCGCATCTTCATTTCGCGGAAAATACCTTCGCGCTGCATCTTCTTCTTGAGAGCGCGGAGAGCCTGGTCAACATTGTTATCGCGGACAAGTACCTGCACGAGAATCACGTTCCTTTGGTTTGTTGTTACCAACGGCGACGGCGGCGCCTGGAGGCAAAAAAATAACGTTCGCGCAGCCGTAGCCTTGCGATTGGTTAGGCGGGATAGCAGATCGGTTTGTCAAAGTCTAGCCAGATCGTGAGTTTGCCGGGGAAAAAGCGGCTTGTCGAGGGCTGAATTGGCCCGATAAAGCCATCGCCACTTCATGATGGTTCTGGCATGAGAATGTAATTTGCGGTGTTTTGCGACATCGACATGCCTGTGCGATGATTCTGGATCACATTCATTTGCCTGCCACGGCAATTGCCCGATTGCTGTAGTCGGATGGTGCAAAGGGGAGTTATTTTTATGAAATCTCACGGCTTGGTGGCCACCAGAAGACTCGGTGCCGCACTCATGCTTGCTTTCGTCGTCGCTCTTGCCGCTACTCCTGGGCTTGCTGCATCAGGTGAAGTGCATTTCGGCAGGAATGTCCGGGTCGGTGGTCATGATTTTTCGCACCAGACTTTTGACAGCAAGCATCGCGCGCAAATTTATCTTTACAACCATAAGCCGCAGAAGCCAGGATGTGTCTGGCGCAGCGACGGCCGTGGTGGCCGGGTGAAGGTTTGTCACCTGCAGCGCAAGTAGGATGGACTGGGGATTATGAGCGATCAGACGATGCCGACGAGCGTTCGATATTACGGACGCCTCACATATGCTGGAATAGCGGTTGTTTTGATAAATCAAGGGGTGAACTGGGATAGGACGGCCAGTCGTCTTGCCGAAGCACCATTGGCCTTCACGATTTTACAGATTGCGATTCTTTGCATCCAAATCTTTTGGGTTTGGCTGGTTGTCCGTAAACGGGCGAACTGGGCGCGTTGGGTGACACTTGGCGGGCAATTCGCTATGATATTTATCATTGGTTTCGGCTTCGGCGTACTCGCTATTAGAGGTCACGCTGAGGGAACGGTTTTCGAATTGATTATGCTAATTTTGATGACCTCGTTTTATTTGTTTGGCGCCTGTCTTCTTTTTACGCGTGACGCAACAATGTGGTTTGTTCCCCAACGGGCATGAATTCGGCCATATCGGCGCAGACTCCGCAGATGACTTGACGTTGTTGTTCGCCCATTCTTTTTGACCGTGTCGAAAGACGGTCCTGAATGCGTCGCAAAAGAGCCGTTGTGTCGGTTTTTGATTTGCGATCTGTATGAGCCATAAAAGGGCGTCATGCCTGAAGGAGTTGAGGGCGAATGCGTAAATACTCGGTTTTTGCCGTGGCAAGGGAAGCGATGCGGGCTCACAAGGGCTGGGAGGCCCAATGGACCTCGCCGGAGCCGCGCAAGGAGTATGACGTCATCATCGTCGGCGCCGGCGGTCATGGCCTGGGCGCGGCCTACTATCTCGCCAAGGAGCATGGCATCACCAATATTGCCGTGATCGAAAAGGGCTGGCTCGGCGGCGGCAATACCGGCCGCAACACCACGATCATTCGCTCGAACTATCTCTATGAAGAGAGCATGCACATCTACGAGCATTCGATGAAGCTCTGGGAGGGGCTGTCTCAGGATCTCAATTACAACGTCATGTACTCGCCGCGCGCGTGATGATGCTGTCGCACAATGTGCATGATCAGCAGTCCTTCAAGCGGCATATCCATGCCAACCGTCTCTACGGCATCGACAATGAATGGCTGACGCCGGAACAGGCGAAAGCCTTTTGTCCGCCGCTCGATATCTCCAAGACGGCCCGTTATCCGATCAATGGCGCTGCCTTGCAGCGCCGTGGCGGTACGGCCCGGCATGATGCCGTCGCCTGGGGCTTTGCCCGTGCGGCGGCCGATCGCGGCGTGCACATCATCCAGAATTGCGAAGTGACCGGTATTCGCCGCGGGCCGGATGGCCGCGTGACCGGCGTCGACACAAGCAAGGGCTTCATTGGTGCGAAGAAGGTCGGCGTTTCGGCCGCCGGCCACACCACGGTGGTCATGCAGATGGCCGGCGTGCGCGTGCCGCTGCAGTCGAGCCCACTGCAGGCGCTGGTGTCTGAGCCGCTGAAGCCGATCTTCCCCTGCGTCGTCATGTCGAACACGGTGCACGCCTATATCTCGCAGTCCGACAAGGGCGAGCTCGTCATCGGCGCCGGCACGGACCAGTATAATTCCTACAGCCAGACGGGCGGGTTGCAGATCATCACCCATACGCTGGATGCCATCTGCGAGCTTTTCCCGATGTTCCGCCGCGTGAAGATGATGCGCTCCTGGGGCGGCATCGTCGACAATACGCCGGATCGTTCGGCCATCCAGTCGAAGACGCCGGTGCCGGGGCTCTACGTCAACTGCGGCTGGGGCACGGGCGGGTTTAAGGCAACGCCCGGTTCGGCAAATCTCTTTGCGCACCTCATCGCCCGCGACGAGCCGCACAAGTTCAATGCCGGGCTCAATCTGGATCGCTTCCGCACCGGTCGCCTGATCGACGAGGCCGCGGCTGCCGCCGTGGCGCATTGATGCAGGCGGCGGTCGGGATCGCTCTTGCAGCGGGGCTTTCGCTTCCGGCAGGAACGGTCGCGACCGAAGTCAGCGATCTCTTGCCAGGGGTGAACGATTTTCGCATGCAGGTGATCCATAAGGCGCAGAACGAGACGGAATGGCCCTTCGTGGCCGACAGCGGAGCGCTTCTGTGTGCCAAGGTGCTGAACAAACCGGTGGTTTATTTCTTGCCGAAGCAGACGCCGGAAGTGCCAAGGGCATTCGCGCTGGATACGGATCTGTTCGGAATGAGCATGGCCAATCTGGGAATGACCTACGTGCTGAAACCCTATGGTTCGCTGGAAGTACTGCTGAAGCGCATAACGCCTTTCGTCATCATGGGACGGCGGCTCTGCGCACAGCCTCCCGGTACAAGCCTTTCGGGCTCCGAGCTTTAACACAGGTAGAAAACGATGCTGCTGATTTACTGCCCCTATTGTGAGGAAGAGCGTTCGGAACTCGAATTCCGCAACGCCGGCGACGCGCATATCGTGCGGCCGGCCAATATCGCCGGGATCTCGGACGAAGAATTCGAGGAATATTTCTTCCTGCGCGACAATCCGAAGGGTCTGATCTTCGAACGCTGGCGGCACATCCATGGCTGCGGCCGCTTCTTCAATGCGGCGCGCGACACCGTGAGCGACCATTTCTACCGCACCTACAAGGCCGGTGAGCCGAAGCCGGATCCGGCTTCGCTGAAGCCTGGCACGTCCAAGCCGGCGGTCCAGCAACAGAACGAACAAGAACAGACGGCACAAAAAGAGGGATTTGCTGAATGAGCGGCGCCAATCGTATTGCGGGCAAGGGTCGTCTGACGCCCGCCAGAACCGCCCGCTTCACCTTCGACGGCAAAAGCTACACGGCGCTCGAAGGCGATACCGTCGCCTCCGCCCTGCTTGCCAATGGCGTTCATCTCGTCGGCCGCTCGTTCAAGTATCACCGTCCACGCGGTATTCTTTCGGCCGGAGCCGAAGAGCCGAATGCGCTGCTTGATATTTCCCGCGATGCTGCGCGGCGCCAGCCGAATGTGCGTGCCAGCGTGCAGGAAGTCTTCGATGGCATGAAAGCGCAGTCGCAGAACCGCTGGCCGTCGCTCGCCTTCGATGTCGGCGGCGTCAACAATCTTGCCTCGCCTTTCTTTGCTGCCGGCTTCTACTACAAGACCTTCATGTGGCCGAAAGCGGCCTGGAAGCATATCTATGAACCCCTGATCCGTCGTGCGGCCGGCCTCGGTGTCGCGCCGACGGAAGAGGATCCGGATCACTATGCCAGCCGCTATGCGCATTGCGATGTGCTCGTTGTCGGCGCCGGCATTTCCGGCCTGTCGGCGGCATTGGCCGCTGCCGAAACTGGTGCGAAGGTCATCCTCTGCGACGAGCAGGCGGAAGCCGGCGGCGCACTGCGCTTCGACACCGGCGTCAAGATCGATGGCGTCGAGGGCTACGTCTGGGCGCAAGGGATCGTCGCCAGGCTCAAGGCCATGCCGAATGTCGAGGTGCTGACCCGCACGACCGCCTTCGGTTATTACAACCACAATTTCTTCGGCCTTGCCGAGCGGGTGACCGATCATCTTGCAAGGCCCGGCCGCAATCTGCCGCGAGAACGCCTGTGGCAGGTGCGTGCCAAGCGGGCGATCCTGGCGACCGGCGCCATCGAGCGCCACATGGTGTTTCCGAACAATGACCGGCCCGGCATCATGCTGGCGTCGGCCGCGCGCGCCTATCTCAACCATTACGGCGTCGCCGTCGGTGCGAAGATCGGCGTTTATACCGCGCATGATTCCGCCTATGAAGCCGCCTTCGATCTGAAGCGCGCCGGTGTCTCCGTCGTCGCCATCGTCGATAGTCGTGCCCGCCCGGGCGAGGCTGTGCTGGCCGAGGCAAAGCGGCTCGGCATCGAGGTGATGGCCGATTACGCCGTGGTCGACACCTCAGGCAAGCTCCGCGTCTCCTCCATGACGGTTTCGCGCAATGGCAGCTCCGCCACCCGCAAGATTGCGATCGACGCGCTGCTGGTGTCGTCAGGCTGGACGCCGTCGGTGCATCTGTTCTCGCAGTCGCGCGGCAAGTTGAAATTCGATGCGGAGAAGCAGCGCTTCCTGCCTGGCACCTATGTTCAGGATTGCCTTTCCGTTGGAGCATGCAACGGCACGGACGGGCTGCAGGCGGCAATCGAAGAATCGCTGGCGGCCGGCGAGCTGATGGCACGGGCCACCGGCAGCACCAATGGCGGTGAGAAGATCCAGCTTCAGGCAGAGCAGGCTTTCGAATGGACCGGTGGCATGATCGGTGCTGCCGAAGGTGCCGGGCCGGACACGAATGCCAAGGCGTTCGTCGATTTCCAGCACGATGTCTGCGCCAAGGATATCCGTCTTGCGGTGCGCGAGGGCATGCATTCCATCGAGCATATCAAGCGCTTCACCACCAACGGCATGGCCTCCGATCAGGGCAAGCTTTCCAACATGCACGGGCTGGCAATCGCCGCCGAAATGCTGGGCAAGGATATTCCGCAGGTCGGCCTCACCACTTTCCGCGCGCCCTATACGCCTGTCACCTATGGCACGCTGATCAGCCATTCGCGCGGATCGCTTTTCGATCCCGCCCGCAAGACGCCGATGCATGCCTGGGAAGAGGCGCATGGCGCAATCTTCGAGGATGTCGGCAACTGGAAGCGCGCCTGGTTCTACCCTCGCGCCGGCGAGACCATGCATGAGGCCGTCAATCGCGAGTGCCGCACGGCCCGCGAGGTTGCCGGCGTATTTGATGCCTCGACGCTCGGCAAGATCGAGGTTGTCGGACCGGATGCGGCCGAGTTCCTGAACCTGCTCTATACCAATGCCTGGGATACGCTGAAGCCCGGCCGCTGCCGCTACGGCATCATGACCCGCGAGGATGGCTTCGTTTATGACGACGGCGTCGTCGGACGTCTGGCCGACGACCGCTTCCATGTGACCACTACGACCGGCGGTGCGCCGCGCGTGCTGCATCATATGGAAGATTATCTCCAGACCGAATTCCCGCATCTGAAGGTGTGGCTGACCTCGACGACCGAGCAATGGGCCGTCATCGCCGTGCAGGGTCCGAAGGCGCGCGAAATCATCGAGCCGCTGGTCGAGGGGCAGGATCTTTCCAACGAGGCCTTCCCGCATATGAGCGTGGCCGAATGCAAGGTCTGCGGCGTGCCGGCCCGGCTGTTCCGCGTCTCCTTCACCGGTGAAGTCGGCTACGAAATCAACGTGCCGGCCGATTATGGCCAGTCCGTCCTCGAAGCCGTCTGGGCCCGGGCCGAGCCGCTGGGCGCTTGCGCCTACGGCACTGAGACCATGCATGTGCTGCGCGCGGAGAAGGGCTACATCATCGTCGGCCAGGATACGGACGGCACCGTGACGCCAGATGATGCCGGTCTTTCCTGGGCGGTTTCCAAGAAGAAGACCGATTTCGTCGGCATTCGCGGCTTGAAGCGGCCCGATCTCATCAAGGAAGGCCGCAAGCAGCTCGTCGGTCTCGTCACGCGGGACCCGAAGGTGGTGCTGGAGGAAGGCGCGCAGATCGTCGCCGATCCGAACGAGCAGAAGCCGATGACCATGCTCGGCCATGTCACTTCGGCCTACTGGTCCGAAAATCTAGGCCGATCCATCGCCTTCGCTTTGGTCGCCGGCGGTCGCGAGCGCATGGGCAAGACGCTCTATGTGCCGATGCCGGACAAGACGATATCAGTCGAGGTGACGGATCTGGTGTTCTTTGACAAGGAAGGAGGCCGGATCAATGGCTGATATCGCTGCCCGTAAACTGCCGCTCGCCGGCCGCCATGGCGGTTCTTCCACCGTGCGCCTGACGCCGGCAGCACCCGCAAGCCGCATTGCGCTGCGCGCGCCGACCGATTCTATCGGCGGCCTTTCGCAGGCACTCGGCCTGCAGGTGCCGAACCGGCCGAAGACTTCGGCCAGCGCCAACGGGCGTCATGCGCTCTGGCTCGGCCCGGATGAATGGCTCATCATCGATGAGAATGGCGCGGATCTGGTCGGTCTTGCGGCAGCGGCCGGTGTGTTGCATTCGGCGACCGATGTCTCGCATCGCAACACCGCTATTATCGTCTCCGGTCCCGGAGCCGAGGCAACGATCTCGGGCGGCTGCCCGCAGGATCTTTCGCTTGAGGCCTTTCCGGTCGGCGCCTGCTCGCGCACACTGCTCGGCAAGGTCGAAGTCGTGATCCTGCGTCTCGATGCGGAAACCTTCCGCGTCGAGGTCTGGCGCTCGTTTTCCGATTATGCCTTCGGCTTTCTGAGCGAAGCCGCGGAGGATGCGGGTCTTTAGGCTCGACTGGCCTTCGCGGGTAGAGCCAACGCAAAATCGGGTCAAGGCATGACAACCACGGCTGATGGCAATCGATCTTGTTTGCCATCAGTTTCGGTCGCATAGTGGTTGTATCGGCGAGGTCAGAATACTCGCCTTCAACCAGCGCACTGGGACGCGCGACACAAAGGTCATGCCCATGGGCTCTGACAAAGACGGCCTTGAAGTTGATTCCAAGTCGTGGACGGGCACGGGATCTGCTGAAAGCGGTTTCGGAAAGACAGAAAACTCAGAATTCTCTTGGCGAGAAGCTCTTTCTTTCGACAGGGTTCTGAAATTCATGTTTTTTCTGACTGCCAGTCAGATATTAATTACGGCGATTCTTCACGTTGCTTACCATCTCTTCGATGGGACACTCAGCCCAAATATCGACTCTGTGGTGAGCGAGCTATTTTTCAGCGGATCGCATTTTTCATATGATCTGAAGATCAAGTTGGAATTCTGCGGCGCTATCATTCTTATAAAAGCAATTGCTCTTCTGATCCGAAGAACCACCCGGCTCTTGCAACGGTTTTAAGATTCCTCGGGCCGATCCTTCGGATCGAACTGCGATATGGTCGTCCATGTCGCAGTCAGTGCCGGCTTGCGCTCGTTCTCGATTTCGACCGTCACGTCATAGGTCAGCATCAGCATATTGGCGCCGCGAAGCCGTGTTTCGGCGAGGTTGAAGCGGCCGCGCACACGTGCGCCGCACTTGACCGGCGACATGAAGCGGATTTTTTCGAAGCCGTAATTGATGCCCATGATCTGCTCACGAATCCTGGGCAGGGCGCTGTAGTTCATCGCCGAGAGCAGTGAAAGTGTCAGAAAGCCGTGGGCGATGGTGCCCCCATAGGGCGTTTCCGCCTTGGCGCGTTCCGGATCGACATGGATGAACTGGTGGTCGTGCGTCGCATCGGCGAAGGTGTCGATCATCGTCTGGTCGACTTCGATCCAATCGGAGACACCAATCTCCGTTCCCACACATTTCATGATCTCAACAAGTGAGGTATCGCCGGGCATTCCATCCTCGTCCATCTAAAGGGCCATTGGCCCTTTCTGGCGAATTGGGACGGAAAGTGCAACCGGCGTCAGGATTCGACGAAGAAACTGACGAAGCGGGCGGGGATCGTGAGCTGCTCGGCCGCCGTGGTTTCGCCTGCCGTCGTCAGTTGCGACCAGCCGCCTTTTTCGGATGGCGGCAGAGTGGCGTGGAGCTCATCGGGGGTTCGATTGAACAGCATGGCAAGGCGTGCCGATCGACCGGCATCGAGATCTTGCGTCTCGATGGCCATGCCGAGCACGCCCGCCGCCGGGGCGTCCCAGTCCGGCACGGTCATTGGCGTACCTGCGGCCGAAAACCAGACCACATCGCCGTCTCCCTTGAAGAAATCCATATCACTGAAGGCGCTGAAACGGCGGCGCAGGCCGGCAAGCCACGCGGTATGAGCGATCAACTCATCGTCCAGCGTCTTCCAGTCCATCCAGGTGATGGCATTGTCCTGACAATAGGCGTTGTTGTTGCCTTGCTGGGTACGGCCGCCTTCGTCACCTGAGGTCAGCATGATCGTGCCGCGCGTGGCAAAGAGCGTCGAAAGCATGGCTTTGATGTCGGCGCGACGCCTGTTCTGGATGGCCTGGTCGTCCGTCTTGCCTTCGACACCATTGTTCCAGGAGAAATTCTCGTTGTGGCCGTCGCGATTGTTCTCGCCATTGGCCTCATTGTGCTTGCCGGCGTAGGAGACGATGTCCATCAGCGTGAAGCCGTCATGGGCGGCGAGGAAGTTAACGCTGCGCGTCTGCGTGCGGCCGTCACGACCGAAGATGGAAGAAGAGCCAGCAAGGATGGTCGCGAGATCGCCGATCCTGATGTCGTTGCGCCAGAAGCGGCGCAGGTCGTCGCGAGCGCGGTCGTTCCATTCGAGAAAGGGCGCCGGAAAATTCCCCAGTTGATAGCCGCCGGGACCGATGTCCCAGGGTTCGGCGATGAGGATGCGATCCTGCAGCACCTCATCCGACAGCATGGTGCGCAGCGTGACGCTCTCGGGGTCGAACCCCTTGCTGCCGCGCCCGATCACAGGGGCGAGGTCGAAACGGAAACCGTCGATACCAGCGTGTTGGACGAAATGGCGCAGGCTGTCGATGATCAGCCTGCGCGTCGCCGGCTGGTCGCAGGCCACGGTGTTGCCGGTGCCGGTATCGTTGACCAGCGTGCCGGGTTGATCCGGCAGGCTGCGGAAATAGGTGGGATTGTCGAGGCCGCGCAGCGACAGGGTCGGCCCCTGGCGGTCGCTCTCGCCGGTGTGGTTGAAGACGAGATCGAGGATGACGGCGATCCCTTCGGCGTGAAGGGCCGCGACCGTCTCGCGTAATTCCTTGATGCCGCCGGGCACGAGGCGTGGGTCGAGCGCCATGAAGCCAACGGGATTATAGCCCCAGCCATTGGTAAGGCCGAGCGGCGGCAGGTGACGTTCGTCAATCCAGGCGGTGATCGGCATCAGTTCGACGGCATTCACCCGCAGGCGCTTGAGGTGGGCGATAATGGCGGGATGGGCGAGGGCGCCGAGCGTGCCACGCTGCTTCGCCGGCACATCCGGGTGCAGCATGGTGAAGGGCCTGACGGCGATCTCATAGATCAGCCCTCCCGCCTGAAACAACGGCTTGGCGGGGGCAACGGTGACATCGCGCGAGACGATCGCTTTCGGCATGAGATCGCGCGTATCTTCGCCGACTATTCCCAGGCGTGGATCATATTGGAAGGGTCGGTCGATCTCCCGGGCGTAGGGGTCGATCAGCAGTTTCGAAGGGTCGAACCACAGGCCGCGATCAGGGTCGTAAGTACCATGGGCGCGCAGGCCATAACGCATGCCTTGCTTGGCGTGCTTGACGAAGACACGATGCTCATCGCCATCGCGGACCAATGGCAATCGCACGACTTCCTTCTTGCCCTCCGCATCGAACACGCAAAGCTCGATCCGCTCGGCATTCCGCGACCAGACGGCAAATTCGACGCCCGTGTCGGTGAGAGTAGCGCCTAGGGAGCGGATCGTCGGCTCTGACATGCTCGGGCTTTCCGGATGGCTGGGGATGATTTCCTCTCCCCAGTTGGGAGAGGGTTAGGTCGGGGGCCGAGCGTCCTGCAAAGCTCTGCGGTCACGGCAAATTCGATAATGCCCCTCATCCGACCAGTCGCTACCTCCCGTCGTTCGGAAGCGACCGGCCACCTTCTCCCCGCATATGCGCGAAGAAGGGGCTTAGGCCATGGTTCAGGTAATAACTGTTGGTTCCGCGCGGCCGGTGCGGCCCTTGATATCGGCGATAGCCTGGGCTGCGGTGATGAGATCGGCAAGCGCTTCCTGTGTCTCGATATTGTGGCGGGTGGAATCGGGTTCGTAGCGCTCGATGTAGACGCGCAACGTCGCGCCCGTCGTGCCGGTGCCGGAGAGGCGGAAGACGACGCGGGAGCCGCCTTCGAACAGGATGCGGATCCCCTGATGCTGGCTGACGGATTTGTCGACCGGATCGTGATAGGCGAAGTCATCGGCGGCGGAAACGGTGAGATCGCCAAATTTCGTGCCCGGCAGCGTCGGCAGCTTTTCGCGCAGCGCCGCAATCAGGCCGTTGGCGGCATCGGTGTCGACGCCTTCATAGTCGTGGCGGGAATAATAGTTGCGGCCGTAGGTGGCCCAATGCTGCGTGACGATGTCGATCACGCTTTCGCCACGTACTGCGAGAATGTTGAGCCAGAGCAGCACGGCCCAGAGGCCGTCCTTTTCGCGGACGTGGTTCGAGCCCGTGCCGGAGCTTTCTTCGCCGCAGATCGTCGCCATGCCGGCATCGAGCAGGTTGCCGAAGAATTTCCAGCCGGTCGGCGTCTCGTACATGCCGATGCCGCGCTTTTCGGCGACGCGGTCGGCAGCGCCGCTGGTCGGCATGGAGCGGGCAATGCCGGCGATGCCGTGCGAATAGCCGGGCGCCAGGTTGGCGTTGGCGGCCAGAATCGCCAGACTGTCCGACGGCGTGACGTAGATGCCTTTGCCGATGATCAGGTTGCGGTCGCCGTCGCCGTCGGATGCCGCGCCGAAATCGGGCGCATCGTCACCCATCATCTCGTCGTAAAGCTCCTTGCAGTAGACGAGATTGGGATCGGGGTGGTGGCCGCCGAAGTCGGGCAGCGGCAGGAAGTTGCGCACGGAGCCGTCGGGCGCCCCGAGGCGGATCTCGAAGATTTCCTTGGCGTAAGGGCCTGTGACGGCGCTCATCGCATCGAAGTTGAGGCGGAAGCCGAGGCTGATCAGGTTGCGGATGGCGCCGAAATCAAACAGCTCTTCCATCAGGGACGCATAGTCTTCGACGGGATCGATGACCGAAACGATCATGCCGCCGACATCTTCGCGCGCGATGCGGTCGAGATTGATGTCCGGGAAATCGGCGATCTTATAGCTGTCGATGACCTTGGAGCGTTCGAAGATGGCATCCGTGATCTTTTCCGGAGCCGGACCGCCATTGCCGATATTGTACTTGATGCCGAAGTCTTCGGTCGGGCCGCCGGGATTGTGGCTGGCCGACAGGATGATGCCGCCGAAAGCCTTGTATTTACGGATGATGTTCGAGGCTGCGGGCGTCGAGAGGATGCCGCCCTTGCCGACCATCACCTTGCCGAAGCCATTCGCGGCGGCCATCTTGATGGCCTTCTGGATGACATCGCGATTGTAGTAACGACCGTCGCCGCCGATGACCAGGGTCTTGCCCTGATAACCTTCGAGCGAATCGAAAATCGACTGGATGAAGTTTTCCGCATAATTCGGCTGCTGGAATTCGGGAACCTTCTTTCGCAGGCCGGAAGTACCGGGTTTCTGATCCGCGTAGGGGGTGGTGGATACGGTTTTAATCATCGGGTTAAGCGCCTCTCGAGACTAGACTGGAGTAGAGAGCGGCGTAGCGTTCTGCGCTCCTGCCCCAGGATACGTCGGATTTCATGCCCTGCTTTTGCATCTGCGTCCAGACCTTTCGATCCTGGAAAAGATGCATGGCTCGGCGCATTGCCTGTAGCAGCCCCTCGGCGGTGACGGGCGAAAACTGAATGCCGGTTGCGACCTTGGCCTGCAGCGCGGCGTGGTTGGCATCGACAATGGTATCATTGAGGCCGCCCGTGCGGGCTACGATCGGCAAGCAGCCATAGCGTAAGCCATAAAGCTGCGTGAGGCCACAGGGTTCGAAGCGCGAGGGGATGATAATCGCGTCGCAGCCGGCCTGCATCAGATGTGACATCGGCTCGTTATAGCCGGCCGACACACCGATGCGGCCGCGATGGCGGCCGGCTGCGGCAAATAGCGCACCTTCCAGCGCAGCGTCGCCGGCACCCAGTATGGCAAGCTTGCCGCCCATCTGGACGATCTCGCCGGCAATCCCGGCCAGGAGGTCCATGCCCTTTTGCCAGGTGAGGCGGCTGACGACGCAGAAGATCGGTCCGTCATCGCTATCAAGTCCGAAATGTTCAGTCACCCGCTGGCGGTTGACGATGCGGTCCTTCAGCGTTGCGGCGCTATAGGTCTGCGCGATCATCGGATCGGTCGCTGGATTCCAGACATCGTCATCGATGCCGTTGACGATGCCGTGCAGGCTGCTTGCCCGGCTGGCGATGACGCCTTCGAGGCCCATGCCGAATTCCGGGGTCAGGATCTCCTCGGCATAGGACGGGCTGACGGTTGTGAGCGCATGGGCCGTCTGCAAACCGCCCTTCAGAAAGCCGACATCGCCATAATATTCGACGCCTTCCATGGAAAAGGCGTGCGCGGGCAGGCGCAGGCCGGGAAAGATATCGGGGCCGAACTGGCCCTGGAAGGCAATGTTGTGGATGGTGAGGACGCTCGGCAGCTCCGGCGTCGCAGAGTAGCGCATGTAGACCGGCACCATGGCCGACTGCCAGTCATGCGCATGCACCAGATCGGGCTGCCAGCCGGGCAGGTGGCCGGCGGCGATTTCCGCAGCGGCCAAAGACAAGGCGGCAAAACGCCGCCAGTTGTCGGGATAATCCTTGCCCATCGCATCGACATAGGGTCCGCCGGTGCGATTGTAATAGGCCGGCGCATCCAGAACGAGGAAGGAAATGCCGGCGTGCTCGACTTCCAGTACGGTTGCCTTTTCGCCGAGCAGATCCGCGAATTCGAAACGGATCACAGGGTCGCGGATCGTCTTCAAGACTGCCGGGTAACCTGGGATGAGGGTCCTGGTCTCGACGCCGAAGGGTTTCAGCGCGATGGGCAGGGCGCCGGCCACATCGGCCAGCCCCCCTGTCTTGATCAGAGGGAAGACTTCGGACGAAACCGAGAGGACCTTCATATGCTACAAATCCAGCTTGTCGATCATCGATTGCGTGATCAGGCAGATGCCACTTTCCGTGCGGCGCCAGCGCTTGGCGTCGAGTTCCGGATCCTCGCCGACGATCAGCCCCTCCGGAATGGTGACACCATGGTCGATGACGACGTTCTTAAGCTGCGCGCGCCGTCCGACCTTGACGCTCGGCAGCACGACGGCTCCCTCCAGCTTGGAGTAGGAATTGGCGCGCACGCCGGTGAACAGCAGGCTGTTGTAGAGGCTGGCGCCTGAAATGATGCAGTCGCCGGCAACGACGGAGGAGACAGCCGAACCGCGACGGTCTTCGTCGTCATGAACGAACTTGGCCGGCGGGCTGATTTCCGCATAGGTCCAGATCGGCCAGGACTTGTCGTAGATGTCGAGCTCGGGCACCACGGCGGTCAGGTCGATATTGGCCTGCCAGTAGGCATCGATCGTGCCGACATCGCGCCAATAGGCCTCGCGCTCGAAATCCGAGCGGACGCAGGACTGCGTGAAGCGGTGCGCGACGGCTTTGCCGTTCTTGACGATGTAGGGGATGATGTCCTTGCCGAAGTCGCGGCTGGAATTCGGATCGGCTGCGTCGCGCTTCAGGCATTCGATCAGGAACTTGGTGTGGAAGACATAGATGCCCATCGAGGCAAGCGCGAAATCCGGATTGCCGGGAATGCCGGGCGGATCAGCGGGCTTCTCGACAAAATCGATGATTTCGTCCTTCTCGTTGACATGCATGACGCCGAAGCCGACCGCTTCCATGCGCGGCACTTCAAGGCAGCCGATGGTGACCTGCGCGCCGGAATCGACGTGCTGCTGCAGCATCCACTCATAGTCCATCTTGTAGATGTGGTCGCCGGCGAGGATGACCATGTATTCCGGGCCATAGGGCTCGATGATGTCGATGTTCTGGTAGACGGCGTCGGCGGTGCCTTCATACCATTGCGTTTCCGACACGCGCTGCGAGGCCGGCAGGATATCGAAACTTTCGTTTCGCTCAGGGCGGAAGAAGTTCCAGCCGCGCTGCATGTGGCGGATCAGCGAGTGCGCCTTGTACTGGGTGGCGACACCGATGCGGCGGATACCGGAATTGAGTGCGTTGGAGAGGGCGAAATCGATAATGCGGGTCTTGCCGCCGAAATAGACGGCCGGCTTGGCGCGGCGGTCGGTGAGTTCCTTCAGTCGGCTGCCTCGGCCCCCGGCAAGAACGTAGGCCATGGCGTCGCGTGCCAGCGGCTGGAAACGTTTTTCTACCATTTTATTCCTCCCTGTCCGTAATGATCTCAAAATTCCGGTTCGAGCATGATGGTTGCCAACGGAGGCAGCGTTATTGTCGCTTGTATGCCTCCACCTGCATTAACGGCCTGTACACGCCCGCCGTTCCCCTTGCCGCTACCGCCATAAATGTCGGCATCGGTATTCAGTATTTCACGCCACCGCCCCTCAGCTGGCAAGCGCAACGTATAATTCTCACGGTAGACTGGCGTAAAATTGGTGATGACCGCAATCGGTTTTTCACCGGGCGTCTTGCGCAGCCAGGCAAAGACCGAATTTTCAAAATCGTCGACGACGAGCCACTCGAAGCCCTCACCTTCGCAGTCACGCGCATGCAAGGCCGCCTTGCTGCGATAGGTAAAGTTGAGATCGCGCACGAGGCGCCGCATGCCCTCATGCATGCGATATTGCAGCAGGTTCCAGTCCAGCGCGCGCTCTTCGCTCCATTCGCTCCACTGCGCGAATTCCTGGCCCATGAACAGCAGCTTCTTGCCGGGATAGCCCCACATGAAGGCATAATAGGCACGCAGATTGGCGAACTTCTGCCAGTCGTCGCCGGCCATCTTGGCGATCAGCGATCCTTTGCCATGCACCACTTCGTCATGGGAGAGCGGCAGCACGAAGTTTTCCGAGAAGGCGTAGATCAGGCCGAAGGTCAGCTCGTTGTGATGATACTTGCGGTGCACGGCCTCGCGGGAGAGATAGCTCAGCGTGTCATGCATGAAGCCCATATTCCACTTGAAGCCGAAGCCGAGGCCGCCTTCGTGAACGGGCTGCGAGACTTTCGGCCAGGAGGTGGATTCCTCGGCGATGGTCATCACGCCCGGATGAGCACCATAGACCCTCGTGTTCATCGACTGGAGGAAGCGGACAGCTTCGAGGTTCTCGTTGCCGCCATATTCGTTGGGGATCCATTCGCCGTGCTTGCGGGAATAATCGAGGTAGAGCATGGAGGCGACGGCATCGACGCGTAAACCGTCCAAGTGGTATTTTTCTGCCCAGAAGAGTGCATTGTTCTCCAGATAGGAGAGGACCTCGGTACGGCCGAAATTATAGATCGCCGTATTCCAGTCGGGGTGAAAGCCCTTGCGCGGGTCTTCGTGCTCATAGAGGGCGGTGCCGTCGAACCAGCGCAGGCCGTGCTCGTCGGTTGGGAAATGCGCCGGCACCCAATCGAGAATGACGCCGATGCCGACTTTGTGGCAGCCGTTGACGAAGCGGGCAAAACCCTCCGGTTCGCCGAAGCGGGCTGTCGGAGCATAAAGACCGGTGGTCTGATAGCCCCAGGAGGGATCATAGGGATGCTCGGTGATCGGCAGAAACTCGATATGGGTGAAGCCCATGTCGACGCAGTAGGGGATCAGCCGCGAGGCTAGTTCGTCCCAGGAGAGCATGGAGCCGTCGTCGCGACGCTGCCACGAGGCTGCATGAACCTCGTAGATGCTGATGGGCTGGCGGCGCTGATCGACGCTTGCCCAATGCTCGCGATGGGCTGCATCCTCCCAGACCTGGGTCAGTTCGTTTGCCGTGACGGAAGCGGTTTTGGGGCGCAGCTCGCTGCGGCGGGCGAAGGGATCGGCCTTGAGCGGCAGCACGACGCCGTCATTGCCGCGTATTTCGAACTTGTAGGCGACACCGGCCGGCACATCCGGCGCGAAGATCTCCCAGATGCCGGAATCCGATCGGTAGCGCATGACATGCCGGCGGCCATCCCAGTTGTTGAAATCGCCGACGACCGAGACGCGCTGGGCGTTCGGCGCCCAGACGGCAAAATGGAAGCCCTGGACGCCTTCGTGCTTCAGGGGATGGGCGCCCATCTTGTCGAACAGACGCAGATGCGTGCCCTGACGGGCGAAATAGTCGTCCATCGGCCCGAGAACCGGGCCGAAGCTGTAGGGGTCGGTTACCGCCCATTCCGCATCGCCGCGCCGGGCGCGATAGCGCACCGGCTGCTGCTTGCTCAGTTTCACATCGCCGGAAAAGAAACCCGCCGGATCAAGGCAATCCAGTTCGCCGATGACGGAGCCGTCGAGCGCCAGGGCAGTCACGGCTTCCGCACCGAGAATGAAACAGCGCGCCACAAACCCGTCATCCGTCCGGTGCACGCCGAGCACGGCAAACGGGTTGGAATGTGTGCCTGCGAGAATTGCAGCAATATCGTCTGCCGAAATATCCCTCAAGCTTGTGCCGTCAGCGGGTCTCTTCGGCTTTTTCATCCAGCTCTCCAGATTTCCTTGGCATATTGACGGATCGTCCGATCGGAGGAGAACCAGCCCATGCGAGCAGTGTTGTTGATTGTCTTGGCATACCATTCGGAGGGATTGGCCCAGAGGATATCGACCTCGCGCTGAGCTGCGGCGTAGGCATCGAAATCGGCGGCGACCATGAACCAGTCGTGGCTGTAGATGCCCTCGATCAAGTTGGCGTAGCGGCTGCGATCGTCCGGCGAGAAGACGCCGGAAGCGATGGCGGAAAGCGCCTGGGCGAGTTCGCGCGAGCGTTCGATGACGGCGCGGGGATCGTGGCCGTCGCTACGCAGGCTGGCGACTTCATCGGCCTTGAGACCAAAGATGACGATATTGTCTTCGCCGACATTGTCGCGCATTTCGACATTGGCGCCATCGAGCGTGCCGATGGTCAGCGCGCCGTTGAGGCCGAATTTCATGTTGCCGGTGCCGGAAGCTTCCATGCCGGCGGTGGAGATCTGCTCGGAGAGATCGGCGGCCGGAACCATGACTTCGGCGAGAGAGACATTGTAGTTCGGGACGAAGACGACCTTCAGCAGGCCGCGCACCGACGGATCATTATTGATGACGCGGGCGACATCGTTGATCAGCTTGATGATGAGCTTCGCATTGTGATAGCTCGGCGCCGCCTTGCCGGCGAAGAGCTTGACGCGCGGTTGCCAGTCCAGCTCGGGGTGCGAACGGATCTGATCGTAGAGGGCCACGGTCTCGATGATGTTGAGAAGCTGGCGCTTGTATTCGTGGATGCGCTTGATCTGAATGTCGAACATCGCATTCGGATCGAGCTTGATGCCCATCCGGCTCGCAACGAGATTGGACAGCTGCACCTTGTTGGCGCGTTTGACCGCGGCAAACTTCTCCTGGAAGGCGCCGTCGTGAGCGAATTTGTCGAGCGGCTTCAGCTTTTCGGCATCGTCGAGGAAATCGTCGCCGATGGCTTCGCGGATAAGGCCGGTCAGGCCCGGATTGCACTGCATCAGCCAGCGGCGTGGCGTGATGCCGTTCGTCTTGTTGTTGATGCGATCCGGATAGAGCTTGTGCAGGTCGGCGAAGACGGTCACCTTCATCAGGTCGGTGTGCAGCGCCGATACGCCGTTGATCGAATGCGAACCGACGAAGGCGAGATTGCCCATGCGCACGCGCCGGTCGCCGTTTTCGTCGATCAGGGAAATAGAGCGGATTTCCGTATCGCTGAAATTGCGGGCCTTGCGGGCTTCGACCAGAATCTTGGCGTTGATGGCGTAGATGATCTGCATATGGCGCGGCAGCAGCCGTTCAAACAGCGGCACCGGCCAGCTTTCGAGCGCTTCCGGCAGCAGCGTATGGTTCGTGTAGCCGAAAGTCTCGCGGGTAATATTCCAGGCCTTGTCGAACTCGAGGCCGTGGACGTCGACTAGCAGGCGCATCATTTCAGCGACGGAGACAGCCGGATGCGTGTCGTTCAGCTGGATCGCGACCTTGTCGGCGAGGTTGGTCAGGTCGTCATACTGCTGGAGATGGCGGCGAATAATGTCCTGCAGCGACGCTGAGGAGAAGAAGAATTCCTGGCGCAGGCGCAGCTCCTGGCCGGCGGGGGTTCCGTCTGCCGGATATAGGACGCGCGTCAGGCTCTCCGCCTTGTTGCTTTCGCGCAGCGCGCCGATGTGGTCGCCCGCGTTGAAGGCATCGAGCAGGATCGGATCGATCGGCTGTGCCGACCAGAGACGCAGCGTGTTGACGCGCTTGCCGCGCCAGCCGACGACGGGCGTGTCGAATGCGGCGGCGATAACGCGTTCCGCCGGCTTCCACACATAGCGGGGTTGGTCGTCATGGCTGCTTGCCGTCTCGACGGCGCCGCCAAAGCCGATTTCGTAGGCGCTTTCCTGGCGTTCGAATTCCCAAGGGTTGCCGTGAGCAAGCCAGGTTTCCGGCAGTTCCACCTGCCAGCCATCGGCCATCTGCTGCCGGAACAGGCCGTGCACGTAACGAATGCCATAGCCGTAGGCCGGCACATCGACGGTCGCCATGGATTCCATGAAACAGGCGGCGAGGCGGCCGAGGCCTCCATTGCCGAGTGCTGCGTCCGGCTCGAGCCCGGCGATGACGCGAACGTCGACACCGAGCGAGGAGAGCGCGTTGGTGATTTCTTCCATCAAGCCGAGATTGGAGACGGCGTCGCGCATCAGGCGGCCGATCAGGAATTCGAGCGATAGATAGTATACGCGCTTGGCGCCGGTCTCGTAGACCCGGCGGGTGGATTCCATCCATCTGTCGATAACGCGGTCGCGAATGACGAGGATCGTTGCCGTCAGCCAATCGTGTGGCTTGGCCACTTTCGCATCCTTGCCGATGCGATAGGTCAGGCGCTCGATGATTTCTTCCGCAAGGATTTCGGGGCGGGAAATGCGCGGGGCGGGAACGGGGAGATCGGCCTTCGTCAAATTATTCATACTATCAACTCTCGCCATTTGTGATTTATATTCAGAGTGTTATGCCCAATAAATCAAATTTCCTTTCCGTTTCACTATCAGTTTACGCACTGATGTAAAGCAGTTGCAATATGCGAGTTGGGCAGATGCGAAAATAGCCGCCAAACGTTTCCCATTCGCGGGAAAAGACTTGATTCCGATGATGTTTCAGGCTCTTATTCGCGAATTGATGAAAAATAAAAGCCGCGCGATACTCGTTTCGCGCGGCTTTTATTTTGATGGCTATTTATGGTTGCTTGGTGTGGGGTCCAGACGAGGTCACTTCGTGAGGAGCGTCATCTGCTTGGATGTTTCCGTGGCGATCGTCTTGAAGGCCGCAACCAGATCCGACATCTGCTGCGCGGCAAAGTAGTTGGATGAACCCGATGCGCAATTCTGCAACAGAGTTTGGCCGCGCGCCGGAGCCATGAAGGCAACGGTGTAGATTTGGACACCGGCGGCCTTTGCGGCATTGCAGGTTGTCAGCGTCTTCTGATCCGAGCTGGTGTCATTGTTTTCTCCATCTGTCATCAGGACGATGTACTTCTGGAAAGTCTTGTTATTCTTCTTGGCCTGTGCGGCACTCTCGGACGCCGACATAAGGTTGTTGTAAGCCATTGTCATAGGTGCACTGGACTCGGTGCCGCCCTCAGCATTCAATCCGCTGATGACGTTGGTGCGAGTCGATTTTGTTCCCCAATCGAGGTTGCTATAGCTGTCGACTTGGCTGCTCCAGGCAATGGCCGCGGTGCGGACGTATTGTGAGCTAGGATCGGCCGCATCCAACTGATCCAAAAGATTGCCGACTGCTGTTTTCAGTGCTGCAATCTTTTTGATGTAGCAAGGGCTCTTAGCCTTTGGATACTGATATAGATAATTCCCATCCGTATAATATTGGATGCAGCTTTTCTGGGTGGTGTCGACAACCTCTGTGTTCAGCAACATCGAGCCGGACTTGTCGAGCGCGATCTCCATCGACAGAGGATTCTTCTGGGTTTCGGAAGTTTTTCCGCTGGTCGAGGTGCTTGACGCGGAAATGTTCATCGAACTCTGGCCGGTCAAGCGGGTCATGCTGTTGACGGGCATTGAATAGGATGCGTTCACAACGACTGTATAACCTGTATTCCCGGAGGAATCGGTCGTCTTCGTCACCGTCGTGCTAGTTCCCGCCTTAAGCGAATTCGTGGCGTTCGCATCTCCGCCAAGATAGTTGGACATCTGACCGAGCACAAAATTGTTGCCGAGATCTTTTGCGGTCGTGGTGGTCGCACCACCGTCGACAAGTGCTGTTGCAGTGGCGAGCGCGGCGGCATCAGTCGATTCCTGGAGCTGGCTGCGTGTCAGCGACATGTTCGTGACATCTACAGCAACGCCACCCGCTACAGCTAGTACCGGGATGGAAAGTGCCGTTATAATACCGAAATTTCCGGCCCTATCACGCGACAGTCTTTTAAAGATATAAAGTATATCCGAACCGGTGATCATCATGTCCGCCTGATGGAGAGTTGAAGTTCTCAATAATTGGCGGGACTATCGGCTATAAATATTAGTCAAACGTTTAAGTTGTGGTTCAAATTTTAAAAAACCATCGGATTAGTCTCATTCTTATTTCGACTTATACTATATTAGTGGAATAACATCTACGGCTTGCACGGTTTTTTGGTTACCATAACCTTTCAACACACCAATAACGGGTGCAACATCGGAATAATCGCGGCCATAGGCTACAACAATGTGGTCGGTGCCGGCGGGAATGTTGTTGGTGGGGTCAAGTTCGATCCAGCCGGCGGTTTCTCCGCACCAGACGCGCACCCAGGCATGCATGGCGTCGGCACCTTCCAATCGTTCCTTGCCGGGCGGCGGGATGGTGCGCAGGAAGCCGCTGACATAGCCGGCCGGAATGCCGAGGCTGCGCAGCGCGATGATCATCACATGCGAGAAATCCTGGCACACGCCGCGCTTCAGGCGGAATGCCTCCTTGGGCGTCGTGTCGACGGTCGTCGCCTTCGCGTCGTAAACGAAATCCTTGTGGATCCGCGCACAGACGGCATGGGCGATCTGTATCGTCGTCAGCTTCGTCGTCTTCCACTGCCTGCCGTATTCGGCGATTTCGCTCGTCTCCGGCAGGCGAGGGCTGCTGCCGAGGAAATGATGCGGGGAGGAGGGGTCGATCGACCAGCAGCTATTGATCTCGTCAGGCAATTCCGCAAGTAAGGGCGAGAAATCGGCGGCGATGGGCTGGCTCTCCACCTGCACGCGCGCCTGCATGCGGATATCAAGCTTCTCATGCGGGTTGCGCACCAGGATCGACGTTGCCGGATGCTGGAAGAAATCGGTGAAATTCGATTGCTCGTCCGGATGCGGCGTTACCTTCAGGGAACCGGCGACCAATCGCTGGCGGTTGGTGAGCGACAGCGGCAGAATACGCAGGATGTGGCGCGCACCACTGGCCGGCGCGTCGTAGGTGTAACCCATGTGCAGCGACAGATCGTAGAGCATCACATTATCCGAGATAGGTGCGGGCGAGCAGATCGGAGAGCCGCTCCAGCTCACGCTCCAGCCGCTGATAGACTTCGCCGGTCATCGTCTCCGGCGTCATGACGGCGAGGCCCGAATGCAGCCGCATGGCTTCCCGATAGAAGGGCGACATCTGGCCGTTGACGAAGGCGTTCGGCAGTTGCTCCACTTCGCGATGGATCTCGTTCATCTGGAAGAGGATCGAGCGCGGGTTAAGGGGGTCAAGCGCCAGGAGGTCGGTCACCGTCAAGCGCGCCGTATTGACGTTGTAGCGGCGGCGATGGGTCATGACGCTGTCGCCGATTTCAAGCAGCATGTCGAGCGCGCCATCGGGCGCCTCGGGGCCGGACATATGGCCAAGCAGACGCGTCATGTGCAGCCCGCGTTCGATATAACGACCGAGCGACAGGAAACGCCAGCCGGTGAAGCGATACATGTTTTCGTGCACGAGGCCGGCAAAGCCCGCGAGCTTGCGCAACAGGATCGTCATGGCATGGCTGGCGTCATCGCCGTGCTTGACGTTTTCCTTGAAACGGCGGGCGGTCTTGGCGAGGTCCGTCAAGGCCAGCCAACCGTCGGGCGAAAAGCGGTCGCGAATGTTGCTGGCCGAGTAAACGGCGCTGTCGATGTTGCGCAGCAGGCTTTCCGGTACGGCCTTCTCGATGTCTATGTCGATGCCGGCAAGATAGGCGCTGACGTCGGCGAGCAGCGGCTGGCTCGGATCGGCGGCTTCGGCGAAGCGGCCGTGCCAGGCGCGCAGAATGCGCAGCGCCCCTTCGGCCCGCTCGATATAGCGGCCGAGCCAGAACAGATTGTCGGCGGCGCGGCTCGGCAGGCTGCCGGGCATATTGCGGGTAAAGGTCTCTTCGGCGGGCAGCAGCGTATGCGCTTCCACGGGCTTGTCGGAGACGATCCAGACATCGGCGGCTGAGCCGCCCGACTGCATGGCGATGGCGGCGACATCGTCGCCGCTGCCGATACGGGCAAAGCCGCCGGGCATGATCTTCCAGCCGCTTTCCGTGCGGGCGGCAAAGACGCGCAAGCTCATCGGCCGTGGCATCAGCTTGCCGTTGACCCAGGCCGGCGTTGTCGAAAGGGTGACGACTTCCTGGCCGACCAGCTTGTGGCCGTCGGTTGTCAGCCAATCCGAAATTGAATCGCGGGCAGTGCTGCGCGGCGTCGAGCCCAGCACTGATTGGCCGCTGTCATCGAAGAAGGGCATGCAGGAATAGGCGGGGCCGATCACCATCTTCTCGATATTGGCGGCGACATGCTCGCGCTCGCTCTTCTGTCCGCACCACCAGGTGGCGATCGACGGCAGCTTCAGTTCCTCGCCGCGCAGATGCCGACAGATGGTCGGCATGAAGGCGAGCAGGGCACGGGTTTCCAGAATGCCGGAACCGAGAGCGTTGACGATACTGACGGTCTGGGCCCGCAGCGCCTCCACCAGGCCCGGCGTGCCGATATGGGAGTGCTGGTTGAGCTCCAGCGGGTCGGCGTAGGAGGCATCGAGGCGGCGCCAGAGCACGCTGATCGGCCGCAATCCGGCAACGGTTCGCACCATCAGCTGGTCATTGACAACGGTGATATCCTCGCCCTCGAGCAGCATGAAGCCAAGGTAGCGGGCGATATAGGCGTGCTCGTAATAGGTTTCGTTGGCCGGGCCAGGCGTCAGAACGGCAACGCGTCCTTCGCCGCCGCGCTTGCCACCCAGAAGCGCGTCGCGAAAGGCTCCGAAGAAGGAGGCGAGGCGGTGCACCCGGGTTTCGGCATAGATGTCGGAGAAGGCGCGCGTCGTGGCGACGCGGGTTTCGAGCGCAAAGCCGGCGCCTGACGGTGCCTGGGCACGGTCGGCAAGCACCCACCAGTTGCCATCCGGACCGCGTCCGATCTCGAAGGCGAGGAAGTGCAGATAGTGGCCATTTGCGGGCTTGACGCCGACCAGCGGGCGCAGGAATTCCGGATTGCCGGCGATCAAGGCTGGCGGCAGCAGGCCTTCATTGACAAGCCGGCTGTCGCCATAGATGTCGGCCATGACCTCTTCAAGCAGATCGGCGCGCTGTTGCAGGCCTTCGGAGAGGCTTTGCCATTCGCGCTCGTCGATGAGCACCGGGATGTGCGAGATGGGCCAGTTGCGCTCGCTGACGCCGGTTGCTCCATAGGCGCGATAGAAAACGCCGGCATCGCGCAGATAGCGATCGGCGCGGGCGAAGCGTTCGGTCAGCTCCTGTTCCGACATGCGGGACAACGCCGACAGGAGCTTTTGCCAGACCGGCCGCACGGCACCTGCATTGTCGACCATTTCATCGGCAACACCAGGCAGGGCGCTATAGGCAAAGGCCGGATCGTTGCCGATGCCAGCCTTTACTTCACTTCGCCGTTCCGCTGCCGGTTTTCTAACCATGCATATTCCCGTTTCAAAGTCCTGCCGGCCGGCGAAGATCGAGCGTCAGCGGGAATTCCGCCGATGTCGTCTCCGGTCGCAGGGCATAGCCGCCAGCGGTATGCCCCCAAGGTTCGAATCGCGCAAGACGTCGCGCTTCCGCTTCGTTACCATTGACAGGGAAGGTGTCATAGTTCCGGCCCCCCGGATGAGCAACGTGATAGATGCAGCCGCCGATCGAACGGCGCGACCATGTATCATAAATGTCGAAGGTCAAAGGCGTATCGATGGGCAGAACCGGATGCAGACCGGAGGCCGGATGCCATGCCTTGTAGCGGACGCCGGCGACGAAAACGCCCGAGGCACCCGTCGACCTCAACGGCATCGGGCGCCCGTTGCAGGATACGGTGTAGCGCGAGGGGTTGCTGGTTTCCAGCCGCACCTGCAGGCGCTCGACCGAGGAGTCGACATAGCGGACCGTGCCGCCGACCGCGCCCTCTTCGCCCAGTACGTGCCAAGGCTCCAGGGCCTGGCGCAGCTCCAGTCTGTTGCCCTCGTATTCAACCTCGCCACAGAAGGGGAAGCGGAATTCGAGCTGCGCCTGGAACCATTCGGACCGCAGGTCGAAGCCGTTTTCACGGAGGTCAGCGAGCACGTCGAGGAAATCCTGCCAGACATAATGCGGCAGCATGAAACGATCGTGCAGCGTCGTGCCCCAGCGAACGAATTTGCCGTCGATGGGGTTGCGCCAGAAGCGGGCGATGAGGGCGCGCACCAGCAATTGCTGGGCAAGGCTCATGCGGGCGTTGGGCGGCATTTCAAAACCGCGGAATTCGACGAGGCCGAGCCGTCCCGTCGGTCCGTCAGGCGAAAAGAGCTTGTCGATGCAGATTTCCGAGCGGTGGGTGTTGCCGCTGGAATCGGTGAGAAGATTGCGGAACAGCCGGTCCACCAGCCAGGGCAGCGGCGGGTTGCCCTGGCCGGGCGCGGGCACCTGAGCTATTGCAATTTCCAGCTCGTAGAGGCTGTCGTGGCGCGCTTCGTCGATGCGCGGCGCCTGGCTGGTCGGGCCGATGAACAGGCCGGAGAAAAGATAGGAGAGAGAAGGATGGCGCTGCCAGTGCAGCACCAGGCTCTTCAGCAGGTCAGGACGGCGCAGGAACGGGCTGTCGTTCGGATTGGCGCCGCCGACGACCACATGATTGCCGCCTCCGGTGCCGGTGTGACGGCCGTCGATCAGGAACTTGTCGGTGCCGAGGCGCGTCTGCCGTGCTTCTTCGTAAACCGTCGTGGTGATGTCGACGCAATCCTGCCAGTTCGATGCAGGATGGATGTTGACCTCGATCACGCCGGGGTCGGGCGCGACGCGAATGACATTGATGCGTTCGTCCTGAGGCGGTGAATAGCCCTCGATATGGACCGGCAGCCCGAGTTCCGCCGCCGCATTCTCGGCGGCCGCCAAGAGTTCGAGATATTGTTCGATCCCCTCGGTCGGCGGCATGAAGACGCAGAGCCGGCCATCGCGGGGCTCGACGGAGATGGCCGTGCGCACTGCGCCGCGGATATCGCCAAGCGTTTGCTCCACCCGCGATTGCGCGCCCTCGTCGGCCTGGAACGACGCTTCCGGCATGGCGCGGCCAGCGGGCACGATCACATCGGGCAGAGGCGCGCGCGGAAGGGTGGGGTCGACGGTGTGGATATAGGGATAGCGCGACGGCGGCACATAGGGCAGCGTGCCGAGCGGCAGGCGGTAGCCGATCGGCGAGTCACCGGGCACGAGGTAAATCTTGCCGCGTCGTGTGCTCCATTTTTCGCTGATCCAGCGCGTGCCCGAGGCTTGTGCATTCCAGGCCTGGACGGGAAGGACGTAGCCGGTCGCGGTCGTCAGGCCGCGCTCGAAAACGCGAGCGATGCGGCTGCGCTCTTCGGGGTCCTTCAGCTTCGAATTAGACGGGTCGACATTCTCAGGCAGGCTGCCTTCCTTGATGATCCATTCGGCCGGATCTTCATAGGCCGGCAGCACCATATCGGGCTCGATGGCCAGCTCCCTAGCAATCGCCGTCAGAAGCTTTCCTGCGTCCTCGGCACTGGCGCCGGTCTTTGCTGTTTCCTCGGCAATCAAAGCCGGGTTTTGCCAGACCGGCTTGCCGTCCTTGCGCCAGTAGAGCGAGAAGGTCCAGCGCGGCAGGCTTTCACCCGGATACCATTTGCCCTGGCCGTAATGCAGGAAGCCGCCCGGCGCGAAGCGGTCGCGCAGGCGGCGGATCAGCTGATCGGCCATGTCGCGCTTGGTCGGGCCGACGGCGGCGGTGTTCCATTCCTCCGACTGAAAGTCGTCGATCGAGATAAAGGTCGGCTCGCCGCCCATGGTCAGGCGCACGTCTTCGGCCTGCAGGACGCGATCGACCTCTTCGCCAAGCGCATTCAGCGCATCCCAGCTTTCGTCGGAGAAAGGCTTGGTAATGCGCGGATGTTCGGCGACGCGAGTGACCGTCATCGCGAAATCGAATTCTGTCTTGGCTTCGCCGAAATAGCCGCCGGAGATCGGGGCGGCATTGCGGTAATGCGGTGTCGCGGCGAGCGGAATATGGCTCTCGCCGGTGAGCAGACCGGACGTCGGGTCGAGACCGACCCAGCCGGCGCCGGGAAGATAGACTTCCGTCCAGGCATGCAGGTCGGTGAAATCGACCTCAGTGCCGGATGGGCCGTCGAGCGCCTTCAGATCGGGCGTCAGCTGTATGAGGTAACCGGAGACGAAGCGGGCGGCGAGGCCGAGATGGCGGAGAACCTGAACGAACAGCCAGCTGGTGTCGCGACAGGAGCCTTTAGCCCTCTCCAGGGTTTCTTCCGGCGTCTGCACGCCGGTTTCCATGCGGATGACGTAACCGATCTCCTGCTGCAGACGCGCATTGATGCCAACGATCATGTCGACGGTGGGTTGCTCGGAGCGGTCAAGCGTGTCGAGAAAAGCCTGCAGCCGGGGCCCGGTTTCTTCCGGCGTCATATAGATGGACAGATCCTCGCGGATCGTCTCGGGATAGGCGAAGGGCCACTTGGTCGCCTCCTCTTCGACGAAGAAGTCGAAGGGGTTGTAGACCGTCATGTCGGCAACGAGATCGACCTCGATCTTCAGCTCGGTCACCGGATCGGGAAAAACGAAACGGGCGAGATAGTTGCCGTAAGGATCCTGCTGCAGGTTCACGAAATGATTGGAAGGTGTGACCTTCAGCGAGTGGCTGAGAACGCGGGTCTTGGAATGCGATGCGGGTTTCAGGCGAATGATCTGAGGGCCGAGGCGGACCGGATTGTCATATGTGTAGTGGGTGAGATGATAGATGCTTGCCTTGATCGCCATATGTCTCTTTGCCTAGCCCACATCGTTGTGCGGTGGTTGCTGTTCCCGCAGGCAGTGTGTGCAATGCAGCGAAAGAATGCAAGACATCTCGGCGGGACGGTCAAAGTCCTGCTGCACAATGCCAAAATAAAAACGGCGAGCTTTTGGCCGCCGTTTTGAGAATTCTATTTTGCAGCCTGCGATCAGTGTCTGCCGAACTCGTCGACGAGACGGATAATATCGTCCTCGCCGAGATAGGAGCCGGTCTGCACCTCGATCAATTCCAGCAGGATCTTGCCGGGGTTGGACAGGCGGTGCACTTCGCCGAGCGGAATATAGATCGACTCGTTTTCGCGCAGCATCTGCACATTCTCGCCGACGGTGACTTCGGCCGTGCCCTTGACGACGATCCAATGCTCGGAGCGATGGTGATGCTTCTGCAGAGAGAGCTTCTTGCCCGGCAGCACGAAGATGCGCTTGACCTGGAAGCGCTCGCCGTTCAGCACCGAGGTGTAGCCGCCCCAGGGGCGATAGGATGTCGGATGTGTCTCGGTGAGCTTAGCGGTCTTCTTGTCGCTCGCTAAAAACTTCACGAGCTTGCCGACTTCCTGGCTGTCCTTGAGGTGACCGACATAAACGGCGTCTTCGCTGGCGATGACCGCGACGTCTTCAAGACCCTGCACCGCGACATGGAGGCTGTGCGACATCACGAGCGAGTTCTTGGTGTTGACCAAGGTCGTGGCGCCGGCTGAGACGTTGCCGCTTTCATCGCGATTGCCGACCTTCCAGACCGCATCCCAGCTGCCGAGATCCGACCAGATGAAGGGTGAGGGGACGACGGCTGCGTTGGCCGTCTTTTCCATCAGAGCGTAGTCGATGGAGATATCGGGGCTCTTGGAGAAATGATCTGCGTCCAGGCGGGTGAAGTCGAGGTCGCGCGTCGACTTGGAAACGGCCTTGCTGGCGGCCTTTTCGACATCAGGTGCATATTCCTTCATCTCGGCCAGGAGCTGGGCGGCCGAAAACATGAACATGCCCGAGTTCCAGTAGAAGTTGCCGCTCGCAACCATCTCCTCCGCCTTATCCAGCGCCGGCTTTTCGACGAAGCGCTTGACGGCATGGGCTCCGGTCGAAAGCGCCTTGCCGCTTTCGATATAGCCATAGCCGGTCGCAGGTTCGGTGGGCGTGATGCCGAAGGTGACGAGCTTGCTCTGAAGGGCCGTGTCACGCGCCAAACGTACGCAATCGTAATAGGTCGTGGTGGCATCGATCTCGTAGTCCGAACCGAGGACATGCATGATTGCGTCCTTGCCGAAAAGCTCGGTGACGAGCACGGCGGCGGCGGCGACTGCAGCTGCGGTGTTGCGAGCGACCGGCTCCAGCAATATCGCTGCGAGCTTCAGGTCCAGCTCTCGCGCCTGTTCGGCGACGAGGAATCGAAACTCCTCATTGGTCAGGACGATCGGCGCCTCGTAAAGCTCGGCATCCGAAATGCGCTCCAGCGTATTTTGAAACAGCGTCCTATCGCCGATGAACTGAATGAACTGCTTTGGGGCAGAAGCGCGCGATAACGGCCAAAGTCGTGTACCCTTGCCTCCTGCCATGATCACCGGAACGATTTTAGCTGCCATACCTTGCCTCTCCTGGATACTTCCCTCGGTAGCTTGCCGTGAAAGATTGCAACTTTCGCGCCGGCATTCTCGCCCCCAGGACAACCTATATCGCCATTGCGATGTTTTTGCACGACACGCTAGCTACAATACGCCAAGACCACAAATATTCGATTATCCCCGCAAGGAAATTTCAATGAAAGCGCGTCGGGAATATCTTCTTTAGATAAAAAGGGCTTAAGCGATCGAAATCGCTTAAGCCCGATAAAGGCAGGCCATCGACGCTTGGCCATGAGCCGGCAACCATGATGTTATTGCCTACGCCTCAGCCTTCTCGGATTGTTCCTCATGCGCATGGGCAACACCGTTGCGCCTGTTATAACGGATCGACGACCAGAGCGAGATGCCGATCAGCGCGGCGCCGCCGAGACCGGTGATGACTTCAGGGACATGCACCAGCGTCTGCACATACATGATCACCGAGAGGATCAGAATGGCATAGAAGGCGCCATGCTCAAGATAGCGGTAGTGCGCGAGCGTGCCCTTCTCCACGAGCATGATGGTCATGGAGCGCACATACATGGCGCCGATGCCGAGACCGATTGCGATGATGAACAGGTTCTGGGTGAGCGCGAAAGCGCCGATGACACCATCGAAGGAGAAGCTGGCATCGAGGATTTCGAGATAGAGAAAGGCGCCGAAACCACCCTTTGCAGCCGCACTCATCGCCTTTTGAGAGGCGTCCAGAAAGCCTGCAAGCACTTCAACCAACAGGAAGGTGAGGAGGCCGTAGATCGAGGCGTGGAGGAAGGTCGTCGAGTCATCGCCGTCGAGGAGCGAGCTGAAAATCAGAACGAGGATCAGGACGAAGGCGATCTCGATGCCCTT
Source organism: Rhizobium sp. P44RR-XXIV (assembly GCF_001999485.2). Lineage (NCBI taxonomy): Bacteria > Pseudomonadati > Pseudomonadota > Alphaproteobacteria > Hyphomicrobiales > Rhizobiaceae > Rhizobium > Rhizobium sp. P44RR-XXIV. Next base: position 400,015 of record NZ_MPVZ02000026.1, on the reverse strand, counting down.
GATGGTGGCGAAATTTGCCATCCGCTTTTCCAGGAAGCTGATCCAGTGCACGTCCTTCTCATGGTTGAAGAAGTAGGTGAGGCCTACCATCATCAGGAAGGTGCCGCCAAAGGCAGCGATGGGCAAGTGCGCGTCGTGCATGATGCGCGCATATTGTTCGGGTTCGGCCGCTGCGAGCTTCAGCGCCTCCCACGGATTGATCCAGGCGGCGATGGCGACGATCAGCAGCGGGAAGACGATCCGCATGCCGAAGACGGCAATGATGATGCCCCAGGTCAGGAAGCGATGCTGCCAGACCGGTGTCATTTCCTTCAGCTTGTTGGCATTGACGATGGCATTGTCGAAGGAGAGTGAAATCTCCAGCACGGCTAGGACCGCGCAGATGAAGAAGGCCGTCGCAAGGCCACCGAGCGTGCCGGTCGCATTCCAGCCCAACAGGGCTCCGAGAGCGAGACCTGCCAGGGTGACGGCAAAAGCCCAGCCGAAATAGCTAAGCATGGATTTCGAAGCGACGGGTGGCGTCATGGGCGCACCTCGCTGCAAAGGGATTTGACTCCGAATCGAGCGCGCAGCCGCATACCGAAGACGGCATGCGGGCAAGGCATGGTCAAGCTGTTCATGAGAAGAAGTCCGCCGGCTCATCTGCAGGCGGTACCGACATCGCGAGAGCGCCGTAAAAACTCTCGCCAGAGGGGCCCGGCACCATAGTCCAATCCGCTGCCGATGTCAGAAGGCGCGGAGATGACCAATAGTTAGTGAAGTCGCGACGTACGTCAAGGGGTTGAAATCGCCGCCGGAGCCGTTGCTCCCAGAAATTGAGATTTTGAGGAACCAAACAGGAAAGGCGGCGTTTGACCCTTAGGCTTATCTGTACCGCCCGTCTTGCCTGGACGACCACGACCGACAGGAGCAACCTCCATGAGTCCCAATCCCATCCATCGCAAAGCGCATGAGCAAAAGCCGGAGCTGACGGACCGGCAGAAGAAGGCGAAATCCAATACGCTTCGACAGGCACAGGTCCTGCCGCCGCATCAAGTGGACTTGACCTTACATCCAGTGACGCACGATGACGTTCACGTTCCTGCTCATGTCAACGGCGCTGACCTGTCGCGCGAAGCACCCGCCGACGCCAATCATAAGCAGAAGCGCAAAGCCAGCTCGCGGCACTGAGCCGCCCGCGCGTCATTCAATGAACGGCGCCTATTTGTGCTTGGGCGCCTTACCGTCTGACGTGAAGCTGCCGTTGAAAGTCATCTCGGGCGATTTGGCCGAGCACTCGATGGCGACCGATTTGCCGGCATAGGGATTTGCGAAGGTACAGGTGCCCTTTGCTTCAACCTTGCCTGCCATCTTGTTGCCGGCTCCTGTCGAAATGACGTCGACCGGCAGCTGCGCGGTGCCCTTTTGGCTACCGGGCTTGATGCCTCCACCATTGCCCTGGAAGCCGAGCATCTTGCCGCCCGAGGTGAAAATGAAGGTCACCGAGCCATCAGGCCCCGTCACGCTGGCGAGCTCACCCTTGCAGCCTTTGGAGGCATCCAGTTTGCCGACGACGAGCTTTGCGCATTTCCCGCTGACCACGGTGACGCCCTGTGCCGGGAAATTTTCAACGGCTGCAGCCGACGTGGCGGCCAGCGCCGTCAATCCAAAAACAATGCCTGCGAATCGCATAAGGGGCTCCTTTAAAGCCCCTGCAGGTTTGCCGATCAAAATGTGGCAGTCAACCCAAAGCAGCGACGCGTGGATACGCGGCTGTTATTCCGGCACGAGCGAGCCGATCAGTTGCAGCAGGGCATTTTGCCGATTGCCGCCGCCGGCGAGGAATTCATAGAGGCTCATGCTTGTTTCGTTGCCGCCATCGACCATGTAATCGGCCTGGCGGATGACGAAGACCTCGCCGCTTTCCGAATCGCGGGCCAGGTGGAACATATATTCATCGCCGTTGGGCTTGTGGTTCTTATAGAACTGCCGCTTCACCACCGTCATCTCGTCCTCCCGTATGATCGATGTTTCCGTATGACAGTAGGATGACGGCGCGGCCGGAAGTCAAGCGACTTGTCACGCGAAATTGCATCAATAGGCCTGATATGGCCCAGGCCATGACGAACATCAGCATGTGATTGGCTATCTGCAAAAACGCGCTTATTCTCGGCTCTGCGCCTGAATATTCGGGACGCGACAAGTAGGAGATCGAAGCCTATGAAAATGATGTTAGCGCTGGGAGCGATTTTGAGCCTGGCATGCGTCTCCGCCGGGGAGGCGCCTTCGAACTATCAGACTTACCAGGGCGTTCGCGTCGACAGCGATCCGGTGCTGCTGGCCAGATATAGCAGGGCTCTCAACCACTGCGAGCCAGAGGCCTATTCCTGGCGTCGGGGATCACCCGACCCGAACAGCACCTTCTATTGGCTGGCTCTGAGGAATTGCCTCTATCGCCAGGGCTATGTGGATCGCGGCGTTTATGCCTATCCGACGACGGCGGTGTTCCGGCATTTTCTGGATCGGTGAATATCCACGAGCTATTGCGGCCCGCGGAACATTCTTCCCGAAACAGACATGAAACGAAAAAGGCCTTTCGATTTCTCGAAAGGCCTTGCTTTTCAGCGAATTAGGATGGTGGGCGTGACAGGGATTGAACCTGTGACCCCTACGATGTCAACGTAGTGCTCTCCCGCTGAGCTACACGCCCATCCGATGGCGGCGCATAGATCACAAAACCTCGGGGGCCGTCAATAGGCTTTTTTTCGGTTTTGTGACGTAGTTGCCGGAAGCCTTACGCGGCAAGGAGTTTATTGACTTCGTCGACCAGCTCGCGGAGGTGGAAAGGCTTGGAAAGCACCTTCGCATCCTTTGGAGCCTTCGAATCAGGATTGAGCGCGACGGCGGCAAAGCCGGTAATGAACATCACCTTCAGGTCCGGATCGAGTTCGGTGGCGCGACGAGCCAGCTCGATGCCGTCCATTTCCGGCATGACGATGTCGGTCAAAAGCAGCGAAAACGGCTCTTCACGCAGCCGGTCGTAAGCGCTTGCTCCATTGTCAAAGGACAAGACCTTGTAGCCGGCTTTTTCGAGCGCCTTCACAAGGAAGCGACGCATGTCGTTGTCATCTTCGGCAAGAAGTATCTTTTGGGTCATCATCTTTTCGCTAATCAATGTTGTCTTGTTGGACACGTCCAGCGTTCAGGTTAGCGCTCCGCCGTAAACAAGCTGTGAATGGCCAGCTAAAACGCGCCAATCCAGCATTGGTTCAAAGCATAAGTGCATTCCACGAAAACGTCTTGCGTTTCCGCTCGCCGAACATTCGGAGATTTCGATTACGGCGCTTTGGATTAAGGCCATTTCGGTCAAGTTACTATGGACTTGCGGTCATGCAACTGGCAACATGACTACTGCGACAAGTTGTTGACATGGTAAAGACGTTGATGTCCGCGGAAATGCGCAGTTTCGAGATTTATGAGGTATTGGAGCCCGACTCCCAGACGATACCGTTTGTCTACAGCTCACCGCACAGCGGCCGCATTTATCCCCCCGATTTCATCGCCCAGTCCCGCCTCGAAGGTATCGCCATCCGCCGTTCGGAGGATCATTATGTCGACGAGCTTTTTTCGGCCGCAAGCTCTCTCGGTGCGCCGCTGTTACTCGCCAATTTTCCGCGGGCCTATATCGATGTGAATCGCGAGCCCTACGAGCTCGATCCGCGCATGTTCGACGGCGCTTTGCCATCCTATGCCAACATCAATTCGCTGCGGGTCGCCGGCGGTCTCGGTACGATCCCGCGAATCGTCGCGGAGAACATGGAAATCTACGCGCGCCGTGTACCGGTCGAAGAGGCACTGCGGCGTATCGATACCATCTATAAGCCCTATCACGCCACGCTTCGCCGGCTGATCGCGCGCACCCATGTCAAATTCGGCTTCGGTGTCCTGGTCGATTGCCATTCGATGCCGGGCAACATCCGAATCGCCGGCAGCAACGCGCGGCCGGATTTCATTCTCGGTGATCGCTACGGCACCAGCGCCTCGGCGGAACTTTCGCGCGCCGCCATGCAGATCCTCGAGGAGCTCGGCTTCAACGCCGTGCGCAACAAGCCCTATGCCGGCGGCTTCATCACCGAGCATTACGGTCGTCCCTCTCGCGGACTGCATGCTCTGCAGATCGAAGTCAACCGGTCGCTCTATGTAGACGAGACGACGCTGGAGAAGCGTCCGGATTTCGATCAGGTCGCGTCGCCATCACGCTGTTTATGAAGCGGATTGCCGAGCATGTGGAATCCTACACGGGCGATCCGGCACTGGCTGCCGAATAGCGAAAATTCTCTAGGAAAGCTTGGAAAGGCGTGGTTCCGCGCTGGCCGTTTCGTCGCGGCTTAAATTCCGTATCCCAGCAAAAAAGAACCGCGCTTGTGGCGCGGCTAAGTCTAGGGAGGAAACACCCAAGGAGGGTATTTACAGTCAGAAGACTGTAGCTGGATATTGATCTCGCACTGCACAAATGTCAAGCATTTTATTGCGATGCAAAATATTTAGGCATATTTGAAAACTCTGCCTGATCGGCAGGCATTGCGCCCATTGCGTCATCATCCGGTTTGCTTCATCGGCTATATGCGTTATGGATCGCTCATCCCATCACCTAATCGGATTGACCATGCTCCCCGATCGCTCGTTTTTCTACCGTCTGGCCGAGGCGGCCAAGGCCGAAACCCTGCCGCGCTTCCGCGCCGGCGTCGATGTGGTCAACAAGGAAGCCGGCGGGTTCGATCCGGTGACCGAAGGCGATCGCGCCGCCGAAGCGGCGATTCGGTCGCTGATCGAGGCTGAGTTCCCGGATCACGGCATCCTGGGCGAGGAACATGGCAGCGTCGGCCTCGATCGCGAGCATGTCTGGGTGATCGACCCGATCGACGGGACGCGTGCCTTCATCTCGGGCGTACCCGTCTGGGGAACGCTGATCGGCCTGCAAAAGAACGGCCGCGCCATCATGGGCCTGATCGATCAGCCCTTCACCGGCGAGCGCTATTTCGCCGATGGCAACGGCTCCACCTATTCCGGCCCGGACGGTGAGCGGCGCCTTAAGGTTCGCGATTGCGGCAGCCTGTCGAATGCGATTCTCTTCACCACCTCGCCGCATCTCTTCGTCGGCGAGGAGCTTGCCAAATATCGCGAGATCGAGAGCCAGGCCCGGCTCTTCCGCTATGGGACGGATTGCTACGCCTATGCGCTGCTCGCTGCCGGCCATGTCGATCTCGTCATCGAAAATTCATTGAAGCCCTATGATGTCGGCGGCATCATCCCCGTTGTGGAGCAGGCGGGCGGCATCATGACCACCTGGGATGGCGGCCGTCCGGAAATGGGCGGCACGATCATCGCGGCCGGCAGCCGGGCGGTTTACGAGCAGGCTTGCGCCATCCTGTCCCGGTAAGGGTCAGGCTCCTGCTTCCAGCTCATAGGCGTTGGTCTCCGCGTCGCTGCCGGGAATGAAGGCGTGAATGGCGGCCAGCGCCTGGTTGCGATAGATATCCCGCTCCTGCAGGATCTCGTGCTTTGAGCCATGAATGGGGACAAGCTGGGCGGCCCGGAAGTAGCGCGATACCCTTTCCTGGTCGACATAAGGCACGACGCCGTCTCTTGTCGGTGAGAGCATGACGGTCGGGATGGGGATCGAAAACAGATGCTCTGGCCTGTTGACCTGCTCGATTGCACGGAGTGCCTGCGAGAGCCAGCGTGCCGTCGGAGGCCCGAGGGAAAGCTGCGGGTAGGCCTCGCTGATGCCTGCATTGCGCCGATAGCGCTGTTCATCCGTGGTCACCGGATTCTCGCTGAACGGCCTTTCCTTGAATTTCTTGCTGAATTGCATCCGGCCGAGCCCGACCGTGCTGAAGGCGCCGGACAGGAAACGGATCAAGCCCGGAGAGGCGCCGTGACCGGTCAGGCCGATAAAGGGCGCCGATAGCACCATGCGCTCGATACGGCTTGCAAGCCTTGGCGCTGAATACATGGCAATCAGGCCGCCTGTGGAATGTCCGAGAAGAAAAAAGGGCAGGCGTGTATCCGGCAGCACGATCTTGTCGAGGAAGACAGTGAGGTCGCGTTCATAGTCTGAAAACCGCGAGACGTGGCCGCGCAACGGATCCTTCAGCAGCCGCTCCGATCCGCCCTGGCCACGAAGATCGAAGGTCGCCACCCAAAGACCCTTGGCCGTCAGGTCGCGGATCGTCTCGAAATATTTCTCGATGAATTCGTTGCGTCCCTGCAGCACAACGACGGTGCCCTTGGCAACCGGCTGCTCGCAACGGAATACGGCATATCGCAGCTTGCGCCCGTCGAAACTCTCGAAGAACCCTTCCGTGCGGTTTTCCGGCACCGGATTGTCTGGCGTGGAATAGAGGATCGAATCCATGGCGATGTCGCGCCTCGCTGACAAATGGCCTACCTCAAGGGGATAGCGCAGGTTGGGGGAATTGCAACAGATTTGTTGGCGGTTCTTTAGCTCGACGATCCAGTGCCCAGGACACCTCCCAAAATGTTTTGTCAAAACCTTGTCGTCATCAGGTCGTTGGTGTCCCGCCGCGTCGTTCGAGAGCGGTTCTGCGGATGATATCGGCGATTTCCGGGCTGCTGCTGGATAGCATCTGGAAATCCGACGAATAGAGCGACAGCAGCGAGACTTCGGTTGCGGCGCTAACTGTCGCTGAGCGTGGCTCGCCACTGATCAGCGCCATCTCGCCGAAGAAGCTGCCGGTGCCGAGCTCCACGGGATTCGGCGTGGCGACGGTGACGCGGCCCTCGACGATGAAGTACATCTGGTCGCCGGCCTCGCCCTTGCGGCAGATGATGCCGCCGGCCGGCACAACACGCGGTCTGAGCGCTCTGACAATCTCGATGAGTGCTCCCGAACCAAGCTTCTGGAACAGCGGCACGGCTGCGACCAACTGCCAGTTGCGCACGAAGTCCTGGCGACGGACCTCCTCGTAGAAGCCGGTGGCGAGGATACCCGCCCAGAGCGCGAAAATGCCGATCCCGCTCATCATGACCAGCCCGGCAAGGATACGGCCGGCGAAACTTTGGGGAATCTCGTCGCCGTAGCCGGTGGTCGAGAGCGTAACCACCGCCCACCACATGGCCAGGGGAATGCTGCCGAACTTGTCGGGCTGGACGTCGCGCTCGATGATATAGGCAGCAAGCGCTGCGCCAAACAGAACGATGCAGAAAATGGAGGTGACGCCGATCAGATTGCGTGCTTCTTTGCTGAGGACCCGGCCCAACAGCCGAAAGAAGGTCGAGCCACGCAGCGGCTTGAGCAACCAGATGGCGCAATAAAGGCTCTGGTCGCGCCCGCGGGCGAAGAGGAATGCGAGCACGGGGACCAGAACCGCAAGCACGTCGACGGCGGTTTCCAGCGCCCTGCCGCGCGCCTCTCTTGATCGCTGCATGAACAGCGTTTCGATCAATTGCAGAACATAGGCGGCCCAGACACCGGCGAGCACGATCTCCAGGATCCACCTGGTCTGTCCGGTCAAGTCAGGCGTCGTCAGTGCCGCCACCGTCAGCAGACCGATGGCAGCGAGCAGCGCGTTCAGCGATGTGGAAATCTTCGAGAAGGAAAGCGCCGACATTCGATACCCCAACTGGCCCGCCACTTTCTCAGAATAGGATGCCTTCGGTTGAAACGTAAAGGGCTCGCGGGATGTTCGCAGCAACCGGATTTTGGCTTTGGTATAGGCAATTTATCGCTGTCTTTTCAATCCGATTTCAGTCGCTGCCCGACATCCAGCGGTAGTCCCTTGAATGGCTTGATTTCCTTCAGAACGAATGTCGTCTGCATTTCCTTGATGCGCGGCAGGCGACGCACCACCCGCATGGCGAAATCCGCGTAGCTGTCGAGATCCGCGGCAACGACCTGCAGCAGGAAATCCGCATCGCCGGCAATGCTGTAGCAGGCCACGACCTCGCTCAGCTTCAGGACATCGCGCGAAAATTCCTCGGCTTCCGCCTCGCTATGGCTGTCGATCTTGACCCTGATGAAGGCGAGGACGCCGAGGCCGATCTGGCGCCTGTCGAGGGTCGCCGCATAGCCCTGGATGACCCCGGTTTCCTCAAGCTGGCGCACACGCCGCCAGCAGGGCGAGGTGGAGAGCCCGACTTCGGACGACAGCGCCTGGTTCGTCAGGCGTCCATCTTTCTGGAGGGCACCGAGAATTCTTAGATCGATGGGTTCAAGGTTGGAAGGCATAGATTGACTCAATGTCGGTTGATATCGGTAGGATCTACCACATTAGGTGAAGATATCGCAATGAAAGGTAAGATCGTTCGCGATTGGCGCGATATCTTGCTGGCAGCCATCGTCAACAGCAGCAGGGTTTCAATGCTTCCCGATATTCGTCTCGCCATCGTCATCAATCCGGATCTGCCGCTCGGGCTGATCGCCAATACCGCCGGTGCCATTGCGATCGGCCTTGGGGCTCGGTTCCCCGGTCTTGCGGCGCAGTCCCTGACCGACAGGGAAGATCGCACCATCGACATTAGCTCGAACATGCCGGTACCGATGCTGCAGGCGGATGCCGATACCATCCGGTCGCTGCTGCTGAAGGCGCTGTCGCAGCTGGGCGAGCGGGCAATCGTTCCCTTTCCGGCTTTCGCGCGGTCGCTGCACGATTACAGGGAGTATGAGGCAACGTTTCCCGGGCGCGATCTATCGGAGGAGGCCATTGATGGCCTGGGAATTGCCGGTCCATCGAAATGGGTCAAATCGCTTACCGGTTCGCTGAAGCTTTTGCGTTAGCATCGAGGAGAAAAGGGGCCGGCTTGCGGGATAGAGAGATCCGCTTCGCCGGCCGAGCAGGACTGAAGAAGAAGGGACGATACACTTCAGTCATCGGAAGATGATGTATCCGACGATGTTATGGATAGGACTGTCTGCCTGAACGGGTGCCGAACTGGGTGTTCATCTGCGGTTCACGCGTTCTTTTTTCAAAATCTCGGCTGCGAGGTCTGGGGCTTGAACTCCTGAAAAGCGATCCCCATCTCCATCCTGCGGGTGCCAAACGGGCTCGCAAAGCCGTCCCGAGGCCGCCAGAAGTGGGGCCGTGGGGCAAATTCAGAATCGCAATTGTCGCTCACAGGAGGACTCCATGCGTCACGTAGACTTCTCTCCCCTTTACCGTTCCACCGTCGGTTTCGACCGTCTGTTCACCATGCTCGATACCCTTGCCCAGCCGGATCAGGCTCAGACCTATCCGCCCTACAATATCGAGCGCACCGGTGAGAACACCTATCGCATCACGATGGCTGTTGCCGGTTTCGATGAAAAGGAACTGAGCATCGACGCTCATGCCCACGTTCTCCACGTCAAGGGCGAGAAGAGCGAAGAGCCGGCTGAAGCCAGCGAATATCTCTATCGCGGTATCGCCAAGCGTGCCTTCGAGCGTCGTTTCCAGCTCGCCGATCATGTCGAGGTCCAGGCTGCTTCCCTGAAGAATGGTTTGCTGCACATTGATCTGTTGCGCAACATTCCGGAAGCCATGAAGCCCCGTCGTATCTCGATTGCGGCTGATCCGGTGGAAGCCCCGAAGGCCATCGAGGCTCACATCAACTAAATCGGGCTGACGGTCTTAGGCCGTCATGCCCAGGCTGACGGTTAAAGACCGTCATGCCTTTGATCCTCCCAAGATCAAAAAGAAGCGGCGCTCCATCGGGGCGCCGCTTTTGTTTTGGGAGGGAAGTCAGGATACGGTCAGGCGGCGTTCGTGGCCCCTGTCGCTGCCTCGGTCTTAGCGTCGGCACGCTTCTTGGCGGCGTCGGCATATTTCTGGGCCAGGAAGGCGCAGGTCATCAGCTGGATTTGATGGAACAGCATCAGCGGCAGGACGATGGCGCCGATACCCTGGCCGGCGAAGATGACATTTGCCATCGGCACACCGCTTGCCAGCGACTTTTTCGAGCCGCAGAAGGTGATGGTGATCTCATCGGCCTTGGAGAAGCCAAGCGCACGGCTGCCGAACATGGTGATGCAAAGCACCATGGCCAGAAGCAACATGTTGGCGACGATGACGGTGGCGATGTCGAGCACCGAAAACGTATGCCACAGTCCCTCGACCACTGCCTCGCTAAAGGCCGAATAGACGACCATCAGGATCGAGCCGCGGTCGACCGGCATCAGGATCTTCTTTTTCGAGCGGATCCAGTCGCCAATCCACGGCTGCAGCAATTGGCCGGCGATGAAGGGGGCAAGCAGCTGCAACATGATCTGCCACAGCACATCCCAAGAAAAACCGCCGCCCTGGCCGCCGACCGAAAACAGCACGCCGACGAGCAGCGGGGTCAGGAACATGCCGAAAATGTTCGAAGCCGAAGCGGAGCAGATGGCGGCGGGAACATTGCCGCCGGCGATCGAGGTGAAAGCGATCGACGACTGTACTGTCGAAGGAAGCACGCTCAGAAACAGCAGGCCTGTATAGAGCGAGACAGGCAGAACGCTGGTCGGCACGATCTGGCCGATGGCGAGCACCAGCAGCGGGAAGATGCCGAAGGTTGTCAGGAGGATGACGAGATGCAGCCGCCAGTGCAGCATGCCGGCAATGACGACATCGCGCGATAGGCGCGCGCCGTGCAGGAAGAACAGCAGACCGATGGCAAAGTTTGTCGCGATGCTAAAATAGTGGGCGCTTGCCCCCTGAACGGGAAAGAAGGATGCCGTCAGAACGGTGAGCACCAACAGCATGGTGAAAGTATCTGGAAGAAAGCGGCGCATCGTGCCAACCCCAATCGCGGTTGCAGGTCTTGATAATTGATCCTTGCAGATAGACCTATTGTGATCCACGATGCAAGGAATAACAGTTATCGTAATATAGGATAAGCGATGCTCGATCTCACGCAGTTGCGCAGCTTCGTTGCCGTGGAGCAGATGGGTAGCTTCACGCTGGCGGCAGAAAGGCTCGGGCTCGGCCAGTCGACCGTCAGCCAGCATATACAGCGATTGGAAACGGAGCTTGGGCGCAAGCTATTGGCCCGCGACACGCATCGCGTCGTCCTGACCGGTGATGGCGAGGCGTTGCTCGGGCATGCGCGCAACATATTGTCGATCGAAGGGGAGGTGCGCCAGCTCTTTGCCGGCAACAGCCTGCGCGGCAGTCTTCGCCTTGGCGTTTCCGAGGATTTCGTTACCAGCCAGCTCCCCGACGTGCTTGAGGAATTCGTTCGCTCGCATCCCTCGGTCGATCTCGAATTGACCGTTGCGCTCAGCGGCACTCTTTATGAAATGCAGGACAATGGTGATCTGGATCTGGTGCTCGCCAAGCGTCGCCTCGGCGATGTCAGGGGCAAGCTGGTTTATCGCGAGCCGCTGGTTTGGCTGGCACGTGATCCCGAGCGCATTCGCAGGCTTGCAGGGCCACTGCCGTTGATTGCCTTTCCGGCGCCGAGCGTCACCCGGGCGGTGGCGCTGGAGGCGCTGCGTCGCCAGCAGGTGCCGTGGCGGATCGTCTGCACCTGCGGCAGCCTTAGCGGGCTGACGGCAGCGGCTCGCGCCGGCATGGGCGTTCTTGTCCAGCCGCAAAGCATGGCGCCGACCGGGTTGACTGAGATCGCGCCGGGCTGGCTGCCGGCCCTGGAAGATGTGGAATTTGTGCTTGTGCCACGCAAGGGGGCGGATCAACTTGTGGTCAATGCCCTATCGGAAGACATTTTGACAAAAGTTCGAGGGCCCAGATCGATTTGATGATGGCGGCGTAGACCACAGGGATGGAAAAGCCTTTGTCCAGCATGCGGATAGGATTAAGCTCTTGTTAGGATTTCCTTCGCCGGCTGTCGTTTTTCACCCCGTACGTCTGTTCCGTCGCAGCGTCCGGTTCAGGTCGCAGTCAGCTTGGACTGCTATCGTAGGTGGCAGTGGACGAGTTGCATGAGGACATCCGCCCCCGATGACTTATGGCGCCATCTTCATTTCCGGGCTTATTGCTTGCGTAATGGCAATGACGGTGATCGTTCACCACGCTCCGGCATCCGATCGCGACGATTTATCGACTTTCAGACTGTTCGCGCATCGGAATTAGAACTGAGCTTTCCTGCGACATTGAGCGCCGTTCGGCCCGAAGCCGGCTCCGGCGCTCCTTTTTCTCGCCATCAGGCAAGGCAGGCGAGGAAGTTCGTCACGTCGGCCTCGGTCGTGGCGAAGCTGGTGACAAGGCGGATCAGTGTCTCATCAGAGCGGACCAGATCCGGCTGAGATTCCGGGATCGGCCATTCGTAGAATTTCGCACCCTTGTCCTCGGCGGCCTTGGCAGCCGATTTCGATATGATCGCGAAAACTTCGTTAGAAAGCGTTGGCCAGGCAAGGCGTGCCGAAGGCGCCTTTTCGATGCCAGCGCGCAGGTGGTCGGCCATGCCGTTGGAATGGCGAGCGAGATCCAGCCAGAGGCCATCCTTGAAGTAACCATCGAACTGGGCGGCGATGAAGCGCGACTTCGAGAAGAGCTGGGCGGCGCGCTTGCGGATGAAATGCATCTCCTTTGCCTGCTCCGGGTTGAAGAAGACAATCGCCTCAGCGCACCAGCAGCCGTTCTTGGTGCCGCCGAAAGAGAGGATGTCGATTCCGCGCTTCCAGGTCATTTCCGCCGGGCTGGCGTCGAGCGCGACCAGGGCATTGGCGAAACGCGCGCCATCCATATGGAGCGGCAGGCCGTTCGTCTTTGCGATGGCGGCGATGGCATCGATCTCGGCGAGCGAATAGACCGTGCCGATTTCCGTGGCCTGGGTGATTGTCACCGCGGCGGCGCGGCCGTGATGGACGGCATCCTGGGGGAAGCGGGCAACCTTGGCGGCGAGCGCCTTGGGATCGATCTTGCCGAGGGCACCATCGACGGTTGCCAGTCGTGCGCCGCTGAAGAAGTCAGGTGCACCGCATTCGTCCTCGGCCACATGCGCCTCGTTATGACAGAAGCTGATTCCGCCCGGCTTCTGGACGCTGGCGAGCGACAGCGAATTTGCCGCCGTGCCCGTCGCAACGAAAAAGACGGCAACCTCGCGCTCGAAGATCTCCGAGAACTTGGCCTCCACCCGTTGGTCCAGGTCGCTTGTACCATAGGCGGAAGCAAAGCCGCCGGACTCGGCGAGGAGACGTTCAGCGATCTTGGAGTGGGCGCCAGCCCAGTTATCGGAGGCAAAGAACATGAAGTGCACCAATTATAAGGAGTGAGTAGCAGGCGGCATAAATAGGGTCGGCGGGACCTTACGCCAATGCAAAAACCTATCAAGTGCATGAACTTGAACAATCCATCACAGAAATTGATTGGCGCAATCAACAAATAAAATGATGCGCTGCAGCGAAACTTTATTGCTCTATTTGCGCAACAAGGGCAATCTTCCGTCGTTTGCTGACGAATTTTTGCCATTTTGCTCTTGCGAAGGCCTAAGCTTTCTGGCATAGAACTGATGAATTAGGACAGGGTTGCTGTCCTATTTTGGCCGCCGAGGCCGAAGATGCGCCAGAAGGTCCTGACGATGTCGGGATTTCAAGCTATAGTTATCGGGAGCATGCCCTTTCAAGCCTTCCAGGCAATGGGTATTGCGGCGGTGGAATAGCAAGGCGCGGAACGCTGACGACGGGCTCCACTCAAGGGGCCATGGTTCGCGGCCGGATCTTCACAATGCAACAGAGCTGTCGCGCGTCGGCGCCGGAAACGGACCGCGCGGGACGAAGGATCGCCCGCCATGCGGGCCTTACCGGAGGGAAGACGATGACGAACAGGACGACGTCCACGAGTTTTGACCAGACTGCTGCAGCCAATGCTGTCGCTGCGGCCAAAACGTCGAAACGCGCCGGCGGCTTCCCCCGGAAACAGGGCCTCTATGATCCGCGCAATGAGCATGATGCCTGCGGCGTCGGCTTCGTCGCGCATATGAAGGGCCAGAAGTCACACCAGATCGTGCGCGACGGCCTGTTCATTCTCGAAAACCTGACGCATCGCGGCGCCGTGGGTGCCGATCCGCTGATGGGCGATGGCGCTGGCATTCTCGTGCAGATTCCGGATCGTTTCTTCCGTGAGGAAATGGCTTTGCAGGGCATTACCCTGCCGAAGGCGGGCGAATATGGCGTCGGCCATTTCTTCCTCCCGCGCGACGAAGCGTTGATCGAGCATTTCAAGACCGCCATCAAGCAGGTCGTTACCGAGGAAGGCCAGGTTCTGATCGGCTTCCGCGACGTGCCGGTCGATAATTCCTCGCTGTCGAAGGCGCCTGATATCGCCGCCACCGAGCCGCATCACGTACAGGTCTTCATCGGCGCTGGCCGCGATGCCGGCACGAACGAGGAGTTCGAGCGTCGCCTCTTCACCCTGCGCAAGGTGATCTCCAACCGCATCTATGCGGAATATGAGGGCGAAGAGAGTAGCTTCTACCCCGTTTCGCTGTCGAGCTCGACCATCGTCTACAAGGGCATGTTCCTCGCCTATCAGGTCGGTGCCTATTATAAGGACCTTGCCGACCCGCGTTTCGAGACGGCGGTTGCCTTGGTGCACCAGCGGTTCTCGACCAACACCTTCCCGTCGTGGAAGCTGGCGCATCCCTACCGCATGGTCGCCCACAACGGCGAAATCAACACGCTGCGCGGCAACGTCAACTGGATGGCCGCCCGGCAGGCATCCGTATCCTCGCCGCTGTTCGGCGAGGACATCTCCAAGCTCTGGCCGATCTCCTACGAGGGACAGTCGGACACGGCCTGCTTCGACAACGCGCTCGAATTCCTCGTGCGCGGCGGCTATTCCATGGCGCATGCCATGATGATGCTCATCCCTGAAGCATGGGCCGGCAACCAGCTGATGGCGGCCGAGCGCAAGGCATTCTACGAGTATCATGCCGCCTTGATGGAGCCATGGGATGGCCCGGCCGCCGTTGCCTTCACCGACGGCAAGCAGATTGGCGCGACGCTCGACCGCAACGGCCTGCGTCCTGCCCGCTACCTCGTCACCAACGACGATCGCATCATCATGGCGTCCGAAGCCGGCGTTCTGCCTGTCGAGGAAGAAAAGATCATCCAGAAGTGGCGCCTGCAGCCGGGCAAGATGCTGTTGATCGACATGGAAAAGGGCCGCATCATCTCCGACGACGAGGTGAAGTCGGAGCTTGCCACCAAGCATCCCTACCAGAGCTGGCTCAAGCGCACGCAGCTGATCCTCGAAGACCTGAAGCCGGTGGAGCCGCGCGCGCTGCGTCGCGACGTGTCGCTGCTCGATCGCCAGCAGGCCTTTGGCTACACGACCGAGGACACCAAGCTCCTGATGTCGCCGATGGCGACTACCGGGCAGGAGGCTGTCGGCTCGATGGGGACGGATACGCCGATCTCCGCCATGTCGGACAAGCCGAAGCTGCTCTACACCTACTTCAAGCAGAACTTTGCGCAGGTGACCAACCCGCCGATCGATCCGATCCGCGAAGAGCTGGTCATGAGCCTGGTCTCGTTCATCGGACCGCGCCCGAACCTGCTCGACCATACCGGCATGGCCAACGCCAAGCGTCTGGAAGTGCGCCAGCCGATACTGACCAATGGCGATCTCGAGAAGATCCGCTCGATCGGTCATACGGAAGACCGCTTCGACACGAAGACGCTCGACTTCACCTATGATGTCGAACGCGGCGCCGCAGGAATGCCCGAGATGCTCGACCGTCTCTGCGAGCGGGCGGAAGCGGCCGTTCGCGGCGGCTACAACATCATCGTGCTTTCCGATCGCCAGATCGGGCCCGACCGCATCGCCATTCCGGCGCTGCTGGCGACGGCGGCCGTGCATCACCACCTGATCCGCAAGGGCCTGCGTACCTCGGTCGGTATCGTTGTCGAAACCGGCGAACCGCGGGAAGTGCATCAATTCTGCCTGCTCGCCGGCTATGGCGCCGAGGCGATCAACCCGTATCTGGCTTTCGACACGTTGCTCGACATGCATCAGCGCGGCGAATTCCCGAAGGAAGTGGACGCGACCGAAGTCGTCTACCGCTACATAAAGGCTGTCGGCAAAGGCATCCTCAAGGTCATGTCCAAGATGGGCATCTCGACCTACCAGTCCTATTGCGGCGCGCAGATCTTCGATGCGATCGGCCTGCAGCAGGAACTGGTCGACAAGTACTTCTTCGGCACGGCGACGATGATCGAGGGCATCGATCTGGAGACCATTGCCGAGGAAACGGTTGCTCGTCACAGCTCGGCTTTCGGCCGCGATCCGCTCCTGGCAAGCACGCTCGACATTGGCGGCGAGTATGCCTATCGCATGCGCGGCGAAAGCCATGCCTGGACGCCGGATGCGGTGGCAGCCCTTCAGCATGCCGTGCGTGGGAATGCAGAGGACCGCTATCGCGAATTCTCCGAAATGGTCAACGACTCCGCGCTGCGGATGAACACCATCCGTGGTCTCTTCACGATCAAGGGTGCGGAAGCGCTTGGTCGCAAGCCGATCTCGATCGATGAGGTCGAGCCGGCGGTCGATATCGTCAAGCGTTTCTCGACCGGCGCCATGTCCTTCGGCTCCATCAGCCGCGAGGCGCATACGACGCTGGCGATCGCCATGAACCGTATTGGCGGCAAGTCGAACACCGGCGAAGGCGGCGAGGAGTCCGACCGCTACATGCCGCTCTTCGACGGCTCGGCAAACCCGGAACGCTCCGCCATCAAGCAGATCGCCTCCGGCCGCTTCGGCGTGACGACAGAATATCTTGTCAATGCCGACGTGCTGCAGATCAAGGTGGCGCAGGGTGCAAAGCCCGGCGAGGGCGGCCAGCTGCCCGGCCACAAGGTTGACGCCACGGTTGCCAAGACCCGGCATTCGACGCCGGGTGTCGGCCTGATCTCGCCGCCGCCGCACCACGACATCTACTCGATCGAAGATCTGGCACAGCTGATCTTCGACCTGAAGAACGTCAACCCGACCTCGGATGTGTCGGTCAAGCTCGTCTCGGAAGTCGGCGTCGGCACGGTCGCCGCCGGCGTCGCCAAGGCGCGCGCCGATCATATCACCGTCTCGGGCTATGACGGCGGCACCGGCGCTTCGCCGCTGACCTCGCTGAAGCATGCGGGTAGCCCTTGGGAAATCGGCCTTGCCGAAACCCAGCAGACGCTGGTGCTGAACGGGCTGCGCTCGCGCATCGCCCTGCAGGTGGACGGTGGTCTGAAGACCGGACGTGACGTCATCATCGGCGCGCTGCTCGGTGCGGACGAATTCGGCTTTGCCACGGCGCCGCTGATCGCGGCCGGCTGCATCATGATGCGCAAATGCCACCTCAACACCTGTCCGGTGGGTGTCGCTACCCAGGATCCGGTCCTGCGCAAGCGCTTTAAGGGCAGCCCGGAGCATGTCATCAACTACTTCTTCTTCGTGGCCGAAGAAGTGCGCGAGATCCTCGCCTCGCTTGGTGTTGCCAAGCTGGACGACATCATCGGCGCTTCCGAGCTTCTGGAAAAGGACGACATGCTCGCCCATTGGAAGGCGAAGGGTCTCGACTTCAGCCGCATCTTCCACAAGGTCGATGCGCCGAAGGAAGAGACCTACTGGACATCCGTGCAGAAGCACCCGATCGACGACATTCTGGATCGCCAGCTGATCGAGAAGGCGGAGCCTGCTCTATCTTCCAAGACCCCGGTCGCCTTCGAGGTCGACATCAAGAACGTCGACCGTTCGGCCGGTGCCATGCTGTCGGGCGCGGTTGCCAAGCGCTACGGTCATCGCGGTCTGAAGGAAGACACGATCAACGTCACCCTCAGGGGGACGGCCGGTCAGTCCTTCGGCGCGTTCCTCGCACGGGGCATCACGTTCGACCTCATCGGCGACGGCAACGACTATGTGGGCAAGGGTCTTTCCGGTGGCCGCATCATCATCCGTCCGCCGGAAAATTCGAAGATTGTTGCTGAAAACTCGATCATCGTCGGCAACACCGTGCTTTACGGTGCGACCGAGGGCGAATGCTACTTCCGTGGTGTTGCGGGCGAGCGCTTCGCGGTCAGAAACTCCGGCGCGGTCGCCGTCGTCGAAGGCGTGGGTGACCATGGCTGCGAGTACATGACCGGTGGCGTCGTCGTCGTGCTGGGTGAAACCGGTCGCAACTTCGCGGCCGGCATGTCGGGCGGCGTTGCCTATGTGCTTGACGAAATTGGTGATTTCGCTCGTCGCTGCAACATGGCGATGGTCGAGCTGGAGCCGGTTCCGGAAGAGGACGAACTGCTGGAGAAGCTGCATCATCACGGTGGCGATCTTGCGCACAAGGGACGCGTCGACGTTTCGGGTGACATGACGCGCCACGACGAGGAGCGTCTTTACCAACTGATTTCGAACCATTTCCACTACAGCGGCTCGACGCGCGCCAAGGAAATTCTCGATCACTGGGCCGATTACCGCCCGAAATTCCGCAAGGTCATGCCGGTCGAATACCGTCGCGCCCTTGAGGAAATGGAGCGCAGCCGGATGAGCGTGGCGGCGGAGTAATCCGTCTCCTGGCAAACCAGTCGAGGATTTCGCCTCGCATTGCGATCGCCATCCGGGCGATCGCGACTGTCGAACAGCGGAATCAGATGTGAATTACAGTGCCGGACAGGGAACGGATTTTACCCTTGGCACGGGAGCCGGCGGCTCCACTTTTTGAGTGAGGAAACGAAAGCATGGGCAAGGTAACAGGCTTCCTGGAAATCGACCGGCAGGTCGGCAAGTATCAGCCGGCGTCCGATCGCATCCGGCATTTCCGTGAATTCACGATCCCCATGTCGGACCCGGAAGTGCAGAAACAGGCAGCGCGCTGCATGGACTGTGGCATTCCTTATTGCCATGGCCCGACCGGCTGCCCGGTGCACAACCAGATCCCAGATTGGAACGACCTCGTCTACAACAACAACTGGGAAGAGGCGATCCGCAACCTGCATTCGACCAACAACTTCCCGGAGTTCACCGGCCGCGTATGCCCTGCACCTTGCGAGGAAGCCTGCACGCTGAACCTGGAAGACGCGCCGGTCGCCATCAAGACCGTCGAGCAGGCGATTGCCGACAAGGCCTATGAGCTCGGCTTCATCCGTCCGCAGCCGGCAACGGTGCATACCGGCAAGAAGGTCGCCGTCATCGGCTCCGGCCCAGCCGGCATGGCTGCTGCCCAACAGCTCGGTCGTGCCGGCCATGAGGTTCATCTCTATGAGCGCGAGTCGAAGGCCGGCGGCCTGCTGCGTTATGGCATCCCGGACTTCAAGATGGAGAAGAACTTCATCGATCGTCGCGTCGAGCAGATGAAGGGCGAGGGTGTTACCTTCCATTGCGGCGTCAATGTCGGCGTCGACGTCAAGATCGAGCAGCTTTTGGCTGATCATGATGCCGTGCTTTATTGCGGCGGCTCGGAAACCCCGCGCGAAGCCGGCATTCCCGGCGTCGAGCTGGCCGGTGTTCATGACGCCATGCCCTATCTCGTGCAGCAGAACCGCCGCGTCGGCCGCGAAAACATCGACAGCGCCGGCTGGCCTGCCGACCCGATCCTGGCCGGTGGCAAGCATATCGTCGTCGTTGGTGGTGGTGATACCGCCTCGGACTGCGTCGGCACGGCATTCCGCCAGGGTGCGGTGAAGGTCACCCAGCTCGACATTCGCCCGCAGCCGCCGGAAAAGGAAGACAAGCTCGCCGTCTGGCCGTTCTGGGCAACGAAGATGCGCACCTCCTCCTCGCAGGCCGAAGGTGCGGTTCGCGAGTTCCAGGTCGCGACGCTCGAATTCATCGGCGAAGATGGCGTGCTGACCGGCGTGAAGTGCTGCGAAGTGGATGAGCGCCGCAAGCCGATTGCCGGGACTGAATTCGTCATCCGCGCCGATCTCGCTTTCATCGCCATCGGTTTCCGCGGCCCGTTCACGGACAGCGTGCTCAAGGAACTCGACGGCAAGCTGACTTTGAACACCGACCGCCGCGGCTCGACCAACGTCGTCGCCAACGACAAGGACTACAAGACCTCCGTCGACAAGCTCTGGACGGCCGGTGACGTGCGCCGCGGCCAGTCGCTGGTGGTCTGGGCGATCCGCGAGGGACGCCAGGCTGCGCGTGCGATCGACGAGACCTTGATGGGTTCGACGGTTCTGCCGCGGTAAGCCTCACAGCCGTTCCAAATATGATTTGAAAGGCCGGGCTCGCGATGAACCCGGCCTTTTTATCTATTGGTTTGCGGCGATATTCCAGTTGTAGATGCAGCGGTCGAGCCCGATGGCAATCTCGAGCACTGTGACATCGTGATCTATCGCCGGTCCCTTTCTGGGCTGGCTGCGATAGCGCTGCGGGAAGTCCGTTCGCTTGGAGATCGAGCAGACCTCCATCCATTTGTCGCCGTTATCGACTTCGATATCCATCGTCACCTCGGAATAGGCCGGCAGGCGGTCGGAGGGTACGATCCTCGTCGGTAGATGGATGACCGATCCGATCATCCGGCGAACCGGTTCGAGGCAGGCGGCATGGTAGTCATTGCCGCTGTCGGCGGTGAAGGCGCATTGAAATTCGAGCTGCCAGAATTCTTTCAGCCGCACATGCTTTGTCGGCTGCTCCTGTTCGCGACGATAGGATTTCCCCGCTTGCCAGACGCATAATGGCAGGCGCGTTCTGGAGTGATTTCCGAGAACATGCTGCATGTAGATGTAGGTCGAAGGCGTTGTTTCCGGCCGGAGCACCAGTTCGGTCTCCGTCTTCGAAAGCTGTTCCTGTACCCATATGTCTTCATGGGAATAGGCATCCGAAACGAGGCTGCGCGGCATCAAGGTCGGGGCTTCCACCCTTCGGACATCCCAGGCAGGGTTTACGGATCGCAGGAAGCTGCGGATATCATCGGAAAAGAATCGGACGAGATCCTCGCGCAGGCGGATACCCTGCTCTTCCCAATGAACGAGCGAATTGACGTTGTAGATATTGAGCACGTGCCATTCTCCATGGGCAACGTTGATGTTTTGGGTAAGGGCTTTACGTCCAGCAGCCGCCGGACAGGCCAATGCCTCCGGCCGTCACGACTGGACGCGGAGACCTCGGCCGGAGAAAGCGCGCCGAATCGCGACCTGCGGGCAGGTGCGGTTACGATCGATATGATCTGCGCTGATAGTGCTCATGCCGTTTTTCTATTGGCGCACTGCGATATTGTCAAACGGGTACAGTAATCAACACCGTTTGTGCCGGAGGTTCTCACGGGGTGGCCGTTGCCGGGACCGGCAATCGATAATCGTCGATGCGGCCGGCCGCGCCGGCGCCATCTGACCCTTGTCGACCAGGAGGTCGCGCGGCGACGGCGCGGCGGCGGTTGGTGCAGGCGCCGCCCCCAGAAGCTGCGCGCCGCCGTCGAGGTCGGGATCGGACAGGCTCATGGGCGGCGTCCGGGTGACTTTTTCCGCCTCTGCCGCCGGCACATTCGCCGGCTGCACCGGCAGTGGATTGCCGGTGTCGAGGCGGGTGATATCGGGGCTTGCCTGATCGCCGAGCAGCCGTCGCGCCGATTTCTCGACATAGAAGGCGAGTTTCCGCTTGCCTGCCGGGGTCATGTTGACACCATCGGCGGTTCTGAGGCGCACCTGCTGGCCGTTGATATCGGACCCTGTCACGATGAACTCGCCGTTCTGATCGGTAAAGCCGTCCCAGATGTCGATGTACTCGCCGCCGACGCCTGCCATCTGGCTCTGATAGAGCTGATTGAGCTTGACGGCGCTGGCCGTCAGCTGATCCGAGCCGAAGGAGGGCAGGCCGACCCAGAGCAGCGGGATGTGGCGGCTCGTCACCAGCTTGGCAAATTGCTGCACGCGCTCCTCATAGGCGAGGAACCACGGATCGGTGCCGTATTTTTCGTTGAGGCCATCGCCGATGATCTGCTGACGATCATTGGCCCCGAGCATGACGATGACGATCGCCGGCTTCAGCTGATCCATCATCCCGGTCAATTGCTGCGGCCAGTTGTAATAGTCCTGACGGACAAGACCGGAGGCGACATTGCCGCGCGTCTGGATGATGACACCGGGCGAGGCGGAAAAGGCGTCCTCCAGCCCGGTTCCAAGGCCGCTCGCCAGAAAATCGCCGACGACGAGGATGGTTTTGGCATCCGGCAGCTTTTCCGCCGGCGGTGGTGTCTCCGGCTGGACCACCACGGGCTCGCGCGGCGGCGGCGTTGGGCGTTTGCGGGGCTGCACCTTGCGCCGTGGTGGCGGTTGTTCAACCTGTTGATCCGGGTAGTCGGGCTCGCGGGTGCCGAACAACATGTCGAACAGATTTCGGCGCGGCCGTTCCTGCGCTTCGGCTGCCTTCGAGAGGCAGCCAAACGCGATGACGACGGCAAGAAATGCCGTGAGAATGACCTTCAGGGTTGCCATGGTCGCGCGGGCAGGTCGTTCTGTCATAACTTCTTTCCGCTCACGGCCCGTGGTCGCATGAGGGTAGCTCCCCGGTCCAGCGATCCCGGAATCGATTGATGGCGGCGCGGCTTATTTGCGCAATGCGTTAAGCAGATCCATCGAAGGTTCGCCATCCGTATCCATGCCGATGCGCTGCTGGACAGCGCTGATCGCAGCCTTGGATCCAGATCCGAAATTGCCGTCGACGACGCCGTCATAATAGCCAAGCTGCTTCAGCCGCGTCTGCAGCTCGAATTTCTGCTGCACATTCAGCGTACCGCTCGGGCGTGGCCAGGATTGCTGCATGCCGCCATAGCCGGCGATCTGGTCGGCAAGCAAGCCGACGGCGAGAGCATAGCTGTCGGATGCGTTGTAGCGCTTGATGGTGAAGAAGTTGCCGGTCATCAGGAAGCCTGGGCCGTCTGAGCCGCCGGGCATCTTCAGCTGTGCACGATCGGAGGTCATGCGGAAGCCCTTGCCTTTGGGGCGCACGAAACCGAGGGCTGCCCATTGAGCGATCGTATGGGTCTTGCCGACTTGAGCGCTGCCACCAGGCGGCACGACAACCTCATAGCCCCAGGTGCGGCCGGTATCCCAGCCGTTTTTGGCCAGAAGATTGGCTGTTGTTGCCAGGGCATCCGGAATGGAATTCCAGATATCGGCATGGCCGCTGCCGTCGGCATCGACGGCGTAGAGCAGATAGCTCGTCGGGATAAACTGGGTATGGCCCATGGCACCAGCCCAGGAACCGTTCAGATCCTTCCGAGAGATATCTCCCTTCTGCAGGATTTTCAAAGCTGCAACCAGCTGCTTCTTGGCATAGTTGGCGCGCTTCGGATCGGCATAGGCAAGCGTTGCAAGTGCGCGGGGCACGTAATGGAGGCGGTCATTCTTGGCGAGAACAGCACCGTAGTTCGATTCCATCGACCAGATGGCCAGCATGATATTGCGGTCCACGCCGAAGTGCTGCTCGAGCGTGCGAAGCGTGGACCCATACTTGACCGCCATTTTCCGGCCAATATCCACGGTATAGGGATTGACACGGGAGTCGAGGTAATCCCAGATTTGGGACTTGAATTCCGGTTGGTACTGCGCTTTTTCGAGGACCGTGGGGTCGGGGTCCGTCACGCCGGCAAATGCATCGCGATAGGTCGATTGTGTGATGCCGCTCTTTGCGGCGGTAGCATAGAAGCCCGCGATCCATTTTTGGAACCCTGGGTCAGCATTGGCGTTAACGGGAGCGAGTCCCGCAAAGGCACCGAGCGCGAGCGCCAGAGCGAGACCACGAAGGGAGTTTTTGCGGTTTGCAGTCATCTACAGCCTTGTCCATCAATCGTTGGATTTCGGTGCGGCGAAGCAGGTAACATTCGCCGAAGCATGACACTAAGGGAACGAAGTCAACAAATTCTTTACCATGGAAGCCGGGTTCAGTCATTATTTGCAAAACAGTAGCAAATTTAATCTACTGACCTTGAGATTGGCTCGGCGCCAGCGATTTAATGCCCAGGAGGTATGAGTGGGACAGCATAAGAAGGTGCGTAAGGCAGTATTTCCGGTTGCCGGACTAGGGACGCGGTTCTTGCCGGCGACCAAGGCCGTGCCGAAGGAAATGCTCACCGTCGTCGACAAGCCGGTGATCCAATACGTCGTCGATGAGGCGATGGAGGCGGGCATCGAGCATTTCGTGTTCGTAACGGGCCGCAGCAAGCACGTCATCGAGGATTATTTCGACATCCAGTTCGAGCTTGAGCATACGCTGCGCCAGCGCAACAAGAATGCCGAGCTGTCGCTGTTGAACGGCTTGCTGCCAAAGGCCGGCACGGCCAGCTTTACGCGGCAGCAGGAGCCGCTTGGCCTTGGCCACGCCGTCTGGTGCGCCCGCGAAATCGTCGGTGACGAACCTTTCGCGCTGCTGCTGCCTGATATGGTCATGCGGGCCGAAAAGGGCTGCATGAAGGGCATGATCGAGCTCTACGAGCAAAGCGGTGGCAATGTCATCGCCGTCGAGGAATGCGCTCCGGACCAGACCCATAAATACGGTATCGTCGGCGTCGGCGAGACGATCGGCAACGGTTTCCGTATCACCGAAATGGTGGAGAAGCCGGCCAAGGGTACGGCTCCGTCCAACTTCTTCATCAATGGTCGCTATATCCTGCAGCCGGAAATCTTCCGTATCCTGGAAAGCCAGGAGCGTGGTGCGGGCAACGAGATCCAGCTGACCGACGGCATGCTGAAGCTTGCGCAGACGCAGGATTTCGCCGGTTACCATTTCCAGGGTCAGACTTTCGACTGTGGCGCCAAGGATGGCTTCATCCTCGCCAACGTCGCTTTCGCGCTTTCGCGTGCGGATATCCGTCCAACGATCGAGGACGAGCTGAAGGCACTGATCGCGGCCTTGAAATAAGCTCTCGAACTTTCGGGAAAAATGATGGGGCCTGGCATTTGCCGGGCCTCATTTCGTTTGTGTGGAGAGATTGTGCCGGATCAAGGTGTCGGGCGGGGAATTGTCCAGCCGGCTATCAGCGCTTCACCGTCAGTCCCACTCCAGCCTGGAGTTGATGCGTATCGTCGCCGGCTTTGCGGGTGGTCAGCTGATAGCCGAAATTGCCTGTGAGATCGAGGTAGCGGTTGATCCCCCAGGTCAGGCCGAGGGCCGCGTCATATTCGGTCTCATCGGCTGCACTGCCGTTGGAAGGATAGTCGCGCCAGATCGTGCCGCCCGTCGCTTTGGCGGTGAGGTCATCGCGCAATTGGTGGCTGATGGTACTCGTCAGCTGGTAGGCGGTGTAGCCGCTCAGGCCGGCCGTGGTGGATGGCTGAACGGTGGTCGAAAGGCCGATACTGACATCCGTTCCGCGCTGCGGCGACCAGGCGAGACTACCGTCGATGGTCGGTGAGTCGACCGAGGCCAGGCGCGAATCGTCGAATTGCGTGTGCTGATAACCGAAGCCCAGCTCGCCTTTCAGCTTTTCGCCGAGATCGAGCTCGACGCCGGCCTTGCCGCCGTAACCCTGGTTCGAGCGGGCATAGCCGTTGCTGTCACGCGTCTCATCGTAGACAGCGCGACCGAGATCGACTTCGACGAAGGGAATGATCGCCGGCGACAGCTCGTAGCCGATACGCCCGCGCCATGTGCCTGCGGTCTGATTGCGGTCGCTGAGCGTGACCTGGGTTCCATCCGAGAGCACGGCATCCGAATAGACCGTGCGGGTCAGTGCGACCGCCGTCGTGCCGCGCAGCAGACCGAAATCACGTTCCAGCGACAGTCCGGTGGTGAACTGATTGACGGCGGATTGTTTGGAGGCGCCGGCAATGGCGTTCGGGTCGCTGGTGTCCTCGCGGAAGAACTGATAGCCGGCCGTTATGTGGGCAGTCGTGTCGGCTGGAAGGTCGAGGCGCAGATCCGCATTGAGGTTGATCGTCGGCTTCTCTTCACCGGTGCCGCTGATATTCTTCTGCCAGACGCCCTCGCCGGTGATGGTCAGCGCGTGGCGATCCCAGTCCGACGTCAACGTGCTGCGCAGATCCGTCTGCAGGAAAGTGCGGTTGTCCTCGACGGAGCCGGTGCGGTCGCGTTCGATATTGATCGACTGATTGACCGAAGGGCGCAGGGTGAAGGTGCCGAGCGGTATGCCCTGGGCATCCGCGCGGTCCGGATGCTGGCGCGTTCTCAGGCCATCGACCGTGGATTCGGGCAGGTTGACGCGGCGCATGTCGTTGTCGAGCGTCGAGCCGGTGGTTGTGGGGTCGACGCCATCAAGGCGAAGGCGCATATTCGGCGGCCCATCCGCATTGGTGGTAGCGGCCTGATTTGCTGGCGGTGCTGCCTGCGCGTCGGTGGCAGGTGTTGCGGACGAGTCGGTCGTCGTGGCAGACGTCGAGACGGTGGATGTATCGTCGGGTTCCTGGCCGGGCGGCAGGGATTGTGCGTTAACGGACATCGGCGCGGCGCATACGACGCCCCAGCCAAGCACGGCGGATGTCGCCCATGCCGTCAGCCGGAGGGCATTTTTACCCGCCTTTTTCTTGCCGATGTTCATTTTGTCTATGTCTGACCTTGCTGGAAAAGCACTAAATCCTTACCCAAGTGTAAAGCCGTGTGGTTAACGCTTGGTTGCTAAAGAGTTACGGCGAGATGCTATCGGTAATATTATCCAGGCCCAGCAAAAGCCCGCTGCCGTCGGCATAAGTCGATCTTTGGTGGACAGAATTGCAGAAAAGCGTTAGGCCTCGCTCATGAATAAGAGAGCTGTGAGACTCATCGAGAACGGTGCGATCGAATCCGCAATGAGGACGATCGAGACCGAGAGACGGGGCCTTGAGGCGCTGGAACGTGCATTGGCCAATGGTTTGGCCGGGCCATTCAGCCGCGCGGTGGAGATCATCGGCGACATCAAGGGCCGCGTCGTCATCACTGGTGTCGGCAAGAGCGGCCATATCGGCAACAAGCTTGCCGCAAGCCTGGCCTCCACCGGAACGCCGGCATTCTTCGTGCACCCGGTCGAGGCAAATCATGGCGATCTCGGCATGATCACGCAGGATGATGTCATCATCGCCATCTCGTGGGGTGGAGAAAGCGCCGAGCTGCGCGGCATTATCAGCTATTCTCGCCGCTTCTCGATCCCGATGATTTCCGTCACTGCGGGTGAGACGTCAACGCTGGCGCGTGAGTCCGATGTGGTTCTGCTGCTGCCCAAGGAGCAGGAGGCCTGCCCGCATGGGCTGGCGCCGACCACGTCGACGATGCTGCAGCTTGCGATCGGCGATGCGCTCACCGTGGCGCTGCTGGAAGCGCGTGGCTTCACCGCCGAGGATTTCCGTACCTTCCATCCTGGCGGCAAGCTGGGCGCCAGCCTCTCGCATGTGGCCGATATCATGCACAAGGGCGATAGCGTGCCTCTCGTCAAGCTTGGAACAGGCATGCGCGAGGCTGTCACGACGCTTGCGAAAATGCGCTTCGGCTGTGTCGGCGTCGTCGATGATGACGGCTGCCTCTGCGGTATCGTCACAGACGGCGATATTGCTCGCAATATCGGCTCCAGCCTCGCGGAGATGCTGGTGGACGAGGTGATGACGCGCAATCCGAAGACGGTCAAGGAAACGACGCTGGCGACCGGCGCGATGGCCGTGCTCAATCGTCACAACATTTCCGCGCTCATTGTCGTTGACGATGGGCAGCGGCCAGTTGGGGTCGTTCATTTCCACGATCTGCTGCGAATCGGCGTCGCCTGATCAGAACGGTTCGACTGTAAGCTCGCGGCCGTTGCTGGCGACGATTTTCACGCGTGTGCCAACAGGCAAATCAGGACCTGTGACTGTCCAATAGGTATCGTTGAGGCGGATGCGCCCGCGGCCTTCGGCAATGGGCTCGCCGAGCGTTGCCGTGCGCCCGACAAGGCTCGCGCCGCGTTGGTTCAGGAAAGGCTCGTCGGTCACCTGGTTGTTGTTATAGACGTAACGCCGCCCGAGCAGGGTGACGATGACGGCGGCTGCCGCAAAGACCAGCCACTGCACCTGCCAGATCCAGAAGGCGTTATCCCAGAACAGCAGCGACAATGCCCCGACGATGATGCCGGCCAGACCGATCCAGACGAGGAAGAAGCCCGGCAATATCAACTCGGCGGCAAGTAGTACCAATCCCAGCAGCCACCAGCTCCAGGGACCGAGTTCCACGACGAGATTGTCGAACATCTTAGCTCTCCCGAGGGGCCAGCGGATTGACGGAGGGCGTGGTGCGGACCGTGTTCGTGCGTGGCCGTGAAGGCTGCGGCGTGCCGTTGCCGTCGCCATTGTCGCCGAAGACTTCGCGGGCAATGGCGCCGATGCCGCCAAGCGAACCGATGAGGGAGCTGGCTTCCATCGGCATCAGCACGATCTTCGAGTTGCTGGCCGAACCGATTGACGTCAGGGCTTCGGTGTATTTCTGAGCGACGAAATAGTTGATGGCCTGCACATTACCCTCTGCAATGGCTTCGGACACCATGCGGGTCGCCTTTGCTTCGGCCTCTGCGAGACGTTCGCGGGCTTCGGCGTTGCGGAACGCCGCCTCGCGCTGGCCTTCCGCCTGCAGCACCGCCGATTGCTTTGCGCCCTCGGCGCGCAGAATCTGTGCGGCACGCAAGCCTTCCGCCTCGAGAATCTGGGCGCGCTTTTCACGCTCGGCCTTCATCTGCCGGCCCATGGCGTCAACGAGATCCTTCGGCGGCTGGATGTCCTTGATTTCGACACGCGTCACCTTGATGCCCCAGGGCTCGACTGCTTCATCGACGACGCGCAGCAGCCGCTCGTTGATGGCGTCGCGGTTGGACAGAAGCTCATCGAGGTCCATCGAACCCATGACGGAACGGATGTTGGTCTTGGTGAGGTTGAGGATCGCGCTTTCGAGATTGGTGATCTGATAGGCGGCCTGCGCCGCATTCAGCACCTGGAAGAACGCGACCGCGTCGGCGGAGACGCTGGCATTGTCCTTGGTGATGACCTCCTGCGTCGGAACGGCGAGCACCTGCTCCATCACGTTCATCCTAACGCCGATGGTTTCGATGAAGGGCACGATCAGATTGAGGCCCGGCTCCAATGTGCGGATATAGCGGCCGAAGCGCTGGATTGTATAACGATAGCCCTGCGGCACCGTCTTGATCCCTGCAAACAGCACCAGGATGACCAAGACCACCAGGGCAACCACGACGATGCTGAAACCACCGACTACCATTGAATTCCTCCATGGACGCGCTCGCGGAATGCGAGCCTCTCGCGTCAGGTAAAGCGCCGCCATATCGTTCCGGCGTCTTCGGTCGAAAACGCATCACGGCAGCTCAATCAGATGTGGTGGGTTAGCATGTTCTCGGCAAGGGAGGAATGGGTAGACGGGCCGTACCGTCCGATCAGCCCCAAGTTGTTGCGCCGGATCAATCAATCGCGATCCAGCCCTTGCGCCTGGCTGTTGATATTCATACTTTATAAGAGAATTTTTCGGGTCAGCTGCCGCGCAGCCTTTCGAGCCCAACCGCCGCGCATCGTCAGGGTGAAGCAATGAATATCGATAGGACTTTACGGTCGGTCGTGGCCGTCCATGCCTCAATTCCGGAAGACGCCTTCACGGCGACGACGCTGGGCACCCGCAGGGAAGGCAACGGCGTGGTCATCCGGGGAAACGGCTTGGTGCTGACGATCGGCTACCTCATCACGGAGGCGGAAGAGGTCTGGCTGACGACGAGCAATGGCCGGGTAGTGCCCGGGCATGCGCTTGCCTATGATCAGGAAACCGGGTTTGGCCTTGTGCAGGCGCTCGGCCCGCTCGACGTACCGGCGCTGGAATTCGGCGATGCCGACAAGGCCGAGATCGGCGATCCGGTCGTGATCGCCGATGGTATCGGCCAGGTCGTCGAGGCAAAGATCGTCGCCAAGCAGGAGTTTGCGGGTTACTGGGAATATCTGCTCGACGAGGCGATTTTCGTCGCACCCGCGCATCCTTCATGGGGCGGCGCTGCTCTGGTGGATGAGGACGGCAAGCTTCTGGGTGTCGGTTCGCTGCACCTGCAGATGGCGACTCAGAACGGTGAAGGTGCCGATATCAACATGATCGTGCCGATCAACCTGTTGACGCCCATTCTCGACGATCTGATCAAGCGCGGCCGCGTCAACAAGCCGCCAAGGCCCTGGCTCGGGGCTTTCTCGGCCGAAAGCAATGGCGAGGTCGTTGTCATGAGCGTGACGGAAGGCGGCCCGGCCGCTCAGGCGGGGTTGCGGCGCGGCGATGTCATTTCGGAGATCCGCGACGCGGAAGTCGACGGCTTGGCCGATTTCTATCGCAAGATATGGGAGAGCGGGCCGGCCGGCGCCGAGATCCCGCTACGGGTGCTGCGCAATGGCCGCGAAGCCTGGTTGCGCATCAAATCCGCCGACCGTGGCAGCTTCCTCAAGAAGCCGCAACTGCAATAGAGCATCTCCGCTTTTCTTCGAATCGCGAAAACGCTCTATATTTTGCTTTTTCACGCATTCCGGACGGAAAACCGCTGCACACTTTTCCTGGAAATGCTTTAGAGGCCATCGCCGGGATTAGTCCGGCGATCGGTCAGACCCAGCCAAGCAACTCCCGCCGTACGACCTTCTCGAGCACCTTCATGCCGTCTTCGCTATCGTTGAGGCAGGGAATATGCGTGAACTTGTCGCCGCCATTGTGATGGAAGGATTCGGCCGCCTGTTCGGCGATCTCTTCCAGCGTTTCCAGGCAGTCCGAGACGAAGCCCGGATTGAGCACGGCGATGCGCTTGGTGCCATCCTTGGCGAGTTGTTCCACGGTCTTGTCTGTATAGGGCTGCAGCCATTCCTCCGGGCCGAAACGGGACTGGAAGGTGACCATGAACTGATCTTCCGACAGCCCCAGCTTTTCACGCAGCAGGCGGCCGGTCTTTTGACAGAAACAGTAATAGGGATCGCCCAGTTTGAAGTAGGACATCGGTATGCCGTGGAACGACGCCAGGATCTTTTCGGGCTGCCAGTCCAGTGTTGAAAGATGCCGGGTCACGGAATTGGCAAGCGCTTCGATATAGGCATCGTCGTCGTGATATTGCGGCACGGTGCGCAGTGCCGGTTGCCAGCGCATCTTTGCCAGCTTCTCGAACGCCTTGTCGTTGACGGTTGCCGTCGTTGCGGCGGCGTATTGCGGATAGAGTGGAAAGAGCACGATGCGCTCGCAGCCCTGATCCTTGAGCGCCTGTATGCGGTCGCCGATCGAGGGTTGGCCGTAACGCATGGCCCAATCGACCGTCACGTTGGGTAGATCCCGCAGGCGCTCGGCCATCAGATCGGACTGGTTGCGCGTATAGGTGCGCAGGAAGCTCTCATTTTTTTCCTTGTTCCAGATCGTCTCGTAGGCCTTGCCGACTTTTTGCGGCCGGGTGTTGAGGACGATACCGAACAGGATTGGATACCATTTCCAGCGGGACCATTCGATGACGCGGCGATCCGTCAGGAACTCACGCAGGTAGCGACGCATCGAGGCGTAGTCGGTCCCGTCAGGTGTTCCGAGGTTGACAAGCAGCACGCCGACCTTGCCGAATTTCACGCTTGGGTGATCAGGCGGGAAGGTGGTCACGTTTTCTGTCATCAATCATATCCTCTCAGCGAAACGAAGCCCTTCACATAGGAACAAAAACCGCCCGGGGAAGCCCGGGCCGGCGTTCTCATGCGAGACAAATCGTCTTACTTGGCTGGAATCCTCAACTTTTCGCCGACCTGGAGATGATGAGGCTTCAGATTGCGGTTGGCCGCCACAAGCCTATGCCATTGCTTGGCACTGCCATAATAGGTCTTGGCGAGATCCCAGAGCGTGTCGCCGGTAACGATGACATGCGTTGTCGGCGTCTTCGGCTTTTCGCTGGCTTTAGCTGCGGGTGCGGCGGTGGCAGGAGCTGTCGTCACCGGCGTTGAAGGTGCCGGGGTGGCCGTCGCAGAGGCAGATGCGGCGGGCGTCGTGGTTGCCGGTGCCGATGATGTGTCCGCGGGCTTTGCCGGTGTTGTGGTTGCCGGCGTTGCCGCCGAGGGTGTCGAGGAGGCCGGAGGCGTCACGGCAGGTGCTGCCTTGCTGGTGTCTGCGGGTGCCGGTGCGGGCTTTTGCTCCGGTGCGGCCTGCTGCTGCGTTTCCGCCGGCTTGGCTGCTTCGGGCTGGGCGGCAGGTGCTGCCGCGGCAACCTGGGTCACACGGCCATCGGTATAGGGCTTGTAGGGATTGTGCGCGCCGAGATAGGTCGGCAACCACCGATTCCAGGTTCGGACCGAAGTCATAGGCGTTCTTGCCGTCCTTGGCGAATACGGTGTAGCCGTCGCCGCCCGCGCGCATATAGTTGTTGCTGACGACACCGTAGGTCTTTTCGGGGTCGAGCGGCTTGAATTCCGTGCCTTCCTGCACGTCGACGGAGACGAGCCGGCTGCCCGGCGGCTTCGATTTGTCGAAGCTGTATTTGAGGCCCGCGACCTGCGGGAAGCGGCCGGCGCCATCGTCGATCTGGCTGAGGCCGTTTTCCAATGCCGCCTTCACATCCGCGCCCGTCAATTGGAAGGTCGCGACTGTGTTCTGGAACGGCAGCACGGTGAGAACGTCGCCCATGCTGACATCGCCGGCGGCGATCGAGGCTCGCAGGCCGCCGCCATTCTGGATGGCGATGGAGATGCCCTGGGCCTTGGTTCGGTCGAGGATCGCGTCGGCCACGAGGTTGCCCATCGAGCATTCCTGTACGCGGCAGATCTCGCGTGCGCCCTCGATCGGGCCTTGCGAATTGCCGATCACCTTCTTGCGCAGCTCTTCGATCGGCTTGGCCATCTCCTGGATGCGGGCGGCGATCGCCGGATCGGGCTTGATGGAGGAATCGAGCAGGATCGGATCGCCCTTGGCGTCCTTGACCGCGCCGTTATCGTCAAAGGTGACGACGATGTCGCCGAGGTACTTGCCGTAGGACGCGGCCTGTACCACAGGCACCTTATAGCCGGCGGGATTATCGACCATGGTCGGATAGGGGCCGGCGGCCTTCGGATCGGTGTTCGACAGCAGCGTATGCGAGTGGCCGCCAACGACGACGCTGACGCCGGCGATCTTGGCGATCTTTTCGACATCGCGGGGATAGCCGACATGGGTCAGCGCGATGATCTTGTTGACGCCCTGCGATTTCAGCGCGTCCACTTCGGCGCTGATGGCGGCGGCATCGTCGGTGATCTTCACATGCGGGCCTGGCGAGGCGAGCTCGGGTGTCTCGGTCGTCACGGCGCCGACGATGCCGATCTTCTGGCCGCCGATGGTAAGCACGATCGATTTCTTGATGCGGTTGCCGAGCTTGGACTGGTCGTCGACCACAAGATTGGCCGTCACCACCGGGAACTGCGCCTTGTCGAGGAAGGCGGCAAGCGGGCCTTCGCCGTCGTCGAACTCGTGATTGCCGACGGTCATGGCGTCGATCTTCATGTCGTTGAGGAATTCGACTTCGGCGGCACCCTTATAGGTCGTGTAGAACAGCGAGCCCTGAAAATTATCACCGGCGTCGAGTACCACCACGTTCTGGCCGGCGAGTGCGACCCGGCGCTGATCGATGGCTGCCTTCAGGCGAGCGGCGCCACCAAAGCATTCATTCTTGGCTTCTTCGGCCGCAGAGCAGGTCGCATCGAATTTGTTGATCGACTCCACGCGCGAATGGAAATCGTTGAAGTGCAGGATGTTGAGCTGATAGTCCGCGAAGGCGGCGCTTGTGCTCAGCGCCAAGGCTGCGGCGGCCAAAAGTCCCACTCCTAAGGGCTGCTTCATCTGTCTCTCCTGTTCGTCTTTACAATCCGGCCCGCCGATGCCCCCATGGCGGTCCCCCGCCGGAATGTTTTCATCATGGCGGAGCGAGCGCAAGCAAAAGCTGTTGGCTTCATTCGGATTTTATAAGGAGGGTGAATTCATCACCGGATCAGGCGCATGCCTCTATGGAGGCGTCTCCGTGGGATTCTCGGATCGCCGAGGCGGCGTTCCATCCGACGACGCAGAAGACGGCTGTGCAGCAGAGCGCCGCAGCGAAATGAAAGCGCCGGCGCCGGTTCCGATAAAGCAGGATGGCGCCGATGCCATAGATCAGCAGCACGGGCAGGGCGAAGAGGAGAACGCTTGCCGGGCCATCGCAATCGAGCCCGTCGATACCCTGCGCCCGATAGCTGTTGACGGGGAGAACCGCCGCCAGAACGGCGAAAGGCAGCGCTGCGATGAGGGCCAGATAGAGCAACATCATGCGGCGCATGGCGTTCTATCCTTCCGCCATGCCTGATCAGCCCTGGCGGTTGAGGGAGAAGTGCCCACCCGTCTCCGAGGTGCAGTTCAGCTGACCGGGGTTCGCCATGAAGCAATTCACCTTGGAGCTGGTGCGCTTGATGTTCGAATAGAGATTGATCTGGATCACGCCGGACGGGTCGGTCGTGTAGGTTCCCGAAGCCATCTGCTGGTTCGTGCCGTCGGTCGTGTGCGTCTCGAACCGGCCGGCGGTGAACGTCGAACTCAGGCCGTTCGTGTCGCTCCAGCTGCCTTCCACCGAGTTTGTCCGCGGCTGAACGCCGGGGTTCATCGTCATCGGCGGCGGTCGCGATCCGCCGAAATCAACGCAGGCGGACAAGGCTGCTGCAGCGGCTGCGAGGGAAAGAACGGTTCTGATCTTCATAAATGTCTCCCGCGATGAAGGGCGGAGTGTTGTCGTATCGGTTGCGAGAAAGATGGCGCGGCTATTGGGTTAAAGCAAGGCTTGAGAACGCAACTCCTTGATTTATCCCGCTTGCGTAACAAAAATGCCCGCACGACCTGTGCGGGCATTCGAACGTTGCATCAGCAAACGCTATTTCCGTTAGCGAACGAGGATGTTCCTGAACTGCCAGGGATCCTTCGTGTCGATGTCTTCCGGGAAGAGACCCGGACGGCCATCGAGCGGCGTCCAGTCGGTGTAGTGACCTTCGACCGGGCCGAGATAGGGCAGCTGCACTTCGAGGCAGCGCTTGTAGTCGATCTCGTCGGCTTCGACGATGCCGGCGGTCGGGTTTTCGAGTGCCCAGACCATGCCGGCGAGAACGGCGGAGGTTACCTGGAGGCCGGTCGCGTTCTGGTAGGGAGCAATGCGGCGGGTCTCTTCGAGAGACAGGCGCGAACCGTACCAGTAGGCATTCTTGTCGTGGCCGTAGAGCAGCACGCCGAGTTCGTCGACGCCGTCTTCCAGCTCATGCTCGTCGAGAACGTGGTGAACCGGCTGCGGTGTGCCGCCATTGCCGAACATTTCGTGCAGCGAGAGAACGGCATCGTTGGCCGGATGGTAGGCATAGTGGCAGGTCGGGCGGAAGGTAACGTCGCCGTCCTTGTCGCGCACGGTGAAGAAGTCGGCGATCGAGATTGATTCGTTGTGCGTGACGAGGAAGCCGTATTGCGGGCCGGGGGTCGGGCACCAGGTGCGGACGCGGGTGTTGGCGCCCGGCTGTTCCAGATAGATAGCGGCCTGGCAGCCCTTCTTGTGCTTCTTGGCGTTCTTCGGCATCCATTCTTCGTGAGTGCCCCAGCCGAGTTCGGCCGGCTGCAGACCTTCGGAGATGAAGCCTTCGACGGACCAGGTGTTCCAGAAGACGTTGAGCGGCTTCGGATGCTTGGTGCGCTGGGTGTCGCGCTCGGCGATATGGATGCCCT
Source organism: Rhizobium sp. P44RR-XXIV (assembly GCF_001999485.2). Taxonomy (NCBI): domain Bacteria; kingdom Pseudomonadati; phylum Pseudomonadota; class Alphaproteobacteria; order Hyphomicrobiales; family Rhizobiaceae; genus Rhizobium; species Rhizobium sp. P44RR-XXIV. The sequence continues at coordinate 364,487 of NZ_MPVZ02000026.1, read as the reverse complement.
TGACGCCAACCTTCTTCATCAGCTTGGCCCAGCCTTCGCGGTCATGCTGATCCGGCTCTTCGAACTTCAGGCCGATATCGGTGGCAAGGTTGACGAGCGCCTGCTTGACGAACCAGGAGACCATGCCCGGGTTCGCGCCGCAGGTCGAAACAGCAGTCGAACCACCGGGGTTCTTCGCCTTTTCCTTGCGCATGGTTTCGCGCAGCGCGTAGTTGGTGCGGTCGGCATTCTTCAGGCTCTTGTCGAAGTAGAAGCCGAGCCAGGGCTCGACGACGGTATCGATGTAGAGCACGTCGAGCTTGCGGCACAGCTTGACGAGGTCGAGCGAACCGGTGTCGACCGAGAGGTTGACGCAGAAGCCCTGGCCGCCGCCTTCCGTCAGGAGCGGCTTCAGCAGCTCCTTGTAGTTTTCCTTGGTGACGTGTGCCTTGATATGACGGACGCCGTGCTTCGCCAGGATTTCCATATCGGCTGGTTCTTCACGCGGGTCGATAACGACCATCCGGCTCTTGTCGAATTTGAAATGGCGCTCGATCAGGGGCAGGGTGCCGCGGCCGATGGAGCCAAAGCCGATCATCACGATCGGGCCGGTAATTTCGGCATATACCGGATAGTTGTGTTTCGTCATTCTTGTCTCCTTCGAAAGGCAGGACGCCGTTCGGTTCACGAAATTCAATCAGAGTTTGCGCGATAACGCGAGGTGAAGGGCTCTAATCATAATTTGATGTCACAATAAAGAGCTCTTCAGAGTTAGCCGGACAAAGTCAAGTGGAGGCCAACATACACGCCATATGCGACGAGTTTGTTGCCTTCAAGGTCGGTTTTCACTGACCTATCCGGAATAAAGCCATCAGGCCTTCAAGGCTTCCAATCCGTCGACAACTGTGGTGAGGGCGATTTCCTGGACGTCGTAGGATGCGATCCCGTGGATGGTGAAGGGGTCGGCGGCGACATAGGCCTCCAGCTCAGCGCGCTCGCCGCGGGCAAAAATAACGCCGCCGGTGCGCGGTACCTTGCGGCCGGATGCGAGGAACCAGCCCTTGGCATATCCTTCTTTCACCCAGGCCATGTGCGGCTCCATCTGCTTGTCTGCTTCATCATTGCCCTTGAGGTAGGTGAGCGAAAGAATGAACATGCATCAATTCCATATGAGTTGCGCGCGGATCAGGCCGCGCAGGGAGTTTCCGACATAAAGCGTGCGGTCTCGAAGGTCATCAGGCCGGATACGGCCAACACGGGCCTTGCGCTGGCAAATGAGCTCGGTGCGTAACACGCCGGCCAGCAGGCCGGATGAAATTGGGGGTGTCTGCAGCACATCCGGGCCATCCTCGAGGAAGATGGAGGTGATCGTCCCCTCGCAAACCTCGTCCTTCTCGTTCAGCAGCAGCACCTCGTCGGCCTCGTCAGGACGGTACTCCGCGCGTGCCGCCTCATAGACGGCGCGGCGCGTGGTCTTGACGCGCAGCAGCTTGTCGGCGGAATCGAGCCGGGTTGCGGCGGCGATACGGACGCGCCAGACTGTGTCGAGTGACAGCGCCGAGAAGGGGGCTGTCGTTACCGCCGCTTGTCCGTCTCGGTCCAGCGTCAGCCGGACCCTCAAGGGTGCGGAAGCACCGGCGATGGCCTCTTCCAGTTTGGTGAGCGCATTTTTCGGAGCCGGGAAGCCTAGGCGGCGGGCCGAGCGTTGCAGCCGGGCAAGATGCAGGCGCAGGCGGATGAAGCCGGCCTCCGGCTCATAGCGCAGCGTCTCGATCAGGGAAAAATCCTCTAGCGGTCGATCCATCGGTCCCCCACGGCGAAGCGCGCCTTGAGGAGGCATTCTTCATATTCCGCTTCCGCCGTCGAATCGAAGACGATGCCCCCGCCGACATTGAACACTGCCCGGCCGTCTTCGAAAAGCGTGATCGTGCGGATCGCCACCGAAAAGCGCATGGCTCCATCCGGCGAGATCATGCCGATCGCGCCACAATAGGCATCGCGTGGGCCATCCTCAAGGTCATGCAGGATTTCCATCGCCCGCATTTTCGGTGCGCCGGTAATCGAGCCGCAGGGAAAGATTGCCGCAAGAATATCGCGGATGGTGATGTCGGGCAGCAGCTTTGCCTGCACATGGCTGACCATCTGGTGCAGGGTCGGGTAGGTCTCGATTTCGAACAGCCTGGGCACGTCGAGTGTGCCGACTTCGGTGATGCGGGAGATATCGTTGCGCAGGAGATCGACGATCATGCGGTTTTCGGCCTGCGTCTTCTCGTCGGCGAGCATGGCGGCGACGATTTCGGCATCCTCGACGGCGTTTGTGCCGCGCTTGGCCGTGCCCTTCATCGGATGCGTCTCGATCCAGCCTTCTTCATCCGTGCGGAAAAAGAGCTCCGGCGAGCGCGACAAAATGATCGGACCGCCGAGATCGACGAGCGCACCGTATTTCACCGGTTGCCGCTCGATCAGCGACCAGAAGGCAGCTCTGGCGTCGCCGTTCCAGCGGGCATGGATCGGCATGGTCAGGTTCGCCTGATAGCAGTCGCCGAGGCGAATATGCCGGTGCAGCCGGTCGAATCGCTCTTTATATATAGGGAAATCCCAGGCGGCCTTTGGCTCGGTCAGGAATTCTTGATTTTCAAGCCGTTGCATCGGCTGGCCAAGAGAGTCGTCGTCGGCCGCGGGAGCATCGAAAACGCCGAAGCAAAGCAGCGGCGTCTCGCGATTCTCCTCGGCAAAAGCTGCAAGCTTTTCCTCGAAAAGATGGCCGGCTTCATAGGCAATGTATCCTGCCAGCCATTTTCCCTGTCGCCTTGCCGTCTCCATCCGGTCCAACGCATCGAAGAATTCGGCGCGCGTCCGGGCCGTGATGATCTCGGCCGGTTCGGCAAAGATCATCACCTGTCCTGTGCTGTCGTCCCTGAAGAGGACGTGAGGTCGGGCGTCGGCCATGCGCGGGTTTCTATCGGGCTCTCGTTATGTCGATTGTCAGGCACGTCCACCATTGCTGCGGCTTTGTGCATGGCCCCTCACCCTAGCCCTCTCCCCGCTCGCGGGGAGAGGGGACTGGCTCAGCATCCACAGCACTGTTCTTTGCAAACGGCGATGTAGTGGTTGCGGTAGCTCCCTCTCCCCGCATTGGCGGGGAGAGGGCTGGGGTGAGGGGCCAGGCACCGAAGCTGCGGCAATGGCAGACCTGCCTGACCTGCTAGCAGGCGCAGTTTCAGCTCTTATCTAGCGCTTCCAACTCGTCGATCAGCCCTTCGATCATCGACAGTCCCTTGCTCCAGAACGACGGGTCGGTGGCGTCGAGGCCGAAAGGCTTCAGGAGTTCGGAATGATGCTTGGTGCCACCGGCCTTCAGCAGTTCGAAATACTTCTCCTGGAAGCCCTGGTCGGCATTCTGGTAGACGGCGTAAAGCGAGTTCACAAGGCAATCGCCGAAGGCATAGGCGTAGACGTAGAAGGGCGAATGGATGAAGTGGGGGATGTAGGCCCAATACGTCTCGTAACCCTCGGAGATCTTGATCGCCGGACCCAGGCTTTCCGCCTGTACGGACAGCCACAGCTCGCCGATGTCATCGGAGGTCAGCTCGCCATTCTTGCGGGCGGTGTGCAGCTTGCGCTCGAATTCGTAGAAGGCGATCTGGCGCACGACCGTGTTGATCATGTCCTCGACCTTCTGGGCGAGCATCGCTTTGCGTTCGCGCTTGTCGGAGGTCTTGTCGAGCAGCGCGCGGAAGGTCAGCATCTCGCCGAAGACGGAAGCGGTTTCGGCCAGCGTCAGCGGTGTCTGGCACATCAGGGCGCCCTGGCCGCCGGCCAGAACCTGGTGCACGCCATGGCCAAGCTCGTGTGCGAGCGTCATGACGTCGCGCGGCTTGCCCATGTAATTGACGAGAACGTAAGGGTGCGCCGATGGCACGGTCGGATGGGCAAATGCGCCCGGCGCCTTGCCCGGACGGACCGGCGCGTCGATCCACTCTTCGTCGAAGAAGCGCTTGGCGATTGCGGCCATGTCAGGCGCGAACTTGCCATAGGCGGATAGCACCGTCTCCTTCGCCTCGCTCCAGGGGATCAAGGCATTGGGCGTTTCCGGGAGCGGCGCGTTGCGATCCCAGAAGTTCATCTGCTCCATGCCGAGCCACTTGGCCTTCATCTTATAATAGCGATGCGAGAGTCGCGGATAGGCATCGCGTACGGCCGCGGCCAGTGCGTCCACCACTTCGCGCTCGACGCGGTTGGCGAGATGCCTGCTGTCGGCGATATCCTCGAAGCCGCGCCAGCGGTCGGAAATTTCCTTGTCCTTTGCGAGCGTGTTGGTGATGAGCGTGAAGGTGCGAAGGTTCGCCCTGAAGGTTGCGGCAAGCGCCATGGCCGCCTTGCGGCGCGCTTCGGGATCCTGTTCCTGCAGCATGTTCAGCGCGACTTCCAGCGGCTGCTTTTCACCGTCGATCTCGAAGCGTAGCTCCGCCATCGTCTCGTCGAACAGCCGGTTGAAGGCTGCGGCGCTGGTCATGGACTTTTCCAGGAACAGCTGCTCGAGCTTGTCGTCGAGCTGATGCGGCTTGTCCTTGCGCAGGTCGACAATCCAGGGACGGTAGTGACCGGCGGCAGGGTCGTTCGCCATGCAGGCATCCATCGCGGCGTCATCGATGCGGTTCAGTTCCAGAGGGAAGAACAGCAGGTGGGCGGCATAGTCCGTCAGCCGCGTCTGCACATCACCATAGAGCTTGCCGTTGGCCGGATCGCTGGTGTTGGAAAAATAGGTGAGGCCGGCAAAGGAGCCAAGGCGGCCCATGATATCGTCAAGCGCCTCATATTCCTTGATGGCGGCACCGATACCGGCATCGCCTGTCATGGTTGCCGCTTCCGTAAGCTTGCCCTTCCACTTATCCTCGAAGGCGGTGGCCATCTTGCCCGCCTTTTCCATGTCGCCGGTGAAGTCAGGTGAGGTAGCGGAAGGATAGAGATCGCTGAGCTTCCAGGCGGGCAGGTCCCCGAGCGCGCTGCCGGCGGCAGGCTGGTTGGCGGAGAAGTTAAGGGATTTACGGAGCGAGGTCGGGCTCATGGGCGATATTTCCTCTGCTTTTTATTGCGGAACGTCCGATGCGTTCGTGTTTATTCGGCTGGAAAGCCTGCTGCAAGCCTGATTTCCCGACGCTGACGGTTGAACCATAGGCGGTAGTACATTCGTCATAATGATTAAAATGCGATGATTTGGCAAAACTTCATGTTCAAGCCTTTCTGCGAATGTCCGTGTCAGGTTTCGCATGAAGTGAGGCACCAATGACCGTTTATAATAGCGCCAAAGGGGGCGCGCAGATTCTCGTTGTTGAGGATGATCCGATTCAACGTCGTCTGCTGAAGAATGCCATCGAGCGGCACGGACACGTGGCCCATTTGGCAGAGAATGGCCGCTTTGGCCTTGAAGTTCTGAAGCGTAATAGCGATCAGATCAATGTGATCGTGCTCGACCTGATGATGCCGGAAATGAACGGCATCGAGTTCCTGGGCGCGCTGAACGAGATGGGTATCGATCTGCCCGTTATCGTGCAGACGGGGCAGGGCGGTATCGACACCGTTGTGCAGGCCATGCGGGCCGGCGCCTTCGATTTCGTCGTCAAGCCCGTGTCGCCGGAGCGCATTGCTGCGTCTATCGGCAATGCGCTCAAGCTCGATCAGCGCGAGGCAAAGGCACGCGCGGGACGCAAATCGCGTTCCAGCGCCATCACCTTCGACGACATCGTCTCGGCAAGCCCGGCGATGATGCGGGTGATCGATCTTGCGCATCGTGCCGCACAGTCGAATATTCCCGTCGTCCTGGAAGGTGAATCCGGCGTCGGCAAGGAACTGGTGGCACGTGCCATTCAGGCCGCAAGCGACCGCTCCGGCAAGCCGTTCATAACGGTCAATTGCGGTGCCATTCCGCACAATCTGGTGGAAAGCATTCTTTTCGGACATGAAAAGGGTGCGTTCACGGGCGCGGCGGAGCGCCATGTCGGCAAGTTCATGGAAGCCGATGGCGGTACGCTGTTCCTCGACGAGATCGGCGATCTGCCGCTGGAAGTCCAGGTGAAGCTGCTGCGCGCCGTGCAGCAAGGGGAAATCGAGACGGTCGGTGCGCGCGTCGCGCAGAAGGTCAATGTCCGCCTGATCTCTGCGACCAACAAGGATTTGATCGAAGAGGTCAAGGCCGGGCGTTTCCGCGAGGACCTCTACTATCGCCTCAACGTCTTCCCGATCACCATGCCGGCGCTTCGTCGCCGCAAGGAGGATATCCCGCATCTGGCACGCGCCTTTGCCGACCGGTTTGCGCTGGAGCAAAAGCTCGATCATTCGCTCGATATCAGCAACAGTGCTCTTGCGCTGCTGACGGCTTACGACTGGCCGGGCAATATTCGCCAGCTCGAAAATGCCGTGTTCAGGGCGGTCGTTCTATCGGAAGGACCCGAGCTGCTGGATAGCGATTTTCCGCAGATCGCCGCGCAGTTGCCCGGCTATTTCTCGGGCGAGCATCCGACCTTAGTTGTGGATAATTCACAGGCTCATGCCATGGATTCTGCGACCGGGGAGAGAGCCGAGCGCGGGATGCGCGTGATTTCAGCTGACGCGGCTGCAACCTCGCCGCTTCCTGTCGGCGATGCATTGGCGACCGCTTCCGACAACGTCATCGTCAGCACCAATACCTCAGGGGATGTCAGGAAACTGGCGGATGTCGAGGAAGAATTGATCCGCTTTGCCCTCCGATTCTACCGCGGGCAGATGAGTCAAGTGGCAAGAAAGCTTGGGATTGGGCGCTCAACTCTCTACCGCAAGTTGAAAGATTACGGGATAGATCCGGATGACCCGCAAAAAAGCGCGGCATGAGGGGAAGCTTAACTTTTAGGCAAGCATATTTTGTTACCCGTCGTAAAGCACTTGTTAGTGCATCGTTCACCATGTATGAAGAGGGCGATTATGTGTGGCATTTTTGCCATCGTGTCACCGCAATTGACAGCCATTTGGAACACGATGCGACATTGTCTGTCGGACGGGGATCGAATTGCCGAATTTGAGTGGAAATACCAAGCCTAATAGCTTGAGCTGGCATTCTGCGTGCTCAGACCTATTTAGCAAGGTGGCCAAGGTGGTAGCCGTTGGCCTCCTTGCTTTGGCCGTTTCTACGCCTGTTTTCGTTGGCACTCCCTCTCAGGCCGGCGGGGAAACCCGAAGCCTGAAGATCTATTACGTCCATACCGGTGAAAAGGCCGTCATCACCTACAAGCGCAATGGCAAGTTCGATCCGGACGGTCTGGAGAAGCTGAACCGCATCCTGCGCGACTGGCGCAAGAATCAGCCGACCAAGATGAATCCGCGGCTGTTCGACCTCATCTGGGAAGTGTACCGCGAGAGCGGTTCGCACGAATTCATCTACGTCATCTGCGGATTCCGTTCGCCGGGCACCAACGAGATGCTGCGCACGCGTAACGCACACACCGGCGTTGCCAAGAAGAGCCAGCATATGCTCGGCAACGCGATGGACTTCTATATTCCGGACGTCAAGCTCACCAAGCTGCGTGAGCTCGGCATGAAGCTCCAAGAGGGCGGCGTCGGCTATTACCCGACTTCGGGCTCGCCCTTCGTCCACATGGACGTCGGCGGTGTGCGCGCTTGGCCGCGCATGGATCGCCAGGATCTCGTCCGTTTGTTCCCGGACGGCAAGACCATGCATATTCCTGCCGATGGCCGGCCGCTGCCGGGCTATCAGGAGGCCGTCGCCGATTACAAGCGACGCATGTCGTCCGATATCCAGATCGCCAGCTCCTCGTCACCTCGCCGTGGCTTCTTTGCCCGCCTGTTTGGCGGCGGTGGTGCGGATGAGGAAGAGGACAATGCGGATGAAGGCTCGTCGTCGGCACCGGTCGCTGTTGCTTCGGCTTCCCGCAAGGGGCAGCCGGCTCCAACCGCGGCTGACGATGGTGACGATAGTGCGGCTCCCGCTTCTGCTCCTGCCCAGGTTCAGGTTGCGAGCATAAACGCACCCGTACCGCAGATCCGCCCGGCCTTCGGTGGTCAGTCCGCTGGCAGCGACGTAGCCTCCGCGCTCGTATCGGCGCCGCGCAATGACGCTCAGGATGCGCTTGCAGCAGCCATGCCGAATACGGGTGACCAGCCGCAATATGCCGACCTTCGCTCCTATCACGTACCGGTGCCGTCCTTGCTTGACCGCCGCGCACCCGGCGATGCTGAAGTGGCGTCCGCAGAGGCAGACATGAAGGGCCAGCTTGCCGCCGTGCCTGTGCCGGCACAGCGTCCCGAAATTGCTGAAAGCCTCCTGGCCTCTGCTGATGCCGATCAGGAAGCAATCGATGACCAGGCCGATGCCGGTACGCTTTCGCCCTTGGTCATCGCCGCTCTTGAGCAGAGCCGACCCGATCGATCGGATGCTAACGCGGTGGCTGCTGTGACTTCGCCGCAGAACAATGTTGCCTCGAAGGATCAGCTCGCGCCTTCGAATAGTGGCGTAGCTTCCGGCAACGATGCTGCGCAGGCGATTGCAGCGGTTCTGCCGCAGCAGCGGCCGGCTCAGCAGATGCCGATGCAGGTGGCCGCACTGGCGCCGGTTCGCAATGAACTCAAGGCAAGCAGCCCCCGTCGTTTCAATGACAGTTTCGATGCGGTGACACCGCAGGAACGTCCGATCGCTGCGGGTATCGCCACCAAGGGCGCCGGCCGAACAAGCAGGATGCGGTGACGGCGGATTCCGGTCGTGCCACGATAACGACGGCGCCGAAGCTGACCGAAAAGATGATTTCACAGTGGGCAATCGCAAAGGCCCGCGTGGAGATCGTCAATCGCCCGGTCAAGGCTCCTCGCTTCGTAAGCCCGGCGCTTCGTGCCCAGCCGACCGCCGTCTATACCGATGGCTTCAAGGTGCAGACGGCGTCGATCGACCCGGAACGCTTTAGCGGTACGGCAGTGAATTTCCTTCAGGTGAAGAAGTTCAATTCGGTCGAGTAAGCAGCGTTCAAAGTTCAGACAACTTTACGGGAGCCCATTTGGGCTCCTTTTCATTTGTGCGCGGCGACGAGCTTGCTGTGATTGCGGCTTGATTGATCGCTCGCAAAGCTCACGCAAATTTTGGTGGGAGGGGATCGATCAAAACAGCTGTTGCCTGTAGGTGACACCCTGCTGGCTTTCAGGTTGCTGTCAGATTTTATTCATTTTCGCATCATCTTTTGCTCAGTTTCGCTTCATCCGGCGCAATTAGGGCGATAGGCTTGAAAGGCTGGATATCCGAATTTGAACCGTAAGACGGCAATTATCATTGGCAATGGCACACTGCACCGCGATCTCTCGGAGATCGTCGACAATGCGGATTTTGCGATGCGCTTCAACGAGCCTAAAGCCTCTGTCGGCATGAGCGGCTCACGCACCGATATCCTGATGCTCGCAGCCTCCAGCAAGCCGATGCAGCGGCGACTGACCGATCCGGCCTTCCTGACAAGCGCTACCTTCAAAGCGGCCAAAGAGGTCGTGCTCGCCTATCATCCCGACATCATCCGCAAATATCATCCCAAGCCCAACTTCCTCTCGCGTCTGAAGGGCCGAAAGAGCGACTGGACGATGCGAACCATCGAGCTGGTGGGTGCAGCGGGCAAGGAAATTCGCATCATGCCGCCGCAGTTCTACATCGAAAGTTGTGCGGAACTTGGAGTCGCCGAGTGCCGGATGGACCAGGTTTTTCCGAGCACCGGCTTTTTCGGCGTCCGATATGTGCTGTCGATCCTTCCCGCCTGCGAATGGGAGGTGAAACTCTGCGGGTTCAGCTGGGAGGGATGGAAGCGCCATGCCTGGCTGGATGAACGCCGCTGGGTAGAGGAAAAGATGGCGAGCGGCCACATCAGTCTGCTCGCTTAGTCGATAATTGGCTGTGGAATGCCATCGAAAATCACTGTTTTCAGTTTCGCCTCATGTCTGCCTAAGCTCGCCTTCATTCAGGGTTGATAGAGCCTGCGCCTACAACACTGGGATATCATTTGATGCAGACCAACGAATTCGACCCGTCTTCGGCGACGCCGCTTGAGAGAGCGCATGCGGGATTCGGATTCGATCGCGTATCTGCCCCCGTTGGAGCGAACCTGAACGAGCCGAGTCAGCTCGTCATCCGTGGCTTCATCGTCCACCTGGATCGTGCTCGCGATCGTATGCCGCAGGTCGAAAGACTGATGGCAAAGCTGCCGGTTTCGAGTGAAATCGTGGAAGCCGTCGACGGCCGTTGCCTGACCGAGGCTGAAATAGACCGCGTCTATCGCCGCAAGCTCCACAAGCCGTCCTATCCCTTTGCCATGAGCCAGGGCGAGATCGCCTGCTTTCTGTCGCACCGCAAGGCATGGGCCGCCATCGTCGAACAGAACATCGATGCCGGCCTCATCTTCGAAGATGATGTGGAGATCGATGATTCGTTTCATGCGGCCTTTGCGGCTGCCAAGGCCTGCCTCAAGCCAGGGGCGTTCATTCGCTTCCCCTTCCGAATGGGCAAGGAACATGGCACCCGCGTTCTGACGCAGGGCGAGATCAACGTCATTCAGCCGACCCGGATCGGCCTTGGCATGGTGGCGCAGCTCGTCAGCCGGGACGCAGCCATTCGTCTGCTGCAAGCAACCGCCTTCTTCGACAGGCCGGTCGATACAACGGTGCAGATGAGCTGGCTTACCCATGTTTCACCGCTCGCCGTGCTTCCCGGTGGTGTGCATGAAATCTCCTCGCAGCTTGGCGGCAGCACCATCAAGAGCCGTAAGACCCTGATGGAAAGGCTTTCCAGAGAGGTGCTGCGGCCGCTATATCGCGCAAGAATTGCGCTGCGCTCGCACCGCCTCATCTAAGAAGAGCAAACTTGTCCGTTCCAATTCTCGCATATCATCAGATTGCGGTGCCACCTTCGAGCAAGGCGCCGTTCAGAAGCATGACCGTCCATCCGGAAGCATTCCGTCGCCAGATGGAATGGCTGAAGAGGCTCGGAATTCAAGGCCTGTCACTGCGTGAGGCAATGCCTTACATCACCGGATTGAAGGCCGGCAAGGTTGCCGCCATCACCTTCGACGACAGCTATTTGAACGTCTTCGAGAATGCCTTGCCCGTGCTGCAGGAATTCGGCTTCACCGCCACGAATTTCGTCGTCGTGAACCAGATTGGCGGCGGCAATGTCTGGGACCTGCCGCTTGGCGTGGCGCCTGCAGCTTGCATGTCTGTCGAGCAGCTGCGCCGCTGGAGCAGCCTTGGGCATGAAGTCGGCTCGCACACGCTCGATCATGTCCATCTTCCGCAATTGCCGATGGAGGATGCGCGGCGCCAGATCTCGGATTCGCGCGGGCTACTGGAAGACGTGCTGGACGAGGGCGTTTCGTCCTTCTGTTTTCCCTATGGCGACGAGACACCGCTCGATCGGGTGCTGGCCTATGAGGCCGGCTATAGTGCCGCGACCACAACACGGCGCGGAAGGGCGCGGCCGGGTGACGACCCCTTCGGCCTGCCGCGCGCGACGATCCGGCGCAACGACAGCTGGCTGCATTTCGTCAAGAAATGCACATTCGGTTAAATCATCCATAGCCACCAATGTTGCCGGAGCGGCTGAAAGCCGCCCCGGAAAGGCTTGATCAGGGCGCGATGGTGAATGTGTAGGCGCCGTTGGTCTTATGGCCATCGGTCGAGAGCGCGTGCCATTCGACCGTGTACTTGCCGGGTGCAAGCTTGTCGCTGACAGGCACCATCAGCGTCTTGTCGCCATCCATCAGCGAAGAAGCGCCCGTTTTGACCACCTTCTTGTCCGGTCCCATAACCGTCACGCCGCTGAACTTCAGGTTCAGACCCTCGGTGAAGGTGAGGTCCAGTTCCGAGGGTGCCTGCTTGACGGCGCTGTCGGCGCCCGGCGCGGAGGACTTCAGGTGAGCATGCGCCAGGGCCTGGCCTGCGAAGGCCATGCTGGCGGCGGCAGTCACGAGTAGCAGCGTCTTCATCCGAGTCATGTCGGTCTTCCTTTTCCATTGAGGCGCCGCAGGGGGCTGCGGCAAGTTTGATGGCGACGGATGTCGCCTCTTATATCCCGTTCGGATTGCTACCGATGGGGTGCGTGCGGGCGGCCAATGGCCGCTCATTTCAGAAGATTGCGGATCTTTTGCAGGGCGACGTCCTTGTCTTCCCCGTAGGCAATGAGACCGCGCAGATTACCGTGCGCCGACGAGGAGAACCGAGGCGGTATGATCCATCGTGTAATCGCCATCGGGCGAAGGCACTTTCTTGGCATAGATGCGCCAATCCTTGATGGCCTTCTGCATTTCCGTGGGGGTGCCGGTAATACCGGTGATGCGATCGGTGAAATTGCCGGTGTATTTGTGCATGACCTCCGGCGTATCGCGCTCAGGATCCACCGAGAAGAAATAGGCTTTGAGCTTGTCCGCCTCCGGTCCCAGCGTCTTCAGCCAGCCGGCCATTTCGAACAGTGTGGTCGGGCAGACATCCGGGCAATGGGTATAGCCGAAGTAGATGAGCGACGGGTGGCCCTTCAGAGCCAGCGCGGTCATCGGTTGGCCCCGGTCGTCGATAAGGTTGAAGGAGGAGCCAATGTGCTCCTCCGCTCCCTTCGCTGATGGCATCAGGGTCCAAGTGAAGTAGGCAATCAAGCCGCAAATGCTGAGCAGGAAGACCGTCAGGATGACGGGGATCGACCATTCTTTTGTGAACATCGGCTTCTCCTCCTTGGCATGAAGGGAGGCACGGCTGCTGCCGCGCCGTTCATTCAGCTGCGTTGGCATGGTCGCCCCCGTTGTCCGCCTTGCTCGCAACCGCCGAACCCACAGGGAAATCGACATCAATCGAACCGGCCTTTTCGAAGGTCAGTTTCGCCCTGATCGTCTCGCCTTGTTTGAAAGGGTCGATAACGTCCATGAACATGAGGTGGTAGCTGCCGGGCTTCAGCTGAACCGTCTTGCCCGCTGGCAGCGGCAGACCCTTCTCAAGCTTGCGCATCACCATGACGTCGTTGTCCATCTTCATCTCATGGACCTCGACTTTGACTGCTCTCGACGAGCTGGCTGCGATCAACCGGTCATCGGTGCCGCCGGTATTGGTGATGGTCACGTAGCCGCCGCCGACCTCGGCGCCTGGCACCATGGCCCTCACATAGGGAGCGGCGATCTTGAGCTTTCCAAGCGTTGTCTCGGCGGCAAAAGCCAGCCCAGGAACCGTAAGGCAGAGGCTGGCGGCGACGAAGGAGCTGATAAATCGGTTCATGATCGGTTTCCTCTGGGGATCTGGGTGCTGCGCGGCAGGTCCTGCCGCGCAGCCTTTCATGAAAAGAAGCGTTTCAGCGGCGGCACGAAGCGGATGACTGTCTGATCCACCATCAGCATCGCGACGACAGCGAGACCGCTTAAGGGAAAGGCCGCGCCGAAGACGATCGCGATCAGCCAGAGCCCGATATAGACGGACTTCTGCGGCGGCATGGGCGGTACGCCGAGGCGGCCAGCCGGGCGGCGCTTCCACCACATCACGACAGCGGTGACGCAGCTGAGGATGATAGCGATACAGGTCGCCAGCATGAGCAACTGGTTGAAGAGGCCCCATTCCTGCCCCTGATGAACATTGATGCCCCATTCGATCGCCTGGCCGAATGCCGGGTATTGATCGAAGGAGAGATCGACCAGTGGCTTGCCGGAATATTGGTCGATATGGACGGTGCGTTCCTGGGAGAGATCCTTGGGGAAAATCGAGGCGGTGAAGACACCCGTCTCGTCGGAAGGTAGCGCCATGCTGAAGCCGGGCGCTATGCCCAGCCCGCTGGCGATCTCCACCGCCTTGTCCAGCCCGATCGACTTCGACGCCGCTGCCGCGCCGGAGAGTGGCACGGGGGCATTCTCGACGATCCAGCCGGGGCGGTTGACGATATCCTGTGTGACTTTCGTCGATGTGGGCACATTGTCCCAAAGGGCCGCGGGATAGCCGAGATCCTTGGCGGTCAGCCACGCATTGACGTTGGCGCCCCAATAGCCCGACCAGGGCATGCCGCTGAAGGCGAGGAAGAAGATGACGATGCCGGCGATTGCGCCGGTGACGGCATGGAGGTCGCGCCAGAAGACGCGGCGGGACGGCGTGCCGCGAACGGTGAGGACGCCGCCCGTCTGGCGTCGCGGCCACCAGAGATAGATGCCCGTCACGACAAGCATCAGCGCGAAGCCACCGACGATCTCGATGATGCGGTTGGTCCATGTTCCGAAATATTCGAGGCTGTGGATGCGTTTGACGACCCAGCTGAATTCCTCCTTCGAGCTGACCGAGCCGAGTACCTCACCATCATGCGGATTGACGTAGACGAGCGTCGATTGGCCGCCTTTCGACACCGTTACCAGGGCGGATCGGTCTCCCGCCGCAGGCTCGCGATAGGATGTCGCCGCGGTGCCTGGCATGGCAGCCAGTGCCGCATCGACGATCTTTTGTGGCGATAGCATCGGGCCTGTATCGGCGACGATGTGGCGGTGGGCATAGAAGGTGTCGGCGATCTGATCCTTGAACAGATAGATGGATCCGGTGATCGCCAGGTTGAGCAGGAACGGGATGACGAGCAGGCCGGCGAAGAAGTGCCAGCGCCAGATCGCCCGATAGAGCGAGATCTGGTCTGATGCGGTTGCGGCGGGCTCGGCCGCGGTGAAGGCAGACATTGGGAACTCTCCGAAGTTCCGGCGGCAGGGAATGATCCGTTGCGAGGGATGTGCCCGTCTGCGGGAGTGGCGACCTGTCCGGTCGCGGCTTGTGCCGATGTCGCTTGCGAAGCGGACAATCAGGATATCCGTCGTGTGTCGGGACATCGGCAAGGAGCCATCTCACCCGCAGCCGGCACGATCAACTCTCGTGCATGGTCCGGCCGCCATTGAAGACAAACGTTACGGCAGAAGCCGCGACGCAGGTTCAGGCAAGGGTTCGAAGAGCAGGGGGAGCGCGGGGGCCGCTATTGGGCGGATAAAGCTGCCGGCGGAATGTCTCGCTTCTGGGAACGACGACATCTTCCCGGACAAAGGCGAGATGCTCGCAGATGTCGGTCGGCGGGGTGGGAAGCAGGATGGCGGCGGAGATGCGGCATGCCTCGCATCCCGGCATATAGGCCTTGCTGTGCTCCTTGCCGTCGGGCGTCCTTTCGGTGACGCAGAGAACCGGCAGGGTTCCATCCGGCAGACGGTATTGGGCAAGTTCGAGGGGGGTGAGTTCCGCGGCTGATACGGCCGGGCGATGGGCGAAACCGACGGACAGCAATGCCATGGCGCATAGAATGCGCACCAGCAATCGCGTTGTCCCAAAGGTAAGCTTCCGCACGATTCTCCCCATTCTTGTCCAAAGCACCTACGACATTCGCCGCCGCAGCTCAATGCGGCAATTTGGTATGCGTCTTGGCGTGCCCGTTTACATACCGCGCGCAGGTCAGCTACAGATTGGTCGGAAAGGCTGAGCCGACTAACTGGCAAGGCTCTGTGTCGTTCATCGTTCTCAAGCAGTCCGCCTCCAGGCGTTTGTGCGAAAAGGAAATGAAATGCCTATCGTGTCCTGGAAAGGCGGCGAAGTCGACGTTGCCGTTATCGGCGCCGGTGCCGCCGGCGTCGGCGCTGCCCGGCGGCTGCAAGCGCTTCGGCCCGACCTTTCGATCGTTTTGCTCGAAGCCTCCGACCGTGTCGGCGGTCGCGCGCGGACGATCCATCCGTTCGGCGCCGAAGGTCCACGCGCTCGACCTCGGCTGCGGCTGGCTGCACGGCGCACGCACCAATCCCTGGACGAAGATCACCG
Source organism: Rhizobium sp. P44RR-XXIV (assembly GCF_001999485.2). Lineage (NCBI taxonomy): Bacteria > Pseudomonadati > Pseudomonadota > Alphaproteobacteria > Hyphomicrobiales > Rhizobiaceae > Rhizobium > Rhizobium sp. P44RR-XXIV. The sequence continues at coordinate 348,701 of NZ_MPVZ02000026.1, read as the reverse complement.
AAGAGATCGGCCTGACGGTCGATCGCACGCCGGCGCCCTGGAGCGACGGCAGCCGGCAGCTGGAAGGGAAAGACCCCGGAGTGAAGGCGGCGGCAGGGGCCGTCGCCGAATTCTTCGAGCGGGTCGACGCCTATGACGGCGTTGCCGACACGGATCTGTCGACCATGCTCGCGCCCGATGATCCGTGGATCGAGCGGCTTTATGCGGTCGGCGCGTTCATGACCGGCGCGGAACTGCCGAAGTCTTCGGTCATCGATCTCGGCCGCTACGATCCTGGCCCCGGTCCGGACTGGCGCGTGCTGCAGGGCTACGGCACGCTTGTGGCCACCTATGGCATGCCGGTGCCGACCCTTCTCGGTGTGGAAGTCAGCCGCATCGACCACACGGCTGCGGATCATGTCGTGCTTTCGACGGATAAGGGCGAGCTGAAGGCAAAGGCGGTGATCCTGGCTGTCTCCACCAATGTCCTTGCCGCCGAGCGGATCACTTTCTCGCCGCCACTTCCGGAAAAGATCGAGGCGGCCTCGCGCCTGCCTCTCGGATTGGCGGACAAGCTTTTCATCCATGTGTCCGAACCGGAGATGTTTCCCGAGGATACGCATGTCATGGGATCGCGGGAGAGCCGGCGCACCGGCGCATATCAGCTGAGGCCGTTCGGTGCGCCTGTTATCGAAGCCTATTTTGCCGCCGATCTCGCACTCGATCTCGAACGGCAGGGAACGGACGCTGCCTTCGCCTTCTCGGTGGAGCAGCTGAAGCGCGTTTTCGGCGCTGATATCGGCAAGAAACTTTCCCCTCTCGTCATGTCGGCCTGGGCGAGCGAGCCATTTGTCGGCGGCTCCTATTCCTATGCGACACCTGGTGCTTCGGATCTGCGCGGCGTGCTGGCAGCGCCCTGCAACGATCGTCTATTCTTCGCCGGGGAGGCCTGCTCTAAGACGCGATATTCGACCGCGCATGGTGCCTATGAAAGCGGCGTTGTCGCGGCGGAAGCGGTGGCAAAAGCGCTCTGATGCCAGCTCGATGAGACAGGCGATGCGCTTCGGAGCGAAAAATAGCGATTCACGTCAAAAATTCATGCGAAGCGCTCTTAAACTTGCGCGGCAATAGGCGTAAACGCAATCAAATACCACCCGATTTGGTTTAGATTTTCTCTCGGGAGATGGGCGGCGAAAGCCGTGATGGACAAAGCATTGGAGGAGCCATGAGTAACGGCGTGACGTTCGACATTCAGAAAAATCCAAACCCGGCAACGGCCAGCGAGCGGGAAACCCTGCTGCAGAATCCGGGCTTCGGACGCATATTCACCGATCACATGGCGACGATCCATTATTCGCAGGATCGCGGTTGGCACAGCGCCAAGATCGAGCCGCGCAAGGCGCTGGCTCTCGATCCGGCGACCGTGGTGCTCCACTACGCGCAGGAAATCTTCGAGGGCATGAAGGCCTATCATCTGCCTGACGGCGGAGCGGCACTTTTCCGCCCCACCGCCAACGCCCGGCGCTTCCACAATTCCGCCGAGCGGCTGGCCATGCCGACCCTGCCTGAAGACCTGTTCGTCGAATCCGTGCGGGAACTGGTGAAGATCGACCGCGACTGGATCCCGACCGCCGAGGGCGCCTCGCTCTATCTCCGGCCGTTCATGATCGGCTCGGAAGCGGCGCTCGGCACAAGGCCTGCGACCGATTATCTCTATTGCGTCATTGCCTCTCCGGTTGCCTCTTATTTCAAGGGCGGCGCATCGGCTGTCACGCTTTGGCTTTCCGAGAATTTCACGCGTGCGGCTCCCGGCGGCACCGGTGCTGCCAAGTGCGGCGGCAACTACGCCGCAAGCCTTTCGGCGCTTGCCGAAGGCCAGCGTGAGGGCTGCGAGCAGGTCGTCTTCCTCGATGCTGTCGAGAAGCGCTGGATCGAAGAGCTTGGCGGCATGAACATCTTCTTCGTTTTCGAAGACGGTTCGCTGCAGACACCGCCGCTGACCGGCACCATCCTGCCCGGTATCACGCGCGACTCGCTGATCAAGCTCGGGCGCGATATGGGCCTGACCGTTCGCGAAGAGCCTTACGCCATCGATCAATGGCAGGCCGATGTCGAGAGCGGACGCCTGCGCGAAGCCTTTGCCTGCGGCACGGCAGCCGTCGTGACACCGATCGGCAAGCTGAAGGGCCGCAAGCATGGCTTCACCATCGGCGACGGCAATGCCGGTCCTGTAACGCTGAAACTGAAGGCGGCGCTGACGGACATCCAGTTCGGCCGTGCCCCGGACAAGAACGAGTGGCTGGACCGGCTGTTCTAGGCCGGCGCAGACGCAAGATCCGTGCCCGGTCCTGACCGGGTGATGGATCGATACTCGGCGGGAAGAATTGTCCCGCCGAGCTCTGACATGTGAGATCGCATAGTCACCCGAAACATCGGAGTTGTTATGATGAGCAACGCAAGCGAACGTCCCGGCGCCGAGCCGGGCGAGGAGATCGGCTTTGTCGGTCTCGGCGTCATGGGCCAGCCGATGGCACTCAATCTCGCAAGAGCCGGCACACGGCTCGTCGTGTGGAACCGGTCGCCGGCGGCCGCCGATCCACTGCGTGAGGCGGGCGCGGCTGTTGCAACAAGTGTGGAAGAGGTGTTCGAGCGAACGCGCATCGTCATTCTGATGCTGGTCAACGAGGCGGTGCTGGACGAGGTCCTGCAACGCGGCACGCCCGCATTTGCCAAGCTGGTTTCCGGCCATATCGTGGTTTCGATGGGGTCCAATCCGCCGGATTATTCACGCGGCCTTGCCGCCGAGATTGTTGCCGCCGGCGGCCGCTATGTGGAAGCGCCGGTGTCGGGCTCGCGAAAGCCTGCCGAGATGGGCCAGCTGGTCTCACTGCTCGGTGGCGATCCGGATGCCGTTGTCGAAGTGCGCCCGCTGCTTGCCCCCATGTGCCGCGAAACGATCCTGTGCGGGCCGGCTGGCAACGCCCTCCTCATGAAGCTCGCCGTCAATCTCTATCTTTGCACGACGCTTGCCGGATTGGCTGAAGCGGCACATTTCGCAAGCCGGAATGGGCTCGATCTCTCGACGTTTCAGGCGGCGATCGATTCCGGTCCCATGGCCAGCGATCTGACACGGGTGAAAATTCCGAAGCTGATCGCCGGAGATTTTTCCGTGCAGGCGGCGACCGCCGATGCGTTCAACAGCACCAATCTGATTGCGCAGGCGGCGCGGGCTGCCGGCATGGCGTCGCCGGCTCTCGATCTCTGCCGCGAACTTTATGGCGAGAGCGTTGAACTCGGCAACGGCAGGCTCGATATGTCCTCGGTGCTCAAGGCCATCGAAGCGCGCACCGCGGTGCTTGGTCGCTCCTAGGAAACAGCTTGCGAATGCCTATGTTGAGTTGAGACTTAGACAGGTATTCCCGAAAGGAAGATCGACATGTCTGCCCCTACGGACAGCAATCTATTTCAGAAGCTCGGATTGAAGCATCCATTGATCGTTGCCCCGATGGCCGGCGGTCCCTCGTCTTCAGATCTCGTGGCCGCCGCCTCGGCTGCGGGCGCGCTTGGCGCCATGGGAGGCGCTTACTCCAACGCGGCGGCGATCGAGGCTTTTGCCGCTCAGGTGCGCCAGCGGACCGACAAGCCATTTGCGATCAATCTGTTCATTCCTCATTCGATCCCCGACGTCGCGCCGGATCAGCTGGAAAGGGCCGTCGAGGCGACGGCGGGCTATCGCGTCGAGCTACAGTTGCCGCCGCCGCAACTGAGCGCTCCCTATGAAGAGGATTTCGACGTGCAGTTCGAAGCGGTGCTGCGCATCAAGCCCGCCTGCTTCAGCTTCGTCTTCGGGTTGCTGCCCGCCGACCATGTCCGTGCGGCAAAGAAGGCCGGCATCCCGCTGATCGGCACCGCGACGACACCGGAAGAGGCGAGGGCGCTTGAAGACAGCGGTGTCGATGCGGTCACGCTGCAGGGGTTCGAGGCTGGCGGCCATCGCGGCATCTTCGATGCCCATGCGTCGGATCCGGCAATCGACCTCCGCGATCTTCTGGCGCAAAGTGTCGGAAAGATCCGTGTGCCCCTGATCGCGGCCGGCGGCATCATGACGGCAAGCGATGTTCGCGCGGTTCTGCAGGCCGGTGCGCAAGCCGTGCAGGTGGGCACCGCTTTCTTGGCCTGCGCGGAAGCCGGGACGTCTGCACCCTATCGGGCGAAACTTCTGGCAACATCGGAGCGCAGGACACGCACGACGCGCGCCTTTTCCGGCCGCTTTGCCCGTGGCCTCGAAAATCGCTTCATGGATGAGATGGAGACGAAGGGCGCTGCCATCCTTCCCTTTCCTGCGCAGAACAAATTCACGCGGGATATTCGGGGCGCATCGACGGCCAAGGGGTCGGCCGATTTCCTGTCGCTCTGGGCCGGGACCGGCAAGGGCGAGCTTTGGCAGGGGAGTGCGGCTGCGCTGATCGATCGTCTTTTCGAGCAGTGATCCCGTATCGGGCGATCTTTGCGCCCCAAAAGCAAGGGAGCCGGCAAGCCGGCTCCAATTCATGCAAACAGGCTGAGGCCAGCCTCGATTATTCCATGCCGAGTGCGGCCATGTAGGTCTGCAGGATGGATTCTTCTTCCAGGCGCTCGTTGGCGTCCTTCTTGCGAAGGCGGATGATGGTACGGATCGCCTTGGTGTCGTAGCCACGACCCTTGGCTTCGCCCATGACATCCTTGATGTCGCTGCCGATCGCGGCCTTTTCTTCTTCCAGACGTTCGATCCGTTCGATGAACTGACGCAGTTCCGCTGCGGCTACATTCTCAACGCTGCTCTCTTCCATGCACTTCTCCTAAAGGGTCCTAGAGGGTCGCTTGAAGCCGGTTGCAAATGTGATCGGCGGGTCTACCGATGCTGCACTTCGCTTCAGGGCTTGCGCGGGATTTCGAATTCGATTGGGCAGTTGAACTGCCGTGAATGAAGCGGAAGGTCAAGCCGTATTGGCCAAAGCGAGGCTATTCTTTCGGCTTGTTCTGCTCGAAAGCGGCTTTTTGCACAGCCGGGGCTTCGCCCTGATGCAGGTTCTTCCAATCCTCATAGGGCATGCCGTAGACCATCTCGCGCGACTCGTCCTTGCTGACGGGCAAGCCCGATTCCTCGGCTGCTTCGCGGTACCAGTTGGACAGGCAATTGCGGCAAAAGCCGGCGAGATTCATCAGGTCGATGTTCTGAACGTCGCTGCGTTCGCGCAGGTGCGCCACAAGACGGCGGAAGGCAGCGGCTTCCAACTCGGTCTGTTGTTCCTTGGTCAGCGTGCTCATCTCTCTTCTCCTCGATTCGCTCGCCGCATCATGCCTCGTAGGGACCTGTGCGCGACGGATATCGCTTATATTCGTGCAGTGCCGGATCGGCATTCATCTCGGCGAAGATCGGTGCCAGCCGACCGGCCCATTCCACAATGCTGGCCTCGTCGCCGATCAGATCCTGACGAACTTCCAGGAGCGCATGGGGTATGCCTGTCTTCATGCAATGGCGGAACATGGTGTCGTTTCGCAATGCGCCGTCGTAAGGCTCGTTGTCGCCAATGACGAGATCGGTATCGGCACCGAGTTTTGCAAGGAGCGGCGCGACTGCGCGATCGTCGCTGTCCCAGAGCACGCTCGCATGCCAGGGTCTCGCGACACCCTTCCAGGCCGGCGTGAAGGAATGCATCGACAGCACCAGCGGCGCCTTGCCCGTCGCTTCGGCCACCGAGGCGATCGTTTCCTCGACGGCGCGGTGGTAGGGCCGGTGGAATGCCTCGATACGGTAGTTCCATTCCTCGTCGGTGATCGGGTGATTGCCCGGAATGATCGCGCCGTCGGAGATCTTCATGATCAGGGTGGGGTCGTCCTCGCCGCGGTTCGGATCGATCAGCAGGCGGGAAAAGCCGCCAAGCACGCCCGGCACATCAAGCCTCTCGCAGAGATGACGGCACAGGCTTTCGATGCCGATATCGTAGGCGATGTGTCGAGAAAAGGCGGTTTCCGGTAGCCCCAGGCGGCCATAACGCTCGGGCAGATGCCGCATGGCATGATCTCCGAGAATGACCATGCCTTTGTCACGATTGCCGGATAGGATTTCAAAAGATCTGAAGTCGGTCATGTGGATTGTCGATTATTGTATTTTCAACTCTTTGTTTGATTGCATGCGCGGATGGAAGGTGCAAGGTTCGCAGCTTCGATCGGATGAAGAGCGGCGCGGGATGCCGTCACCATCCCGTGAAGAAAATATAATCGATTAGAGTTGCGTTGACATTCATGGGATGGCAGCGCAAGAAGACGCAACGACGAATAACCGGGAGCCAATTGGAAGCCGTGTCCAGCCAAGTCGCGCCAAGTTTCGTTAAGCGGTCAGGTCCGCTCAGCCGAATCGCCTTTCTCATCCTTGCTGCGGCAGCGCCGTTTTTCTTCATGCCGAATGCGGCTCGCGCCGATTTCCGAACGTGCAACGGCACACAGAATCTCGTCGGCGTGGCGATCGGCTATCGGGCAAAGGAAGGCTGGGTAACCGAGGGCTGGTGGCAAATTCCGGCCAATACCTGCGCCACTTTGATCGAGGGACCGCTCCAGTCCCGCTATTATTACCTCTACGCAGAAGACGCGGCTCGCGGTGGCCGATGGGTGGGCGACGTCGAAATGTGCGTGGCGGAAAACGAATTTAAAATCCCAGGCGTGAAGGACTGCTACGCTCGTGGCTACCAGAAGATGGGATTCAAGGAATACGACACGGGGCGTCAGGCGAGTTGGATGGTTCAGCTCTCCGATACCCCGGGCAGCCAGGAAAGCCAGAACTGATGAGACGCAACAGAAAAGTCAAAATCCTCGCCACGCTCGGCCCGGCCTCCTCATCGGAGGAGATGATCCAGAAGCTTCATGAAGCCGGCGCAGACCTGTTCCGCATCAACATGAGCCATGCCAGCCATGATGTGATGCGTGCGGTCATTCAGCGCATTCGCGCCGTCGAAAGCCGTTGCGGCCGTCCGATCGGTATTCTCGCTGACTTGCAGGGTCCCAAGCTGCGCGTTGGCAAGTTTGCCGAAGGCAAGGTCGATCTGAAGCCCGGCCAGACCTTTACGCTCGACAATCAGGACACGCCCGGCGACAACACCCGCGTTTTCCTTCCGCATCCGGAAATTCTGGAATCGGTCCAGCCTGGCCACCGCCTGCTGATCGACGATGGCAAGCTGGCGCTACGTGCCGAAAAATGCGACGGCAAGAGCATCGTCACAACAGTTATTTCCGGCACGAAGATTTCGGATCGCAAGGGCGTCAGCCTGCCCGATACGCTGCTCGGCGTTGGCGCTTTGACCGAGAAGGACCGTATCGACCTCGATGCCGTTCTCGCCACCAACGAAGTCGACTGGGTCGCCCTGTCCTTCATTCAGCGCCCTGAAGACCTGACGGAAGTTCGCAAGATCTCCCACGGCCGCGTCGGCTTGATGTCGAAGATCGAAAAGCCGCAGGCTGTCGAGCGCATTGAGGAAATCATCGAGCTTTCCGACGCCTTGATGGTGGCTCGCGGCGACCTCGGCGTCGAAATGCCGCTCGAATCCGTTCCCGGTATCCAGAAGCAGCTGATCCGCGCCTGCCGCCGTTCCGGTAAGCCCGTGGTCGTTGCCACGCAGATGCTGGAATCGATGATCTCTTCGCCGGTTCCGACCCGCGCTGAAGTCTCCGACGTTGCAACGGCTGTCTTCGAAGGCGCCGATGCCGTCATGCTCTCGGCTGAATCCGCATCTGGCGACTATCCGGTTGAAGCCGTGTCGACGATGGCTTCCATCGCCAGCACCATCGAGCGCGAGCCGCATTATCCGGGCATCATCTACGCCCAGCGTGCCCAGCCCGAAGCAACCGGCGCCGACGCCATCTCGCTCGCCGCGCGCCAGATTGCCGAAACGCTGAAGCTCGCCGCCATCGTCTGTTACACGTCTTCCGGGACCACAGGTCTGCGCGCCTCGCGCGAGCGCCCGCAGGTGTCGATCCTTGCGCTGTCGCCGAGCATTCAGACGGCGCGCCGTCTTTCGGTCGTATGGGGTCTGCATTGCGTCGTCACGCATGACGCGACCGATCCGGACGACATGGTCAACAATGCCTGCCGCATCGTTGCCGATGAAGGCTTCGGCAAGCCCGGCGACCGGATCATCATTTCCGCCGGCGTACCGCTCGGGACGCCCGGCGCCACCAATATGCTGCGCATCGCCTATATCGGTTCGGACGGCCAGTCCGGCGTGTGATTGCCGACATCCGATTGCGGCAGCACTTGAACCATCCGAAACCCGCTGTTGAAAGACGGCGGGTTTTTTCTTGAAGCCAAATTGCCTGCGATTCCCCCAAGCAGGCGGATTGAGAAGGAGATATGCCAATGAAAGTCGGATTTATCGGATTAGGGCAGATGGGCAGCGCCATGGCGGCCAATCTTCTGAAGGCTGGCCACGAAGTGACAGTCTATAATCGTTCGCGCGACAAGGCAGAGGCTTTGGCCGGCGAGGGCGCGAAGGTCGCGGCGACGGTCGCGGATGCCTGCGGCGGCGATGCCGTCTTCACGATGCTTGCTCATGACGACGCGCTGTCAGCCGTCGTTCATGGCGATGGCGGCGTGCTCGCAAGCCTGGGCAAGGGCGCCGTCCACATCTCCGCGAGCACGATCAGCGTCGCCATGTCCGAGCGGCTAACCAGGGACCATGCAGCAGCGGGTCAGCGCTTCGTCGCCGCGCCGGTTTTCGGCAGGTCGGAAGCGGCTGCCGCCGCGAAACTATTTGTCGCCGCTGCCGGCGCACCGGATGCCATAGAGACGGTCACGCCGCTTTTCGAGGCTATTGGCCAGCGCACTTTCGTTCTCGGCGAAGAACCCAAGTCTGCCAATCTCGTCAAACTCAGCGGCAATTTCCTTATCGCCTCTGTCATCGAGTCGCTGGGCGAAGCCATGGCGTTGGTCGAAAAGGGTGGCGTCGACAGGCATGCCTATCTCGATCTGCTGACATCGACGCTGTTCAACGCGCCCGTCTACAAGACCTATGGCGGGCTGATCGCCGACCGTAAGTTCAAGCCGGCCGGCTTCACCGCGCCGCTTGGCCAGAAGGATATCAGATTGGCACTGGCGGCCGGCGAGGCGTTGAACGTGCCGCTGCCGCTTGCAAGCCTGTTGCGCGACCGGTTCCTGAACCTGCTTGCCCATGGTGGCGAGGAACTCGATTGGTCGGCCATCGGCGCGCTTGCGGCGAAGGATGCTGGGTTGGTGGACTAACCTCCGACTGCTTGCAAAAGCGTGAGATGCATGCAAATTTCCTGGCTCGAAGAGGAGGAAACCATGCATCTCACCACGCTGCTAGCCTTCGCCGCCGTCTCCTTCATTGGTATCGCGACACCCGGGCCAACCGTGCTTCTGGCGCTGACGAACGGCTCGCGTTTCGGCGTCAGGCGGGCCTTGCCGGGTATGATCGGCGCCGTCCTTTCCGATGCTGTCCTGATCAGTGCCGTCGCCATCGGTCTTGGAGCCTTGCTTGCCGCCTCCGAATTCTGGTTCTCGGCTCTGAAATGGGTGGGTGCAGCCTATCTCGCCTTTCTCGGCATCATGATGTTGCGCTCCAAAGGGACGATCGACGGTGCCTTGCAGGCTAGCGCGAGCCAGCCGAAGGGAACGGCATTTGCCATTGGCCTGAAGAGCTTCATGGTCGCGGTCACCAACCCCAAGGGCTACCTTTTCTTCTCGGCCTTCCTGCCGCAGTTCATCGATCCCGCCACGCCGCAATTGCAGCAATATGCGATCCTTGGCGCCATCTTCGCCTCGCTCGATTTTGCGATCATGTTCGGCTACGCGGTTTTCGGGTCGCAGGCCGTGCGGGTGCTGAAATCAGAGGGAGCGAAGTGGCTTGAGCGCGCCTGTGGTGGCGCGCTGCTGGCTCTTGCTGGATCGCTGGCGCTTTATCGCCGCGCTGCTAATTGAGTTACTGAAGGCTCAAAGCGGCCTCGAAGACCTCGGTATCCACATTGCCGCCCGATGTGACGGCAATCACAGTGTCGCCGTCTATATGTTTGCCATGAAAAAGGGCCGCGGCCAACGCGACCGCGCCGCCCGGTTCCACGACGATCTTCAATCTGGTGAAGGCGAGCGCCATGGCCTTCTGGGCCTCTTCATCGGTTACGACAAGGCCGGGGCCGCAGAGGCGTTTCAGGATCGGGAAGGTGATGTTGCCCGGCTGCGGCGTGATGATGGCGTCGCAGATCGAACCCTCCATCGCGGCATTGCGCTCGATCTTGCCCGATGCCAGCGAGCGGGTGGTGTCGTCGAAATTCTTCGGCTCACACGGGCGCACCTTGAAGCCCGGTGCCCTGGATTCTAGCGCCAGCGCGATCCCCGAAGTCAGGCCGCCGCCGCCGCACGGGACGAGTACGCTTGCAGCCTCGATACCTTCCTCGGCTGCCTGTTCGGCAATCTCCAGGCCGGTCGTTCCCTGGCCGGCGATGACTTGCGGCTCGTCGAAAGGTTTGATCAATGTCAGGCCGCGCTCTTTCGAAAGGCGCGCGCCGATCTCGTCGCGATCCTCCTTTACACGGTCATAGAGCACCACTTCGGCGCCGAAGGCGCGAGTATTGGCGATCTTCAGCCGGGGAGCGTCCGTCGGCATGATGATGACGGCGGGGATGCCATGCAGCCGGGCCGCCAACGCCACGCCCTGCGCATGGTTGCCGGATGAGAAGGCAATGACGCCTCGGGAGCGCACGGAAGGTTCCAGTGCCGACACGGCCGACCAGCCGCCGCGAAACTTGAAGGACCCGGAATGCTGCAGGCATTCGGCCTTTATGAACAATTTGCGCCCGGCAATTTCGTCAAGGAAAGGCGAGGAGAGAAGCGGCGTGCGCCGCGCGCGGCCACCGAGGCGAACGCGGGCGGCTTCGATCATTGCGATATCGACCATTAGGGATCACTCTTCTGCTGCAGAAAGACCTTCCATGCATAGAGCTCCCGACCTCGCTTTAAAACAAGGGGATTGTCTCCATGACACTTCAGTCCGCACTTGGCAGCGAGAGATGGCCGACATTGTAAATCTGGATGCTCGATGCCGATATGTCGGACGGCGGATTGGTCAGGAGGCGGAAGCGCACCAGCGTCCAGCGTGTCGGCTCGAAGGCGGCGACCGAGGCGAGCACATCTCCGCGCGATATCGCAGCAGCGGCGGCGTCGCTCTCTTTGCGGCGAAGCTCGGACAGAGACTGATCCGGTTCGATTGCCACCAACTCGCGTTTGGCGAACTTAGCGTTGCGAACATCCGCCGAAGTCCCGGCATGCCAGACGATCCAGCTGTTCACCTGAGGTCTACCGAAGCTCTCGGTCACAGCCTGGAAGCCGGGACCGCAGATAAAATCACTTTGCGCCTCTTCTTCGTGCCAGACATAAAAAGGCGCGTAGAGGTTTTCCCTGCTCCTGGTGACCGGATCGCCCTTTCTGGCGGTAAGGTAGGCCTTGAATTTCAAGCCGGGGAGATTGTCGAGCAGTGGTCCCTTGTCGCGGATGCGGCGATCGATGATCGCCATGTCGTAATCCGCCGGAAGGGAGAAATTATACTGCATGGCGATCATTGGTCACTCCTCTAGCCAGGTAACGGCGCTGCCGTCCTGGGCTGCCTGGATGCTGATATAGGCGAAGGTGCTTTCCGGTGCAGCACCATGCCGATGGCGTTCGTTCGGCGCGAAGGTGATGCAATCGCCGGCCCGCAGTTCCTCAGCCGAGCCGCCGAAGCGTTCGGCCAGTCCGACGCCGGACAGGGCGTAGAGAATCTGGCCGTGCGGATGCGTGTGCCAGCGGCTCATGACACCGGGTTCCAGCGTGCAACGCATGGCCGTGAGGTCGCCATCCTCGCTGCCTTCGACCAGCGCTTCTACCCAGAAGGGCGCAGTGGCGATGCCGGCCGGCGAAGGTCGTATATTCGTGCCGGCGCGGTGGATCGCGGATGATTGGCGAGATATGGTTTGCGGCATGGCGGTCAGCTCTGTTCGATCATCTGCGCACGGCCATCCGCAAAGGACCAGTCCTCGCGCGTAGCCGTCGTGATGGTGATCATGATGTCCTCCGGGCGGACGCCAGGTGCTTCGCCAAGAAGCTCGGCTGCCCGGCGGTAGAAAGCCTTCTTGACTTCGGTGCTACGCGGCTTGCCGGTCGTGACATCGAAGAAGACGTAGTCGTCCGAGCGCGGGTTGCTGGCGAAGTAGGTCCGGTCGAAGATCAGTTCATGCGGTTCCAGCTGATGGATTGCGTGAAACCGATCGGCGGCGGGCACGTCGAATGTTTCGACCATGGCGCGGTGAAAATTGTCCGACAGAGCCTTCAGATATTCGGGCGACTTGCCGCGAAGAAGGGTGATGCGGGTGAAAGGCATGGGACGCTCCTGTTTCTGTATCACTTGACGAACATAGAATGCCATTGGATAATCATCCTGAAAATCAGATAATTATGGATCAATGATCCTGAAAATGTGGACGATTACCATGCGGAAGATTATCTTCGATCTCGATGTTTTGCGCAGCTTCGTCACCGGCATGGAGCTCGGAAGCTTTGCCAAGGCGGCAGACCGGCTCGGGCGCTCGACCTCTGCGATCAGCGCCCAGCTCAAGAAACTGGAGGAGCAGGCGGGCACGCCGATCTTCCGCAAGGCCGGGCGTGGACTGGCGCTGACCGAGGCGGGCGAGACCATGCTTGCCTATGCCCGGCGGCTGCTGGATCTGAACGACGAGGCGGCGACGGCAATCCATGGTGCCGAACTGGAGGGTTGGGTGCGGCTCGGCCTGCAGGAAGATTTCGGCGAGACGCTGCTGCCTGATGTGCTTGGCCGCTTCGCGCGTGCGCATCCGAAGGTCCGGATCGAGCGCGTGTTGTGCGCAACGCGGAGCTGGTCGAGCGCGTGACGTCAGGCAAGCTCGATCTGGCGCTCGCATGGAGCGATGGTTTTCGCACCGAACACACGGATCGCATCGCCGAGGTGCCGCTATGCTGGGTCGGTCCGGCGCAAGGCGCGGTGCAATGGCATGCCGATAGTGGCGAGGTCATGCCACTGGCCTCGCTCGAGGCGCCATGCCTTCTGCGAAATATCGCCGTCAAGACACTCGACCGGGCCGGTATCGGCTGGCGCATTTCCTTCGTCAGCCCTAGCCTCGGTGGCCTTTGGGCCGCAACGGCTGCGGGGCTTGGCCTGGCCATTCGCACGCCGCTCGGCTTGCCCAACAAAGTCCGGCAATTGACGGCGGGCGAAGCGGGGCTGCCCTCCTTGCCGAAGCTGGATCTCGTGTTGCATCGCGCTGAGATTGACGCGAGCCCGGCGACAGAGCGGTTGGCATCGATCATTCTGCAGGCGGTGCGGCAGACGATCGACGCCGTGCCGCAGAGCCGGATATTTGAGGATGCGCCTGACTACGATGTCGTCACGGCCTGAGACGAGGATTCTCGTCCGGAGGTCTCACCTGTCAGGCCGGCGATCCGATTTTCCGCCTGCGCCGCCAATGTCTGTAAGTCGCGCGGCTGGCCCGCCAGCCGTTCCATGGCGGCGATCGCAACATCCGTGGTCACGTAGTCGGGCTTGTGGCCGAGATTGCGGATGGTGACGAGTTCGGAACCGGGAATGTCCCGCGCCAGACCGCGCGAATGCAGCTCTTCCAATACGATGTCGTCGCTGTCACCGGTGATGATAATGGTCGGCGCCTTGATCTCGCGATAGCGCGGCGCATGGGCGGAGACATAGGCGAAGAGGTTGACGACATCGGCCGCATTGTTGCGGAAGGTCTGCGGCCGCAGCACCAGTTCCGGCGCTGTCTTTGCGATGTAATCCGCAGGCCGCTTGTTTGGATGGAAGATGCTGAGCGTGCCGTTCTCGACCCGGCGCAAGCCAATCGGCATGACCAGCAGTCTTGTGAACAGCCAGCCGAAGACGGGCATGGCGGCCAGCGTGTAGTACCAATCGACACCGCCGGGCCAGGGATGCGTCGCGGGCGCCAGGAAGAGTAATCCCTCGGTTTTCTCGGGGTGGCGCATGCCGAAGGCGGCGGCGATAGCACCGCCAAAGGAGTGGCCGATGATGATGGCGCTCTTGATGCCAAGCTTGTCCATCAGTTTGGCGATGGCATCCGCTTGACCTGAGGGAAGGGCGTTTTCCGCCGTTCCGCGCTCGGAATAACCATGGCCGGGTCGGTCGACGAACAGCATCTCCGCACGACCGCTCAAGGGGGCGGCAAAGGCTTCGAACTGATCGCGCAGATTGCCGCTGGCGCCGTGGATGAAAACCAGGGCAGGGAGATCCGACGTGGCCGGGCGCGGCAGGTGCACGGCGTTCAGATTATAGCCGCCGACATCGGTAAGCTCGCCAATATTGGGATAGGTTCGCTCGATGGCGCGCGTCTTATAGGCGGAAAAGCCTGCGGCAGTCAGAAGAAACAGAGCGATGGTGGCGAACAGGGAATCGATCATTGCAGCACTATTCAAATATCGTCAGCTACTAATCTAGCGCGATCCCGCAGGTTTTCATCCCTTTTTTGGTGTGTGGTTTCGCCGGTTGGCATGGACGGGCTGCGGCACAAGGCTCAGGTGCGGCTACCGGCAATCTTTTCCGAGAGCTTGCCGGCTTCGTCCTGCGCCGAACGATTCGCCGGATAGACTTCCAGAAAGCGCTCCCAGGCCTTCAGCGCCAGCTCGTCGTTGCCGTGTTCGGTCAGAATCGCCGCCATGCCGGCCAGCGCGCCGAAATGGCGCGGTTCGATGCGCAGGACTTGATTGATGTCCTCCATCGATTTGCGATAGTCGCCGATAGCGTAGTTGAGCGTTGCGCGCCGATTCCAGCCGTCGACAAAGTCGGGCTTCAGAGAGATCACCTGATCAAGGTAGTCCATGGCGGCGGCATTGCGCTTCTCTTGAATGGCCTTGTCGGCCCATTGCATCAGGAGATTGATGGTGGCGCTGCCGGAATCGCCGAGCTGCGTGTTGATCTGGTCGGCGATCAGGCTCGCCTGATCCGGGTCACGCTGACGTTTGAGCGCCGTGAAGAGATTGTCGAGCTGTTGCCTGGGCGACAGGCTTCCCGAAGAGTCTCCGGGATCTTTTCGTTCGACGACGCTCGGCTCGTCAGCCATCGCCACATGGGGCGCGGTAGCACTCAGAACAAGGAGAATCGGCAGGGCTAGATATGACAAAGCAAAAACGCGCATGGCGGGCATAGTAGCCCGCCAATGTCGAAGATCAAACCAAATTTGATGCGATCAACTAAAACTGAGCGCCTGATCCATAGATATCAGGCTACGCGTCAATCAGCCCTGACGAGCCTTGAAGCGCGGGTTCAGCTTGTTGATGATGTAAATGCGGCCCTTGCGGCGAACCAGACGGTTGTCACGGTGACGCGCCTTGAGCGACTTGAGCGAATTCTTGATCTTCATTTTTTTGATCCGCGATGTTCGAGGGGGAATGTCACATTCGCCCGTATCTTTTAACAATCAAAAGCGCGCTCGGGGCGCGCTCTTTAGGGTGGGGAGCAAATAACCTGTCATACTGGGCCTGTCAACCATCTCAGGGCTTTTTCCCACCAGTCTTAACCAAGAAGCTGGGTAACATGGCCCATCTTGCGACCGGGGCGAGCTTCGGTCTTGCCATAGAGATGCACGAATGCGCCGTCAAGGCGCAGCCATTCCGGAAGAGCCAGGATATCGTCGCCGATCAGATTCGTCATGACGCAGTCCGAATGGCGTTGAGGATTTCCGAGCGGCAGACCGGCGACGGCGCGGATGTGCTGCTCGAATTGCGAGATGACGCAGGCAGCCTCTGTCCAGTGGCCGGAATTGTGGACGCGCGGCGCCATTTCATTGGCGATGAGGCTGCCATCGGCAAGTGCGAAGAACTCGATGCCGATGACGCCGACATAGCCGAGCGCCTCCAGTATTTTCCTCGCTGCCTCGCGCGCGGCCGCAGCTGTTTCATCGGAAATAGCGGCGGGGAGGGTGGAGGTGTGGAGGATGCCGTCTCTATGCACGTTCTCGGCTGGATCGTAACAGGCGATCGTTCCATCGATCCCGCGTGCGGCGATGATGGAAATCTCGCGCTCGAAGGATACGAAGCTTTCGAGAATAAGCGGCACGCCGCCCAGAGCGGCATAGCCACCGGCCGGGCTGTCGGCAGCCGAGCGGTAGACGCGTTGGCCCTTGCCGTCATAGCCGAGGCGGCGGGTCTTCAGCACGCCCTGACCACCGAAATCGGCAAGCGCGGCTTCAAGATCGGCCTGGCTGTCGACGGCATGGAAGCGTGCGGTCGGAATGCCGCAATCATTGATGAAGCCCTTCTCGGTCAACCTGTCCTGCGCCATTTCCAATGCCTTCGGCGGCGGATAGACGGGGACCTCCAGCGCAAGCTTTTCTGCGGCGGTGACCGGAACGTTCTCGAACTCGTAGGTCACGACGTCGCAGCGCTTCACCAGTTCGGAGAGTGCTGTCGCGTCGTCATAGGCGGCAACGATCTGTTCGTTCGCCACTTGCGCTGCCGGACAGTCGATCTGCTCTTCGAGGATGATGGTGCGGAAGTTGAGGCGCGCAGCCGCCATGGCCAGCATGCGGCCGAGCTGGCCGCCGCCGATAATGCCGATCGTCTTCTCGGTCATAGGTCGTCCATTGGATATTCGGCTACGGCAGCGCTCTGGCGGGCGCGCCATTCGTCGAGACGGTCGGCGATCTCTTCATCGCTGAGCGCCAGTACGGCGGCGGCAAGCAAGGCAGCATTGACTGCGCCGGCCTTGCCGATCGCCAGCGTTCCGACGGGAATGCCGGCGGGCATCTGTACGATGGAGAGAAGACTGTCCTGTCCGGAGAGCGCGCGGGATTGTACCGGCACGCCGAAGACCGGCAGCGGTGTCATCGAAGCGGCCATGCCTGGCAGGTGGGCGGCGCCGCCAGCCCCGGCTATGATGACCTTGAAACCCTCTTCCCTGGCGCCCTTGGCGAAGCTCATCAGCCGATCGGGCGTGCGGTGTGGGCGGAGATGATGCGCGCATCATAGGTGATTTCAAGCACTTCGAGAGTGTCCGCGGCATTCTTCATGGTCTCCCAGTCGGACTGGCTTCCCATGATGATGGCGACAGGCGGTCTTTCAGTCATCATCGGCGCGTTGTGCTCCTCAAGCAATGATGTCGGGGATAATCTGGTCTTCCAGCTTGGTCAGCTTGTCCTTGATGACGAGCTTTTTCTTTTTCATGCGCTGGATGCGAAGGGCGTCGC
Organism: Rhizobium sp. P44RR-XXIV; assembly: GCF_001999485.2. Classification (NCBI taxonomy): domain Bacteria; kingdom Pseudomonadati; phylum Pseudomonadota; class Alphaproteobacteria; order Hyphomicrobiales; family Rhizobiaceae; genus Rhizobium; species Rhizobium sp. P44RR-XXIV. The sequence continues at coordinate 331,460 of NZ_MPVZ02000026.1, read as the reverse complement.
AGCCCGTCTGGATCATGGCGTTGATCGCGGTATCGTAATCTTCGTGTTCCTGACGCAGCCGCGCCACGATCAGCCTGATTTCCGCCTGTTCCTGATCGGCCATGCTCATTTCCCCAGCATCTCGCGGAATCGCAGTCATTCCGCCTCATGAATCCCGCAAGCTCCTATCATCAATTGGCGATAACGGGAAGTTATCCTTCATCACGAAATTGCCGCCCATAGGCCACGTTTTCGCCTTCGACAACAGCTTGTTATTATGGCACAGTGGGAGGGTTGACACCTAGGGCCTTGGCAACTGGATGGTCAGGGCGCTCAAAGAGGAAGGAAGGGTCATAATGACTGTTCAAGCTCATCTTGAATCGCTCGAAAAGAAACATGTCGCTCTTGAGGAGGAGCTGCATGTTGCACTGACGTCTCCCTCTATCAATGATATCACGATAGCCGATATCAAACGCAGGAAGCTGCGGGTTAAGGACGAAATCCAACGTCTGCGTTCGCCTGTTCACTGATCGCAACGCTTCCAAAAATCAAAAGCCATCGATCCTGGCTGACGATAAGGGCCGACCGAAAGGTCTTCAGGCAATATGCCGGCCGGGATCGATGGGCATCTCCGCCAAAAACGGATGCGCCAGCTTCATAGCGTCGAGAGTGGGGGTTGGCGCAATTTTCCCGGAAAATTCCAAGCCATGCTTATGGGCTTTTCAGCTCCAGAATTGATCAAGCCATAAATTGAGCTTGTCAAAGCCGCGACTGTTGACCGCGTATATGCGTTTCGTGCCTTCGTTGGTCACGGAAACCAGATTGCTGTCGAGCAATGCCTTGAGGTGCTGTGACACGGCCGGGCGGCTGATAGGCAGGCCCTGCGCCAGTTCGTTGACCGTTTTGGGTGCGCGGCGCAACTCTTCCAGCAAATAGCGCCGGTTCGGATCCGCGATGGCTGCGAAAGGGTCCATGGTCGACATGGCGAAAAGCTACGTCAAACGCCAGGGTGCGGCAAGTTAATTGTGCGGTGCAGGATATATTGTGCGATAGGGCTGGTTGCAGACGACTTGGCGCTCCGACCTTTGCCTTCCCCGGGCCAGTTTCGGTCACTGCCCCTTGTCAGACTGGGCTAACGGATTTACTCACGATTGTCGAACCGGTGCGTCATCCCTGACGATGGAGCCCGAAACCATGGAAGATCGCATGACCGTGCCCGAAGATCGTTGCCGCCTCGTTCTCATCGTTCCCGATATCACTGATATAGAGGAGCAGGCGAAGGTCGTTGCCGATGCACTCAGAGGCGGCGACGTCGCGTCGGTCATCATCCCTCAATATGGATTGGATGATGGCACGTTTCAGAAACATGCGGAAAAGCTGGTGCCGATCGTTCAGGCGGCGGGTGCAGCTGCCTTGATTGCCGGCGACAGCCGCGTGGCCGGTCGGGCCAAAGCCGACGGCTTGCATATGACGGGCAACCTCGCCGAGTTTACGGACGCCGTTGAGAAGTTCGTGCCGAAATTGATCGTCGGTGGCGGCAGTGCGACCGAAAGACATACCGCGCTCGAGATTGGCGAGCTTCGGCCGGACTATATTTTCTTTGGCAAGCTGGACGGCGATATCAAGCCCGAAGCGCATCCGAAGAACCTAGCGCTTGGCGAATGGTGGGCATCGATGATCGAGATCCCTTGCATCATCATGGGGGGCACCGATCCGAAATCGGCGTTGGAGGTGGCTTTGACAGGAGCCGAATTCGTCGCCTTGCGCGCGGCGGTCTTTGCAGAGCCCGCGAGCGCGCCTTCCATCGTTGCCGAAGTGAATGCACTTCTCGACGAAAAAGCGCCACGGTTTGAGGATTGATAGCGATTTATGTCGTCAAAGCCTCGATTCCGCCATCAATCCTTTTTTGCCGCGCTCGCAATGGGGCTTGTCGCATTTCCGGTGCTGGCTGCAGCACAAGCGGCAACCGGTGATACGTCGCTGCCTGGCGTCACGACACCGGGGGATAAGGGCGCGGCGCAGACTGGCGACAATGGACAATCCGACGATTCAGCCGTGCCGGACGAGGGCGCGCCGCCTGCGAACCAAAGCATCGTAACGCGGCCATTGGGCGCCGATGCCAGCACCTTCAAGACCGAAAAGATTCAGCCGGGTGCCGAGCCCAAGCCCGACGGCGATATCAAGCCGTCCGAAGGCGTCGGTGTATTCGAGCGCATGGGCGCGAAACTGCCAGACCTGCCGCCGGAAAAATCCTTTACCGGCAAGGTCGACGATGCCTATGGCGCCTTTCAGCGCGGATATTACCTGACCGCGTTTCAGAGGGCCCTGCCGCGGGCGCAGCTCGGCGACCCCTCTGCGCAAACGTTGATTGCCGAGCTGATGACTCAAGGGCTGGGTGTGAAGCGTGACACCAAGGACGCCGCCTTCTGGTACAGCAAGGCAGCCGAGGGTGGCGATGCGACCTCCATGTTCAAATACGCGCTGATCCTGATGGAAGGGCGCGACGTGCCGCGCGACCAGAAGAAGGCGGACGAATGGATGAGGAAGGCAGCTGCGGCGGGACAGGCTTCTGCCGAATTCAACGTCGCACAGATGCTGACCGCGGAAAATCCCGGGCTGAAGGGACTGCAGCTGGCGCTTCCCTATTATGAGAAATCCGCCGAGCAGGGCATTGCCGATGCGCAATATGCGGTCTCGCAGCTCTACCTCAATCTTCCGGACCTGCCGCCGGAAAAGAAGTCGCGGGCTCGCGAATGGCTATCGCGCGCGGCCAATGCCGGCTTCGATACAGCGCAGCTCGACATGGGTATCTGGCTGATCAACGGTACCGGCGGCAAGCAGGACCTCGAAAACGGCTTCAACTGGATGCGGGTGGCCGCCTATCGCGGCAATGTCGTCGCGCAAAACAAGCTGGCGCATCTCTACATCAATGCGATCGGCACCAAGCAGGACCCGGTGGCCGCAGCCACATGGTATGTCATTTCGCGACGCGCCGGATTGAGGGATCCGGACCTTGAGGACTTCTATCAGGGTATCGAGGATTTCCAGCAGAAGGCCGCCATCGACGCCGCCAATAAATATCGTCGGGCACACTAGCAGCAGGTCCGAAACCGGCCTTATTGAGGGCGATGCAGCGTCAGTTTGCATGCGCCATCGCCTCGCCACTTGAAATTCCCCCGATTTTATGGTCTTGAGGCCGCCAATCTTTTATGTGCGCTGACGCTCCCGCTCCGCCGGGGCCTGATTTCGGGTCCGGTCAGCACCTTCTGCATTACCCAAGGAAATTCGATGGCCCGTTCAGCTCTTCTCAATGTCATGGTTCAGGCTGCCCTCAAGGCAGGCAAGTCGCTCAGCCGCGATTTCGGCGAGGTGCAGAACCTGCAGGTTTCTGTGAAGGGACCGGGCGATTTCGTCAGCCAGGCCGATCTCAAGGCGCAAAAGATTATCCGCGATGAGCTGCTGAAGGCCCGTCCGACCTATGGTTTCCTTGGCGAAGAAGGCGAAGAGATCAAGGGAACGGACGGCGCGCATCGCTGGATCGTCGATCCGCTCGACGGCACGACCAACTTCCTGCACGGCATTCCGATGTTTGCCGTATCGATCGCGCTGGAGCGCAATGGTGAAATCGTCGCCGGCGTTACCTTCAATCCGGCGACGGATGAGCTTTACACGGCCGAGCGTGGCGGTGGCGCGTTCCTCAACGATCGCCGCCTGCGGGTTGCTTCCCGCCGCGTGCTGTCGGATAGCGTCATCGGCTGCGGCGTTCCTCATCTCGGACGTGGCAATCACGGCAAGTTCCTCGTCGAGCTCCGCCACGTCATGGGCGAGGTTGCCGGTGTTCGCCGCGTTGGTTCCGCGTCACTTGATCTCGCCTATGTGGCGGCCGGCCGTTTCGACGGTTTCTGGGAAACGGGCCTGTCTCCCTGGGACATGGCAGCAGGCATCCTGCTCATCCGCGAAGCCGGCGGCTTTGTCTCCGACTTCAATGGCGGAACTGATATGCTGGACACCAGCTCGATCATCTGTGGCAACGAGCATATACAGAAGGCGCTTGCCGAAGTCGTCAAGCGGCCGATCCCGGCAAAGTAAAGCCGTCTTTCACTGTCTTTCACACAGTAAAACAGTCTGTTGCCAACGGGCAGTTTTGTGCTTTCCGTCTCTTCAATTCGGCGCAATGTTGCTCTAGTCTCCGCTGCGGAAAATGCGGCGGCGGAGCGTATGATGGAAAATGTGAAACTGGCGGATCTGGGATCGACAGACAATGTGTCGGGCAGTTACGCCTACAAGCTCTCAAGCCCCATGGCTTTCTTCTGGACGATGGTGCTTTTCCTGATCATCGTCGGCTTCATCGTCGCTATCCTGTTTCGGCAGGCCCAGGTCGCCTTCCTGCATAACCCCGGTCTCAACGGCCTGATCCTCGGCGTTCTTGCCGTCGGCATCCTCCTGGTTTTCAACCATGTGCTGATGTTGAGGCCCGAAGTTCGCTGGTTCAACCATTTTCGCGCCGTCGGAAATGCCGCCGACAAGGTCGGACGCAATCCCCGGCTTCTGGCGCCGATGAGCGCATTGCTTGGCAACCGCCGCGCCATGCAACTGTCGACCGCGACCTTGCGCTCTATTCTCGACTCGATTGCCACGCGCCTCGACGAATCGCGCGATACCTCGCGCTATCTCATCGGCCTTCTCGTCTTCCTCGGCCTGCTCGGCACCTTCTGGGGTCTGATCGGGACGATCGGCTCGATCAACGACGTTATCCAGGGCCTCGATGCCGGCACGGGCGACAGCGGCGATATTCTGAGCGCGCTGAAATCCGGCCTCTCCGGTCCGCTTGTGGGCATGGGCACGGCGTTTTCGTCTTCGCTGCTCGGCCTTTCCGGTTCGCTGATCCTCGGCTTCCTCGACCTGCAGGCGGGGCGGGCGCAGAACCGTTTCTACACGGAACTCGAAAACTGGCTCTCTTCCGTCACCGATGTCGGCTCCGATCTGGCGCCGGTCATGAGTGGCAATGCCGACGGGGCCTCTTCGGAGGATGTGCGGGCACTGTCGGATTATCTGCGCAAGATCGCAGACGAGGGCGGTGGACAACGTTCGGTGACGGCAATGGCGAACCTTGCCGAGGGTATTCAGGGCCTGGTCAAGAACATGCGCAACGAGCAGCAGATGCTGCGCGACTGGATCGAAGCGCAGCAGGAAGAGGCGAAATCGATGCGCCGGACGCTCGATCGCCTTGCCGATCGCATCGGCCATGCCGAGAAGACCGGGAGCAAGTAACCCATGGGGCTCGCCCGCAACCGACGTCACCAGAGAACGGTGGACTATTGGCCCGGCTTCGTCGATGCGCTGTCGACATTGCTGATGGCGATCATGTTCCTGCTGACGGTTTTCGTCGTCGGCCAATTCATTCTAAGCCGCGAGATTTCCGGCCGTGACGAGGTGCTCACTCGTTTGAACAGCCGCATCAACGATCTTGTCGAGCAGCTGGCACTGGAAAAGAACGGCAAGCAGGATCTTGAGGATACGGTTGCCAATCTGCAGGCTTCGCTTTCGTCGGCGGAGAGCGAGCGTTCGCGCCTGCAGGCGTTGCTTTCGGCGGGTTCGGGCAACAGCCAGGCGGCCGAGGCGCGCGCAGGCACGCTCTCGCAGCAGCTTGACGAGCAGAAGCAGGCAAGTGCCCGGGCCCTGAGCCAGGTCGATCTTCTCAACCAGCAGATTGCCGCTCTGCGCAGCCAGATCGCCGCAGTCGAGGCCGCGCTTCAGGCGTCGGAGTCCAAGGATCAGTCGTCGCAGGTGAAGATTGCCGATCTCGGGCGGCGCCTGAACGTGGCGCTGGCCCAGCGTGTGCAGGAACTGAACCGCTATCGCTCCGACTTCTTCGGCCGGTTGCGCGAAATCCTTTCCGATCGCGACAATATCCGTATCGTCGGTGACCGATTCGTGTTCCAGTCGGAAGTGCTGTTCCCCTCAGGTGCCGCGGATCTCAATCCGGCCGGTCAGGCGGAAATGGCCAAGCTTGCTGCGGCACTGATCGATCTTGCCAAGGAAATCCCACCTGAGATCAACTGGGTGCTGCGTGTCGACGGCCATACCGACAATGTGCCGCTGTCGGGCAGCGGACGTTATGCGGACAACTGGGCGCTCTCCTCGGCGCGCGCCATTGCCGTCGTGAAGTTCCTGATTTCGCAAGGCGTTCCCGCCGACAGGCTCGTCGCCGCCGGCTTCGGCGAATTCCAGCCGATCGCACCCGGCGATACACCTGAGGCACGCGCCACCAACCGGCGCATCGAGCTGAAACTGACGGAGAAATAGGTCGTCAGCATCTAGGTGACGTGACAGCATCAAGGCGTGCCTGCAGAAATTGCCGCACCGCATTGCTGTCGCTCAAGCCGATTGCCGTTCTGTAGGCCGCAATGGCACTTTTGGTATCTCCGAGCTCGCCAGCAGATGCGCCCTCACGGCCCAATAGGGCTGGTAGCTGTTGATCTCGCGCTCGGCCATCTGGTTCAGATACTGTAATCCTGCGGTTGCACTTTGCGCGCGGCCAGTGACGGCCGCGTGGCTGACGCGGGCGCCGACGGTCGGTTTCATCATCACGAGCGCCTCATAGAGCTTGGCAAGGGCCGTCCAGTCGGTGATGCCAGAGCGTCGTCGGTCGGCATGTACGGATTGAATGGCGGCCTGGCACTGGAACGGGCCGAAATGGCCGGATGCTCCGGCTTGCCGCAACAGCCTGTCGGCCTCGGCGATCATCTCGGCGTTCCAGAGAGACGTATCCTGCTCGTCGAGGGGGACATACTGTCCCGCAGCACCCCGCCGCGCCTCGCGCCTCGCCTCGCTGTAGAGCATCAGCGACAGCAAGCCAGCGACTTCCGGTTCCTGGGGCAGGGTTGCCAGCAGGGTGCGGCCGAGCCAGATGGCTTCGTCGGCGAGGGAGCCTTGCTTGCCGCTCTCTCCGTCGACCCCATCCCAGCCGAGGCCATAGGCGGCATAGATTGCCGAGAGCACGCTCTCCAATCGGTCTGGCAAGGCGGGTCGGTCCGGAACGATGAAAGGGATGTGTGCATCGCGGATCTTGATTTTTGCCCGCACCAGCCGCTGGCTCATCGCCTGCGGCGAAACGAGGAAGGCCTTGGCTATGGTTGCTGCATCCACGGCCAATACCGATTGCAGCATCAGCGGAGTGTGAGCCGAGCGATCCAAAGCCGGATGGGCGCAGACGAAGAGGAGCTTCAAGCGCTCATCTGGAAAGGTGGAATTGTCGGCATTCATGCGTTCCTCCGCTTCTTCGAAGGCCATCATGATCCTGTCGCGCGCTCCGGCCCTCACGTTCTCGTGCCGCACCCGGCGAAGGAGGTTACGCTTAGCTGCAACCAGCAGCCAGGCTTCCGGATTGTCGGGGATGCCGCGTTCCGGCCAGGTACTCAACGCTGCCGCGATCGCGTCAGACAAAGCATCCTCAGCGGCCGGCACGTCGCGGAAGCGCGCGGCGAGAAAAGCAATCAGCTTGCCGTAGGATTGACGCGCCGCTTGCTCGGCAGCGCGTCGGGCATCCAATGCCATGATGGCTACATCTGCAATCGCGGCCGTATCTCGACCGAGCCTTGCTGGGAGATCGGCATACGCAAGGCCCATTCCAGTGCGGCATCGAGATCCGGCACATCGATCAGATAGAAGCCGCCGAGCTGCTCCTTACCGTCAGGGAAGGGGCCGTCCTTTACCTCGTGGTCCTCGCCCTGGCGCCGGACGACCGTTGCCGTTTCCGGCCGCGTCAGTCCAGCGCCGCCGGTCATGATGCCGGCCTGGACGAGTGCCTGCGTGTAGGCAACCCAGCCGTTCTTGTAGGCCGGGTCCTCGCGGCGGTTAAAGTCCTCGGGCGATTCTCGGATGATCAAAGCATATTGCATGAGACAACTCCCACTTCCTCTGTTGATGGTAGCCGGGCAGGCGCAGCGTCTGAAAATGCAATTCTAGACTATGCGGGCTTGCCGGCGAAACGACTTTGGGCCGCTTCGATAGAATGAGCCGCGAGACGGGGGGAATTCGACAGATATGGGAGGATTTCTTGAAATTTATTGTCCAACAAACAAAACGGCCGGCACACCCAAAGGCGACCGGCCGGTCTTTATAGCAAATGCTTGGCGCGAAACCTCAGGCGGTCGCGATGGTCTGGTCGTCGATGACGGCGCCGCCAACGTGAGCCTTGATCGATTCGATAGCATGCAGAGCAGAAGCTTTCGCCTTGTAGCCTTCGGACCCGAACATGGTTTCGCCGTTCGAGGCTTTGAAGCGGAAGCGAAATTCTCCAGCCTTGTCCTTGTAGACTTCAAATTTATACATGGTTCTCGTCTCCTAGATTCGCGTCAGCGTGGGATAACGCTGAAAATCTAGCGCAACTTCGAACTTATTTCCACAAGGTTGTATGCGGTCCGACTTAACCCGGTTTACGCTATTTTGCGATGAGCATGCGCTCCTCGATGCCGGCGTCGAATTGCAGGCGCGCTAGCTTCGCATAGATGCCGCCATGACGGATCAGGCTTTGATGCGTACCCTCCTCGACAATGCGGCCGTGATCCAGCACCAGGATGCGGTCGGCCTTCAGCACCGTCGCGAGACGATGGGCGATGACGAGGGTGGTGCGCGTTTCCATCAGACCTTCGAGTGCCTTCTGGACGAGAGTTTCACTCTCGGCGTCGAGAGCCGATGTGGCCTCGTCGAGCAGAAGGATCGGTGCGTTCTTGAGGATGGCCCGGGCAATGGCGATGCGCTGGCGCTGGCCGCCGGAAAGCGTCACACCACGTTCGCCCACCTGCGTGTCGTATCCTTGTTCGAGGCGTGCGATGAATTCGTCTGCCTGCGCGGCGATCGCGGCGGCGCGAACCTCCTCACGGGAGGCGCCGGGGCGGCCGAAGGCGATATTGTCATGGATCGAGTTGGCGAAAATCGTCGTGTCCTGGGGCACGATGGCAATGCGCTCGCGCAATGCCTCGGGCAGAACCTGGCTGATATCGACGCCGTCCATGGCGATACTGCCCTGCTGCGGATCATAGAAGCGTAGCAACAGCGAAAAGATTGTGCTTTTACCGGCGCCCGAAGCACCGACGATCGCGACCGTTTCGCCTGATGTGACCGAGAAGGATAATCCGTGCAGCGCCGATCTGCTCGGTCGCGACGGATAGGAGAAATGGACGTCGGAGAATTCGACGTGACCATGCGGCGCCGGCAAAGGCAGCGGATTGGCCGGGGCGGCGATCGGGGAGACTTCGGCAAGCAGCTCGCCGAGCCGATCGGCAGCACCTGCTGCCTGCGACAGCTCGCCCCAGACTTCCGAAAGCGAGCCGAGCGAGGTACCGGCGATGACGGAATAAAGCAGGAACTGGCCGAGGGTTCCGGCGGACATCGTGCCGGCGAGCACGTTCTCTGCGCCGACCCAGAGAACGGCGACGATGCTGCCGAAGACCATGGCAATGGCAAAGCCCGTCAGCAGCGAGCGGGATTTGATCGCGGCGCGGGCCGCCTCGTAGGCGTCCTCGACCGCCGCGCCATAGTGCCGCGAAGCGGCATCCTCGCCATTATAGGCCTGTATGGTGCGGTTGGCCGCGATGGTTTCATTGGCATAGGCCGATGCCTGCGCCAGCGTATCCTGCGCTGCGCGGGAGCGTTTGCGCACCGAACGGCCGAAACTCACCAGCGGCAACACGATGATGGGGATTGCGATCAGCACGATGCTCGACAGTTTCGGACTGGTGAAGATCATCATCACCATGGCGCCGAGACAGAGGATGAGATTGCGCAGCGCCACCGAAGCGGTCGCGCCGACTGCCGACTTGATCTGCGTCGTATCCGCCGTCAGCCGCGAGACGATCTCGCCGGACTGGTTAACGTCGAAGAAGGAGGGCGACAGCCGCGTCACATGATCGAAGACTTCGCGGCGCAGATCAGAGACGATGCGCTCACCGATCGTGATGACGAAGTAGTAGCGCAGTGCGCTCGCCGCAGCCAGAATGAGCGCCATGGCCATGATGGCGATGAAATAGCTGTCGATCAGGCCGCGATCGGCGGCATCGAAGCCGTGATCGATCATGCGCCGCACGGCGATCGGCAGAGCGAGCGAGGTGACGGCGGCGATGACCAGCGCAATAATCGCGCCTGCCACCATGCCCCGGTATCTCTTGAGATAGGGTGTCAGTCGCCCAAGGGGTCGGATAGACCTGTTTGTTTTTTCTTCTGCGCGGCCAATTTCCGACAAGTCTTCTCCAATCCCCATCTCAGCAAGGGACTTGACGTTTTCGCCCCTTGTTATCCCTGCTGCCTTCATGTATAGGCACGCCATCTTAATTGGAAGCCGTGGCCTAACCGGACTGCGGCTTCATTTATTCAATCGGTTCGGTTGCCGCAATGCCTTGCGACAAATGGACCCTGCCATGACAGGAAGATTGTTATGAAGGCGAACATCCATCCCGACTACCACACCATCAAGGTAGTCATGACCGACGGCACCGAATATGAAACCCGCTCTACCTGGGGTTCTGAAGGCGCTGTCATGAATCTCGAAATCGACAGCAAGTCCCATCCGGCCTGGACGGGCGGCAATCAGCAGATGATGGACCGTGCCGGTCGCGTTTCGAAGTTCAACAAGCGCTTCGGCGGTCTCGGCATCTAATCGCTTCGCGATTTGTTGTTTTGAAAAAAGCCCGGTTTTGCCGGGCTTTTTTGCGTCTGTCCGCTAGGCTTTGCTTCCCCGGCAAGTCATCGCAGCCGCTGCAGATAGTCGGCGCGCTCGAATGGATTGGCATTCGAGCGTTTGCGCAGGCGGGGCGGCCCTGCGGTTGGGGCATAGTGATCAAACGCATGATCCAATGTGCCCGTTCCGCTTGAGAGCCCCGGCAGCTGCTTTTGAATGTTTTGGATCATCGCAGACGCCACCGTACCTTCCAGCCGTGCCACGCCAGCCGAGATCACCGATTCCCTTGTCGATGCGCCGGATTTCGCGAGCAAGGTCGATATTCCTGTCAGTGCGCTAGTCGGTATTTCGAGATGGAAGCGGTCGATCGGCTCGCACACGATCGTTTGAGCGGCAGAGAGAGCGGCGGCCAATACCAAAGGTGTCAGCCGTCGAAAGTCCACGGCCGTGGTTGCCGGCGAGGTCTGGCGTGCGGCGGTCATGGCAACGTGGCAATCGATGACTTGCCAGCCAAAGATGCCTTCCTTGAGCGTTTCGAAAACCGCCTCTTCGACGGCTCGATAGAAGCTTGCGGGCATCTGCCCGACGTCCACTTCCAGGGCAAAGCTGTTGTCTGTCCCCTGTGGCCGGGGTTCGACCCGCAAGCCAACCGTCGCAAGAAAAGGATTGGGCTCCCTGAATATGATCTCAATGCCGCTGCCCGTTCCGACAGGCCTTTCGGCGTAGATAATCGTGCTTTCCTCGAAGACGGCCTCCAGCCCGAAATCATTTGCAAGGGTTGCCTGAATGACTTCCTTTTGCACCTCTCCGTAAAGCGAGACGGATATCTCCGATGCATCCTCGTTGGTGCGCAGATTGATGAGCGGGTCCTGGTCGGCCAATTGCATGAGTGCCAGCCACAGCGCCGCCGTGTCGGCGGGGCGGGATGGACGGACCCGGGTTTCCAGGGTCGGGGGCGAAAAATGCAGCTTGCTGGCGGATGAGCCTTCGCTGCCGATGTCATCGCCAATCTGAGTATTCGTCAGCCCGCCAATTCTGGCAATGCGCCCGGCACCGACATGCGTGACCTTGTCGATCCGGCCATTGCTGAAAACCTGGATACTGTTCACCTTTGCCTGGCCCTTCGGCAGATCGAGGTGGTCCCGGAGGGCGATCGTGCCGGAGGTCAGGCATAGATAGGCCAGCTTTTCGCCGCCCCATCCGCGCTCGATCTTGAAGATCTTGCCGCTGACCGGCCCGTCCGGGTCGGGCTTGCGGCTCGGCAGCAAGGTCGCAATAGCTGAAGTCAGGGCGGGCGCGCCGGCGCCGCTCATGGCGACCCCGGCAAAGGCGGGATGCACCAGCCCGCGTGCGATCTGATCTGCCAGGGCATGTTCAAGCCTCGGAGCGGTCAACCGATCCGGCGATAGAACATAATCGTCCATTATCGCTTCGTCGCTGGCTGCCAGGGCTTCGCAGAGAGCTGACCAATACGGTTCTTGCGCCATATCGATAGCCGCGATCTCTACTTGCTTGCTGCCGGCATTACGAATGGCCGACATTGCAATGGGGCGTGCCGACAACTGACTCTCTATGTCGTCAAGGACTTCGGCATAGCGTGCGCCAAGGCGATCGACCTTGTTGATGAAAAACAGAAATGGGACCTCGAGCTGCCGCAATGCCCGGACCAATACGCGGGTCTGCGGCTGGACACCCTCGACGGCCGAGACAACCACGACTGCTGCATCAAGCAATCGCAGCACGCGCTCGACCTCGGCGATGAAGTCGGGGTGACCGGGCGTGTCGATCAGGTTTACGATCAGGTCGCCGATCGTAAACGACACCACCGCGGCCGCGATGGTGATGCCACGCTGCCGTTCGAGTTCGAGGCTGTCGGTCTGTGTGTTGCCGCTATCGACGCTGCCGAGTTTGTCGATGACGCCGATGTCAAAAAGGAGTCGTTCCGTAAGGCTAGTCTTGCCTGCGTCTACATGGGCCAGAATGCCCAGATTCAATGTGCGCATATCTCATCATCTTCTCAGAATTTCGGATTTGATTTTCGTGAGAAGTGAGTCGGCGCATTGGGACCTCCACATTGATTTCGGCTTGCCTTCCTCTCCATTGTTGAGAGGAAAACACCGCTATTTCTACAGGTGCCTCAAGGAGCCCGTCAAGCGCAGGCCGTTGGCTGCCTCGGGATCGGGGCGCCGCGTCCTGGGGTCAGGCCAAAGAAAAACCGGCCGTGCAGGGCACGACCGGTTGAAATCCGTTGCCGATTCTCGGTCGGCTCAATTGGTTCCGAAAGCGGTCTGCAGCAGGGTGAGCTGCGCCTTGACACTGTTCTGGTTGTCCGGAACGATCGCCGGTTCCGTCGGACGGTAAATCTCGCGGTCGAGCAGGGCGACGCGGTTCTGCAGGCGAAGGGAGCGCTCGACGAGGTCGCGGAAGGATTCCGGCAGGTCGTTCCAGCCGGGCGCGGTGCGATCGACGTTGAAGCCGTCGAGACGAACCTTGTTCTTCTCGGCCAAGACCTGATCGCGGGACATTTCGCCATTGTTGACGGCGCGCTGCAGCAGCAGCCAGGAGGCCATCTGCATAAGGCGGGTCGTCAGCCGCATGGATTCGGCTGCGTAGAGTACGGAGGCCATGCGCGGCAGAACCTTCGAAGCGGCGCGGCCCTGACCGTCGAGATAACCCGCGGTTTCCTCGACCAGCGACATGCCCTCGGAATACAGCGCCCTGAACTGTGCCGACGATGCGGCGTGGCCAGCAAAGCTGATCGTGTTCAACCCAAGTTCCGACATTGAATAAATCCCTGCTTCACGCAACACTTTTGTTCAGGAAAAGCCGGTCAAGTCCCTAAGAGCTTTCGGCATCCGCTTTTATGACTTTAGGATGGTGTTTTTAACTGAAATTCGCAAGGCGATTCTTAAGAAAGGGTTAATCTCCACAGTTTCGTCGGGAATGCCGATACACGACAAAAAAGAAGAGCCGCAAAAGCGGCTCTCAAGGTAAAACAGGGAGAAAAATCAGACCAATTCGCCAAGTGGAGGAACTGTCTGAGTCCAGAGCGAATCTGGATGATCCTAGTAATAAGTCGTAAAGCTTAATATTCTGTTGAGCATGTCTCAATCTTAAGCTTGTCATCCTCGATCCAGCGCCGGCAGTGGGCTTCAGAAACGAAAGAGGCTTTCCGCCGCCTTGCGGCCGGATGCCTTGGTGGCGATTTCCTCTTCCAGCCTGGCGATCTCGCTGTTGAGCAAGGCTATGCGGTTTTTCAGCTCGTCAACCGACAGTAATGACAGGTCGCTGCCGATCTCGTGTGCCGAGGGCTGCTGCGGACGATCATCGTCAAATATGCTCATTTCGGCTCCTCCATGTCCCTGAAAGGGATCAGGTGCCGTAATTTACAGTTATATCGTCCTTTTTTGAAGTCTCGCTTCTTGCGAGCGACATGCTCTCCGGCGTGATCATCTGTGCGTTGGCTGACGGCATGGTCGTATAGGCGTCGCGATCACCCGCGGGCCTTGCGGCGCGGCGGCGGCTGCGGAAGATGGAATAGGCCGTTATCAGCACGTGGGCGATGGCCGTGAGGAAGAAAAGCGAATAGGGGCCAACGGAGGACATGACCGGTCCGCCGAGAGTCGGGCCGATGATCGTGCCGATGCCGTAGAGCAGCAGCAGGCCGCCGGAAACCTTGACGAAATCCTCGGGCGCGGCGAAGTCGTTGGCATGGGCGACGGCGATCGGATAGAGCGTGTTGGCAACCGCGCCGTAGACGACCACCATGCCGATCAGGAAGTAGGGGCTCGCGGGTTTGAGCAGGAAGAGCAGCAGACCGTCGAGAGCCGCGACGCAGCCATGCCCGCCAGCACGTAGCGGCGGTCGATGCGATCCGACAGGCGGCCCGCCGGCAGCTGCATCACGGCGCCGGCAAAAATGGTCAAGCTCATCATCAGCGCGATATCGCTCTCCGAAAGGCCGGCCTTGGAGCCGAAGACGGCGCCGAGCGTGCCGTAGGCGCCATTGGCGATGCCGACCAGCAGGATGCCGAGCGAGGCGACGGGCGAATTTCGATAGAGCGCCTTCAGATCGAGGCTGACGGCCTTGAGCGGCTGCGGCGAGGCGGCCGTCGACAGCGTTGTCGGCAGCATGGCGATGCAATAGCAGATGCCGCAGAACATGAAGAGGATGGGCGTGTGAATGTCGGCAAAGGGCACCATCATCTGGCCGGCGACGGCGCCGATCAGCGTGATGCCGATATAGAGCGAAAAGATTGCGCCGCGGCTCTCATTGGTGGCGCGCTCGTTCAGCCAGCTTTCAATGATCATCGAGGTACCGGCGGTGCAGAAGCCGGTGACGGCGCGCAGTGCCACCCACCAGGTCGCGTCGACGACGATGCCGGTCAGCAATGCGATGATGGCGATGACGGAGATGAAGCCCGAAAAGGCACGGACATGGCCGATGCGCCGGACCAGCTTCGGGGCCGTGAGGCAACCGAGGACGAAGCCGGTCGCCCAGGTGGTGCCGAGCAGGCCGAGCGTTGTGGTCGCATAGCCTTCCGCCGTGCCGCGCATCGGCAGCAGCAGGCTATGCAGGCCGTTTCCCGTAAACAGGAAGAGCGTGCCGAACAGCAGGGCCAATACGGGCAAAATATTTCTTTTCATGCTCCCCACCTTCATGCGGATCCGTCTGAGGACCCGATAAGACAGGAATCCCCTCCTGCCCGTCTTCGCTATTGATTGTGTCCCGGATTGCCGCTATCGGCGTGTAGAAACAGTCTGTTGGCGCGGAAAAATGTCCGTCCTATGACGATTAGAGCATGATCGCGAAAACTGTGCAGCGGTTTTTGGTCGCGGCCATGTTCATTCTTGCGCAAACGGGGAAAAATAGCGTGACAAAAGTCATCGCGGTGCTGCTGTTGCTCGCCATGGCGGTGCATATCATCAAGCCATTGGGGCTGCCGGGCCTCAGGCGTCGAGCAGATTTCTGGAAGATCGCCATCATCGCCTTTGCCGTCTGGACGATCGCACTGATCATCAACGAGACGTTTTAGCGCGTTTCGAGCCACGATTTGGCCTTCCAGGTGCAGTGCACTTGCAGCTTAAAGCAGGATCTCGCCGCGCATGGCGTGGACGCAGCTGCCCGAGAGCAAGACTTCGTTTACCAAGCCTGCGGATTTCCTGACATCGACATTGATCAGGCTGCGCCGCCCCATCTCCACGCCTTGCTCGATAATGATCTTGATCTCGGCATCGCCGGCCGAGAGCAGCGAGGTCAGGTAGGCTCCGAGCGCCGCCGAAGCGCTGCCGGTAGCCGGGTCTTCGGTGACATTGTCGAGCGGCGCGAACATCCGGGCACGGATATGCCACGGGTTTTCGGCCGAACGCGTGTAGAGAAAGAGCGAGAAACCGGTCTTGTCTTCCTTATGCCGCGCGGCTGCTTCGGCGAAAACAGCGGCGTTCGGGCGAGCCCTGCCGAGGGTATCGAGACCGTCCAGTTCCGCAAAGGCAAAAGGCAGGCCGACGGAGGCAAATGTCGGCGCATGCATTGTCCGGAGGATTGATCGCGGGTCGATCTGAACGCAGCGGGCAATCAGCTCGTCGGCAACGGTCCCGCCAATCGCAAGCGGCCCCGGAGCGCGAATGCTGGCGCCGGTGACCTCTTCACCGCTGCGCAGCAATGTCACATTCACCAGGCCGGCATCCTCTTCGAAGATCAGCCTGTCACCTACGGGCTTGCCGAAGATCTCCGGTTGCTGGCCAAGCGCAAAAGCGGTGCCGACATTGGGATGGCCGGCAAAGGGGATTTCCGCTGTTGGCGTGAAGATGCGGACGCGGGCCGTGTGATCCGGATCTGCCGGCGGCAGCACGAAGGTCGTTTCGGAATAGCCGAACTCGGCCGCGATCTTCTGCATGGCTTCGCCGGTGAGGCCGCGCGCATCTGGAATGACGGCCAAGGGATTGCCGACGAAACGCTCCGAGGTGAAGACATCGACGGTGACATAAGCGACGGTGTTCATGGCGGCTCCCGATGGCTGTCATAGGACTGCTAGGGATATAACCGCAGGCCGGGCATGGCTGAATGCCGGAACTTGTGCCGGTGACAAGTTCAGCATCGGCCTTTTCCCGTTGCTACGAGAGAGAAGGGATGGCCGCTTATGCTCAAGTTGATATCGCCAGCCGATATGATCGAACTCCACTGTGGCGCATCGCGCTTTTAGTCGGCCTTCCCGCATTTCGATAGGATTTCGTCGACAACGGTAACAAGCGGTGCTGTGGCGTCAATGGCCGTGGCATTCTTGGGAATGTCGTCTTTCGCCGCATGTAGTCGCACAATCAATTCTCGTTCGGCTGCCTTCCCGCCAAATTCGTCCGCAGGTCTGCTGGCAAGCCGCCTGTTCAACGTGTCCAGATCGACGTCGAGAACGAAAACCTGATCAAACAGGTCAATGAAGCTCTGGAAATTTCTTGAGCCGCCGCAGAAGAACGAGACCGAGTGGCTTCGATCGGCCACCAGGGATTTGACCTTGTCGATATTCCAAAGGTGGTGCTCATGCCCAAAGGCGATATTCAGGGCGCCCTGCTGATGCGTGGTATCATCCAAAGGTTCACCCGTCCGGGGATCGCCTTGATAGGCCAACTCACGGTCTCCGTGGATGGCGTGGTAACCGCGCTTCTGCAATTCGGTAGCGACGGAGGTCTTGCCAGTCCCGGAAACGCCTTCGATCAAATAGTTCCTGACGCCCATTTCGCTCTCGTTCGATGAACCGCACGCTCTCTTGCTGCAGCATATAAGGCAAGAATGACGCACAGATTTCCGGCGCGGCTATTTCAAACACTTGCATGGGGCAGAAGTTTCGCGCGTTCAGTCCATAAGGAAATACTGACCGGTTGCGAATGCAGCCGGCTTCTGCAAACGTCGTGCTTTGATTTGTCGGCTGAGTTATCGCGTGGCACGCAATCACACACCAGAAGAAGTGACGACCATACGCATCTTTGGGACGCTGTTGGCGATCGCCTTGATGGCACTGCTGGCCTTCGGCCCATGGTTTCGGGTGCAGCCTCGGGACTATCCGCGTGCTGATCTGATGGCCGCCAAGCAATATGTAGACGGGCTTAATCCGGATACGCTCATTCCCTTGGTCCCCGATGACCAGCCGGTATCACGATTGGCGACAGGTGAACCGCTAGGCGATCAAGCGATCAATGACCTGAAGCTTGCTCGTCCTTCCTTGTTTCGGCGCGCTTGGGGGCTGGCCGATATCGAGATTGTCGTAATATCGAACTTCCTTCGTATGACGGCGGTAGAGAGGCGGGACGCTTTGGCTCGCTACAGCTTTCGCAACTCCACGAGGAAAATGCTGCTGGATGCCCAGCGAGTGGACAATGGCTGCGTTGTTTACCGCTACACAGAAAATGGCTGGTCGGAGGGCGGATTTCTATTGGTCGACCCCGCCGCGGGATCAATGACTGCCGCCGATGTCAGTTCATGCGTCATCGCGGGCTTTGACCATCTTCTTGGTGTGCCGACGGACGACGGAAGGTTTGATTTCCGCAGGTTTCCGAGGCCAGATGTCAGCATGGTTGTGCTCGACTATCTGCGCCATTGCGCAGAGATCGGTGAAACGCATGTCTCACCCAGGCAATCCTCCAATTATGGGGTTACCAATTTTCCCTCTATTCAATGCATAAGCCGAGGAATCGGGGAGGCGATAAATCGTTCTCCAGCAAAGGGCAGTTGACTGATTCTGCCAATCGGGCGCTCTCTTTGAAGGAGGGCGCACCGTATTGCGGTATCAAACCAAAAAGCCCCGACCGCATAGCGATCGGGGCTTCTGTCCATTCAAACGCCAGCTGAAATCAGGCAGCCTGTTCGCGGTCCCTGGTCCAGCTGCCCTTGGCGGCGAGATAGTTCATCTCGGCGCGGTGGGTGAAGGCGCGCTGGCCGGCGGCGACGTTTTCCGGCTTGCCGCCCCAGGCCTTCAGCGCGCTGTCCTGCAGGGCGCGGCCATAGGAGAAGGTGACGTTCCAGGGCAGGTCATAGCCGGAGTTGATGGCGGAGAGGTGGGCGGTTGCTTCTTCGGTCGTCTGGCCGCCGGAGAGGAAGGCGATGCCGGGAACGGCCGAAGGCACGGTTTCCTTGAGAACCTTGACGGTGCGCTCGGCAACCTGCTCGACGGAGGCCTTGCGGACCTTCTTGCCGTCGATGACCATGCTCGGCTTCAGGATCATGCCTTCGAGCTTGATGCGGGCTTCCGCGAGTTCCTGGAAGACGATCTGCAACGTCCAGCGAGTGACTTCTTCACTGCGGTCGAGGCTCTGGGTGCCGGGTTCGCCGTCCATCAGCACTTCCGGCTCGACGATCGGGACGATCTTTGCCTGCTGGCAGAGAGCAGCGTAGCGGGCAAGCGCATGGGCGTTGGCCTTGACAGCGCCAAAGGTCGGAAGCGTGTCGGAAATGGCGATCACGCCGCGCCACTTGGCGAAGCGGGCGCCGGCGTCATAATATTTCGCCAGGCGCTCGGCGAGGCCATCGAGGCCTTCGGTGACGGTTTCGCCGGGGAAACCGGCCAGCGGCTTGGCGCCGATATCGACCTTGATGCCTGGAATGCTGTCTGCAGCTTTGATGACGTCGACGAAGGGCGTGCCGTTCGCAGCCTTCTGGAAGAGGGTTTCCTCATAGAGGATGACGCCGGAGATGTATTTCTTCATCGCTTCGTCGGAGCGGAAGAGCATCTCGCGATAGTCGCGGCGGCTCTCTTCCGTTGATACGAGAGAGATGGTGTCGAAGCGCTTCTTATTCGTGGCGGTGGATTCATCCGCTGCGAGGAGGCCCTTGCCACCGGCAACCATCTTTACGGCAATGTCTTCAATTCGTTCGCTCATTTTGTTTCTCCAAGGCGATTTCAGTCGGCGACAGGATCAATATAGATCGGCGATAACAGAAGTATAGAAGGAGGGAAATGGTCGGCTAACTAATTGAAACGATTGAAATGATTTCAACCGTTTGAAACTTTCGGGGCTCATCTTAGCACTCACAGGAAAGCCGCGAAAGCCTTCGCCTTCGCGGCTCCTATCACGCGTTTGTGCGAAGCTGCTTACTTGGTGGCCTGAAGGACGGCGACACCCGGAAGAACCTTGCCTTCCATCCATTCGAGGAAAGCGCCGCCCGCTGTCGAGACATAGCTGAAGTCATCGGCAACGCCGGCATGGTTGAGCGCGGACACCGTATCGCCGCCGCCGGCAACCGAGGTCAGCTTGCCGCTCTTGGTGCATTCGGCCGCATATTTGGCGACCGCAACGGTAGCGGCGTCGAAGGGGGTAATTTCGAAGGCGCCGAGCGGGCCGTTCCAAACCAGCGTCGTGGCGCGGCCGATCCAGCTCTTGATCGACTCGACCGACTTCGGGCCGACATCGAGCACCATGGCGTCTGCCGGAATGGCTTCGATGGAGACGACCTCATTATCGGCACCAGCCTTGAATTCGCGGGCGACGACGCCGTCTTCCGGCAGGACGATCGCGCAGCCGGATGAGGCAGCCTCGATCATGATCTGCTTGGCGGTGGCGGCAAGGTCATGTTCGCAGAGTGACTTGCCGACATTCGTACCGCGCGCGGCGATGAAGGTGTTGGCCATGCCGCCGCCGATGACGAGCGCGTCGACCTTCTTCACGAGGTTCATCAAAAGGTCGATCTTGGAGGAAACCTTGGCGCCGCCGACGATGGCAACGACCGGGCGGACCGGGTTGCCGAGGCCTTTTTCCAGGGCTTCCAGCTCGGCCTGCATGGTGCGGCCGGCATAGGCCGGCAGGAGGTGGGCAAGGCCCTCGGTCGAGGAGTGCGCGCGGTGCGCAGCGGAGAAGGCGTCGTTGACGTAGATGTCGCCGTTGGCGGCAAGCGCCTTGGTGAAGGCCGCGTCGTTCTTCTCCTCTTCCTTGTGGAAGCGGGTGTTCTCGAGCAGCAGGATGTCACCATTGTTCATCTTTGCAACCGCGTCGGCTGCCGGAGCGCCGATGCTGTCGGAGGCGAAGAGAACGGCGTGATCGAGAACTTCCTCGACGGCCGGCACGATGAGGCCGAGGGAAAGGTCGGGCGAGGGGCCATCCTTCGGGCGGCCGAAATGGGCGAGCAGGATGACCTTGGCGCCCTTTTCGGACAGTTCGAGGATCGTCGGCGCGACGCGCTCGATGCGGGTTGCATCGGTGACTTTACCATCCTTGACCGGCACGTTGAGGTCAACGCGCACGAGAATACGCTTGCCGGTGATGTCGTTGAGATCGTCAAGGGTCTTGAAGGCTGCCATGGGGAGGATCCAATATTGTTGGTGGCGTGAAGCGCGCCGACCATACTACGGATGATCGGAGACGCAAGGCGTTCAGACGTCGTTTTTGCCGGCGGTTGAATCGCTTGAAACGGCTTCGTCCGGGCGCTCGCGGCGCTTCTGCAGATAGCTGCGAAGGCTCTTCAGAATATCGTAGAGATTGATGAAGATCGGCAGGATGACCGGCGGCTCCACCGCCTCCAGCGACATGCCGACGGACTGGATATGGTCGTTCTCGTCGAGGTCGCGGACGATGAGAATGATCTCGCCAAGGCGGATGCGATCCGCATAATCGGCTTTGCCGCCCAGGCGCTGGCGCATGAGTTCGGCGATGGTGAGACCTTTTTCCTGCTCGCTCAGGAGGCCTGGCCCGTAGGCCGCGTCGAGATCGGCGGCGGGGCGCAATGGTGAGATCGAGAAGGCGCCGAAGAACTCGGCGTCATCGGGGTCGACCGGGGCGCGGCTGGCAAAGAGACGGTCGAGCAGGCGCGAATAGTTGGGCGAGATGAAGAGATAGACGATGTCGTTTTCGCGCAGGCGGCCGGCATATTGGTAACGCATCGACTTGCCGTCGCGCACGATGAGTGAGGGTATCGCCCAGCGCGGAATACGCTCGCCGCGCAGAACCGCGCTGTCCTTGAAGACTCGATAGGAAATCAGCTCGTGATTGACCGCGCCCGGCAGATCGACCTCGACCTTGTCGATCGCGCCCATGCGTCGGGGAACGATAAGTGCGAGGCGGCGCGCCATGGGCTTGATCGTCCAGCCCTGGACGAGCAGCGACACCAGCACGACGATGAAGGCGACGTTGAAATAGGTCTGCGCCCTCTCGAGATTGCCGAGGATCGGCATGATGGCGAGCAGGATGGAGACGGCGCCGCGCAGACCAACCCAGGCGACGAAGCCGGTCTCGCGCTGGGTATAGTCGAAGGGCAGCAAGCAGAGCCAGACGGCGATCGGCCGGGCTACGAAGATCAGGAACAGCGCCAATGCGATCGCCGGGATGGCGATGGCGGGAAATTGCGATGGCGTGGCGAGCAGGCCAAGCACGAGGAACATGATGATCTGCGCCAGCCAGGTCATGCCGTCCTGGAAGCGCTTGATGGAGGCCGAAGCAGGCATCTTGCGGTTGCCGGCATAGATGCCGGCGACATAGACGGCGAGGAAGCCGCTGCCGCCGACCGCGCCAGTGAAGGAGAAGACGAGGAGCGCCAGCGCCAGTACGAAGATCGGCGTCAGGCCACGATCAGTATCGAGGCGGCTGACGATGAGGACGATCATCATGCCGCCGAGCAGGCCGAGGATGACGCCGAGCCCCATCTGCTGGACGAAGGTCGCCAGCATGACGATGTTGATGCCGGCATAGCCTTCGCCGCTCGCCAGCAGCTGGACGAGGGCCAAGGTCAGGAAGATGGCCATCGGGTCGTTGGTGCCGGATTCGACCTCCAGCGTCGAGCGCACCTTGTCGCGGATATTGATGCCGCCGATGCGCAGCAGGAAGAAGACGGCGGCAGCGTCGGTAGAGGCGACGATCGAGCCGAGCAGCAGGCCTTGCAGCCAGGTGAAGCCGAGCAGCCAGGTGGCGGCAAGGCCGAATAGGCCTGCGGTCACCAGAACGCCGGCGGAAGCGATGGTCAGTGCCGGCGCCGCTGCGAGCTTGAAGGCCTGGATCGGCGTGCCGTAGCCGGAATCGAAGAGGATGATGGCCAGCGCCAGCGAGCCGAGAATATAGGCGAGATAATTGTTGGAGAATTCGATGCCGAGACCATCGGTGCCTGCGGCCAGACCGATCATCAGGAACAGCAGCAGCAAGGGGGCGCCGAAACGGAAGGCGATGAGGCTCGAGAAAGCCGCTATCAGGACCAGGACCGTGCTGACCAGCACGATGACGTAAAATGCCTCCACCTTTTCATTCCCCTCTTCCGTGCGCCGCTGCCCGGACCAGAGGCCCGGGATATAAGAAATCCCTCCGTCATCCATTATGGCGTTGCGCCGCAGCGATTGGCAAACACGGTATCGTGCGAGCAGGGTCTTGAAATTGAACCTGCTCCGACGATTGCAACGTCATGGTGTGATGCGCCTCGCCAGAACGGCAAAGCGGCTTGGAATACCCTGGGAGATTTCCTGCTCAAAATTTATTGGTAAATCTGGACCATAGCAGGGCAGGGTACGAAAAGATTCGAAATGTTTTTACGGCGATGCGCGGGTCGGCATCTGCTCCCAATCAGACGTCGACGCGCCTGAAGTAGATCGGATAGTCGATCACGAGACCATCGGCGTCGACGGGCAGGTCTACGGTGAAGGCTCGGTCCTGCGCTGCGTAGCGATAGAGCTTTTCCGGCACGATGCAGGTGTAGTGCTGGCCATCGCACACGGGCTCGAAACTGTCGAAGGGAATATAGAGCATCGAAAGCTTCGCCGTTCCGTCTTCCGACTGCAGCTCGAGCCGGCGGATTGGCAGGCTGTTGGTGAAGGGCGAACCATAGAGATCGATGTCGATGCATCCGTCGAATTGTGGCAAGGCGCGGCCGTCTTCGGTGCGCCAGTGACCCTTGCCGTCGGAGAGCAGGGCAAGGCGTCGGCCATCCGTCGTTTCGACGCTAAAGGATAAAACGGCCCAGTCGGCGGCGCAGTCGATGCGGTAGAAGACGCCGTACGGCAATCCGCCGCGACCTCCTACAATAACGCCACTGGCGCGAATGGTCGCGCCAGTGGTCGTGTCATTTATTGGGGCGATCGTCAGGTGCTCCAGCCCGTCTCCTTCGATCGGACGCCAGCGCACTGTCGTCGGAAGGAGAGGGCGGAAGGTCATGATCAGATCAGCTTGGCAAGCGCGACGGCCGTGTCCGACATGCGGCTGGAGAAGCCCCATTCGTTGTCGTACCAGGACAGAACGCGCACGAAGTTGCCTTCCATGACCTTGGTCTGGTCGGTCGCGAAGATCGACGAATGGCTGTCATGGTTGAAGTCGCGGGAAACCAGCGGCTCGTCGGTATAGCCGAGGATGCCCTTCAGCTTGCCGTTCGATGCAGCCTTGATGGCCTCGTTGATTTCGCCGACCGTCGTTGCCTTCTTGGCCACGAACTTGAAGTCGACGACCGAGACGTTCGGGGTGGGAACGCGGATCGAGGTGCCGTCGAGCTTGCCCTTGAGGTGCGGCAGGACGAGACCAACGGCCTTTGCGGCGCCCGTCGACGTCGGGATCATGGACAGGGCTGCGGCGCGGGCGCGGTACAGGTCCTTGTGCATGGTGTCGAGCGTCGGCTGGTCACCCGTGTAGGAGTGAATGGTCGTCATGAAGCCATGGTCGATACCGACGGCGTCGTCGAGAACCTTGACGACCGGCACCAGGCAGTTCGTGGTGCAGGACGCGTTGGAGATGACCAGGTGCTCCTTGGTGAGCTGGTCGTGGTTGACGCCGAAAACGACGGTCAGGTCGGCACCGTCGGCAGGAGCCGAAACGATGACGCGCTTGGCGCCGGCCGTCAGGTGTGCGGCGGCCTTGTCACGGGCCGTGAAGATGCCCGTGCATTCCATGGCGATGTCGACGCCGAGATCGCGGTGCGGCAGCGTTGCCGGATCCTTGATGGCGGTAACCTTGATCGGCTTGCCGCCGCCAACGATGATCGTGTCGCCTTCGACCTTCACGTCTGCCGGGAAACGACCATGGATCGAATCGTAACGCAGAAGATGAGCGTTGGTCTCGACCGGGCCGAGGTCGTTGATGGCAACGACTTCGATGTCGGTACGGCCGGATTCGACGATGGCGCGCAGAACGTTACGGCCGATACGGCCAAAGCCGTTGATGGCTACTTTTACAGTCATTGAAATTCACTCCCGTTCACTCAGGGTGTTTATCTATTGGATTTGAAAGCGCTTGTCAGCGCCCTCAGGAAAGCTTTGCCTCGGCGGCGGCGACAACGGCTTCGGTGGTGATGCCGAAGTGCTTGTAGACGTCCTTGTAGGGAGCGGAAGCGCCGAAGCCCTTCATGCCGATGAAGGCGCCTTCCGGTCCGATGAACGCATCCCAGCCTTCGCGAACGCCGGCTTCGACCGCGACCTTGACGGGCGAATTGCCGAGCACTTCCTTGCGGTAGGCGTCCGGCTGCTCGAAGAAGAGTTCGGTGCTCGGGACAGAAACGACGCGGGTGGAAATGCCCTTGCCTTCCAGAACCGTGCGGGCAGCGACGGCCAATTCAACCTCGGAACCCGAAGCGAAGATCGTCACCTTGGCGTCGGCGTTACCGGCGAGCGTATAGGCGCCCTGTTCGCAAAGGTTCTTTTCGCTGTATTCGGTGCGGGCCGCCAAAAGGTTCTGGCGGGTCAGCGCGAGACCTGTGGGGCGGTTGGTCGTCTTGATGGCGATCTGCCAGCATTCCGCCGTTTCGGTTGCGTCCGCCGGGCGGAACAGCATGAAGTTCGGGACAGCGCGCAGGCTGGCGAGCTGCTCGACCGGCTGGTGGGTCGGGCCGTCTTCGCCGACGCCGATGGAATCATGCGTCAGGACGTGAATGGCGCGGATGCCCATGAGGGAAGCGAGGCGGAGCGGCGGGCGGCAATAATCCGAGAAGATCATGAAGCCGCCGCTATAGGGGATGAGACCGCCATGCAGCGCGATGCCGTTCATCGCGGCAGCCATGCCGTGCTCGCGGATGCCCCAGTGCATGTAACGGCCGGAGAAATCGGTCGGAGTGATCGACTTCATCTGGCTGGTCTTGGTGTTGTTCGACGGTGTCAGGTCGGCGGAGCCGCCGATCGTTTCCGGAATGAAGCCGTTGATGACTTCCAGCGCATCTTCCGATGCCTTGCGGGTTGCAAGCGTCGGCTTGGTTTCGGCAAGCTTCTTCTTGTAGTCGCTGATGGCAGCGTCGAACCCGGCTGGCAGTTCATGGGCAAAGCGGCGGGTGAATTCAGCCTTCTTGCCTGCTTCCGCACCGGCAAGGCGGCCTTCCCAGGCTTCGCGGGTGCCGATGGAGCGTTCGCCGGCAGCACGCCATTCACCGAGAATGTCGTTCGGGATGACGAAGGGCTCGTAGGGCCAGTTCAGCGCAATGCGGGTCGCGGCAATTTCCTCGGCGCCGAGCGGCGAGCCGTGAACCTTGTGGGTGCCCTGCTTGTTCGGAGCGCCGAAGCCGATGATCGTCTTGCAGGCGATCAGGGTCGGGCGGTCGGACGTGTGGGCGGCTTCGATGGCGGCGCTGATGGCCGCCTGGTCGTGACCGTCGACTTCGATGGTGTTCCAGTGAACGGCCTTGAAGCGGGCGACCTGATCGGTCGAGTCCGAAAGCGAGACGGCGCCGTCGATGGTGATGGAGTTATTGTCCCAGAACAGGATCAGCTTGTTGAGCTTGAGGTGGCCGGCAAGCGCGATCGCCTCATGGCTGATGCCTTCCATCAGGCAGCCGTCGCCGCACATGGCATAGGTATAGTGATCCTGCAGCTCCGAGCCGAATTCCTCGCGCAGCTTGCGTTCGGCGATCGCCATGCCGACGGCATTGGCAATGCCCTGGCCGAGCGGGCCGGTGGTGGTTTCGATGCCGGTGGCATGGCCGTATTCCGGGTGACCGGCGGTCTTGGAGCCGAGCTGGCGGAAGCGCTGGAGCTCATCGACCGTCATGTCCGGATAGCCGGTGAGGTAGAGAACCGAATAGAGCAGCATCGAGCCGTGGCCAGCCGACAGGACGAAACGGTCGCGGTCCGGCCAGAGCGGGTTCTTCGGGTCGAACCGCAGATACTTGCTAAAGAGAACGGTGGCGACATCAGCCATGCCCATCGGCAAACCGGGGTGACCGGAATTGGCCTTCTCGACAGCATCCATGGCAAGGAAACGGATTGCATTTGCCATCCGGTCGTTTTGTTCGCGAGAGATCATGGGTTTTTCCGCAATGTTCCGGGTTCGGGGGATGGCCGCACACTTGGGAGGGAAGCCATCGGTTGAAAGGCGGGCAGAAGGGAGACAGACGGTCCTCTGAACTCCATTTTCAACGTCGCCTCAGACGGCTGAGACATAGCAGTTGGGGCGAGCAAGTCAATAAATCGAGGACCCAATCCGGGGCCGCTGCGGCAATTTTTTAACATTTGCCCGTTCACTTTTACAAAAGACGACAATGATGCGACAAAGCCTGTGCGGTAGGCAAAGGCGACATTCATCCACAGAATAGGGGACCTGCCGCATGGCCGCCTTTATTGACGTGCAGTCGCCGAGTTGAATATTGTTGCGAAATCAGACAAGTGGCCGGATGTTTTGATTCGGGCCTTGCGCGGAGTATCGAAGGCCATGACACCTTCAGGCAAAACGGTGGATGCAGCGCTTGCCCAATTGCGCCAAGCGCTTTCCACTTTGGAGAGCGCGGTTGACGGACGGTTCGAGCGCGAACGTGCACATAGCGACATAGAAGGCGAGGTGCGGCGGGTTCATACCGATCGCTCGCGCCTGGCTCAGGAACTTGATCAGGCCGAGTTCCGTGCGAACCGGCTCGAGGAAGTCAATCGCGAAGTGTCGCGCCGGCTTGTTACGGCGATGGAAACCATAAGAGCCGTGCTGGACCGCTGATCCCTCGGGAGGCAGCTGTCGCGGCACGGCAATGATCGGAAAGTCGAATGGCGCAAGTAACGGTAACGATCGACGGTAAAGCCTACCGGATGGCCTGCGAAGAAGGGCAGGAAGATCATCTGACGGATCTGGCCAATCGCTTCGACCGCTATGTGCTGCATTTGAAGAGCCAGTTCGGAGAGATCGGTGATCTCAGGCTGACCGTCATGGCCGGCATCATGATCATGGATGAGGTTTCGGAGCTGACGCGTCGGGTCTCGGCGCTCGAGGCCGAGCTGGAAACGCTTACCAGCAACCGCGATACGACGGTAGCGGCCAATGCGCGCGCCGAGGAGACGCTGGCAAGCGTCATCGACGAAGTGACCATGCGCATCAGCGGCATCACCGAGAAGCTCATAGCGCGGCCCGGCACAGAGCAGGGTTGAGTTTATTTCTGCGGATGCCGGACAGCGCCCTCTGGTACAAAGCCTCAAAGCTCTTTATATAGTTCAAGCGGTCTGCGCTTCCCGACAGGAACCACAATCCCTGGGGCCATACTCGATCCAAAGGGAGCTGTCCCTGGCTAGGTCCCTGGACCTGGACACACGGCGCCCACCTACGTTTGTAGGCACCCAGGATCGTAAACATCCATCGGTCGTCGTGGATCGCTCTTCAAGTTTCATGGCTGATGGCAAGGAAGGCGCCGCGCAGTTCTTGTGCCGCGCTGACGCCACTCCTCCTCCCCTAACGTTTTGATCCGAGATAGGCGCCGCGCTCGAGTTCGGCGCGATTGGTCGCGCTGCGCAGCCGCAGCAGGTCCTTGCGGGCGATCAGACCGAGGAGCCGTCCGCTTTGTGCCTCGACGACGGGAACGCGACCCGTATCGGCCTGGATCATGATGTCGGCAACGCGGCCGACTGTATCCTCCAGATGAGCGACCGGAATGGACGTATCCGAGATCACGTCATAGAGCGATTGATCCATCAGCTCCGGCTCGCTCTGCCACCGCAAGGCGTCGGCGCGCGAGATCATGCCGACCAGCCGGGCGTCGCCGTCGACGACGGGATAGAAACGATGTGCACCGATGCGCTCCGTCATATATGCC
Source organism: Rhizobium sp. P44RR-XXIV (assembly GCF_001999485.2). Taxonomy (NCBI): domain Bacteria; kingdom Pseudomonadati; phylum Pseudomonadota; class Alphaproteobacteria; order Hyphomicrobiales; family Rhizobiaceae; genus Rhizobium; species Rhizobium sp. P44RR-XXIV. The sequence continues at coordinate 302,866 of NZ_MPVZ02000026.1, read as the reverse complement.
AGCGCTTCGGACAGGCGCATGGTGGCAGGCAGGGTATCCACCTTGGCGATCATGATGTCGGCGGCGCGGGTCAGCTCGAAGGGATCGATGCCGTATTCGCGAGTGATATGCTGGCCGCGACGAGCGATCTTTTCCGTAAGGATTGATCGTTTCAACAGCAACACGGTGACCGCATAGGCGGCGACCGTTGCCGCAAGCAGGGGTATGAGCGCGCCCATGTCCCCAGTCAATTCCATGGCGAAGAAGGTACCGGTCAACGGCGCGCGCATGGTGCCGCCCATCATCGCCGCCATGCCCAGCAGTGCCCAGAAGCCGGGGTCGCCGGGCAGGACAAGTCCCACCAGCCAACCCAGCGCTCCGCCCAGAATGAGAAGCGGTGCCAGCACGCCACCCGATGTGCCGGAGGAAAGGGCTACCAGCCAGATGCCAGCCTTGACGAGCAGGATCGCTAAAACCGCGCCCGCGGCGACCCGGCTATGCAGCAGATCGGCGATGATGTCGTAGCCGACGCCGAGGGCGCGGGGCTCGATCAACCCGCCGAGGCCGACGACCAGGCCGCCAAGCGCCGGCCACCACATCCAGTGGATCGGCAGCGTCTCGAACGCGTCCTCGATGCGGTAGAGCAGCGTCGTCAGCAGGCCGGATTGCAGGCCGGAGATGATGCCGAGACCGGCGGCGAGCAGAATGCCCCACCAGGATAGCGTCATTTCGAAATGGGCTGGAAACAGCGCGCCGCTGTCGATCAGCAACGGCCGCCAAACGACCGAGACGCAGGCGGCGACAGCGACCGGAATGAAGCTGCGCGGCTTCCATTCGAATAGCAGCAATTCGACGGCGAGCATGACAGCCGCAATCGGCGTGCCGAATACCGCCGTCATGCCGGCCGCGGCGCCGGCGACCAGCAGCGTCTTGCGCTCGGCGGCGCTCAGATGAAAAAGCTGCGCAAACAGCGAACCGATGGCGCCGCCGGTCATGATGATCGGGCCTTCCGCGCCGAAGGGGCCGCCGGAGCCAATGGAGATGGCCGATGACAGCGGCTTCAGCACAGCCACTTTCGGCGACATGCGACTGCCGCCGATGAGGATCGCTTCGATGGCTTCCGGAATCCCGTGGCCACGGATCTTCTCCGAACCGTAACGCGCCATCAGGCCGATGACGAGACCGCCGACTACAGGGGCCGCCACCATCCAGGGCGAGCGTGCCACGGTGCTGAAAGAGAGCGGCGTGGTGCTGATCTTGAACAGCCAGACGGCATTGCTGACGAGCGCGATGAGCTTGATCAACACCCAGGCGGCGAAGGCTCCGCCGGTGCCGACCACCAGCGCCATGGCGATCAGCAGCAGCACGCGCTTGTCGGTGGTAAAATCGCCATTGTCCTTTCGGGATGCGCCGCCGGAGAAATCGTGGCCATGATTTTGTGAGGTAGTGGTGTCCTGCATCGGCGACCTTCTGTGTTAAGCGTGCGCGGCTGTCATTCGACCGCTTTCAATGTCGAGATGGCAAATATATCGTAATGCGATATAAATCAACAAAGATCGCTAACTGCGGCAATGAGGACGATTTGATGGTGCAGAGTTCGGATGAGACCTTGTCGCAGGCGGATTATGAGGCGCTCGCCACATTGCGCTACACACTGCGCAAATTCACCGATTTCAGCACCTCAGCGGCGCAGGAAGCGGGTCTGCCGCCGCAGCAGCATCAGGCTCTGCTCGCGATCAAGGGCAATCGGCAGGGCGAGGCGATGACCATCGGCATGCTGGCGGAGCGGTTGCTGATCGCCCCGCATACGGCGACCGAACTTGCGGGGCGGCTGATCGATGCCGGCTATGTCACGCGGCATCCCGATCCTGCCGACAAGCGCCGGCAGACGCTGCGGCTAACGGAGCAATCCGAAGAGGTGTTGCTGCGGTTGAGCGCCATCCACCTGCGCGAAATCCGCGACATGGCGCCGGAACTCATCGATATCCTCAAGCGCCTGCAGGCGGATGTGCGCAACAGCTGAGGGTGCCATTGCCGCTGTCGCGCGATAATGGCTTGAGATCATTGACCGAGGCGGATGCCGCCGTCGCAGATCAGCGTGTGACCGCTGGTGAAGCCGTTGCCGATCAGGAAGCCGATGGCCTCAGCGATCTCCCGCGGGCGGCCGACACGGCCGACCGGCGTGCGAGCCGCAAAGCTGGCAAAGGTCGGCTCTTTCTGGTCAGCGCTCAGGAAATCCCACCAGGGGGTGTCGACGACACCGGGCGAAACGCAGTTGACCCGGATCGGCTTGAGTTCCACGGTGAGAATCGGTGCGAGGGCGGCAATGGCGGCATTGATGGCTCCAAGCCCCGCCGTTCCAGGCATGGCCGCCTGGGCCGAGACGGCGGAGACGAAGGTGATGCTGCCCTGCCTGGAAAGGTGGGGAAGGCATGCCTGCGCGCAGGCAAAATGCGCCATTGTCTTCTCCTCGAAACCCTTCCTGAGATCGGTAAGGTCTACGGTGGCGAAGGGGCCGGCGCCATTGCCGCCGCCCAGCGCAAGGACCAGATGATCGAGCGGCCCGATTGCCTGGAAAGCGTTGGCGAGACGGTTGAAGTCGGCCGCATCCATGGTGGCGGCAGAGACATCGCCATCCAGGCTTTGCACGGCTGCCTGAAGTTTCGCCGCGTCGCGACCTGTGATCGTGACACGATATCCTTTCTCAAGAAGATGGGTAGCGGCGGCAAGGCCGATGCCAGATGAACCGCCGACAATAACAACGTGTTGAGACGACATGGGTGTCTCCTTTCTGGGGGTAGGGAGTGTATGGGAGGATATGATTCAGGTGAGGCCGGTCAGGCTTTGGCTGAGTGTTCGCAGCTTTTGGCGCGCAGCCGCGTCATAGGCTTGGGCGCTGGCGCGGGCAGGGCGCTGCCCGTCGAAATAGAGGCCGGTGTGTCCGTCCAAATCGTCGTTCGTTGCCAGGTTGAGGATAGCATCGGCGCCTTGATCGACGGTGCTGATCGGCGTGACACCCGATAGGCGCACCATAGTCGTGTCCATATAGGTCGCCGGGTGCAGGGAGTTGACGATGATGCCGAAGCCAGCCAGTTCCTCGGCGAGATCGAAGGTGAACAGGATTTGCGCCAGCTTGCTCTGGCAATAGGCACGCACGCCGCTATAGCCGCGCGTCAGCATGACGTCGGAAAAGTCGATTGCCTGCTGGCCGGCGGAGGAGACGTTGAGGATGCGGGCAGGGCTGCCTGCCTTCAACAGTGGCAGGAGGCGATGGGTCAGCAGGAAGCCGGCGAGATAATTCACCGCAAAACGCAGTTCATAGCCGTCCTGGCTCACTTGCCGGCCTGTGCCGCCGCCGCTGGTGCCGATGCCGGCATTGTTGATCAATATATCGAGGCGATCGTGGTCGCGTTCGACGGCATCAGCCAGGGTCCGGACCTCGTTCAGCGAGGAAAAATCGGCGAGATAGAAGGCTGCCTTTCCGCCGGCGTCGCGGATGCGGGAGACCAGATCTTCGGCGCGTGCAGCGTTGCGGCCATGTATGAGCACGAAGGCACCCATGGCTGCCAGTCTTTCCGCAACCCTGCGGCCGACACCATCAGTCGAGCCTGTGATCAGGATCGTCTTGCCGCTCATATCCATCGCAACTGTCTCCATCATGTCTCTGATCTGATATTTGGCAGCTTGCAAAAGCGATAAACAGTTCTGGCTTTATCCTAGTATTGATCCTGCTATGATAAGCGATGACCATCAATCAGAGCCAGACCGTTCTCGAAGCCAGACGTCGCGAATTCGGCGCCTTTCTGCGCTCTCGCCGGGAGAAGCTGACACCATCAGGCGTCGGGTTACCGGAGGGCTTTCGGCGGCGCACCCCGGGGCTCAGGCGCGAGGAAGTGGCGCTTCTCGCCGGCGTCGGCACCACCTGGTACACATGGCTTGAGCAGGGGCGGGACGTTCGCGCGTCATCGGAGGTTCTGTCGGCGCTGGCGGATGCGCTTCGGCTCGATCCCGCCGAGAGGCGACACCTCTTCACCCTCAGCGATCGACCGTCGGCTGAGGCGCCGTCACGCGGGCCTGAGGATGTGCCGGATGCGCTGCGGCGGATGCTCGCGAGCCTTGCCGGGCAGCCGGCCTATGTCCTCGGCAGGCGTTGGGATGTGCTGGCCTGGAACGCGGCAGCGGTCGCGCTTTTCGGCGATTACAGCCTGCTGCAGGGGGATGCGCGCAACAGCGTCCATCGCGTGTTCACCGATCCTGCTCGGCAGCTTCTCGTCGATTGGGAGATCGTGGCGGCGAATTCGCTTGCAATGTTCCGTGCCGACAGCGCCCGTTACGCCGGCGATCCCGACTTCGAACGGCTGATCGCCACCTTGACGCAGACCAGCCCGGAATTTCGTGCCTGGTGGCCGAGGCAGGACGTCTTGCGGCCGCTTACCGGTCACAAGCGCCTGCGTCATCCCGGAGGCGGGCTGATGACATTCGAATATACCGCTCTTGCCGTCATGGACCGGCCCGACATGAAGCTGGTGGTCTATACGCCGCTCGACGAGGATGGGACGAGTGGCAAATTGAAGGAACTGTTGCGCCGGAACAGCGCGGCGTAATTTTTCGTTTCAGCTCTCCAGGTCGCTTTTCAGCCGATCGAGGATGGACAGTGCGTGCCCTGCATAGGCGCTGATCCAGCGGTCGTGGATCTGCTTGATCGGAAGGCTGTTCAAGTGGTTCCAGCGCTCCCGGCCTTCCTTCTTGGCGATTACGAGGTCCGCCTCCTCCAATACCTTCAGGTGCAGCATCACTGTGCAGCGGTCCATATCCGTGAAGGTCTCGCAAAGCATCCCCGTCGTCCGTGGCGCCTCCTTGAGAAGGTCGAGGATTTCGCGCCTGCGACGATGCGCGAGGGCTTTGAAAATGAGGTCGCTGTCCGATTCGTTTGACATGTTATATTTTTATAACATAATGAGGCTGCTCGCAATCGTGCAGCAATCAATTTGCGGAGGAGACGCCATGACATTGAATGTTCGTATTTCAGGCCGGATTGGCCGCAAGGTCGAAGAAGTCTTCGACGCGGTCGTCAATCCGAAGAAGCTTTCGAGCTATTTCACCACTGTCGGCGGTGCCAGCGCGCCGCTAGTCGCAGGGACGACCGTCATCTGGTGGAAGAATGCGCCCGTCGAGGTCGAGGAGCTGGAGGCCAACCGGCGTATCGTCCTTCGCTGGGACGGCGGCACCGGTGAGGACAACATCCGTTACAAGACCAAGGTCGAGATGACCTTCGATCCCCTGGATGACGGCGGCACGCTGGTGGTCATAGAGGAATCCGGCTGGCGCGAGGACGAGGCTGGCCGCCGTGGCACCTACCTCAACTGCGAGGGCTGGACGCAGATGCTCTGCTGCATGAAAGCCTTCGTCGAATATGGCATCAACCTGCGCGAGGGCTTCTTCCTGAGCGAAATGCGCGGCGAGCCGGCGGAGGCGCCGGATCGTTAACGCACGACAACGGTTCCTAGTCGCCGGTTCCGGCGGTGAGGTGCCGCTGCCCTCTTAATGGCTGCTCTTGAAGCCCATTCCCAGTGCTGCTGTCGGCATTGGGGGTGGGCTTTTTGCTGCCGGAGACATAAGTGGTCCCGGGATGCCGAGCGGATCGACCGCCTCATAGAAGCATCTTTCCGCTTGCTCACTCGATCAGGTGTGAACGAGCTCGTCTGGGTCGCGGGCCTTGAGGCTGGGCGCACCTTGCAGTTTGGTTGATTGAGTGGCCAATTCACCTATCTTGCATTGTATAAGCCTCCATCATCGAACCAGGCGTGCCTCTTCCCTATCTGAAATCGACCTGCCGGCGTTGCCTGCAGAACTCCGGTTGGCGGAAAGAAAATGTTCATCCGAAAGCTGTTCTAGGGCAGGTGACCGGGCTTCAAATTCCTGATAGGGAGCTGCGCTTAAGGTGGGATGCGAAGATCACTTTTGTGTGTGGGGCACGTTTAAAAGCAGGGTGAATGACGAATTTGTTTAAATAATCGTGAATTCACTGCCGGCGGAACGGGGTCTGCGCCAAAATTGCCTAAATTCAGAATGATGGGAGCGCGCGTAATAACGGGCTCATCGAAAGCAGTGTAAAGCGGTGACGCGAACATAGGTCGCCGGTGTTACTGAATATCCGAACAATCGGGACCGGCGAAGGTCAATATAAACAGGTAGAGCATGTCGAGCCCAATCGATCTGGAAAAAGCCGATGAGGAATTGGAAGAGCGCGGCGGTGTCGTCGGCCTTCTCAATCGCTACCGTACGCTGATTGTCGCTGTCCTCACCGTTGCCGTTTTCTGCCTTGCTGCCTATGCGATCTTCGATCTGACCAACGAAGTCCGCTACGACGACGTCGTGCATGCCTTGACGACGACGAAGATTTCCTCGGTGCTGCTCGCGCTGCTGTTCACGGGCCTGAGCTTCGCCTCTCTGATCTATTATGACCAGAATGCGCTCGATTATATCGGCAAGCGGCTGCCGTTTCCGCATGTCGCGCTGACCTCGTTCAGCGCCTATGCAGTGGGCAATACGGCCGGCTTCGGCGCGCTGAGCGCCGGCGCGATCCGCTATCGCGCCTACACCCGGCTCGGCCTCTCGCCCGACGACATCACTCGCGTCATCGCATTCGTCACGCTTGCCTTCGGTCTCGGCCTTGCTGCAGTCGGCGCCATTGCTCTGCTTGTGATCGCCGATGAGATCGGGCCGCTGATCGATGTCGACGGACTGTGGCTGCGACTGGTCGCGGTTGCCATCCTTGCGGCGCTGGCATTCGTCATCTTTATCGGCCGTAACGGGCGCGAAGTGCGGATCGGGCCGATCGCCGTTCGCCTGCCGGATTCGCGCACCTGGTCGCGGCAGTTCTTGGTCACGGCATTCGACATTGCCGCTTCCGCATCGGTGCTCTACGTGCTGTTGCCGGAATCCTCCATCGGCTGGCCGGGTTTCTTTGCGATTTATGCCATCGCGGTCGGTCTGGGTGTGCTCAGTCACGTTCCGGCGGGCTTCGGCGTTTTCGAAACGATCATCATCGCCTGGCTCGGAAGCTCGGTGAACGAAGACGCCGTGTTGAGTTCGCTCGTTCTTTATCGTGTCATTTACAACGTCATCCCGCTCGTCATCGCCATTGCGGCGATCTCGGTGGCGGAGCTGCGCCGTTTCGTCGATCATCCGGCCGCCTCCAGCATGCGCCGTGTCGGCGGGCGCCTCATGCCGCAGCTGCTGTCGGCCTTTGCGCTGTTGCTTGGCATGATGCTGATCTTTTCGAGCGTGACGCCCACACCAGACCAGAACCTTATCGTCCTTTCTGACTATCTGCCGCTGCCGGTCGTCGAAAGCGCGCATTTCTTTTCCAGCCTTCTCGGACTGACGATGGTCGTTGCCGCACGTGGCCTCGGCCAGCGGCTCGACGGTGCCTGGTGGGTCTGTGTCTTCTCGGCTGTGCTGGCGCTCTTGCTGTCGCTGCTGAAGGCCATCGCCATCGTCGAGGCCGGATTGCTGGCATTCCTCGTCTTCAGTCTCATCGTCAGTCGCCGGCTGTTCACCCGGCCGGCCTCGCTGCTGAGCCAGACGCTGACCGCCGGCTGGCTGACGGCGATTGCGGTGATCTGCATCGGCGCCATCGTCATCCTGTTTTTCGTCTATCGCGATGTCGGATACAGCAACCAGCTGTGGTGGCAGTTCGAGTTTGCCGATGAGGCGCCGCGTGGGCTTCGCGCAGCACTCGGCATTTCCATTCTGTCGTCGGCGATCGCGATCTTCAGTCTGCTACGCCCCGCAACGAAACGTCTGGAACCCGCAACGGAAGATGTGGTTGCGCGTGCCGTGACGATCGTCCGCAAACAAGGCATCGCCGACGCCAATCTGGTGCGCATGGCCGACAAGAGCATCATGTTCTCGGAAAAGGGCGATGCGTTCATCATGTACGGCAAGCAGGGCCGCTCGTGGATTGCCCTTTTCGATCCCGTCGGCCCGCGCCACGCACTCCCGGATCTCATCTGGCGCTTCGTCGAGGCTGCGCGCTCGGCGGGTTGCCGTTCCGTATTCTATCAGATCTCGCCGGCGCTGCTTTCCTATTGCGCGGATGCCGGGCTGCGGGCATTCAAGCTCGGTGAACTGGCGGTGGTCAATCTTTCTAATTTCGAGCTGAAGGGCGGCAAATGGGCCAACCTCCGGCAGACGGCAAGCCGTGCAGTTCGCGATGGACTAGAATTTGCCGTTATCGAGCCTCAAGATGTGCCCGATGTCATGGATCAGCTTACCCATGTGTCTGACACATGGCTTGCCGATCACAATGCCAAGGAAAAAGGCTTTTCGCTAGGCGCGTTCGATCCGGACTATGTGATGTCACAGCCGGTCGGTGTATTGAAGAAGGATGGTAAGATCGTCGCTTTTGCGAATATCCTGATGACGGAGACCAAGGAAGAGGGATCCGTCGATCTGATGCGTTTCTCGCCTGATGCTCCGAAGGGCTCGATGGATTTTCTGTTCGTGCAGATCCTCGAATACCTCAGGGAGCAAGGCTTCCATCGCTTCAACCTCGGCATGGCGCCGCTTTCAGGCATGTCGAGACGAGAATCGGCACCGGTTTGGGACAGGGTCGGGGGGACCGTTTTCGAACACGGCGAACGTTTCTACAATTTCAAAGGGCTTCGTGCCTTCAAATCCAAGTTCCATCCCGAATGGCAGCCACGCTATCTGGCTGTTTCGGGAGGTGTAAGTCCCATGATCGCGTTGATGGATGCCACATTCCTCATCGGGGGCGGGCTTAAGGGGGTCGTGAGGAAATGATCTTGAAATACGCAATGTCATTCGCTTTCGCATGCATGTTGTCGATGGGCCTGCTGGTGTCTGGTTCGGCAAGAGCTGACGAAGACGATACCAAATACGATCTGGGCATGATCCCGGCGCCGCATATCCTGCGTCCGCAAGGCAAGGTGACGAGTGAGGTCGTGCTGATCTCCGACGTCGCCGGCTGGGGCGACAAGGAAAAGGCGGTTGCCGAGAAGCTCGTTACCAGCGGCTCGCTTGTCATCGGCATCGATTATCCGTCCTTCCTGACCTCGCTGAACAAGTATGATGTCAGCCAGAACGACGGCTGCATCTACATCGTCGCGGATCTGGAATCGCTGAGCCAGCAGGTGCAGCGGTCCTTCGCCGACAGCACCTACCAGCTTCCGGTCATCGCCGGCGTCGGTGCAGGCGCGCGATGGCGCTGACGATCGCAGCCCAGACGCCCGATGCAACCGTTGCAGGCACGCTTGCCGTCGATCCGACCGCCGGCATCGGCTTGAAGCAGGAGCTTTGCACGCCGGCCGAGAAGAAGACCGATGGCGACATGGTGTCCTTCGGTTTGCAGGACGGCGCCTTGCCCAATCCGATCATGGTGACCTTCACCTCGAAGGCCCCGAAGGATGGACGCGATCATGTCGAAGAGATCCAGAAGGATCATCCTGAAGTTCAGACCACGGATTCCGATCTCGACGATACCTATGCGACGCTCGAGGCTTCGCTGACGGATCTGATGAAGTCGATCGACAGCGCGAAGTCGCCGCTCGGCCTGCCGGTCGATGTCATGGAGACGACGCCCACTGAAGACACGCTTGCGATCGTCTATTCGGGCGATGGCGGCTGGCGCGATATCGACAAGGAAGTTGGCAGCTATCTGCAGGACCAGGGCATTCCGGTGGTGGGCGTGGATTCGCTGCACTATTTCTGGTCGGAGCGGTCTCCACAGCAGACGGCCGATGATCTCGCGCGCATGATCCAGTTCTACACCAAGCGCTTCAAGGTCAAGCATGTCGTGCTGATCGGCTATTCGTTCGGCGCCGATGTGCTGCCGGCGAGCTACAATCGCTTGCAGCCGGCCGACAAGGACAAGATCGTGCAGATGTCGCTCCTGTCGCTGTCGAAGAAGGTCGATTACGTGATTTCGGTCATGGGTTGGCTCGGTGCTTCGAGTGAGGGCAAGGGCGGCGATCCCATCAACGACCTCAAATCGGTCAATCCAAAAATGGTGCAATGCATCTACGGCAAGGACGATGACGAAGATGTCGGGTGCCCGCTGCTCAAGGGCACCGGCGCCGAAATCATCGCCATGGATGGCGGCCACCATTTTGACGATGACTACGAGGCGCTGTCGAACCATATCATCAATGGTCTGAAGAGCCGCCTCGGCGAATGATCCATGCATGATGCGCGCGGCCGGCCTGTGCCGCGCGTATGTCTTCTTGCGGCCTCGTCGTAACGCGAGGCCGTTTGCGCTTTTGTGCTGTCGAGGCGAACGGAGTGCTTATTCCGTGCCCGTCGCCCAGCAATCATTTGCTTCTTGCCGCGGCTGCCATTAGTCCGGAAGGGCATCTATCACGGGTGGCGCATCCCTGCGGCCGCTCATTCTCACGCCTGAAAGGTTCAGCATTGTCTTCCGCCTTCACCAAGACCTATTCCGGCTTCCTGTTCGATATGGATGGCACGATCATCAACTCGATCGCGGCGGCCGAACGCGTCTGGGGCAACTGGGCTCGCAGCAAGGGTCTGAACGTCGAAGAATTCATGCCGACCATGCATGGCAAGCGTGGTGTCGATACGATCGGTCAGCTGAACTTGCCCGGCGTCGATCCGGTTGCCGAGTCGAATGGTATCATGGAGGCGGAGATTGCAGACCTCGCGGGCGTGGTCGCTCTTCCGGGTGCCGCTGATTTCCTGGCGTCGCTGCCGCCGGAACGGTGGGCGATCGTGACGTCATCCCCATACCGTCTCGCTATGGCCCGACTTGACGCCGCCGGCATTCCGGTGCCGCGCTTCATCGTCACCGCCGAGGATGTCAAGGTCGGCAAGCCCGATCCGCAGGGTTACATCCTCGGCGCGGAACGTCTTGGGCTGCGCACCTCCGATTGCCTGGTGTTCGAGGATGTCTTGGCTGGCATCAAGGCAGGCGAGGCGGCTGGCGCCGACGTGATGGTGATTACCGCCACGCATTCGCATCCCGTCGAAACCAATCATTCGACCCTGCCGAACTATGACAATGTCCGCGTGCACATAGAAGGCGATGGCAGGATGTCGATCTTGCGCAACGGCGGCTGATGCTCGCCCGCGCCGTGCCATCACCACATGTCGTTTTCGCGCTTTGCAATAGGCTGCCGGCTCATTATGTTTTCGTGATATTGTCGAACATCGCGAAGATCCGATGACCCCCAAAGAACTGAAAGCCCAATATCGAAACGAGCGTCTTGCGGCGCGAGACACCATTCCGGCCGATGAACGCATCGCAAAGGGGTTGGCCATGGCCGCCCATGGCGGCGACGCTATCGATGTCCGGCCGGGCACGATCGTTTCCGGCTTTCTGCCGATTCGCTCGGAGGCGGACATACAGCCGTTGATGGCGCGGTTGCGGGAACGCGGTGCGCGGCTCTGCGTGCCCGTCATCCTCGACCGCAGCACGATCGTCTTTCGCGAATTCGTGCCGGGGGTATCACTGGTTCCTGTCGGGTTCGGGACGTTGGGACCGGGGCCTGATGCGGCCGTGCTCGATCCGGAGGTGATGCTGGTGCCGCTTTCGGCTTTCGACAAAACCGGCCACCGCATCGGCTATGGCGCCGGCCATTATGACCGCGCCATCGACCGTCTGCATCAAAAAGGCTTGAATCCGCGCCTCATCGGCATTGCATTCGATTGCCAAGAAGTGCCATCAGTACCGGCTGAGCCGCATGATGTCCGCCTTGACGCGATTTTGACCGAGAGCGGACTTGATTTCGTTTCGGAAGCGATTGGATAGCGAATGCGGCTGCTTTTTCTGGGTGACATGGTCGGCAAGACCGGGCGGGTTGCGGTATGGGACCGCTTGCCGGGTCTCGTTTCTGATCTGAAGCTCGATTTCGTCATCGTCAATGGCGAGAATGCCGCCGGCGGTTTCGGCATCACCGAGGATATCTTTCTGGAGACGATCAACGCCGGTGCCGATGTGGTGACGACGGGCAATCACGTCTGGGACCAGAAGGAGGCGGTTACCTTCTGCGAGCGCCATGACCAATTCCTGCGTCCCGCCAATTATCCGGCCGGCACGCCGGGTCGCGGCTCGGGCATTTATTATGCCCGTAACGGCGCCCGCGTGCTCGTCGCCAACATCATGGGCCGCGTCTTCATGCATCCCGAGCTGGACGATCCCTTCAAATCGGCCGAAGCCATCCTTGCCGCATGCCCGCTGAAGGAGCAGGCGGACGCCATCATTTTCGATTTTCATGCCGAAGCGACCAGCGAGAAGCAATGCTTCGGCCACTTCGTCGATGGCCGCGCCAGCTTCGTCGTCGGCACGCATACGCATGTGCCGACCGCCGATGCGCAGATCCTGAACGGCGGCACCGCCTATATGTCGGATGCCGGCATGTGCGGCGATTATGATTCCTCGCTCGGCATGGAGAAGGAGGAACCGCTCAACCGGTTCATCTCGAAGATGCCGAAGGGCCGCTTTGAGGCGGCGTCCGGACCCGCAACCATCTGCGGCGTCGGCGTGGAGATATCGGATGCGACCGGTTTGGCTGAGAAGATCGCGCCGTTGAGGCTCGGACCAAGGCTGGCGGAAACCATTCCCGAATTCTGGCGCTGAGCGCTGCACGATAATTCATCATTGCAATCCAATGACGCGATTGTGAGCAACCGCGTCTGATTGTCGCTGGACCTGTTTCCGGTCATGTCGCATCCTTTCGCCACTATCGGGCTTGAGGGGATGGCATGATGCCGCGGTTTCCTGTCTTTGCCGTATTCTTCCTATCGATCATTTTCGGCTGGGGCACGGCTGACGCCCAGCAAAAGCCTTCTCGCCCGCAGCCCAGCCAATGCCAGGCGATTGCCCAATCCTTGCCAAAGGCGACCTTCGCCAGCTTCTCGGGGCCGGCAGCGACGCCTGCCAGCGATACCGTCAATGACGACGTGAAAATTACCTTCCTCGGCCATGCGACGCTATTCATCGAAACACCAGGCGGCGTTTCGATCGCCACGGACTTCAGCGGCGCCTATCCACCGCCCTACACGCCCGAAGTCGTCACCATGAACAAGGCGCATCCGAGCCACTACACGCTGACGCCCGACCCGGCGATCAAATATGTATTGCACGGCTGGAGCGACACGCCGGGTGAGCCGGCCAAGATCCACCTGACCGTCGGCGATACGCTGATCCGCAACGTAGTGACGGATATCCGCACCTGGGGCGGCGGCGTCGAGTCCAACGGCAATTCGATCTTCATCTTCGAAGTGGCGGGGCTTTGCATCGGCCATCTCGGGCACCTGCATTTCGAACTGACCGATCAGCAATATGCCGAGATTGGGCGCCTTGACGTCGTGATGGTGCCGGTCGATGGCGGCCTGACCATGGGAGCCGACAGTATGAGCCGGGTGGTCAAGCGGCTGCGCTCGTCGCTCATCCTGCCCATGCATCGCTGGGGACCGCCTGTCGATCAATTCCTGGCTTTGTTCGGCCCTGATTTCGATGTCGGCTATGCGCCGACGTCAAGCGTCACGGTTTCGTTGAAGACCCTGCCGCGCAAGCCGCTGATCTATGTGCTGAAGGGCATCTGATCATCGGCACCGTAGCAACGCTTTGTGAGCGTTGACCGCCTTGAATCCGGCTTTTTGCTTGAATCAAGGCCGCTTCGCTCTTATAACGCCGCCCATTCCCAACAAAAGACGTGAACAGGGGTGCCATGGCTGGCCATTCACAGTTTAAAAACATCATGCACCGCAAGGGTCGTCAGGACTCGGTGCGTTCGAAAATGTTCTCGAAGCTGGCGCGTGAAATCACCGTCGCCGCCAAGGCGGGTCTGCCCGACCCGACCATGAATGCGAGCCTGCGCCTGGCGATACAGAACGCCAAGGCCCAGTCGATGCCGAAGGACAATATTGACCGCGCCATCAAGAAGGCCTCTGGCAATGACGGCGAAAACTACGATGCAGTTCGCTACGAGGGCTACGGCCCCGGCGGCACGGCGATCATCGTCGAGGCGCTGACGGACAATCGCAACCGTACGGCCTCGAACGTCCGTTCGATCTTCACCAAGGCAGGCGGTGCGCTGGGTGAAACCGGTTCGGTTTCCTTCTCATTCGACCATGTCGGCGAGATCACCTACAAGCCAACAGTCGGCGATGCCGACAAGGTGATGGAAGCGGCGATCGAAGCCGGCGCCGACGACGTCGAGAGCGACGAAGAAGGCCACACCATCATCTGCGGTTTCGAAGCGATGAACGAGGTTGCCAAGGCGCTCGAAGCGACGCTCGGCGAAGCCGAAACCGTCAAGGCGATCTGGCGCGCGCAGAACAATGTGCCGGTCGATGAAGAAAAGGCGCAATCGCTGATGAAGCTCATCGATAGCCTTGAAGACGACGACGATGTGCAGAATGTCTATTCGAACTTCGAAGTTTCCGAAGAGGTGATGGCGAAGCTGTCAGCCTGATCGGCGTGATTGATTGAATGAAGCCGGCCGCAGCGATGCGGCCGGCTTTTTGTTTGCCTCAGGGTGTGGTGGCGCGCGTGAAATCATCACGAAAGGCAATGAGATCCGGGGCGCTGACATCGGAAACCGCCCAGAATACCAGCCCATCCGCATACCATTCGGCGAAATTGTAACCGTCCTTCTCCGCCGTGTTGCGATTGGCTGATGTCCCCGGCCAGATGAAGAGATTGATGACATGGCCATGCCGGCGGTAGATCAGCGCCGCGACGACCCGGCCGTTCAGATAGTCCACCCTGCCGCCGACAAGGGGAAAGCCCTGCGTTGCCAGATCGACCACCGGCGGGGAGAAGTCGATCTTGCCGTTGAACCATGGTTTGACTGTGTGCTGGTCGGAGGTCAGCACATCCGTCAGGTGATCGGCGAGCATCGAGCGCACGTGGCTCGCCAGAAGCTGATCCTCGATCGTCTGGCTCTGCTGCGGCACGTTCAAGACCAGCATGAGGCTGGCCGCCAGCATGGCGATGGAGGGTATAAAGCTCCATTGCCGGACGAATTGCCAGAAGCGATGCCATGGGCTCTCCGTGCTGGTCGCCGCCGTCACGGCGCGCACCATCATCGCTTGCTCCAGCGCCAGCGCAGTCTGGACGCGTGCGCGGACAGCATCCGGCGTCTGCCATTTCACGCCGTCGCGGCCGGCAAGGCGCTTCACCATTAGAGCCTCTTCCATCTCCTGGGCGCAGTCTGCACAGGTCGCAAGATGCGCCTCGAAGCGAGCGGCGTTGCTGACATCCAGTTCACCATCGATGAAACCGTGCAGCAGGTCGCTCCACTCGCCGTGATCATTGGTTTGCCCTTCGCTCATCGTGCCGCCCCTTTTGCATCGAGGCTGCGCCAGGCCTCGCCGAAATCGCGGCGGGCGCGGGCGAGGCGCGACATGACGGTGCCGATCGGGGCATCGATGATTTCGGCGATCTCCTTGTAGGAGAGGTCTTCGAGTTCCCGCAGCACCAGGACTTCGCGCATGGCGTCGGGCAGCATGTTGATGACCTCACGTACCCGCAGCGTTTCCGTCTTGCGGACAAGGGCCATCTCAGGTGTGTCTTCTTCGGAAATCGCCTCCGGCGACGGCGTGTCTTCCGATAAGTCGTCGCCGCTAGTCATCGGCTGTTCGTGACGGCTCTTGCGCCGCCCCTCCTGCAGCCAGGCGTGATAGCAGTTGCGGACGATGGTGAAGGTCCAGGCGCGGGCATCACCATCGCGAAAGCCGCCAAAGCCGCGATAGGCGCGCAGGAACGCCTCCTGCACGATATCCTGCGCGGCATCGGCATCACGGCTGAGGAAGCGCGCGAAATTATAGGCGGCATCCAGATGCGGAATGATGGTGCGCTGGAAATGGCGCATGGTCTCGTCGGCGGATGAGATCGTACGCGCATGCGGTTTGGCGGTATCGCCCAGCCCGGTTGCCGTCATGAGGTTGGGATAGGCGGGTGTCGCTCTTCCGCGCTCGCTCTCTCCCGCAAGGAGGGCTGCCAATCGAGCGGCAAACTGCTGCAGGCTGCGTATCGCGCTCGTTCGCAGCCAGTTCAAGGTCACTGTATGAAGTTGACGGTCGAACGAAATAGAGTTGATCATCTGGGCGTCTGTCATCATGGTCCCCGCGAAACGCCGAAGCCGACTTTAAGCCTCGGTTCCAGCGCTTGCAATGTTGTCTAATGACCTAGATCGCGCTCGCACGGGTTTTATTCCCGTAAGCAGGCAAAAAATCGAAGGCGATGCCATCCAGCTGATCAGCATCGGACGGATTGCGATTCGACCTTTTAGCTCGCGATCAAAATAACCATTTACTTTCAAATGCTTGAGCGAATTCCTCTTGTCGGAGGGAATAAGTCTCGACGACCTTCGATCTTCTTCCTCAGCGGGGGCGGCAATCTGCAGCGTCCTTCGCCTGGCTGAATGGCCATCACCCTGAGGAGATATTGCGATGTTGGACATGACCCGCCGTGCCGTGCTCGGAACGGCCGCCGCTGCGGCAGCCTTCGGACTGTCGTCGAAGCTCGAATTCATTCCCCAAGCCTTTGCCGCGACGCCGCTGGAGCCGGCTGTCGGCTTCTACAAATACAAGGTCGGTTCGGTCGAAATCACCGCCGTCTATGACGGCATCTGGCGCAAGCCGCACGACCCGGCCTTCATCAAGAACGCTTCCGTCGACGACACCAAGGAGGCGCTTTCCAAGGCTGGCCTCACGACCGACTTCATGCCCATTCCGCTGACCGTCGTGGTTCTCGATATTGGCGGTCGCAAGATCATGATGGATGCCGGTTCGGGTGTCGGTCAATGGCAGACCAATGCCACGCATCTGCCGGCCAACATGGCGGCGGCGGGTATCGACTACCGGAAGATCGACACGATCATGATCTCGCATTTCCATCCGGACCATGTCTGGGGCCTGATGGAGAAGGGAACGAACGCGCCTGTCTTTCCGAGTGCCGAGCTGATCGTCAATGCAACCGAATATAATTGGTGGACCGATCCGAGCCGCGTCGACAAGCTGGCGGAGGGACGCAAGGAAGCCGGCCGGCGCATCGCGTCCGTCTTTCCGACTTGGAAGAACTGGAAGCTGGTCGATGACGGCGCCGAGGTCGTGCCGGGCGTGCGCATCATGGCGGCGTATGGCCACACACCTGGCCATTCGGTCTTCCATATCGATGGCGGCAGCGAACAGCTGCTTGTTTCGGCCGACATCATGTACGTGCCGGCGCTGCTCGCGCCCCATCCCGAATGGGAGGGCAGCTACGACCAGGACGGCCCGATGGCCGTCGCCACCCGCCGCAGGCTGATCGACCGTGTCATCACCGACAAGATCAGGATCTGCGGCTCGCATTTTCCATTCCCGGGCTCCGGCACCTTCGTCAAGGACGGCAACGCCTACGGATTCACCCCCACCATCCAGGCCTGAACGGCCAAACAGAGGAGCTAAAACCATGCTGAAACATGCCCTTATCGGGATTGCCGGCCTGTGCGCCGTCGCCATCCTCCCAGCCGCCACGGCGGGCGTCGCCTTTGCCGTCGACAATATGGAATCCACCGACGCGCCTGACCTGACCTCGGTGCGCGCCAAGATCGATGCGAAGGATTATGCCGGCGCGCTTGCCGAGCTTCGCGACATCGCCGAGGAGCATCAGCAGGCCGATGTCTACAATTTGATGGGTTTCACCCTGCGCAAGACCGGGGATTTCCGGACGTCGCTCACCTACTACACCAAGGCGCTCGAGCTGCAGCCGGATCACAAGGGTGCGCATGAATATCTCGGCGAACTCTATGTTGAGACCGGCGACATGCCGAAGGCACGCGAGCAGCTTGCCACGCTTACCAAGCTTTGCCCGGCTGGCTGCGAGGAACTTGAGGATCTGACCAAGGCGATCGCCGCCAAGGGGAGCAACTAGAACCCGGCATCATCCGACCCGGCGGCATTTCCATTCGTCCAAGTGTGGAGATGCCGTCGGGGCAGGGTCGCGAACCCGTTGGCTTTCGGAGTGAAGGAGAGAATCCATGGAATTCGAAGAGGAAAGTGCCACCCTCGTCAATTTGAATGACATAGGGCTGCTGTTCGGTCGCATGCTGTTGTCGCTGCTCTTCCTACAGGAGGGTATCGAATTGCTCAGCCATTTCGACAATGCACTGGATGCCATGGCCAAGCTCGGCGTTGCTGCCCCGGTTGCGACAGCGACCATCGTGCTGCAAATTGCCGGCGGCCTTGCCATCGCCACCGGGTTGATGACCCGCTTGGCGGCTCTTGGGCTCTGCCTGTTCTGCGTGCTGACGGCACTGCTGTTCCACACGAACTTCGCCAGCCACAATGAGCTCCTGCACTTCGAAAAGGACCTGGCGATATCGGGCGGAATGCTCGTGCTGATCGTCGCCGGCGCTGGCCGATTGTCTCTGGATACGGTCATCCAGCGCTATTGGAAGATGAACCTCGCATCCTGATCGACTGGCGACACCCGATAAGCCACCCACAAGAGGTTGGCTCATCGGGTGTTTTTTGTTGGGAACTCAGGAGACCTTCTTGAAGCTCGGAAGCGTCGCGAACAGCTCCACCGATTTCAGCCGTGCCTCGATGTCGTGGATCGGCATCGAAATGATGACCTCGGCGGCCTCGGTATCTCTAATGAACTGCGAGAGCTTCTTTTCTGCTGTTGCGGGAGAGCCGACCACGGCATAGCGCAGCGTGTTTTCCACATTCAGCTTTTCCATCGGCGTCCAGAAATCGTCCATATCCTTGCGCGGGCGAGGGAAGGGGCCGCGCACATTACGGCGCAGATTGACGAATTGCTGCTGGGCGGAGGTGAAATGATATTGCGCCTCCTCATCCGTATCTGCCGTCGAGCCCATGACACCAACCATGACATAGGGTTTGTCGAGGGTTGCCGAGGGCGTGAAGCGGTCGCGGTAGATGGCGACGGCATCCAACAGGGATTCGGGCGCGAAGTGCGAGGCGAAGGCATAGGGGAGGCCAAGCATGGCAGCGAGGTGGGCGCTGTAGAGGCTGGAGCCGAGCAACCAGATCGGCACGTTGGCGCCATGGCCGGGGACGGCGAGGATGATCTGGTTCTCGTCGGCCGCGCTGAAGAGATGCTGCAGCTCGACGATATCGTTGGGGAAGGTTTGCGCGCCGGCATCCATGTTGCGGCGAAGCGCCTGAGCCGTGCGCATATCGGTGCCCGGCGCCCGGCCGAGGCCGAGATCGACGCGGCCTGGAAAAAGAGCTTCAGCGTGCCGAACTGCTCGGCGATCACAAGTGGCGAGTGGTTGGGCAGCATGACGCCACCCGAACCGATGCGGATGCGCGAAGTTGCCGCGCCGACATGGCCGATGACGACAGCGGTCGCGGCGCTGGCGACACCAGGCATGCCGTGATGCTCGGCCAGCCAGAACCTGTTGTAGCCCAGCTCCTCCGCCTTCTGCGCCATGCGCTTCGAACTGTCGAAGGACTGGCGAATGGTGCTGCCTTCGGCAACGGGCGAAAGATCGAGGATGGAAAAGGGAACCATGGCAAGAAACCTGCGTGGTGGAAGGGAGGGTTGCCTCCACATGTAGGAGCGCCGCCTTCGCAT
Organism: Rhizobium sp. P44RR-XXIV; assembly: GCF_001999485.2. NCBI lineage: Bacteria > Pseudomonadati > Pseudomonadota > Alphaproteobacteria > Hyphomicrobiales > Rhizobiaceae > Rhizobium > Rhizobium sp. P44RR-XXIV. The sequence goes on along the minus strand of NZ_MPVZ02000026.1, from coordinate 283,314 downwards.
TCCAAACCCTGCCGCCGCAATTTCGTCACGATGTTTTCAGCGCGGTCCCTGCTGTGGCAATCTGTGGCTTGTTTTTGTTTTGTTCACATTTTGCTGGCACATGTCAGGCCTGAAAGATAGGTTGACCTATGCAGAATACGATTCGCATCATCGGCATCGATCCGGGCCTGCGCCGCACTGGCTGGGGCGTCATCGACACGCTTGGCAACTCCCTGCGTTTCGTGGCGTCGGGAACCGTGACTTCGGACGGCGATATGGATCTCGCCTCCCGCCTTTGCCAACTTCACGACGGGCTTGCCGAGATCGTCCATAGCTACAAGCCGGATGAGGCGGCCGTCGAGCAGACCTTCGTCAACAAGGATGCTGTTGCGACGCTGAAGCTCGGGCAGGCACGCGGCGTCGTCATGCTGGTGCCGGCGCGCGCCGGTCTTCCGGTATCCGAATATGCGCCGAACGCGGTGAAGAAAGCCGTCATCGGCGTTGGGCATGGGGAGAAGCAGCAGATCCACATGATGCTGAAGATCCTGATGCCCAAGGTCGAATTCAAGGGCAACGACGCGGCCGATGCTCTCGCCATCGCCATTTGTCACGCTCACAATCGCGGCGCCAGCAGGCTGCGGCAGGCAGCACTCGCTGGATAATGTGTTCTTGACATGTTCTTATGGTAATGATAATTCTTACCGTGAGATCGGAGAGCAAGAATGCGCGTAACATCCAAAGGACAGGTGACCATTCCCCGGGACTTGCGTGAATTGGCCGGTATAGAGCTCAACAGCGAGGTCATATTTTCCGTCGAGGATGGAAAGCTGGTTGTTTCGCCCAAGAACGGCAAGCGCGAAATCGAGGATCGGCAGCGGCTTGATCGGTTCATGGTCACTCTCAAGCGCCTGGAAGGTACCGGTGATCAGGATATCGACGCCGAAGCGCTGATGTCTTTGACACGTGATCGGTAATCATGGTCACGATCGTAGACACCAATGTGCTGGTGGACTTGGCCATGCCCGGTTCAGCCTGGCATAGTTGGTCGAATGGGCAGGTTTTTTCCGCTTTCAAACGTGGCCCTGTTGTTATCAATCCCATCATCTATGCGGAGTTTTCGGTGCGCTATAGCAGCATGGACCGTGTGGATGAGCTGCTGCCGGAAAGTGAATTTCGCCGCGAAAACCTACCCTGGGCCGCTGCCTTTGCCGCTGCCGCAGCCTTCAAGATCTATCGCCAGAGCGGCGGGGGGCGTGAGCGTATTCTTCCCGACTTTCTGATTGGCGCGCATGCCGCCATTCGCGGTTACTCGATATTGACGCGGGATTCCAAAGGCTATCGGTCTTATTTCCCGACCGTTGATCTCATCTCCCCCGAAACCCATCCCTGACGGACGAAATTCATGATCGGCAAGCTGAAAGGCACAATCGAAGAGATCGGCGAGGACCATGTGCTCGTGGACGTGCATGGCGTCTGCTATGTCGCCTATTGTTCGGCCCGCACGCTGTCGAAGCTCGGTTCTGCCGGTGAGGCCTGCGTTCTTTTCATCGAGACCTATGTCCGTGAAGACCAGATCCGGCTCTTTGGTTTCACCACGGCGTTGGAACGCGAATGGTTCAACATCCTCCAGACCGTGCAGGGCGTTGGCGCGAAAGTGGCGTTGGCGCTGCTGTCGACCCTGACGCCTGCCGAGCTTGCCAATGCGATCGCGCTGCAGGATCGCGCCGCGGTTTCGCGGGCGCCGGGCGTCGGCCCTAAGGTTGCTGTGCGCATCATGACCGAGCTGAAGAACAAGGCGCCGGCCTTTGCCGGCGAGGCGGCGAATATCGGTCTGAAACAGGAACTGGGCGAAGGGGTAGCCGCAGCACCCGTTGCCGACGCGGTTTCGGCGCTGACCAATCTAGGCTATTCGCGTGATCAGGCGGCCAATGCTGTTGCGGCGGCGATGAAACTGGCCGGTGAGGGTGCCGACAGCGCCAAGCTGATCCGGTTCGGCCTCAAGGAACTGGCGCGGTAAGGCTTTGCACCTTCCGCATTCCTTACTATTGTCTCAAAGTCGAGGGATCGACTTGCGACGCTCTTTCGTGAGGGATTATTTTGAAAGCGGCAGATGTTGAGGCCGTTTTCAGCGAAAGAGACGCGAAACGCATACCGGGAATGGAACTTCTGACATGAGTGAAGCCGCACGCCTGATATCGCCGGAAAAGCGGGGCGAAGATATCGATGCGACGCTCAGGCCGCAGTCGCTGGACGAATTCACCGGCCAGGCAGAGGCGCGCGCCAATCTGAAGATCTTCATCGAAGCGGCCAAGGGGCGCGGCGAGGCGCTAGACCATGTTCTGTTCGTCGGCCCGCCCGGCCTCGGCAAGACCACGCTGGCGCAGATCATGGCCAAGGAGCTCGGCGTCAATTTCCGCTCGACCTCCGGCCCGGTCATCGCCAAGGCGGGCGATCTCGCGGCACTGCTCACCAATCTCGAGGAGCGCGACGTGCTCTTCATCGACGAGATCCATCGCCTCAACCCGGCGGTCGAGGAAATCCTCTATCCGGCCATGGAGGACTTCCAGCTCGATCTGATCATCGGCGAAGGTCCGGCCGCGCGCTCGGTGAAGATCGATCGCGCCAAGTTCACGCTGGTTGCCGCCACGACGCGCCTAGGGCTGCTGACGACGCCTTTGCGGGATCGCTTCGGCATTCCGGTTCGGTTGAGTTTCTACACTGTCGAAGAGCTTGAATTGATCGTCCGGCGTGGCGCCAGGCTGATGGGTCTTCCCATGACCGACGAAGGCGCGCGCGAAATTGCGCGGCGCGCCCGCGGGACGCCGCGTATCGCCGGCCGACTGCTGCGCCGCGTGCGCGATTTTGCCGAAGTCGCCAAGGTCGAGGCGGTGACGCAGCAGATTGCTGATGAGGCTCTGACGCGGCTTCTTGTCGATAATGTCGGCTTCGATCAGCTCGACAAGCGCTACCTCAACATGATCGCCGTCAATTTCGGCGGCGGCCCTGTGGGCATTGAAACCATTGCAGCCGGCCTCTCCGAGCCGCGTGATGCGATCGAGGATATCATCGAGCCCTACATGATCCAGCAGGGCTTCATTCAGCGCACGCCGCGCGGCCGTGTCTTGACCGCGATTGCCTGGAAACATCTCGACATGCAGCCGCCGAAGGACATGGAGGCCGCGCAGTTCCGGTTGTTCCAGGGGGAAGAATGAATGCTCGGCCGTCGCGCCTTTCTGAAGCTTTTCGGCGGCAGCGTATTCGGCTTTCTGGCACTTGGGGGATATGCGCTCGGATATGAGCCTGTCGTCCGCCTCAACGTAACCCGTTATGCCCTGACCCCGCCGCGATGGACGCCGGGTCTGAAGCTCAGGATCGTGGCGCTTGCCGATTTTCATGCCTGCGAACCATGGATGGGGCCTGAGCGCATCGCCTCGATCTGTGCCCGCGCCAATGAACTCGACGGCGATATCATCCTTCTGCTTGGCGACTATACGTCGGGAACCGATCTGATTACCGCTCGCGTCGATCATCGGGTGTGGGCAGCCGAACTGGCAAAGCTGAAGGCGCCATTGGGCGTCCATGCCATCATCGGCAACCACGACTGGTGGCATGATGCAGCCGCCCAGAGGAGCGGCCATGGCCCGACTTTCAGCCACCGGGCCCTGGCCGGAGCTGGTATCGAGGTCTACTCCAATCGCTCGGCGCGGCTGGAGAAAGACGGGCAGGGCTTCTGGATTGCCGGCGTCGAGGATCAGCTGGCCCTGCGCCGCAGCATGCGCTGGAAGCGACCTTTTACGACAGGGCTCGATGATCTCGGCGGCACCCTGGCGCAGGTTACGGACGACGCGCCCGTCATTCTTCTTGCGCACGAGCCCGATATTTTCCCCAGCGTTCCCCAGCGGGTATCCTTAACCCTGTCCGGCCATACGCATGGCGGCCAGGTGAGGGTCTTCGGCTGGTCGCCCTATTCACCGTCGCGCTATGGCGACAGATATGTCTACGGACATATTGTCGAGGAAGAACGCCATATCATCGTTTCCGGTGGTCTCGGCTGCTCCATTGCACCGGTTCGCTTCGGGGTGCCCCCGGAAATCGTCGTTGTTGATGTGGGATGAAAATCGTGCCGAAACGTAAGCTGATAAGGTTGAATTCCGGTAGTAATCGTTTCCAGATGCGGGTGGCGGGCCTCGGTTTTCGCGAAGGGCATGTGCTTGTCCATAGGGCCGTGCATGAGACATTCTGGACCTTTCCCGGCGGTCGCGCCGAAATCGGGGAGACATCCGAGGAAACGCTGCGGCGTGAGATGGTCGAGGAACTGGGTGTCGACGTGGCGGTCGGGCGCCTTCTCTGGTCGGTGGAGAATTTCTTTCACTATGAGCAGCGCGACTGGCACGAATTCGGTCTCTATTACCTGATGGAGATCCCTGCGAGCTTTCCATTCGACCACCAGGAAATCGTCCATCGCATTCAGGACGGAGACAACGAGCTGGAATTCAAATGGGTACGGGCGACCCGGGAGGCGCTGGTTGCACTGGATATCCCGCCCTATTTCATTGCCGAGGAAATCGAGAAGCTGCCGCTGACACCGCGTCACCTCGTCTGGCGGGATGGCGATCTCGACAAAGCTTAGGGAGGAAGTTCGATGTCCGGTTTCGATCCCGTTCGCAGCTTTCGCAAGCTCGCCTACAACAATGCCTTGGCAAATGTTCGCCTGCACAATGCTTGCGCATCGCTGCAGCCCGGTGAATTCGAAGCGAAGCGCACGAGTTTCTTTCCGTCGATCAAGTGGACCCTCAATCACATCCTGACGGTGGACTGGTTCTATGTCGATGCGCTGGAAGGCGGCACATTGGGTCTGAAGGCCTTCGATATCGAGGAGCCGTTCGAAAGGCTCGACGAATTGTCCCGGCAGCAGGCGGAGGTCGATCGCCGGCTCGTCGCCTTCTGCGAGAGCCTGACGCCGGAGGTGGCGATGCAGATTGTCGATATCCAGCGCGGCGGCCGCATCCAGCGGGAGCGGGCCGACGATGTGCTGAATCATCTGTTCCAGCACCAGACGCATCATCGCGGTCAGGTGCATGCGATGCTGTCCGGAACCAGCGTCCCGCCGCCGCAGCTCGACGAATTCATCGTCGCTGACGATGCACGGTTCAGGGGCGGGGAGTTGGCCAAGCTCAGCTGGGACGAGACGAAGCTGATGCGCTGAGATCGGCATGGCGAGGTGGCATTGTCTTTGCCAGCGTCTCGATCGTTTGCTGAAGCAACGGCTTTCCGCCACTTTGCCATCCCAATGCGCGGATCTTCGTCGTGTTCATCACGCCGCCTGTGCATTCGGCTGCCGGAGCAGGAAGGGGATGAGGACAGTGCGTCGCTCGTTGCAGGTACCCGAGGATTTCATGGGTGTCGGTTGATATATCCGAAAGATTGAAAGCCTCGCCATCGATGCGGCCGGCTTCTGTCTCCAGCAGCAGACGCAAGGCGCGGCCAAGGTCACGGCCATGAACTTCCGTTCCCGCACGCGAGGGAATTTCCCTGCTAATCAGATAGTCATCGAAGATATCGTCCCACTTGTTCGGGCGTAGATCCCCATAGACGCCGGTCGCCCTCAGGCTTGCGGTTACAAAGCCGGGAGCGGAGAGGGAGAACAGGGCATGCTCGGCATCGCGCTTCACTTCACCATAAAGCGTATTCGGCATCGGCTTGGTCACCTCGGTCAATTCCCCATCAACTAGCTGATCGCCATAAACGGCGCGGGACGACAGGAAGACGCAGCGGCGGATGCCGGCCTTTCTCGCCGTTTCGAACAGCTTGACAGTGCCGTCCAGATTGAGCCGGCGAAATTCCTCGGGGTCATCTCCTTCGCCACCGCGGTATTTGCCCGGCACATGGCTAAACGCTGCGTGGATGAAGAAATAGGCGTCGTCGAAGACATGCCTCTGGTCCTCGACGGGATCCAGGCTGAGCGGCACGAAGGAAACGTCTCGCGAAAAGAGGCCCGGCTGCGGTGGGTTGCGTCCGCCGACGGCGACCTTGTAACCGGCGGCCAGCAGCTCCTCGGCAATGTATCGGCCGACAAGACCTGTTCCGCCGGATATGAGGACCTTCATGCCGCCTCTTTGGGATTTGCGAGCGTCGCGATATCGGGCACATCGAGCCCATTATGGAAGCAATGCCACAAGTCGATCAGCGGTCTCAGCTGCTCGGCTTTCGGGTGGTTTTCTTCCCAGGGCTTTTCATATTGGTAATGCAGGATCGACACGCTCTGCCAGTTCCAGAGGGCAGGCATGGTGAACCATACATATTGCAGCATGTTCATGAAGATCGGCAGGCCATGCCAATCGGGGAAGAAGGTCTCGAGAAAAGTCTGGTCGGTGCGCCGCCAGAAAACATCGGGGCGGTCGAGCCGATGCAGCATCTCCTGAAAGGTCGAAAGCGAGGGCTTGGCGACGAAGACGCCGGAATTCAGCCGGTGAAAATCCGCGACGCTTTCATAGACATTCGGCGCGGCTGAAAATTCCGGATAGTCGAACAGCCTGTCGACATTCTTCAGCACGAGCGCATCCGCATCGATGAACACGCAGGTATCGTATTCGATGAGCTGCCAGAGCCGCAGCTTGCAGAAATTGTCGAGCGGCGTGTGAAAGGAAGGCTTGCGGCCCTTCGTAAACGGAGCGGCGGAATGAAGATTGCCGCGCGCATGCCGTTCGTTGAAGGCATCCGACAGTGGCAGGTGTTCGACCTCGATCAGCCGGCAGTCGAGCGCGATGAGCGGAGCGAGATCGCCTTCGTGGACGGCTGCCGTATGTAGAACGACGATATCGGCCTTGGTGGCGGTCCGAGCGATGGAACGCGTCAGCGCCAGTGCGCCCATGGCATAGTCGGCATTCGTGACGAGGGTCACGAATGCCTGGCCGGAGCGCGGACGGGTGTGCGGGCGCAACCCCTGCAGCATTTCACTTCCCGGCATCATGAGACGGACTTCAATCTCTTGCCTTCGGGATCGTGATTGACGGTCGCCGCCAGATCCTTCGTCCAGGCGGAGACGGCTGGCACGCGCGAACGATCGACGCGATAGGCGTATTTCTTGGCGACATCGACGATTTCACTCAGCAGGCCGGTCTCAAGCGTAATCGGCGCCAGCCCGAGGCCGAGGAACTTGTCGTTCTTGACGATCAGGTCGTTCTCGGGCGCTTCCTTGCGCGGATTGGGCAGGCGGACGATTTCGGCGCCGCTGATCTTGGCGATCATCTCGGCGAGGTCGCGGACGCGGTGCGTTTCCGTCATCTGGTTGAAGATCTCGACGCGGGCGTTGCGCTGCGGCGGGTTCTTCAGCGCAAGCTCGATGCAGCGCACCGAATCCTGAATATGGATGAAGGCGCGGGTCTGGCCGCCGGTGCCATGCACGGTCAGCGGATAGCCGATGGCCGCCTGGATGAGGAAGCGGTTGAGGACGGTGCCGTAGTCGCCGTCATAGTCGAAGCGGTTGATCAATTGTTCGTGACGGCGCGTCTGTTCCGTGTGCGTGCCCCAGACTATGCCCTGATGGAGGTCGGTGATCCTGAGGCCGTCGTTCTTGGCGTAGAACTGGAAGAGCAGCTGATCGAGGCACTTCGTCATGTGGTAGATGGAGCCGGGGTTGGCCGGATAGAGTATCTCCTGGCTGACGGTGCGGCCATCGGCCGTCTCGATGCCGACAGGCAGATAGCCTTCGGGAATGGCCGCGCCGACGGTGGAATAGCCATAGACGCCCATGGTGCCGAGATGCACGAGATGCGTGTCGAGGTTCAGCTCCACAAGCGCATTCAGCAGGTTATGCGTGGCATTGACGTTGTTGTTGACCGTGTAGTTCTTGTGGCGGTCGCTCTTCATCGAATAGGGGGCGGCGCGCTGCTCGGCGAAATGGACGATGGCATCGGGGCGATGCTCGGCCAGCCATTTCTTCAGAAGCTCGTAATCCTTGGCAAGGTCGATGAGATTGAAATGGATGCGGCGGCCGGTTTCGGCGTGCCAGATGCGGGTGCGTTCCTGGATCGAATCCATTGGCGTCAACGACTGGACGCCCAGTTCGGTATCGATCCATCGGCGGGAGAGATTATCGAGGATATGGACCTCATGACCGGCGTCGGAGAGATGGAGCGAGGTTGGCCAACCGATGAATCCGTCACCACCCATTACCGCTATTTTCATGAGATTTTTTCCTTCTGCGCCGATCCGCTGTCCGGCACCATCCCGGATAGTCGGAGTCTATGACAATTGTTCAAAGCTTGCTTGATGGCAGAACTTCGGCCAAAGAGATGCCGGACATACAAGGAGATGCGGCAACGATGAACAGCCCCTTTCTGATAGCTGGGGAACTGGAAGCCGGAAGCCACCGGCTGGTGCAGCGAGTCTATTATGAGGATACGGATTTTTCCGGTCTCGTCTATCACGCGCGCTATCTGCATTTCCTCGAGCGCGGTCGCACGGACTATCTTCGCTGTCTCGGAGTGGAACAGCGCGAGCTTCTGAATGCCGATGAAGAGGGGCTGGTCTTCGTGGTCCACCGCATGGAGATCGACTTCAAGGGGCCTGCCCGCATGGACGACGTGCTGACGATCAGTACCGTCACCGAGAAGGCCGGTGGCGCCAAGATGGTGCTCTCCCAGGAAATACGGCGCGGCGATATTTTGCTGATCGCCGCCAAGGTCATCATCGCCGTCATCAATGCCAAGGGGCGGCCGCGCCGGTTGCCGGAGAAGCTGGCCGCACAGATGCTCGCCGCATCGGAATCCGCTGGCTAGCAGGGTTTTTCGACTTTTGGTGTGGCCAGCTGCCACATGCAAAGATATTGCGATTGCTAAGAGATGCCTTGCAAAAACTTGAGTTTTGTGTGAAGGAATTCGCCGCGCAAGATCTGCCTGCGTTTGCCGCCGGTTTCGTCCGGTCATTTCTTCCCAGGAGCTAGAATAGCCTTCGCCGCCGTTAAATTCTTCATGTTTCGACGCTAACATTCTTTTAACCATAATAGTGTCTTACTGGTTAAGGCGGAGTTTGTGCGGTGCACGCCTTCCTTTGACCAAATTTGACGGCAAGAAGGCAGTTGTAAGCTTGGAAGGCTTGACCAGGGCGTTCAGCGGCGGCTGCCAAACATTTCTTGTGAGATCACTTTTAGCCGCCCGGTCTAGCGCCGGGCGTTTGGATTCGGGGATTTTGGATCAATGGAACAAGTAGCATTGGCAGCGGCCACCACACCGGATATCACCCTCTGGTCGCTATTCATGCAGGCGGGCTTGGTCGTCAAGCTCGTCATGATCGGCCTTCTGGCCGCATCCGTATGGACGTGGGCAATCGTCATCGACAAGTATCTGAGCTATGCGCGAGCGCGCCGGCAGTTCGATCACTTCGAACAGGTCTTCTGGTCCGGCCAGTCGCTCGAAGAGCTTTACCGCACGCTTTCGGAGCGCAACAATACGGGCTTGAGCGCCATCTTCGTCGCCGCGATGCGGGAATGGAAGAAGTCGTTCGAGCGCGGTGCGCGCTCGCCGATCGGCTTGCAGATGCGTATCGATCGCGCCATGGACGTCACGCTCGCGCGTGAATCGGAGCATCTGATGGCGCGCCTCGGATCGCTTGCGACCATCGGCTCGGCCGGCCCGTTCATCGGTCTCTTCGGTACCGTCGTCGGTATCATGACCTCGTTCCAGGCTATCGCCGGTTCGAAATCGACCAATCTTGCGGTTGTCGCGCCCGGTATCGCCGAAGCGCTGCTGGCGACCGCCATCGGTCTGGTCGCGGCTATTCCCGCGGTTATCGCCTACAACAAGTTTTCTGGCGATGCCGGCAAGCTCTCGGCACGCATGGAAGGTTTTGCGGATGAATTCTCCGCCATTCTTTCGCGCCAGATCGATGAGAAGCTGCAGCCTCGCCAGGCTGCTCAGTAAGTAGCGGACAGAACCGGAGTAATACACATGGCAATGTCTGTTGGAGGCAAGGGTGGCGGCGGTGGCCGCCGGGGTAGTCGTCGTGGCGGAGGCCGGGGTGGCCCGATTTCCGAAATCAACGTGACGCCGCTGGTCGACGTCATGCTCGTTCTGCTGATCATCTTCATGGTGGCGGCGCCAATGATGACGTCGGGCGTACCGATCGACCTGCCGCAAACGCAGGCAGGCGCGCTCAACGCCCAGACCCAGCCCATCACCATCTCGATCAAGGCCGACGGTCAGGTGTTCATCGGGGAATCGCAAATCCAGACCACCGAAATCGCTGACAAGCTGAAGGCGATCGCTACGACCGGCTACAGCGAACGCATTTTCGTGCGTGGCGACGGCAAGGCGCCTTATGGCGTCATCGCTGACGTCATGTCGCGCATTCAGGAGGCTGGTTACAAGAATATCGGCCTGGTTACACAGCAGCAGACAACGGATCACTGACGAATCGCCATGAAGCGCAGTCTTGCCACATCTGCGGTAGTTCACATCCTGGTGCTCATCGGCGCCATGGTGACGCTGAGTGCGCCGGCGCCTTTGGAGACGCCGGAAAGCACGGCGATGGACGTCGACATCGTGCAGGCGGACCAGCTTCAGCAGGGTGAGAAGAAGGCGCCGGTGACGGATCACGTCTCGCGCAAGCCGACGACGAAGCAGGATCAGGTCGCCAACGCCCAGAACGCGGGCGAGAACAAGGTGGATATCAAGAGCCCGGTCGTGCCGACGCAGCGGCCGGAGAGTGAAACGGCAGCGTTAGCCCCGAAGAAGGTGGATGTGCCCGTTCCGCAAAATGATCCGCGGCCGAATGACGTCAAGACGATAGAGCAGAAGGATACCGAGGCTGCGCCAAAGGAAGTGGCTGCCATTCCGCAGCAAAAGCCCGAGGTGACGCCTGCTCCGACGCCGAAGACGGACCCTGCGCCGGCGACCCCGAAGGCCGATGCTGCGCCGACACCGCCGCCAACCGAGCAGCAGGCTGAAATTCCGGTCCCGAACAATGTTCCCGTGCCGGATGTCAAGCCGCAGCCGACGCCGCAGAAGACCGTCGAGCAGAAGCCCGAGGTCAAGCCTGCGCCGAAGCCGGACTTGAAGGTGGCCGACGCCAAGCCGACCGACAAGACGACGACTCAGAGCACCAGCAAGAATACCTCTGCCGATGACGGCAAGAAGGATGCTGACAAGAAGCGTCAGACGGCCAAAGCCTCCAACAAGGGCTTGGACGACGGTCTTGCCGACGAGATCGCCGACGTTTTGAACAATACGTCTTCGAAGGGTGGCGCGGCGCGTTCGTCCAAACCGGCCTCGGCAGGCGCCGATACGCAGGTCGCCTCACGCGGTGGTATGAAGTCGCTTGGTGCAGGCAAGCTTAGCCAGAGCCAACAGGACGGCCTGCGTGACCTGATCCAGAAATACTGGAACCTCCCTCCGGGTCTCGAAGGCGCGGGCGACGTGCGAATCAAGGTGCACTTCAAGCTCGACAAATCCGGGCAGATCGTTGGTGAGCCGGAGGCGACGACGAATGGTGGACCGGCTTCGACGCAGGGTGCCATGCAGTCCGCCGCCGTGCGAGCGGTTCTTCGGGCGCAATCGGAGTTCATGACCATTCTTCCGGCGGATAAGTATGACGACTGGCAGGAAGTCGTCGTCAACTTCAGCGCAGCGGATCTGGGGATGTGATGCGGGGAATGCAGCTTTCGGCAAACCACTGTCCGCGTTTTGGCCTGTCGTTGATTACGGCTCTCGTGATCATGCTGGCAGCTTCGGTATGGGTGCGGCCCGCGACTGCCGGCGGCGAGAACAACCTTAGTCATTCTGCCACGGAAAACATTCGTAACAGTGTCATGGCGAACTGGCCCCCACCTGCCGACATGACGGGCATGAAAGATGTCCGCGTCCAGGTCCGGTTTGAGCTTGATCGCGCTGGAAATATAGTTGGCAAGCCGAAGGTGACGATGACCGGCGGCCCCGAAAACACCCAAAAAGCTGTCGCGGCAAGTGCGTTGCGAGCCGTGCTCCGGTCGGCTCCGTTCAAAAACCTGCCAATGGATAAGTATGACGTCTGGAAAGAAGTAGTCATTAGCTTCAAATCGGACGACTTCGGGCATTAATGCTGAAAGGCTTGAACATATGATCAGAAAACCCTTCGTCCGTCTCCTGCTGGTACTGGCAGGCCTGATGGCAGTGCTCTCCACCCCGGCCTATGCCGTGGTCGAGCTCAACATCAACAAGGGCAACGTTCAGCCCATGCCGATCGCCATCACCGATCTGCTGTCGAATGACAGCCTCGGTCCGCAGATCTCGGGCGTCATCGCCGCCGATCTGCAGCGCTCGGGGCTTTTCGCGCCGATCAACAAGCAAGCCTTCATCGAGAAGATCACCAATCCGGATTCGACCCCGCGCTTCCCCGACTGGACGTCGATCAACGCCCAGGCGCTGGTGACCGGCCGCGTGACGCAGGAGGGCGGGCGCCTTCGTGCCGAATTCCGCCTGTGGGACACATTCGGCAACAGCCAGATGATCGGCCAGCAATTCTACGCTCAGCCGGACAACTGGCGCCGCGTCGCTCACATCATCGCCGATGCGATCTACCAGAAGATCACGGGCGAGAAGGGCTATTTCGATACCCGCGTCGTTTTCGTCTCCGAAAGCGGCCCGAAGACGGCTCGCAAGACGCAGCTCGGCATCATGGATCAGGACGGCGCCAATGTGCGTATGCTGACCGATGGCAGCGACCTCGTGCTGACGCCACGCTTTTCGCCGAGCCGCCAGGAAGTGACCTACATGTCCTTCGCCAATCAGCAGCCGCGCGTCTATCTGCTGCAGCTGCAGACGGGCCAGCGCGAACTGGTCGGTAACTTCCCCGGCATGACCTTCTCGCCGCGCTTCTCGCCGGATGGCCAGCGTGTCATCATGAGCCTGCAGCAGGAAGGCAACGCCAATATCTACACAATGGACCTGCGCTCGCGCACCACGACACGCCTGACGTCGACCGCCGCCATCGATACGTCGCCGTCCTACTCGCCTGACGGCACGCAAATCGCCTTTGAAAGCGACCGTGGCGGTAAGCCGCAGATCTACGTGATGGGTGCCGATGGCTCCAATCAGCGCCGCATTTCCTTCGGTGATGGTTCCTATTCGACGCCGGTCTGGTCGCCGCGCGGCGATCTGATCGCCTTCACCAAGCAGTCCGGCGGCAGCTTCTCCATCGGCGTGATGAAGACTGACGGTTCCGGCGAGCGTCTGCTGACGACGGGCTTCCACAATGAAGGTCCGACCTGGGCTCCGAACGGCCGCGTCATCATGTTCTTCCGCCAGCCGGCCGGCTCGGGCGGTCCGCAGCTCTACTCCATTGATCTCACAGGCTATAACGAGCAGAAGATCCCGACTCCGGGCTTTGCTTCTGATCCGGCGTGGTCACCGCTCCTCGAGTAGTGAACGGCTTGCCACGTAATCGCCGCAAAGTCCTGTGAGTGGACCGTTTCGGGACAATTTTAGGACATCATTAACCATATTCGTTGGAATCGGATTAACCGAACCCGGTTACAGTCTGGCAACCCTGATAGAGAGACTAAGGAGAGACCGGCCATGAGCCGCATCGCAAACCCGGCCGTTGGCCACATGCAGAACCTCGCACGCAACCCGATCATGATCGCGCTTTTCGTCGGCCTTTCTCTGGCTGGCTGCGCCTCCAAGAAGGGTTTGCCGAACGATGCCAACGGTCTGGGCCTCAATGGTGCCGGCAATGCTACTCCTGGCTCCCCGCAGGACTTCACGGTCAACGTCGGCGACCGCATCTTCTTTGATACGGACAGCACGTCGATCCGTTCCGACGCTGCCCAGACGCTCGACCGTCAGGCTCAGTGGCTGGCCCGTTATCCGAACTATGCGATCACCGTCGAAGGCCATGCCGACGAACGCGGCACGCGCGAATACAACCTCGCTCTCGGCGCGCGTCGTGCCTCTGCCGCCAAGGATTATCTCGCTTCGCGCGGCGTTCCAGCCAAGCGCATGAAGACGATTTCCTACGGCAAGGAGCGTCCGGTCGCCACTTGCGACGATATTTCCTGCTGGTCGCAGAACCGCCGTGCCGTCACTGTGCTGAACGGCGCCGGTTCCTGATAGGTCAATTGACCGGTCGAAATGTATAAAGGCGGCCCTCGTGGTCGCCTTTACTTTTTTGACCACACTTTGGCCGAACTCCGTTGCTTTTTGAGAGCAATTGTAAAAATCTCCTGTTCGAGCCCTCGGCCCGAAGAATCAATGAGACAGGACGATCCATATGAGAAAACTTGTCGTGGCGAGCATGCTTTGTCTCGCTGCCTTTGCAGGTAGTGAGCGTGAAGCCTCTGCCTTGTCGCTGTTTGGAATCCACCTTGGCGGCCGTGATGCCGCCTCGCAGTCGACTCGGGACAATGCGCCTCAGCAGCAAGCGCAATACGGCCGTGCGCCGGTCGTCAACGTTCAGAACAGCGATGCCGAGGTTCGCGTACAGCAGCTTGAAGATCAGATGCGCCAGCTGAACGGCCGCGTCGAGGAAATGAGCTATCAGCTGCTGCAGATGCAGGAGACGATCCGCAAGGCGCAGGAAGACAATGAATTCCGCTTCCAGCAGCTCGAAAAGCGTGGCGGCAGCGCGCCTGCGTCAAACAGCGGTACGATGAAGAAGAGCGAGGCCGATGCTCCGTCCCAGGGCGCGGGCGGCCAGCAGGACGATATAGCCGGGGTCATCAGCGATTCTCAGAGTAGCGGCGTTGCGTCGCAGCAGGGTAGTGGCTCAGGAAAGCCGCCGTCCCAGCTCGGGTCGATCCAGTTTGATCAAAGCGGCGATCAGGTGGGAAGCTCGGCGACCGGGGCCAATAATGGCTCGGGTGCGCCGCCGAGCGCCGGTTCCGGAACCCAGACGGCTTCGCTTGGCAACGAAAACGATCAATACAAGGCTGCTTACGGGCACGTCCTGTCCGGCGACTATAGCGTCGCCGAACAGGAGTTCCGCCAGTATATCGAGAGCTATCCGACCAGCTCGCGCTCTGCCGATGCAAATTTCTGGCTCGGTGAAGCCCTTTATTCGCAGGGCAAATATAATGATGCGGCCAAGACTTTCCTGAATGCGCATCAGAAGTATAGCGGCTCCGAAAAGGCGCCGGAAATGCTGTTGAAGCTCGGCATGTCGCTTGCAGCACTTGATAACAAGGATACGGCTTGCGCAACGCTTCGTGAAGTGACCAAGCGCTATCCGAAGGCTTCCAAAGCCGTTACCGGCAAGGTTGCCAGCGAACAGAAGCGGCTTGCCTGCTGATTGCCATGTCTGACGATGCTGTGACTGCTGCTGCCACAGCCCTTATGCCTGAAGCCGCCGCGGCCGATTTTCTCCATTCCCTCGTCAAGCCTGCTCATATTCTCGTCGCCATTTCCGGCGGTAGCGATTCCACAGGGCTCCTGATCGCCCTTGCCGAGCAGATCAAATCTCTTCCTTATCCGGATATTGCCCTTTCCGCCGCGACAATCGATCACGGCCTGCGTGCATCCGCTGCAGATGAAGCGCTAAACGTTGCCGCTCTCTGCGCCTCGCGTGACATTCCGCATTTCGTCCGCCGCTGGGAGGGCGAGAAGCCGAAGAGCGCTATCATGGCCGCTGCCCGCGAGGCGCGCTACGAACTGCTTGCCGATCTCGCATCCGAAATTTCAGCCGATGTGATCGTCACGGCCCACACAGTCGACGATCAGCGGGAGACGATTCTCATGCGCGCCTCGCGGCGCCGCGAGGGCGAAGATGGCGTCGGTACCGGTATTTCGGATGCTCTGCTATTTGACCGCCGTATCTGGATCGTCAGGCCGTTTCTGGTCTGCCGGCGGGTGGATATCCGTGACTACCTCGACAAGCATGCCGTTTCCTGGCTCGACGACCCCAGCAACGAGGACACGCGTTTCGAGCGCGTGCGTACGCGTAAGAAGCTCGCACAAGAAACCGAAGCAGCTGTGCTTGCCGATGGTGGTGCAAATCGTACAGCGCTTTCCGGCAGCGCGGCGTCGTGGCTGGATGAATATGTGACCATTCACGCCAATGTGCTTTGTGCCATCGACCGGGCGGCTTTCTCCGGAGATGCGGCCGTCGTGACTTACGCGCTGTCCTCTCTGGCCGCCGTTTTCGGTGGAGAGGTTTATGGCCCCGGTCGTCAGCAAATGGAGCGCATTCTCGACTTCGTAAAGGCAGGGCAACCGGGGCGGCGGACGGCAGGCGGGGTGGTCTTCGATCTGCGCCGCGATTCGCTCTACCTCATGCGGGAAAGTCGTAACATCGAGCCCATGACGCTGATGCCCGGCGCAAAGGCTATTTGGGACGGTCGTTTCGAGCTGGTCAATTCAGGCTCGGCCCCTATTCGGGTACAAGCTCGCGGGGCGCAGCTCGCTAAGTCTTTTCCTCCGGATCTGCCGAAAGGGGCGGTGCAGCGCGCGAGCGCGGCAATGCCGCTGATTGCGGCGAATGGGAGCGAAGAGGCAGCGGCTGCGGCGGTTGTGCCCCATCTTGCGCCGTTCGACCGCTTTTTGACACGATTCGACCTCATATTCGCCAACCGGCTTTCTGTCGCTTTTGGTCGTGAAGCCTATATGCGGCCGCCGCTTTCAGCCCTATAGACGGAAAAAACATGCGTCGATGTGGTTTGCCTTGGCAACGGCTTGGCGCAACCCTATGTTAGGGATCAAGTAATGCCGTCGCTTACGCGGCGGAAGTTTCAGTGCTGGGGAGTTCGATGAACCCTAATTTTCGTAATTTCGCTCTGTGGGCAATCATAGCTCTGCTGTTGATTGCCCTGTTCAGTATGTTTCAGAACGCGCCGGCACAAACAGGCTCCAGGGAAATTCCGTATTCGCAGTTCCTTCGGGAAGTTGATTCCGGCCGTGTTCGTGACGTGACAGTCACGGGCAATCGCGTCGTTGGCAGCTATGTCGAAAACGGTACGCCCTTCCAGACCTATGCTCCGGTCGTCGACGACAGCCTGCTTGATCGCCTGCAATCCAAGAACGTCAACATTGTTGGCCGTCCGGAATCTGATGGATCATCCAGCTTCCTGAGCTATCTCGGCACCCTGTTGCCGATGTTGCTGATCCTTGGCGTCTGGCTGTTCTTCATGCGGCAGATGCAAGGCGGCTCGCGCGGCGCCATGGGCTTCGGCAAGTCGAAGGCAAAGCTTCTGACGGAAGCGCATGGCCGCGTCACCTTCGAGGACGTCGCCGGTGTCGACGAAGCCAAGCAGGATCTGGAAGAAATCGTTGAATTTCTGCGCGATCCGCAGAAATTCCAGCGTCTCGGCGGTCGCATCCCGCGCGGTGTTTTGCTTGTGGGACCTCCCGGTACGGGTAAGACGCTTCTGGCGCGCGCCATTGCCGGTGAAGCCAACGTGCCGTTCTTCACCATCTCCGGTTCCGACTTCGTGGAAATGTTCGTCGGTGTCGGCGCAAGCCGCGTCCGTGACATGTTCGAGCAGGCGAAGAAGAATGCACCCTGCATCATCTTCATCGACGAAATCGACGCCGTCGGTCGCCATCGTGGCGCTGGTCTTGGCGGCGGTAACGACGAGCGCGAACAGACGCTGAACCAGTTGCTGGTCGAGATGGACGGTTTTGAAGCCAATGAGGGCATCATCCTCATTGCCGCCACCAACCGCCCCGACGTTCTCGACCCCGCGCTGTTGCGTCCGGGCCGTTTCGACCGTCAGGTCGTCGTGCCGAACCCGGATATTATCGGCCGTGAGCGCATCCTCAAGGTTCACGCCCGTAACGTGCCGCTGGCACCGAACGTCGATCTGAAGACGCTTGCCCGTGGCACACCCGGCTTCTCCGGTGCCGATCTGATGAACCTCGTCAACGAAGCCGCCCTGATGGCTGCCCGCCGCAACAAGCGCGTGGTCACGATGCAGGAGTTCGAAGACGCCAAGGACAAGATCATGATGGGCGCCGAGCGCCGCTCTTCGGCCATGACCGAGGCGGAAAAGAAGCTCACTGCCTATCACGAGGCCGGCCACGCCATCACGGCGCTCTATGTCGATCTCGCCGATCCCTTGCACAAGGCGACCATCATTCCGCGCGGCCGTGCACTCGGCATGGTCATGCAGCTTCCCGAGGGCGATCGCTACTCGATGAGCTACAAGTGGATGGTCTCGCGCCTCTGCATCATGATGGGTGGCCGCGTTGCAGAAGAGCTGACCTTCGGCAAGGAGAACATCACCTCCGGCGCGTCCTCCGACATCGAGCAGGCTACGAAGCTTGCGCGTGCGATGGTGACGCAGTGGGGCTTCTCCGACGAGCTCGGTCTGGTTGCCTATGGCGAGAACCAGCAGGAAGTCTTCCTCGGTCACTCCGTTTCTCAGTCGAAGAATGTTTCGGAAGCGACCGCGCAGACGATCGACAATGAAGTACGCCGCCTGATCGACCAAGCCTATCATCAGGCCAAGGATATCCTCACCGAACAGCATGACGGGTTCGTGGCAATCGCCGAGGGCCTTCTCGAATACGAGACACTGACGGGCGAAGAGATCAAGGCGCTTATTCGCGGCGAAAAGCCGGCTCGTGACCTCGGTGACGACACGCCGCCGAGCCGCGGCTCGGCTGTGCCGAAGACCGGCGCCAAGAAGGATGGCTCGCTCGGCGCCAAGGAAGGCGATGAGCCCGAAGGTGGCTTCGAGCCGCAGCCGCGCTAAAGCTTGAGATAACCGAAACCACAGACGAAGAGGCCAGCTTCCTTTCATCGGAAGCTGGCCTTTTTCTTGATTGGCGCGAAGATAGCGCCGGCTATAGCGGCCCGGCCCGATGCCTGGTGTCAGGCCTGCGAAACGGCACTGCTATGCGATGGGTGGAGCGAGGACCGGTTCCAGGCCGCCGGTTTCAAAACCCTGTTTGCCGGCCGCTGGGATCTGACATGGCAGCGCTTCGGCATCGGGCAAAGCGCGAGCAGCGAAGTTTGAAGACGGTTCTGATCCAGAATGAGCAGCCAGATGGCTCGGTTTCGGTGGGGAACTGGCGTTTTTTAGTGCTTATTAATGGTAACGCGTTGTAATAGGCTTTCTCGGTAATTTACGTGCCGATTTTTACAATCTGTGGCATGAGCCACAAGCGTCGATGCTCGTCGTGTCTCCGGAGTCTGGAACAGCGATTTCGATGCCGCTGCACCTGGTTAAGGTGCCGCAACGACAGGAGTGCATATGAAACGTCGCTATTTCGGAACTGACGGAATTCGCGGTCAATCCAATATCTATCCGATGACGCCGGATCTTGCCATGCGCGTGGGTATCGCTGCCGGCACGATCTTCCATCGAGGTAGCCACCGTCACCGAGTGGTCATCGGCAAGGACACGCGTCTTTCAGGCTACATGCTGGAGAACGCGATGGTTGCCGGCTTCACCGCCGCCGGCGTCGATGCCTTCGTTCTCGGTCCTATCCCCACACCTGCCGTCGCCATGCTGACGCGGTCGCTGCGCGCCGACATCGGCGTCATGATTTCCGCATCGCATAATCCTTACGAAGACAATGGCATCAAGCTTTTCGGTCCTGACGGATACAAGCTCTCAGACGAGCTGGAGATGCAGATCGAAGACCTCCTCGAAAAGGATATGACGGAGCATCTGGCCAAAGCCGCGAATATTGGCCGTGCCAAGCGCGTGGACGGTGTGCATGACCGCTATATCGAACATGCCAAGCGCACCTTGCCGCGCGACGTCACGTTGCAGGGTCTGCGTATCGCCATCGATTGTGCCAACGGTGCGGCCTACAAGGTTGCGCCTGCCGCGCTGTGGGAACTGGGCGCCGAAGTCGTGACCATCGGCAACGAGCCAAACGGCACGAATATCAATCTCAATTGCGGCTCCACCAGCCCGGTGGCACTTCAGAAGAAGGTAGACGAAGTACGCGCCGATATCGGCATAGCGCTGGATGGCGACGCCGATCGCGTCATCATCGTCGACGAGACCGGCACGGTCATCGATGGCGACCAGCTGATGGCTGTCATCGCGGAAAGCTGGGCCGATAGCCAATTGCTGCGCGGCAATGGGATTGTTGCGACCGTGATGTCCAATCTCGGTCTGGAGCGCTTCCTGGACGAGCGCGGCATGTCCCTGGCCCGCACCGCTGTTGGTGATCGCTATGTCGTCGAGCATATGCGCAAGCACAATTACAATGTCGGTGGCGAGCAGTCCGGTCACATCGTGCTTTCGGACTATGGCACTACAGGCGATGGCCTCGTCGCCGCGCTGCAGATCCTTGCCGCGGTGAAGCGCACGGGCAAGCCGGTCAGCGAAGTCTGCCGGCGTTTCGAGCCGGTGCCGCAACTGCTGCGCAATGTTCGGATTTCCGGCGCCGGCCGCTGGAAGACAATCAGGTGATGAAGGCAATCGCGGATGCCGAAAGCGAGCTTGCGCGCAATGGCCGCCTGGTGATCCGCCCTTCAGGCACCGAACCTTTGATCCGGGTCATGGCGGAAGGCGACGATCGTGGTCAGATCGAGCGCATCGTTGGTGGGTTGATCGACGTGATCTCGAGCGTGCGCACCGCTGCCTGAGCGGCGGGCCGCAATCATCGCGAATATCGGATGGATGGCCGCCTTTATCCAAGGCGGCCATATCGTTTGCGGCTCCAATTGGATGGCTGCTCGCTTATTGGAACATTTCGCCGGGATACGCGCCCCAGAGCCTGTCTTGCCTGACATAGCCTTTCGCCGAATGCTCTCTGACGGAGACGCGGCACCAGGTTCCGGTGCAGGAATGTAATGAAAGCAACACGCGTGGCTGCAGCTCGGCAACCGTGGGGCCCGTCGGCTCCGGGTTGGTACGCAACAGCGCGTTCTTGGTCAGCCAAGGGGCGACCACAGCCGTGCGTGCTCCGGAGAGAAGAGCACTGTGCATCCATCCGGTAACGCCGGTATCGTCGCGAACCTGCCGCCAATGGCCATATTCGTCGATGATTTCCATGGGAAGGCCAGGCTTCATATAGATCCATTTGGTGGCATAGATCGTCGACGGGCCGACGCGCATGCGCGCCTTATGCGCTTTCACCGAAACGAAGCGGGGAATCGGCAATCCCGTCTCGCGCCCCTTGTTCCATGCGGTGGCGGTAACGGGTTTTACAGGTGTAGGGTTGGCCAGAGCGCCGGTGCTCAGAAAGACAAGGGCCAAGCATAGGCCGATGCATATTTTTCGATAGTAGCTCACGGCTCACTCCTGAGTTAACCCCCCCGGACGCCGTACTGTAATGGTCGGATTCTTGCCAATTGGTTTAGAGAACCGGAGCGGACTGCGGGTCTGGGCCCATGCTTTTGTCGCGTGCAAGAAAAAGGCCGATGGGTCTATCTAGTTCGCGTTATTTGAATATTTTGTAAATCTAATATAAATACTGGAGTATAATTCGTGAATAAACAGGGTAAATATTCGTAGTTAATCAGGTTTTAACTCCTTTTGCTCATTATCCCCATCATGTCTTTTCGATCGGCAAGCATCTGCTGTGCCAATGGCAAGAAATTTGGAGCCAAAGCCATGATGAAAACCCTGATCGGCGCACTTGCCACTTTGCTGGTCGGCACGTCAGCCTTCTCTGCTGATCTTTATACACCGGAGCCCCAGCAGCCGGCAGAGGTGTCTGTCGCACAGTCCAGCGGCTGGTATCTGCGCGGCGATGTCGGCTACGCCTTCACCAATCTGCGCGGGTCCAACTATTTTCAAGGTTCCAATTCCAGCCTGGTAGATTTTGACAGCGCAAAGCTGGATGGCAATGTCACGCTCGGCGGCGGTGTCGGTTATCAGATCAACAACTACCTGCGCACGGACGTGACGCTGGACTATCTCTTCAAGTCCGACTTCAAGGGGTCCACGAAGGGTGATTGCGGTAGCTGTGGCCCGGGCTACACGGTTGTTCCTGCGACCTCCCGCGATCTGGCGTCTCTGACAGCGTATAGCTTGCTCGCCAACGCCTATGTCGACCTCGGTACCTATGGCTTGTTCACGCCCTACGTCGGCGGCGGTCTCGGCGGCACCTACGTCAAGTGGAGCAACCTGAAGAACACCTCGTGCTCGGATGCCAATCCGGACTCGTGCGACGGATCGGTCAGCCATAATGGTCGCGGCAGCTGGCGCTTCACCTACGCGCTGATGGCCGGTACTTCGATCGACCTGACCTGCAATCTCAAGGCTGACGTCGGCTATCGTTACCGCCACGTCGCCGGCGGCGATATGTTCGGTTATGCGGAAAATGGCGGCCCCGGCTACGACAAGGGCATCAACCTGCATGAAGCCCGCATCGGTGCTCGCTACACCTTCGGCGGATGCCAGACTGCAAGCTACATGCCGCCGGCCGATATTCCGATCCAGCCCGTCTACAAGTAAGCGCCCTTCGCGCAAGCCATTGAAAAGCCGTCCGGTTTCCCCCGGGCGGTTTTTGCTTTTTCTCCTCTCCCGTTAAGCAATTTTCCCGCGCCTTAAAGCTTCGTTAACCATGAATTCCCTATGGTTAATGAAATGAGAATGGTGGCTTCCCGGTCACGGCCCCTCTTTTTGGGTGCTGGAAAGGCCAATGAAGCGACCAATTCGATATGCGGGCACCCGCAGAAAGATGGAAGGCGAGGGGGTAATGATCCGTTTCGACGCTTTGGCGCTGGCCGCAGCGATGGCAGTCGCATCGGCGGGCGCTGCCCTTGCCGGCGATGCGCCGCCGCCGGAAATCAAGATGCCGGAAGTGAGCGTCAAGGATGCGAAGGGATGGTATGTCCGCGGCGATGTCGGCTATGCCGTCAACGCCAGCCGTACCGATACGAAATTCCGCGCCTTCGATCCGGCCAGTGGCGACTACAGCTCGGGCAGCTTCGATTCCAACCGGTTCGGCGGCGATTTCTCCGGCGGTCTCGGCGTCGGCTATCAATTCAATGATCTGTTGCGCGCTGACGTTACCGGCGATTTCTTCAGTGGCGACTATGATGGCCAAGTGTCGAGCGGCTTGCCGTGCTCCGGCGGGGCAGGTGGCACGGGCTGCTCCACTAAGGCGCGATCCTCGTTCAGGGCCGGCAGCCTGATGGTCAATGGCTATGTCGATCTTGGGACCCTTGCGGGCTTCACGCCCTATCTGGGTGCCGGTCTCGGTGCGACCCGGATTTCCTGGAGCAATGTCAATGCAGTCGGCTCCTGCGTCGACGGCGGCTCAGGCTGCGGTGGCGCTGCCGCGGTCAGCACGCGCTATCCCGGTGATAGCGATTGGCGCATGACTTACGCATTGATGGCAGGTGTGGCCTACGAGGTTGCGCCGAATGTGAAGGTGGACCTCGGTTATCGTTTCTCCCATGTCGCAGGCGGCGACATGTTCGGCTATTCCGCTGGCGATACGGCAGCCGGTGCAGGCGGTACGATGGGGCGCGATGGCGCGCTGTCGCGTCACGAAATTCGGATCGGCCTGCGGATTACCACCTGGTAGGGCCAATGCCTATGGCGTCGTCAGGATGTAGGCAATACGCCGGAAGAAATCCAACGTGCGGAACAGATGCGCGGGTATGCGTCGCCACGGGGAAGCCTTGGCGGCACGATAGTCGCGGCGCCAGCCGATCATCGTGCTTCTCTGCAGCCGGCTGAAGCCAACGATATTGGTATTGGTGGTGAATATGGATGCATGCATGTCCCAGCCGCGTTCGATGGCGACATCCCAGGGCAGAGACATCACGGCCAACGCTTTGACGATCTTTTCCGCGCCCTTGCGTGTCACGAGGTAGCAGGCCGTCGAACCCTGAGGCCCGAAAAGGCAGCGACCGACGACATCGCCTTTCCGGCTGTTGGCCGTGGCACGGAAACCGCGCCAACGATGATTGACGAGTTTGATCAGATCGGCAGTTGGCGCCGCCTCTTTGGTCGCGACGGCGCGGGTAAGGAAATCTGCATCCAAGGCCACGTCATCCTCGATGACCAAGGCCATGTCGTCACCACTCGCGAGAAACTTACGCAAAGCCGCCAGATGGCTTCGATAGCAACCATATTCCCCGGACAGGATGGTTCGGCCATGGCGCCGCTCAAAGCGGGCGTGATCGACGTCGATCCACTGATCTCGCGGGACGAGCGCGCCGTCCACGCCGTTGATTCTTTCAAACCGGAAACCGAACTCGCCGCTCTGCCGCTCGATTTCCGCCAGCCTGTCCGCCGCCCTGTCAATATTGATCAGATAGACCGGGATAGGTTGCATGAGGACGAGTGGGCTTTCGGCAAATGCAGTAAGAGACATCGAGCACACTTGTTGTTTTCCGTCGGCGCCAATTAATCGGCGCCAGGACTTATATGATTGCGCGTCGGCACATAAACCAGTCTTTGTGAGGCTTAATTTAGCGTGACTCCATTGCGTGTACCTTGCCCCTTCATCAAACTTTACGCACGGATTTGTGATCTTACGCCGCAGGCGCATTTTGCTGTTGCGCTCACTGGCGGCTTCCAATATATCCAGCGGCGGGACACTCCTCCCCAACGAGGAGCTTTCTATCTGAGAGGATAGCATTATGACTAAGCTCGCCAAGCCGGACATCCGTCCGAATAATACCCATTTCTCTTCTGGTCCATGCTCGAAGCGTCCAGGTTGGACACTTAACGCTCTTTCCGACGCGGCTCTCGGCCGTTCGCACCGCGCGAAAGTCGGTAAGGCCAAGCTGAAGCAAGCCATTGATCTTACCCGCGAAATTCTCGAAGTGCCAGCGGATTACCGCATCGGCATCGTTCCAGCCTCGGACACTGGTGCCGTCGAAATGGCGCTCTGGTCGCTGCTCGGCGAACGTGGCGTCGATATGGTCGCCTGGGAAAGCTTCGGTGCAGGCTGGGTTACCGACGTCGTCAAGCAGCTGAAGCTCAAGGACGTCCGCAAGCTCGAAGCCGGTTACGGCGAGCTTCCTGATCTTTCCACGATCGATTTTGATCGTGACGTGGTCTTCACCTGGAACGGCACCACCTCTGGCGTCCGTGTTCCGAACGGCGATTTCATCCCGGCCGACCGCAAGGGTCTGACGATCTGCGACGCCACATCGGCTGCCTTCGCGCAGAACCTCGATTTCGCCAAGCTCGATGTCGTCACCTTCTCCTGGCAGAAGGTTCTGGGCGGCGAGGGCGCGCATGGCGTCATCATCCTGTCGCCGCGCGCTGTCGAGCGTCTGACCACCTATCAGCCCGCCTGGCCGCTGCCGAAGATCTTCCGCATGACCAGCGGCGGCAAGCTCATCGAAGGTATCTTCACCGGTGAGACGATCAACACGCCGTCGATGCTCTGCGTCGAGGACTATATCGACGCTCTGCTCTGGGCCAAGGATCTCGGCGGCCTCAAGGCTCTGATCGGCCGTGCTGACGCCAACGCCAAGGTCATTCACGACTTCGTCGCCGCCAATGGCTGGATTGCGAATCTCGCCGCCAAGGTCGAGACACAGTCCAATACGTCGGTCTGCCTGAAGATCGTCGACGAGGACGTTGCCGCTCTCGACGAAGACGGTCAGGCGAATTTCGCCAAGGGCCTGGTCGCGCTCCTCGAAAAGGAAGGCGTCGCCTATGACGTCGGCCACTATCGTGATGCCCCGTCTGGTCTGCGTATCTGGGCCGGCGCTACCATCGAAGCTTCCGATATGCAGAAGCTGATGCCTTGGCTCGCCTGGGCTTTCGAAACGCAGAAGGCGACGCTCTCCCAGGCTGCTGCCTGAGAGTTTGAGCGTTTACGGCTCCGCCCCGATGATAGGCGGAGCCCAGCATTCCGAATTCATCGTTACCCGACCTTTTTCAGGAGGCCTACCATGGCACCTCGCGTTCTCGTATCCGACGAACTGTCGGAAACCGCCGTGCAGATTTTCCGCGATCGCGGCGTCGAAGTCGATTTCCAGCCGCAGCTTGGCAAGGATAAGGACAAGCTGTTCGAAATCATCGGCAATTACGATGGTCTCGCCATCCGTTCCGCCACCAAGGTGACGGAGAAGATCATCGAGGCGGCGAAGAACCTCAAGGTTGTCGGCCGCGCCGGCATCGGCGTCGACAATGTCGATATTCCGGCGGCTTCGCGCCGTGGTATCATCGTCATGAACACGCCGTTCGGCAATTCGATCACGACAGCCGAGCACGCCATCGCACTGATGTTCGCCGTTGCTCGCCAGCTTCCGGCTGCCGACGCCTCGACCCAGGCCGGCAAGTGGGAAAAGTCGAAGTTCATGGGTGTCGAAATCACCGGCAAGACGCTCGGCATCATCGGTGCCGGCAATATCGGCTCCATCGTCATTGCCCGCGCCCTCGGCCTGAAGATGCATGTGCTTGCCTACGACCCGTTCCTGTCAAAGGAGCGCGCCGAGGAAATGGGCGTGACCAAGGTCGAGCTCGACGAACTTTTCGCCGGCGCCGACTTCATTACCCTGCACGTGCCGCTGACGGACAAGACCCGCAATATCATCGACGCCAGCGCGATCGCCAAGATGAAGCAGGGCGTTCGCATCATCAACTGCGCCCGTGGCGGTCTCGTCGATGAGGCAGCTCTTGCCGCGGCGATCAAGTCCGGCCATGTCGCCGGTGCTGCCTTCGACGTCTTTGAAGTCGAGCCCGCCAAGGAAAGCCCGCTGTTCGGCCTGCCGAATGTCGTCTGCACGCCGCATCTCGGTGCCTCCACCACGGAAGCGCAGGAGAACGTTGCCCTGCAGGTGGCCGAGCAGATGGCCGATTACCTCGTCAAGGGTGCCGTCTCCAACGCCATCAACATGCCCTCGATCACTGCCGAGGAAGCGCCGATCCTGAAGCCGTTCATCAGGCTTGCCGATGTTCTCGGCGCCTTTGTCGGCCAGGTCACAGATGATCCGATCAAGGAAATCGAAATCCTCTACGACGGCGTAACCGCGAACATGAACACCAAGGCCCTGACGAGCGCGCTGCTTGCTGGGCTGATCCGCAATCAGGTCGCCGACGTCAACATGGTTTCGGCACCGATCATGATCAAGGAAAAGGGCGTCGTCCTTGCCGAAGTGAAGCGCGACAAGACCGGCGTCTATGACGGCTACATCAAGCTGACCGTTACCACCGACAGCATGACGCGCTCCGTCGCCGGTACCGTCTTCTCGGACGGCAAGCCGCGCTTCATCCAGATCAAGGGTATCAACCTCGATGCCGATGTCGGCAATCACATGGTCTATCTCGCCAATACCGACGTACCCGGCATGATCGGCTTCATCGGCACGACGCTCGGTTCTGCCGGCGTCAACATCGCAAACTTCCAGCTCGGTCGTGACAAGCAGGGCGGCGATGCCATCGCGCTGCTCTATGTCGATGGTCCGATCAGCGATGAGGTGCTTGCCAAGCTGACGGCACATCACGCGATCCGCCAGGCCAAGCCGCTGGTCTTTAACGTCGACTAAGCTTCTTCTCCTCCGGCAGGAGGTGGAGACATCCATTTGCTCCTCCCAAGAGCCAAATCCGAAACCCGGTGCGACGCAAGTTGCGCCGGGTTTCTTCCATTGTTGCAGGGGTTGTGGATAAGTCGTGCCGGCGCACTATCGAGCTTTGCCAAACGGGCCTATCTCTTTGTCATGGAGGCATTGCGGAAGAACATTCTCGGGGAAGGAATGGGCACGCCGATCGAGTGGCTGGCAAAGCCCGTCTCGATTGCGATCGTGCTTTTCGCGCGGGCCATTACGGCGGTGAGGGCAATCTGGCCCGAGAGCGGCATGAATACCCGCGGCTGCATCTATTTCGCCAATCATTCCAGCCATGGCGATTTCATCCTGATCTGGGCGGTGTTGCCGCCGAGGCTGCGCCAGCGCGTTCGGCCGGTTGCTGGCGCCGATTACTGGCTGAAATCCTCTCTCAACAGCTTCATCGGCCGCGATGTCTTCAATGCAGTGCTGATCGAGCGGGACCGGGAAGCGCGCAAGGAAGATCCGGTTACGCAGATGACGCAGGCGTTGGATGACGGTTCGTCCCTGATCCTGTTTCCAGAGGGCACCCGCAATCTGACCGAGGTGCCGCTGCAGCCGTTCAAGAGCGGGCTCTTTCATCTCGCCCAGGCTCGCCCGGATATCGATCTCGTTCCCGTCTGGATCGACAATCTCAATCGCGTCATGCCGAAGGGCGAGTTCGTGCCCATTCCGTTGATCTGCACAGTTACCTTCGGCGAGGCCCTGCACATCGGCGAGGCCGAAGAGAAGGCGGATTTCCTGGCGAGGGCCGAAGCGGCCCTGCTGGCGCTTGCGCCGAAGCGGGCGGGGGATTGAGCATGAGTGCTGCCAGCGCCGATCTGATCCATCTCGTTCTCGGCATTTTCGGCGTGCTGATCGTCGCCTCCATTGTCGGCCATGTGCTCGAACAGCGCCTGTCGCCGGATGGATCGAATGCGGCGATTGAAAACCTGAATGCGCGCATCAAGGCCTGGTGGGTGATGGTGGTGCTGATCGGCATCGCCTTTGTGGCGGGCCGTGCCGGCGTCATATTGCTGTTTGCCTTCTGCTCCTTTGCGGCGCTGCGCGAATTCGTGACGCTGATCAACACAAAACGGGCCGATCATTGGGCGCTTGCAGCCGCCTTCTTCGTCGCTGTGCCGGTGCAATATTATCTGCTCTGGGCCGAGCAATACGGCATCTATTCGATTTTCATTCCTGTCTACGCCTTCCTGTTCATGCCGATCATCGCGGTGCTGCGCGGCGATACCGAGCGGTTTCTCGTGCGTATCGCCGAGGTGCAATGGGCGCTGATGATCTGCGTCTTCTGCGCCTCGCACGTGCCGGCGCTGCTCACCCTGCATATTCCGGGCTATGAGGGCCGCAACGTACTGCTGATCGCCTTCCTGGTGATCGTCGTGCAGCTCAGCGACGTGCTCCAATATGTCTGGGGCAAGCTTTTCGGGAAGACGAAGATCGCGCCGCGGCTGTCGCCATCAAAGACTGTCGAAGGCTTTGTCGGCGGTGTCGTCAGCGCATCGCTGATCGGCGCTGCCCTCTGGTGGGTCACGCCGTTCACACCACTGCAGGCCGGGCTGCTTGCCTTTGTCATTACGATCATGGGCTTCTTCGGCGGGCTGGTGATGTCGGCGATCAAGCGAGATCGCGGCGTCAAGGATTGGGGTCACCTGATCGAAGGTCATGGCGGGCTGATCGACCGGCTGGATTCGGTCGTCTTCTCGGCGCCGATCTTCTTCCATCTCGTCCGCTATTGGTGGTCCGTGTCATGACCGGCCGGCTGAAAGCGCTTGCCGGCAGCAGCATCGTGCATGTGCTTTTCGCGTTCCTCGCCATGGGCGGCTGGGCCGTCTTCGCCAATCGCGCGCATCCGATGCCGCGTCCTTTGATTGCCGGTCTCGTGCAGGGCGTGCTGTCGGGCTGCCTGACACTGTTTTTGAAGTCTGCCGTGGAGGCGCTATCGCGGCGGTTCAATGGCTTCACGGTCCTCTGGGCGCCGCCGCTGATTGCGTGCCTGGGCTCTGCTGCGATCCTGGTGACCATCCATGCCTTGAGCGGCACACCGGAGATCCTGAAGACCATTGCCGTGCCGCTGCTGGTGTCGTCGAGCTATGCGGCGATCTACAATTATTCGATTTCCGGCGGGAGGCGCCGAAGCATGACGGGTGAGAGCCATGGCGGGTGAGGGGATAGGAGACAGGCGGCCGCTGGCCAGCCGCAATACGCGATGGGCGCAGGCCCTGGCGCGGCGCATGACCGCGCTTTCGATCACACCGAACCAGATATCGCAGGCGAGCATGGCGATGGCAGCGCTGGCCGGCGCCAGCTTCTGGCTTTCCGGTGCCGGCGGCACGGGAACGCGCGTGCTGTTGCTCATCCTCGGGGCCTTGTTCTGCCAGCTGCGCCTGCTCTGCAATCTGCTGGATGGAATGGTGGCCGTCGAAGGCGGCAAGGGGGAAGCTGATGGGCCCTTCTGGAACGAATTTCCGGACCGCATCGCCGATATCCTGATTTTCGCCGGCATCGGCTACGGCATCGCGTCTCCCGGGCTCGGCTGGGCTGCTGCCGCCTTTGCCGTGCTGACGGCCTATGTCCGCGAGCTCGGGCGCGCGACAGGCAATCCCAGCGATTTCGGTGGGCCGATGGCCAAGCAGCATCGCATGGCGGTCATCACCGCGGCGGCGCTCCTCTCCATTGTCGAGGCCTTGTGGACCGGCGGCATGTGGGTCTTGACCATTGCGCTGTGGATCGTCGCGGTCGGGTCGGCCGTCACCGTGCTGCGTCGTGGGCGCAATCTGATCGGGCATTTGAAAGCCAGGGGGTGATTCGCATATCGGCCTGCCCCTTGCGCCGGATGGCAATCCTTTCTATATCCCTCCACAATTGAGGCGGGCCGCAAAGAGCGGCCGATACGCCCCGCATGATGAAAATTCGCCGCTTTTGCATGGCATCCAGCGGTGAGAAGCATGATCCCAAAAAGTGTGTAACGGTTTTTGGGTAAGATCATGCGAAATCAAATAGAGAGAGCGTGACGGCTTTTCGCAGAAAAGTCATTCCGCTCGGCAGCATCGAAGATCGTTCAAGACTGGCGGCAACGACCGTGAATACACTGGATTTTGACAAGAGGCCGGAAGATACCCGCGTCGTCGTCGCCATGTCGGGCGGCGTTGACAGCTCCGTCGTTGCCGGAATTTTGAAGCAGCAGGGCTATGATGTGCTCGGCATTACGCTGCAGCTCTATGATCATGGCGCAGCCGTGCATCGCGCCGGCTCCTGTTGCGCCGGCCAGGATATCGACGATGCGCGCCGGGTCTGCGAAACGCTCGGCATCCCGCATTACGTGCTCGATTATGAAAAGCGCTTCCGGGAGACGGTGATCAATCCTTTCGCCGAGAGCTATGTCGCTGGCGAGACGCCGATCCCCTGTGTCGCCTGCAACCAGACCGTCAAGTTCGCCGACCTTCTGCTGACCGCCAAGGAGCTCGGCGCCGATGCTCTGGCGACCGGCCACTACATTCGTTCGCGCCCGAACCCATCCGCCGACAATCCCGGCCGCCGTTCGCTTTACCGCCCGGCCGATGCCGATCGCGACCAGAGCTACTTCCTCTTTGCCACCACGCAGGAGCAGATCGACTATCTGCGCTTTCCGCTTGGCGGCATGCCGAAGGCCGAGACGCGCGCGCTTGCCGAGGAAATGGGCCTCGTCGTCGCCAAGAAGGCCGACAGCCAGGACATCTGTTTCGTGCCGCAAGGCAAGTATTCCGACGTGATCGCCAAGCTGAAGCCGAATGCGGCGCTCGCCGGCGAGATCGTGCATCTCGATGGCCGTGTGCTCGGCCAGCATGAGGGCATTCTGCATTATACAATCGGCCAGCGCCGCGGCATCGGTGTCGCCACCGGCGAGCCGCTTTATGTCGTCTATCTCGATGCCCGCTCGCGCCGCGTCATCGTCGGCCCGAAGGAAGCGCTGGAAACGCACCGCGTCTATCTGCGAGACGTCAACTGGCTCGGCGACGAGCCGTTGGCTGAGGCCGCTTCCGGCGAGGGTTTTGCCTGTTACGCCAAGGTCCGCTCCACCCGCGCGCCGTCGCCGGCCGTTCTGCGCATCGACGCCAGCGGCATCTACGTCGACCTGACGATCGGCGAAGCCGGCGTTGCGCCCGGACAGGCCTGCGCGCTCTATTCGGCGCCGGGCGACGACGCCCGCGTCTATGGCGGCGGCTTCATCGAACGCTCTGAGCGCGAGCCGGTCGCCGAGGCCTCGCTGAAGGCTCTGCTTGCCAGTCCGGTCGCTGCTTGACGGCCAGTCGGCTTCGGCAATGAGAAAGCACTGATTTTTCCACATCATCCGCTTGACACAAAGCCGAGCCGCACCTTATAAGCCGCTCAACCGACGGGCCAACGCTTTTCGAGCGACGGTTCGTTTGACCTCTACGCATGATATTCAGAGATCAAGCGTTGATATGGCGGAGTAGCTCAGTAGGTCAGAGCAGAGGAATCATAATCCTTGTGTCGGGGGTTCAAATCCCTCCTCCGCTACCATCAAAACACCAGGTAGTTTTCGGTCGGCGATTGCTGTAGCAGGACGCGATTTTCCGGAATTTTGACACGGACTTCCGGAATTTTTTGTCCTAGTGTGTTTCATCGTCGCGTTCAAGTAGTACGCCACTATCCGCTAGCGACAGCCATTCGACTAAGGAATGAGGCTCAGGACTTTACGGCCATTGAGGGCGGCTGCAACGAAGCAAATTATTGATCCGATGCACATGACTATAGCTGTGAACATGGTCAAGCGCGCTGCAAAAATGCTGCCTCTGCTAGATCCAATTGGGGTGTTGTTGAAGATCGAGACCAGGATCCTTAGGTAGGTCGCCCCAGCCACCGTGAAGTTGATCTAGGCGAATGCTCCGGTAAGGATTGCGAAAAGCAATCCAAATACCAGCCATGGCACGCATGCGCCCAGCAAGCCCTTTGGCAGTTTGTCGCCACCGTTGAGCAGAAGGGCAATCGCGCCACCATGCACAGTAATGAGCGAGGCCAAAACCCACTTTCCATAGTCGACCTGAGCCACATATGCCTTGGAAGTGAGATCCTTGATGAGTTCGAGCCTATTCCTTTCGGAAGTGGGTTCAGACACAATTGTCCCTTTCTAGATTGCAGCCGGCTGAGAGAATTCGCAAATTCTACACGGGAAAGTGCGGTTTCCGAAAATGCAAAATGGCTGACAAAGTAGTTGCTTATGGCGAGTCCAACTTGAATGCCTTGAGGAGGGCATAGCACGCGCTTTCTGGATTTGGGTAGTATGCCGCAACACGCGTCCGTAAATCCTGACGCAACCTCTCGACAGTATCGACCTCCGCGCCTTGAATTGTCATAGCGGCGACCGATACCGCCATAGCGGGTATCTGAGACTGGTCGCAATGACCCATCGCCCACTCGACAGACAGAGCATGGTTGATCTGTTCGTCCACGGCGTTCGCCGCCGATGCCATCGCGATCGGCAGAAACCATGCTAGACAACCGGAGCCGACCATTAGAGCGAAGTAGCTCCGAGGCAATGCGACCAGCTTCATTAGTTCCCCCTACACATTCGAGATAATCAACTCTCTCGCGTCTGTAGTGCGTCCTTAGGTGATTGAATACGTCAAATCCACAGGTTGAAATTGGCATCCTGCAAAGAGCGCACGAATCTCGGGAACGTCGTTGATCGAGAGGATGAAGCGTCCCTTGAGCTTTATAGTTTCAAGGCTTTATCCTGGAAGCAGGTAGCGCCTGACACCTGGGATCTGCCTCAGCGTAATTACCAATATTGCCGAGGTGCCAAAAACCGTGATGGAGAGCACCGGAATGCTAATTGCTGGGTAGATGGTTCGAAGTCCTGCAAAGACATCAAGCGCATATCTTAGGACGATGGCATGCAAGATGTAGATGCCGAAGGTTGCCCTTGAAAGTGATGAAACGATGTTGCGGAACATCTGTGGCAACGTCGGTCCCAGCTTGGAAAGCACCGGGAAAGCTGCGGCAGCTGACACCAACATGAAAGGCAAATGATATTTATAAAAAAACTCGTTGGGAGTTCCGGAGCTGACTGCATCCAAATATGTGAGATATGCCGCTCCAATCGCGCACAGGAATGAAATTGCAGCGAGCGTAATAGCCGCGCGGTTGGACGGGACAAAATCAGCGAGGACAGCCCCCAAAAATGCGTATCCGGCGTAACTAGCAAAATATCGTAAATCCACTCCAACCGCATCTGCTGGAGACCAGTGGTTCAGCAACGGAATGCACGAGGATCCGATAAACCAAATGATCAGATACGCGACCCTTTTTTCGATGGTTGAGTGTTGAAAAAAGACCTGCAGAACGGGCACAAACATGTAGAGCCCAATCATGGCGTAAATGAACCAAAAGTGAAAAACCAGCGGAGATGCGATTATCGACAGTATGACCGTTGGCTCCCAAACGCGGGGCGCCGGAAAATTCCAGAGATAACCCCAAGTGATCCCTGTCTCACGATACCAAACGAGATATACATAGGACCAAAATAAAAGCGGAATTGCGAGCTTCAAGACACGCTCGGTAGTCTTGCCTACCGAATCTGTGCGCGGCACGATTAGCGCGCCGCTGAGTATAAAGAACAACGGCACGCAAATATGTGCCAAGCTGTCATAGATGTTAACGGCAATCCAGCCATGCGCCATTGGGGTGAAAAATTCGCCACATACATGAACGACGATGACGAGAAAAATCGCAATCACTCGTATCAGATCGAAGCCACCATGCAACGTCTTCGTTGCCTGCATATTTGAGTCCCCCGCTCTCAGCCGCACAACCAACCGCTGCAATAGTCTATGACCCGTTAGGGTCAAACCTAAAAATTTCGCCGTCTGTGTCTAATTTTGTGGAAATTCGATAAAGAACGATGGCGAAGGTCGCTTAGCGAGATGTGCCGTCAGCAGCAGAAGAACCGTTCGGTGGCCATGAAAAGGCTTCGATATCGGCAAACGCCTTGATTGTACCGCTACTAATCCCATCGCAGACCGTTACCTCCCCAGAAAAGCTCGCTTGCACATGAGCGCCAGCTGCATTGGCGATAGCTGTCATCCGGAGCACTGTCAGTTCTACAAAGCCTGAAGCCGTCTTGAACTTCACTGTCACATTAGGGTTCACCTGCACATAATTATGTGCGCCAGTGATCAATGATTGGCTCGCGCGATCAGTCATGATGGGTACGCCATTGAGGACGATGCCGCCCGTCTCAACAGCTTATCGCCTGTCTCCATGCGGACAAATCGTCAGATCATGGTCGCCCAGAGACCCTCAGTCTTCCTTCATCGGTATCTCGGCTTCTTTGACCGCTTTGATAAATGCCAGCCGGGCTTGTTCGGGAGTTCGTTTGCCACTGATCACGTCGGCGCAGACGGATAAGGCGTGGTCCAGTGCAGGAGCCTCTTCAAGCGGCCAATCTTCGATCAGCGCCCAGCTTGCGGCCTGGGTTGTGTCGATGACGACCCATTCGTCCGGTTTCTCAAGGGCGATGGTGACCGCCTTGCTCCATTTTCTCTGCGTCACGGAAAACCCTCGAATTCGTGGATGCCTGTCGCCTGTCTCATAGGCCGATTCATCTCGCGTGGCGAGGTGGTTTCGTTCGGAAGGGGAGGCGCGCCGGGCGTTTCGTGGGGGCGGGACAACAGGACAAGCGGAAACAAAGTCTGTCGTCGTAGTGCATGGCTGCTCGATCATAGCCCGCCGCTGTAGCGGCGGCCCTTACATGAATTGAACGCCGAGGCTGTTGATCTTTCGCCAGCGGACTTCGCAGGCCATGAGCCTGTTGTCAGCGAGCTGGAGATTGAAGCTGCTTGGGGCTGAGAGCGGGTTTTCAATCTGGATCATCGCACCCGTATCAGAGAGATTTCTGACGATGCAGTCGAAGACCGAGCGTCCATCGTTGAAGATGATCTTGGCTCCAAGAAGTGTCCGCTTTCGCGCGGCTGTTCGGCTTTCTGGCGAGGATTCGGTCATCGCTTTGGTTCCGGATATAGTTTTACTAATCTGTTATGTTCTAATATCGCAAAAGTTAATATGGTACTTCCAGGCTGGCGTTTTTCACCTGTCCGAGCGCTCGCGGCAAAGCTGCGAAATGTCGCTATTGGATGCTGTTGCGGGTGATGGCTGTGGCTTCGGATCGCGAAGTTCTTCAGTGCCAATTTGCCAAATTGTCGGCTGGCCCTTAGCCGGATATCCCTTGCAAATCGTGCGTGCCTCGACCGGGGCGAACAAGTTGCCTCTACTTGCGTTGTATTTCCAGACAGTCAACGCAAATCCGCGCAACATGCCTTGCAAGACGAAACATGCTCTGGCACCGTGCCGCCGCAGGGGAACGGGGTTTTCAATGAGATTATTTTTAGCGGCGGCTACTGTTTTGGTGGTCGCCAATTCTGTAATGGCTGCTGATGATCCGGTAACAAATGCGTACCGGGTCTGTAAGATGATAGACAATACTGGCTTGTTCACGGCGCCGTGTCAGGTTTCCAGCCGGAAATACACGGTGACCGCGACGATCGATCTACCGACTGCCGATGCCAGGAAAGCCTGCACACAGATCGTCGGCGTCGTTTCTTCGAAGGGATTTCATTTCCTCAACGCAGAATGGACCGTGCAGATCAAGTCGCCGACCGGCGGCGACAAGCCCGTTGCATCCTGCAGGTTGCCGAAATGACAACTCTAGGCTGAGGCATTCAGCTCTTCCTCAGCAAAGGCGAGCTGCAATTCCATCTGGATAGCATGCATGAAGAGGGCGGCTTGCCGCGAGATTTCGTCTTCGTCCATTCCCTGCTCTGTCAAGGTGGCGGCAAAACCTGCCATTTCCGAGCGCCAGAAACGATTGGCTTCCTCGCCGTGAAGCTGCAGCAGGGCGTTGGCACACCGCCTGATATCGCTGGTACGCCTGTCGGCCGGGAATGCTAAAAGCGACATAATCTCTCCGTCAATGGCGTGGCGAATCGCCTGCCTTTGTTGGAACAATCGCTTGCAGTGGTTCACAAAAGATGAATGGCTTCTTGTTGAATTCCAATCGCTTGCGGCGGGAAGTGACGATTTCACTGCATGACGGATATGCCCGCCTCCCGTGCAGCCCTGATCAGGGCTTCCCTTGCAGCCTCTGGCGGGGCAGCACCCAGCATCGCCTCAAGGCAAACGCGGACCGCGGCAACATATTCCTCGCCGTTTTCGAGCGGCCAATGCTCCAGCAGAAGTTCAGCGACCTGATGTACCGAATTGACGCGGCGGTAGCCGCCATCCTCTCCAAGTACAAGCGTCACAGCTGGAAATGGCCGTAAAGTGTTTCGTTTCAAAACGCATTACCTCCGAAACGTAAATGCTTCGGTAAGCCTGCAAGAAGCGTTCCTTATGGCGCGCGATCCTGCCCGGCGTTACGGTTTTGCCCGCCGATGGCGGCGCTACGATCGACAGCCTCCCGCGAACACCCGATGGCGGGCAGGCAGGCTCCGGGGTTCGTGGTGGCTATTGACGCCTATGGCTCGCCTGACGAATTTTTCCGTGCGCGAACCCGGACGGGGCAGCTTGCTCTGTTTGGCAGAAGCATGGGACGCCCCAAGCAAACGACGTCCGATATGCTCCGGCAAGCCGGAAGCACAACTTCATTCTGCGACTGGAAAGAAATATCAGACCTAATCCAGCACACCAGCTTCGGCGCAGGCTTCAACGAACACATGTCTCGCCTGCTCGTACAGAAGCGGATTTTTGCTGGCGGCGCCGCAAAGATCGGTTGCGGAATGGTATTTTTCGCCCCGTATTGTCGGCCAACGGAAGAGAAGATGGTTCAGCGCTTCCATGGGGCTTCTTATCGTTTCCGGCATGCCATAGCCGATGCGTAGATATACAGGTCCAAGCCAGCGAGCATCGCTGGTTTCAGCAGTCATGTTCATTTCTATTGTGCTCCGACATCACTATCGAAACTCCCGCGACCGGAAAAGGTTTCGAAATTTTTCGGAAAATCGGTTGGAGCACTCTGCGGATCGAATTCCGCCGCAATCCCGAAATCGGCTCGCGGCGGGATATTCCAATGGCACCAGGGGGCGCCAGACCGTGTGTTTACTGGCAGTCGGAGACGACGATCTTGCAGTGCGGGCAGTTGTCCAGCGCCATGCGCTCGGCTTCGCGCTTGCTGGTGCCGTAGCCGATGCCGTAGTTGACGCGGTCGCCGACATAGGCGCCGCATGTCTCGAACCAGACGGCCGTCTTGCAGGAGTCGTTGCCCGCTGAGCGGCATTCCTTGATCGCATTGTGCTCGGCCTCTGACCGGCTGGAGCCCCAACCCACGCCGTAGCCGGCTTCGCTTGCGGAAAGGCCCTGCTGGTCGTCGACGGCGATTGCGCCGAAGGCCAGTGCGGATGATGCGAAGGCACACGAAATCAATGCTGCGGCGAGGGCCGCGCGAATGTTCTTCTTCATGACTAAATCCCCGAAAACCCAGATAACCCGGGCCCAACTGGTATATATCGCGCGATCACAAGGACAAGGCGGCTCACGGCTCCATTTTTGGGTGGATATGGAGACTTCGTGACCGCTTGGAAGCCAGCAAAGCGGCGCGCTATAGTGCAATGATC
This sequence comes from Rhizobium sp. P44RR-XXIV, assembly GCF_001999485.2. Classification (NCBI taxonomy): domain Bacteria; kingdom Pseudomonadati; phylum Pseudomonadota; class Alphaproteobacteria; order Hyphomicrobiales; family Rhizobiaceae; genus Rhizobium; species Rhizobium sp. P44RR-XXIV. The sequence goes on along the minus strand of NZ_MPVZ02000026.1, from coordinate 245,335 downwards.
AGGAGAGCAAGCAGGAGCAGAACCGCCAGTCCTGTGAAAATGACACGCAGAACGCCCCGCAATACTATTGCGAGGACAATCACGACAAGCAGTGCAACGATCATCGAGGTACTTTATTGAACGACGGGCGTCTCGATCGGCACACTGGCCTCCATCGCCGCCGCGACAAAACTGTTTCTGGCTTCCAGCGCGTATCCGTGGCCGCTGTCGACGTCGGCGCAGATCTGCAATGCCATCAGGAAGGCCTTGCCTTCCGCCACGGGCCAGGCATTCAGCAGCATATCCAGCGCTTCCTTCGCATTGGCGACCGTGTAAACCTTCCCGGTACGCTTGCAGATGACCATGATGGGGTAGTTCCAGTCTTTATTGCTCATGGTACGAGGCTCCGATCCGACGACGCTGGAATTAATGCTACGTTGCGCGAAATCTCAAGTTAATTTCATGAAGGTATCTGGTGCAGTCTGGACTCGTTTCAATTGCACTCAGGCTAATTCAACCGCTAGTTCAATCAACTCTATAGTTACAAATCCGAATGCTGTGTTTTCGGCGGCTCTCTTTGCGTGCGGGTCACTTGCCTAAAGGCATGGGATCATAAAATATTTGATAGGCCGCGTCGCAGAGGGAGAGCCATGGGAAGCTTTACGGAGATTGAGGAACGGGCCGAGAAGCGTAAGGGTGGGCCGGACGCGCTGAAGGCGTTGATGCCCAAAACGCCGAACCACGATGCCTTGCGCGCCCTGCCGGATGACCGCATCTTGTCGGAGATGACGCGCTATGTCTTTTATGCAGGCTTCGTGCGCAACATCATCGATGCCAAATGGCCCGGCTTCGAAGCGGCTTTCTCCGGTTTCGATCTCGCCTTTCTCAATTTCGCGCCTGATGACTATTGGCATGATCTGACTTCCGACGCGCGTGTTGTGCGCAACGGCGCCAAGATCATGTCGGTACAAAAAAATGCACAGTTCATCCGCCAGATCGCCGATGAGCATGGCAGCGCCGGTCGTTTTTTTGCCGACTGGCCGAATACCGACCATATCGGCCTGCTCGCCGTGCTTGATAAGAGGGCTGACCGGCTCGGCGGCATGAGCGGGCAATATCTCCTGCGGGCTATCGGCCGCGACAGTTTCGTCATGAGCCATGACGTCCTCGTCTGCCTGCGGCTTTCCGGCGTGCCGATCTCGGAGGGCAAGCCTGGCAAGAAAGATCTGCGGCTGATCCAGGATCAGTTCAATGCCTGGCATGCCGAGACCGGGCTGCCGCTCACCTATCTCTCGCGCATCTGCGCCTTTTCCGTCGGGATGCCGGGAGAAGAGGATGACGTCTGATTGACCAGCTGCGCCTCGGCCGGATCGCGCGCCTTATAGAGGCTCGGCAGCCGTGAGTGCATTTTCGGTTCGACTCATCTATGTCTCGGGCATTGAGGAATGGTGAGGATACCGATGGCTAACCGGGAAATCGACATAGCGTCCATGGCGAGCAGGGGCCGTGCAACGGCGTTTATCGGCATCATTGCCATTATCGCCGTTGTGATGCTCGTCTTGAGTTCATGGTACACGATCGATCAGGGCGAACGCGGCGTCATCCTGCGCACCGGCGCCATGGTCGGCACGGCCGAACCGGGCCTGCATTTCAAGCTTCCCTGGATCGAGACCGTCGTCAAAATCCCGGTGACGCAGCAGGTGACCTACTGGACCTGCCAAAGCGGCGGGAACTGCGAGAATAACGAGCATCCGCAGATGCAGGCCTATTCGCAGGACCAGCAGCCTGCCGACATGCGCGTGACCATCTCCTGGCATGTGCCGGCGGATGCGGTCGAGCATGTCTATTCGGAATTTGGTTCGATCGGCAATCTGGAATCGCGACTGATCGCCCGGCGTGCGCCGCAGGATGTGAAGACGGTATTCGGCAAGTTTACCGCCGCCTCCGTCATCCAGAATCGGGCGCAGTTCAACACCGACGTTCAGGCGGCGATAGAGGCTGGTATCCAGGGGCCGGTGCAGATCGACAGCGTCCAGGTCGAGAATATCGACTTCTCCGATGCCTATGAGAACAGCATAGAGCAGCGCATGCTGGCCGAAGTCGAAGTGCAGAAGCTGCGACAGAATGCCGAGCGCGAGAAGGTGCAGGCGCAGATCACCGTGACGCAGGCACAGGCAGCGGCAGATGCCCGCCGCGCTGATGCGCAGGCACAGGCCGATTCCGTGCGGCTGCAGGCGGAAGCCGATGCCGAGGCGATCCAGCTTCGCGGCGATGCCGAAGCCAAGGCGATCAAGGCTCGTGGCGACGCGCTGCGCGACAACCCCAACCTGATCCTTCTGACCCAGGCGGAAAAATGGAATGGGCAGCTGCCTACCACCATGCTTCCGAATGGCACGGTGCCGATGCTCAATCTCGACCCGCGCCAGAACTCCGCCGCACCGGCGGCGGAGCATGAATAGCGGAGAGGGTAGGCTAAGGTCCTAGCGGTGATCGAGCCGGCGTGCCAGGCGATCGCCCAGCCATTGCATGCCCCAGACCAGAACGATCAGGATAATGACGACGGCGATCATGACGTTCGTCTCGTAGCGTTGGTAGCCATAGCGGATGGCAAGGTCGCCGAGGCCGCCGCCACCGATCGTGCCTGCCATGGCGGAAGCGCCGATCAGCGTCACCATGGTTACGGTGAAACCGGCAACGATGCCGGGCATGGCTTCCGGTATCAGCACCTCGCGAATGATGGTCCAGCGATTGCCGCCCATCGCACGTACCGCATCGATCAGGCCACGATCGACATCGCGCAGCGAGACCTCGGCGACGCGTGCGTAATAGGGGATCGCGGCGATGGTCAGCGGCACGATGGCGGCTGTCGTGCCGAGCGCCGTGCCGACGATCCAGCGTGTCAGCGGGATCAGGGCAATGAGCAGGATGATGAAGGGCACGGCGCGGAATCCGTCGACCAGGATGCCGAGGACGCGGTTGATCGCCCCTTGTTCGGCAATGCCGCCGCGACCCGTTGCGACGAGGGCAAGGCCGAGCGGCAGACCGATAATCAGGGAGAGGAAGCCGGATGCACCGGTCATCCAGATGGTCTGCCAGAAGGAGCGCCAAAGCAGGCCGAGGATTACGTCAGTTGTCATAGCCTAGAACCTCCACCCGGGCGGAGCGGGCTTTCAAAAAATCACTGACCTGGGTCGGCAAACTCGCGTCGCGCGTCGGTACCGCGATGAAAAAGCGGGCGACCGGCTGGTTCTGGATATGGTCGATGCCGCCATGGACCAGGCGGAAAGAGCGGGGAAGAGCGGCCGAAAGCTCGGCAAAGAGCGCGCCTTGCGCCTCAGGGCCGGCAAGCTCGACACTGAGAATGGCTTCGGTACCGGATGTCGGGGACATGCGAGCGGCGATATGTTCGGGAAGCTGCGGACGGGCGCTGCTCAGCAGGCTGGCGGTGATGTCCTGCCGAGGATTGGCGAAAACGGTCCATACCGAGCCTTCTTCGACGATCCGGCCGGCATCGATGACGGCAACACGGTCGGCAATCGAGCGGATTACCTCCATCTCGTGGGTAATGAGCAGGATCGTCAGGCCGAGCTTGCGGTTGATGTCCTTCAGCAGTGAAAGGATCGACCGTGTAGTTTCAGGGTCGAGCGCCGAGGTTGCCTCATCCGACAGGAGAATTGCGGGCCGGGCTGCAAGGGCGCGGGCAATGCCGACGCGCTGCTTCTGGCCGCCGGACAGGGCGGAAGGATAGGCCTTGGCCTTGTCGGCGAGGCCGACGAGTTCGAGCAGCTCGCGGGCCCGCTGCAATCGTTCCGTCTTGCCGACGCCCTCGATCTTCAGCGGCAGGGCGATATTTTCCTCGACGGTTCTGGAGGATAGCAGATTGAAATGCTGGAAGACCATGCCGATGCGGCGGCGCAGCGGCTGCAGTTCCTTCTCCGACAAGCGGGCGATGTCACGGCCTTCGATATGGATTTCACCGCTATCGGCGCGCTCCAGCCCGTTCAGGCAACGGATCAGCGTCGATTTGCCGGCGCCGCTGCGGCCGATGATGCCGACGATTTCGCCGCGGCGCGCGCTCAGCGAGATGCCATCCAGCGCCGGCGTCGTGCCAAACCGGCGGCGCACGTCCACCAGGCGGACGATCTCGTCGCCGGTCGAACGTTCAGGTGGCGCCTGTCCGTCTATGGCGGTGGCTGGGGTGAAAGAATTCATAATGCGTCTCTTCTTAAAAGGCGGACTTTCTGGGTGCAGAAGCCATTATACCCCCCTCTGTCACTTTCGTGACATCTCCCCCACAAGGGGGGAGATTGGTAATGTTTGGCAAGCCATCACCAGGGAGCACAGATTCCATACGCGGGTGCTTCGCTGATTTGTTTTGCGGCGCGGGCGGTATACTCCCCACGATCTCCCCCTTGTGGGGGAGATGTCGCGAAAGCGACAGAGGGGGGTGACGCTCTCCACGAACTTCTCAGCCAACGTCATCGCATCCCGTGGAGAAAAATACCGAAGGCGGCCCGGGCAAGATGCCCCGGCCGCCTTGCCGCTCAGCGCTGTCCCCCGCGCCGTTCTGATATCAATAGGCGCTCTGGCCCGTACCCTTGTAGACCTTGTCGAATTCGGCCTTGACGGTGTCATTCTGGTAGGAGGCGACCAGCGTCTTAACCCAGGCTTCGTTCTCGCTGCCCTGTTTGACGGCGATGAAGTTGCGGTAGGGATTGCCTTCGGTCTGCTCCTGCGCGATGCGGTCTTTCGCCGAGAGCCCTGCTTTCAGCGCCCAGTCGGTGTTGACGACGGCCGCGTCAAGATCGTCGATCGAACGGCCGACGATGCCGGCATCCAACTCCTTGATGTCGACGTTCTTCGGGTTTTCAGCGATGTCGGCAACCGTGGCGAGGATGCCGGTGCCGTCCTTGAGCTTGATGATGCCCTCATGCTGCAGAACGAGCAGCGCGCGGCCTTCGTTGGACGGGTCGTTCGGCACGCCAATGACGGCGCCCTTCGGAAGCTCGGCGACGGTCTTGTACTTCTTCGTGTAGAGGCCGATCGGCCAGATGCCGGTATAGCCGGCGACGACGATATGATAGTCGTGCTGCTTGATCTGGTTGTCGAGGTAGGGCTTGTGCTGGAAGGCATTGGCGTCGATTTCGCCGCGCTCCAGTGCCTCGTTCGGCTGGGTGTAGTCGTTGAAGACGACAGGCTCGATCTTCAGACCTTTCTTGGCGGCCTCGGCGGTCACTGCACGCCAGACATCCTCGTCCTCGCCGCTCATGATGCCGACCTTGATCGTCTTGTCTGCGGCGAAGGACGGCGTGGCGGTTGCCGTCAAGCCGAAAACGGCGACAGCAGAGGCAAGGATGGCGGCAAGGCCGGCGCGGCGGGAAAGGCGCAGCGCGTCGAAACCTCTAGAAAGCTTTTCAGTCATGGGAAATCCTGTTTCAGATGATCGAGACCGTTATCTCGTTGACGGCTTAATCATCTCAGGCGCGTGTTCGCATCGCCAAGCAGGATCATGCGTTGTGCAGCGCAGTTCTGAAAAACTCTTTTCAGTGCAGCGCAAAGCAGAAACTAATTTTCTACAAATATTGTAGTTTATTTAAGCGGCAAATGGATTTTTGCCTGAAAAATGTGCAGATCAACGGTGGATCGGGTCCTTCCACAGGACATTTTCCGGCTTTTCCACCGGCTCGATATCGAGATTGACGACAACGGGTTCCTGTCCGGAGCGCACAAGCACGCATTCCAGCGTCTCGTCGCGGCTGGCGTTGATCTCCTGATGCGGTACATAGGGCGGCACGAAGATAAAGTCGCCGGGACCGGCTTCGGCCACGAATTCCAGATTGTCGCCCCAGCGCATCCGTGCCTTGCCCTTGACGACATAGATGATGCTTTCGAGATCGCCATGATGGTGGGCGCCGGTCTTGGCGTTGGCGTGGATCGTCACGGTTCCGGCCCAGATCTTCTCAGCGCCGGCGCGGGCATTGTTGATCGCGGTCGCGCGGTTCATGCCCGGGGTCTGAGCGGTATTCGGGTCGAGGGCATTGCCGGGAATGATTTTGATCCCATGTTCACGCCAGTCGATCGGTTGATGATCGTGGCCGTGTTCATGCCCATGCTCATTTTCATGATTGCCACACATGGTCTCCCTTTCATCGTTCCGGGAGGGATTCGTGCATCCTCCGCTTACGACCTGTCATTTTACTCTACGCGAAGCCCTTCAAAAATAAAGGGAAATGCAGAAAATTCTCAAAGAGGCTTTTCAAGTCGCGATTAATCTATAGACTTGATCAAGTTAAATGACCGGTGGGAACATTTTGTGTGTGTCCCGCGTTGCGCCGGTCACAAGATGGTTTGCCGCGCCGCTTGCCCCCATGGACTGTGTTCGGGGCGCGCCAAACTGAAGAAGCAGCGCCTGGTCTCAGAGGAGACCGATACTTTCATATCATGCGCCGGACTTCCAATTGAAAGGAGACAGACATGTCGAATGCCTTGCCGCCCCTTCATGAGGGTCATGCCCCCATCACTCTGCAGCAGCTGTTCCGCGAGGCGCTTTACGCTTTCGAGGAGTGGGACAGCGAAGTCACCGAACCGATCGTGACGTTCGAAGGGCGGATCTTCCCTCTCAGCGTCGTTTTCGAAGCAATGCGCGAATGCACCGACATCGTGCCCAACAATATCGTCTCGGCCGTCACCGAGCGGTTAACCAAGCCCTGGGAGGGCGAAGGTCCGCTTGACACGATGACCTTCTCGACGGCGGCGCGCGTCATGGGCGTCCTTGTTCGCAAGAGGTTGCTGGCAGTGAACAACGGCATCAACGTCGCTGTTCTTGCCGCAGAAGCCCAGACGACGGAAACGTCTGACCGCTAATAAGCGCGATCGATGATCGAAGGCCCGCTGGCAGACGATGCCTGCGGGCCTTTTTGCGTTTTCAGCGCCGGCTGACGTCGAATTCAGGATCGACGGGAATCTGCATGGCCGTGACCAGATGGTTCGTCTGTCCGGCAAGGCCGATGACGGCAAGCAGCTCCCCGTGCTGTGCATCCGTCATGCCCTTTGCTTTCGCGGCAGCCGTATGGGAATGGACGCAATAGGTGCAGCCATTGGCCGTCGAGACGGCGATATAGATCATCTCGCGCACCAGCGGATCGAGCGAACCCTCAGCCATCATCACCGCTTTCAGGCTTTCCCATGTGCGCTTCAGCAAGGCTGGATCGTTGGCGAGGCCGCGCCAGAAATTATTGACGAAATCGGATTTCCGCACCGCGCGGATATCATCGAACACCGCCTTGACCGCCGGGATCGCTTCAGCTTCCGCATCATCGAGCAATTTCACCGTCGCCATTCTGAAACTCCTTTCAACAATCCTGATGTTGCGGGAGCATAGCGCATTTTCCAGTGGCACAGGCCGGGCAGCCGGCGAATATCCTCCCTCTTTTTGTTTGCAAATGTCATCCATATGTGAAAATACTATTCACATAAGAAGATTGAGGTCGCTGTGAGAATCGGCGGCGGGGGTGTACGCCGAGGCGGAGAAACGCTTTCGGCCGAAGTATTGTCAGGGAGCAGGAATTATCGATGGCGCTGAAGAAGGACTTGCCGCTGGCCGGGCTGGTGGTCGTCGACATGAGCCAGTTCCTGTCCGGGCCTTACTGCACCCTCAGGCTGATGGATCTCGGCGCCAGGGTCATCAAGATCGAGCGCCCCAGCGGTGGCGATCTCTCGCGCGGGCTCTATCTCAGCGATGACGAGCGCGGCGATTCCACCATTTTTCATGCCATCAACCGCTCCAAGGAAAGCCTGGCGGTCGACCTGAAGAACGAGCGTGACATGCGCGCCCTGCGCAAGCTCATCTCCAAGGCCGATGTTCTCGTGCAGAATTTTCGTCCGGGCGTGATTGAGCGACTGGGGCTCGATTACGAAGCCGCCAGCAAGCTCAATCCGCGCCTCGTCTATTGCTCGATCAGCGGTTACGGCGAAGAAGGTCCGTGGGTATCGCGGCCGGGTCAGGATCTGCTGGCGCAGTCGCGCTCCGGGGTCATGTGGCTGAATGGTGACGAAGGGCAGGGACCGGTGCCTTTCGGTCTGGCGATCGGCGACATGCTGGCCGGTGCGGCGGCGGCTCAGGGCATTCTGGCGGCATTGGTGAGGCGTGGCATCACAGGCGAGGGCGGCCTGGTCGAGACCAGCCTGCTGGAGGCGCTGATCGATCTGCAGGTGGAAGTGCTGAGCGTGCACATGAATAGCGGCAACAAGCTGCCCGAGCGTTCGCATGTTCGCAGCGCCCACGCCTACCTCTCTGCACCTTATGGCGTCTATCCTGCCGCCGACGGCTATCTCGCCATCGCCATGACGCCGATTTCCAAACTTGCCGATCTGCTCGGCATGGAGGAACTGGCACCCTATCGCGACGACCCGAAGAGCTGGTTCACGAAGCGCGATGAGATCAAGGCGCTGATAGCGGTACGCATTGCGACTGGCAATGTCGACGACTGGCTTGCGATCCTCGAACCTGCCGACATCTGGTGTGCCCGGGTGCTGAATTGGACGGAGCTTTTGGGCAGCGAAGGCTTCCGCGTTCTCGACATGTTGCAGACGGTTGGGCGCGATGATGGCGTCAGTCTTAATACCACCCGCTCGCCCATCCGCATCGACGGGCAGCGGCCGAAATTCGAGCGTGCGGCCCCGCACGTTGGCGAGCATAATGCGGCACTCTGGGAGGAGTTCGACCTCGGTTGAGGTTTCGAGAGGCGGCCGATGGATCTAGAAGGAGTTTTCCAATGACGCGCATCACCAATCTTCGCGTTTTCGATTTGCGCTTCCCGACATCGCAGAGCCTTGACGGCTCTGATGCGATGAATCCGGATCCGGATTATTCGGCAGCCTATGTCATTCTCGAGACCGACAAGCCGGGTCTTGCCGGCCACGGCCTGACCTTCACCATCGGCCGCGGCAACGACATCTGCTGCATGGCGATCGAGGCGATGCGGCATCTGGTCGTCGGTACGGAGCTTGCGACGGTGTTGGAAAACCCCGGCAAGTATTGGCGGCACCTGACCAGCGACAGCCAGTTGCGCTGGATCGGCCCTGAGAAGGGCGCCATGCACCTTGCCACCGGCGCCGTCGTCAACGCCGTCTGGGATCTGCTCGCCAAGGAAGCCGGCAAGCCGGTCTGGCGGCTGGTTTCGGAGATGGATGTCGAGCAGATCGCCGATATCGTCGATTATCGCTATCTGACCGACGTGCTTGCCCGCGACGAAGCCGTGGCCATCCTGAAGAAGGCCGAAGCTGGCAAGGCCGACCGTATCGCCACGCTCGAGCGTGAAGGCTATGCCTGCTACACGACCTCGGCCGGCTGGCTTGGCTATGACGATGCCAAGCTGCGTCGCCTCTGCCAGGAGGCAATCGATGCCGGCTTCAACCATGTGAAGATGAAGGTCGGTCGTGACCTCGAAGACGATATCCGCCGCCTCACCATTGCTCGTGAGGTGATCGGCCCCGACCGCTATCTGATGATCGACGCCAATCAGGTCTGGGAAGTCAATCAGGCGATCGACTGGGTTCAGAAGCTCGCCTTCGCCAAGCCCTTTTTCATCGAAGAGCCGACAAGCCCGGATGATGTTGCCGGACACCGCAAGATCCGCCAGGCCATTGGGCCGGTGAAGGTCGCCACGGGCGAGATGTGCCAGAACCGCATCATGTTCAAGCAGTTCATCGCCGAAGGCGCGATCGACATCGTGCAGATCGATTCCTGCCGCATGGGCGGTCTCAACGAAGTTCTCGCCGTGCTGCTGATTGCCGCAAAGTATGGCCTGCCGGTCTGGCCGCATGCCGGCGGCGTTGGCCTCTGCGAATATGTGCAGCACCTGTCGATGATCGATTACATCGCCGTATCAGGCACCAAGGACGGCCGCGTCATCGAATATGTCGATCACCTGCACGAGCATTTCATCGACCCCTGCATCATCCGCGACGCCGCTTACATGCCGCCGAGCCTGCCGGGCTTCTCGATCGAAATGAAGCCGGAATCGATCTCGGAATATACGTTCAAGGGGTGAGTTTTAGCGCTGATCAGCATTGTCGGTGTGCCGATGCTTTATTCGACGACAGAAGCTGTGCAATATCTGCACAGTTCTGTCGGAGTATCGATGCATGCGAGTGATTTTTGCCGTTGTCTTGACGCTTTTGTCCTCGCTCGTATTCGGTAACGCTGAAGCCGCCGGCGGTCGACAGTTCAGTATTGCGACACCGGGCGGCAATGTTCTGATCGAGAGTTTTACGAGCAGTTCAGGCCCGTCACGTCCGGCCGTGGTCGTTCTGAGCGGCAGCCATGGTTTTGTTTCGCCCGGCTATGACGAGCTTGGACAGAGCTTGAATGCGGCGGGCCTGGACGCTTATCTCGTTCACCTGCTTTCACCGGCCGATCAGAAGGCCATCGCCCGTGCAGGCAGTTCATCTGCTCGTATCGCCTATTATGCGACGCGGTGGAAGGACTGGATCGCAGCAGTTCACGGTGTGGTTTCCTACATCAAGAGTGAGCCTCATCATACCGTCAAGGTCGGCGTGTTTGGCTTGTCCCTCGGCGCGCAGGCGGCCGCTGCCGCCTCGGCTGACAGTACCGATATAGCCGCGCTCGTGCTTGCCGACGGTGCCTTTCCGGACGGTTATTCGAAGCCGGTGGGCTCCCTGCCGCCGCTCTATATCGTCTGGGGCGGTGCTGATCGAACCTTTCCTATCTCGACCGCGCAAAAACTGCGCCAGATGGCTCAAGGTCTCGGCGGGTCTGTCAGCCTCAATATCTACAAGGACGGACCTCATAACTTCTTTCTGAAATCTGGTGAGCAGGCAAAAGCTGCTCACCAGAGCGTCGTCGATTTCTTCGTATCGCAATTGTCCCGATGATCCCTTGTGGATTCAAGGAATCTAGGACGATTTGGTTGAGCGCTTCAGCCAAGCCTGAATGACGGGCACGTCCGCGCCATCGAGATCGTGACCAGCAGGAATGGTTTCAAGCTCAACGCTGGCGCCGGCATTCCGCAGGCGCTCGGTCAGCGGTTTGGCATAGGGGCCGTACAGATCCTTCTCGCCTGCGATAACCAGCACGTCGGCATCAGAGATATCCGCTGTCGGCGGATTTTCGAGCACCGCCATGGAGCGCAGCAGCACGGCACGGCGGATGAGATGCGGGTGCAGCGACAGCATGGCGTTCAGTAGGTTGGCGCCGTTCGAATAGCCGATATAGACGATGCGCTCCGGATCGAGGCCATAGGCCTGGACCGCCCCATCGATGAAAGCGGCAAAGGCCTCTGCCTCGCTGACAATATCGGCCTGATCGAAGGACATGGGCCCATTGCGACGGAACCAGCGCGGTGCGCCTTCTTCGAGCGCGCGGCCGCGCACGGTGAGCAATGTCGCGTTGGCATCGATCTTGTGGGCGATCGGCAGCATCGTCACTTCATTGGCGCCGGAGCCGTGCAGCAGGATGAAGACATTGCCGTTCGGCTCTTCCGGCGTGAAGAAGCGATGGACGAAGGGTAGATCGCGATAGATGACGCGCGGCTCCCCGGGCATGGAGAACTGCGGCAGGATCACGTTCAGCTCGGCCAGAAGCTTCGGACTGTCGCCGGGGGCGAAGAGGCGCGTGCCGAGCGTTGCCTCGTCCTCATCGACAAGCATGCCCGGCGCATCCGTCGCGAGTTCGAACAGGATGCGGCCCGGCTCGCGGACGTAGAGCGAGCGGAAATACTTGCGGTCATGCATCGCCGTCGGCCAGGAATTGACTGCCTGCAAGGCAGTGCGCACCGATTGAAGCTCGGCATCGTCGGCGGCGCGAAAGGCGACATGGTCGACCGTGCCGGTACCCGGCGCGCTTGCCCAGAAGCCGCGCGCGTCGCGGATGTCGATGATATCTCCCGGCTCCGAAACGAGCCTGCTGATGGCGCCGTTGATCGTCTGCGGCCGATAGTGGAAGTGATCGACCAGAATGGCCTGGGTTTCCTCAGGCGTTTCGGTGAACAGCGTTGCGCCACGGATGCGGCGAATGGCGTGCTCCTCAGGGATGCCATGGCTCGACCAGGGTGTGGTCGCCTGCAGGGCATTGGTCCCAACAAGTTTTACGATGACGCCATCCGGATCCTTCAGCCGCAGGACCGGTTCGCCGAATTCTTCCGAAGGGCCTTCCGTCTTCAGGCCGGCGCTCAAGGCGCGCGTCAGCCAGAAGCCGATGCTCATCGGGTCGATGGCAAGCGAGATCTCGCCGACCTGGCCGAGGCCGGCGCGGCCCGGAGAGCCATCTTCCCAGACGAGAAAGGTGACCAGCGAGCCGGGCGAGCCGGTCGCATCGCCGTAAATGAGGTGAAGCTGGGTAGCGTCTTCAAAGCCACCCGTCCGCTTGACGAGGCGCAGGCCAAGGAAGCCGACATAGAAATCGACATTGGCCTGTACCTTGCGGGTGATCAGCGTGATGTGGTGGATGCCGGCGACCATGGGAATGCTCCAGACTGCTATTTCGTTCTGGTCGCTATTTAGGTCGCAGCGATTGTTCAATGCAATGCCGCCTCGGTGGAGGCACTGTTCACAAAAGCCGCTATTGCTGAGTTGCCCGGCGCGAGCCTCAATGCTCGCCGAGGCTGTCTCCCCGCGATTTATGGCGATGGCCACTGAGTTCCGAGCCTGCCGTGCGTGAAAAGCTGGCGTTCCAGATCACCGCAAGAAGCGCAATCGCCGTCACGACGATGAAGGCTACGGAGAAATCGATCATCTGTGCTTTCTCAGCGCCGCGGAACTGCATCGAGCCATGTAAGGCAAGGGCGGCGACGCAGATGCCGAGGGACAGCATCAACTGCTGGAAGGTCGAATAGAAGCTGGTCGCGGTGCTCATCCGGTCGCGCTCGATCTCGTCATAGGCAATCGTGTTGTAGGCCGAGAACTGGAACGACATGAAGAAGCCGCAGAAGAACAGGATCACGAAGATGACGGACAATGGCCAATCGGGCTTGAAGATCGCGCACATGCCATAGCCAAGCGTACCGATCAGACCGAAGATGATGAGCGCGGTGCGGAAGCCGAGCGTGCGCAGGATACGCACCTGCAACGGCTTCATCGCCATCGAGCCGACCGCTGTCGCAATGGCGATCTGGCCGGCGGCAGCCGCCGAAAGGCCGAAACCGAGCTGCAGCATCAGCGGGATGAGAAATGGATGAGCGCCCTGGCTGATGCGCGTCAGCGAGCCGGCGATGACCGATGTCCGGAAGGTCGGCATCTTCATCAGCGAAAAATCCATGATCGGCGACGGATGCTTGCGGGCGTGGCGCAGATAGGCGATGCCGAAAAGCAGGCCGACGCAGATGAGGAAAATGGCAAGATAGCCTTCGCCCTCGCGGCTCGACATTTCAAAGCCGAAGAGCAGCGAGCCGAGCGAGATGCCGGACAGGATGAAGCCCGAGAGATCGAAACGACCGGTGCGCGGACCCTTGACCTCCTCGATGAACATGCTCACGAGGATGAAGCCGATGATGCCGATGGGCACGTTGATGTAGAAGATCCAGCGCCAGTCGAGATAGGTGACGAACATGCCGCCGACCGGAGGGCCGAGGATGGGGCCGACGAGTGCGGGGATCAGCAGCCAGGACATGGCATTGACCATATCCTTGCGTGCAACGCTGCGCATCAGCACAAGACGACCGATCGGCAACATCATGGCGCCGCCGAGACCTTGCAAAAGTCGCGCCAGGACGAGAAAGAACAGGTTCGGCGCCTGCGCGCAGAGAAGCGAGCCGACAACGAAGACCGCGATGGCGGACCGGAAGACGGTGCGCGACCCGAAACGGTCGGCGATGGCACCGCTGGCGGGAATGAAGATCGCGAGGCTGAGAAGATAGGATGTCAGCGAGATACTCATGGCCGGCGCGCTGACGCCGAAGTCTCTCGCCATGGTCGGAAGGGCTGTTGCGAGCACTGTCGCGTCAAGCTGTTCCATGAACATCGCGCTTGCTACGATAAGCGCTACTACACGAAAATTCGGTGCGGCCCGCCGGGTGGGGGCGGCCTGGAATATCTGGTCCGACATTGTCGGGGATCGCTCTCGATGGTGCGGAGGGGTCCTAAGACAGAACCGCAAGTCTGGTCACGGCGCGAAGGCCGGTTCGAATGGCCGTTTGTATACTCCCGCTTTCGCGCGATTTCCATATCAGAAATCGCAAATCTTATTGGTCGAAATGGAAAAAATGACGCAGTCAAGGGGCAAAACGGGAATAAATGAACATTAGATGAACGAGGAGGGGCTATCTGGGGCGAGGTCGCTCACAGTTGGTTTTACAGCGAAAGATTATGTGCGCGTTTCAGCGCAGTCTGCCTTCGAAAAAAAACCGGCGCCGAATGATGGCGGCGCCGGCTTCAGTCATTGTCGATTTGGCGCTGAAGCAGTTAGTAGCCTTCGGCAAGGCCGGAGCCGGCGCGGCTGTCCATGGCGCCGTTGTAACGCGCGCCGCCGCCCTTGGCGATGTCGCTGAGGCTCTTGCCGCCAACAAGGATGCCGGCCGCCTGACCCCAGACCGGCCAATCACCGCCGACTTGGACATTGTAGCCCATGCCGGTCAGCAGTTTGATCGTGTCGGGCGACAGCGCATAGGGCTCGGTATAGATTTTATCCGGCAGCCATTGATGATGGATGCGCGGCGCGTCGATCGCCTGCTGGATATTCATGCCGAAATCGATGACGTTGATGATCGCCTCCAGCGTGATCGTGATTATGCGCGAACCGCCAGGGCTGCCGATCACCATGAAAGGCTTACCGTCCTTGGCGATGATGGTCGGGCTCATGGAGGAAAGCGGCGTCTTCTTCGGCTGGATGGCGTTGGCTTCGCCTTGCACCAGGCCGTAAAGGTTCGGCACGCCAGGCTTGGAGGTGAAGTCGTCCATCTCATTGTTCAGCAGGATACCGGTGCCGGGTGCGACGACGCCGGCGCCGAAGGAGCCGTTCAACGTATAGGTGACGGCGACGGCATTACCGTCATTGTCGATGATCGAATAATGCGTCGTCTCGTGGCTCTCACCGAGGCCCTTCGGCATCAGATCCTTGGATACGCCGGCGCGATAAGGATCGATGCTGTCGCGGATCTGCTTGGCATAGTTTTTGTCCAGCAGCTTGCTGACGGGATTGTCGACGAAATCAGGATCGCCGAGCGTCGAATTGCGGTCGACATAGGCATGGCGCATAGCTTCGGTCATGAGATGCACGGTGTCGGCCGAGGCATAGCCGGTATAGGAGAGCGGATAGCCCTCCAGCACGTTGAGGATTTCGCAGAGGATCACGCCACCGGAAGAGGGCGGCGGTGAAGAGATGATCTCATAGCCACGATAATTGCATTTTACCGGATCGAGTTCGCGGACCTTATATTGCTCGAAGTCGTCCTTTGCCAGAACGCCGCCCTTGTCCTGACTAGCCTTGACGATGGCATCAGCTGTTGCGCCTTTGTAGAAGGCGTCCGGCCCTTGCTCCGAGATGCTCGACAACACCGCGGCGAGGTCCGGCTGCTTGAGCATGTCGCCGGTGGCAAAGGGCGCGCCGTTCGCTTTGGTGAAGATCGCGGCAGCGGCCGGATCTCGCGACAGCCACTGCTGGCCCTGATTCAGCATCGCCGCATCGGCCTGGTTCAGTGTGAAGCCGTCCTTGGCATAGCGGATCGCCGGTGCCATCAGCTCCTCGCGAGATTTGGTGCCATATTTCTCGCGTGCAGTCTCGAACCCCATAACAGTGCCCGGTACACCGACGGCAAGGTACCCATCCGTGCTTGCGCCTTTGACGACATTGCCCTTGTCGTCGAGATACATGGTCTTCGTTGCGGCAAGCGGTGCGCGTTCGCGAGAATCGAGAAAGGCTGTCTTGCCATCCTTCAGCCGGATGGTCATGAAGCCGCCGCCGCCGATATTGCCGGCTGTCGGATAGACAACAGCCAACGCGTAGCCGACCGCTACCGCGGCATCGACGGCATTGCCGCCATTCTTCAGCACTTCGACGCCGACATCGGTGGCCAGATGCTGCGCCGTGACCACCATGCCATGCTCGGCCTCTACCGGCGGGGGAGCGGCGGCCTGGGCGGTGACGGAGAAAAGCGCGAAGATAATCAGGATTGCCGAGGATATCGCCCGCTGGCGGAATTGGCGCATGGTGATGGTGCCTCCCATTGTCCTATCAGGATAAATGAACCCATCATTGACATGGTGTACAGCGTGAAATTGGCGATGCCCGCAGTTGTAATTTTTTCAATGACCGCTTCGCACTTGCAATATTTCTTTCATTAGTTATGCCTACTTTAGGCAAGCCCTTATTGAGATGAGAGTATTGCGTGGAGGGTATGATGGCCGTCACGAAGCTTGAACAGTGGAAGAACGAGCGCAAGACCAAGGCAAAGCCTTACGTCATTGCGGAGACGACGCATGTCATCGAAATCGAGTGCATGCATTGCAGCCGCCACTTCCTGCGCTGGGCGTCGATGGCAGCTGCCTATGGGCGCTGCGACGATTGCAACGCCGGCATTTGATTTTCTTCTGCCCGAACTAGTCTCGCCGTGGACGTCGCAGAGCGAAGCTTTCGAACGGTGCGATCTGACCATCGGGGCCGACCACGTCGTAATATGTCACGGTGATGGTCGTGAAGTCACCCGGATGCGCACCAGGGTCGAGGTCGAAAGCGGCAAAGCCATAAGCATGGGCTGCGTTGCGCACGGCTGACCAAGGGGCCTCTTCCACGGCATAGACCGGTGGACGCTTGTGGGTGTCAGGATTTAGAACGCCCACACGCATGATGACGCGACAGCACGGCGGATTGAAAAAGAGCTCGTTGGATGGCACTGAAGTACCGCCACCGCCGATTACCATATGCACCGTGCCCTTGGTCGTATCGATCACGTCGGTGGAAGTTCCAACCGGGATTGGCGTCAGCGTGGCATTGTTCTGCTGACCGCGGATAGGGTGGGAGCGTTCGTAATGGTGCTCATGGCCGCACACCACCAGGTCGACGGCGTATTTGTCGAAGAGCGGTAGCCATTCCTGGCGTATACCAAGATCGGCTCCGTTGAACTTGTCAGCAGTGGAAATAGCGACCTGGTGCATACACACCACGAGCCAATCAATTGCCTTGTCCTCGCGGGCGGCGGCCAGTTCTTTCTCCAACCAGGCTTTCTGGGCGCCGTTGGAATAGCCGCGCACGTAGGAATCGCCGCCATCCTGGTAAACGACGTCGTCATTGGCGATGGCAACCACTCGCACCGAGCCGGCGGTGAAGCTGTACCAAAGGCCATGTGTCACTTCGGTCTGGCCATCGGCGGCAGGCAAGGAGAAATAGGTCTGGTACGCCTTGTAGCCGATGGGGCCGTTTCCAAGCTCGTTCTCATGATTGCCGGGGGATGGCATCCAGGGACGGTTGCGGGCGCTGCGGGTGTTGTTGTTCCAAAAATCCCACCATGTGCGCACGCGGTCGTGGGCCAGATTGGCGTAGCACAAGTCGCCGTTGAAGAGATGAAAGAGCGGACGCAGCCGCTCGACGCCTAGCGTGGTGTCGCCAGCGGCGGGTGAGCCGAGATTGTCGTTGATATAGGTTGTGCCTGGCAGCGTCACACCGGCCGGTGGATCAAACACCCTTCCGAGTGTCGGCGTACCTTGGTCGCCGAAGCTGGTAAAGCGGAGGGCATGGCGCCCGCGGGGAGAAGTGCGGAACGTGCCGCATTGCGCCTCGGCGCCATCGTGTAGCGCCGCGTAGAGATAGGCGGAATCTGCATCGAGGCCGCCGACCTTGGCATGATAGGCATAGACGGTTTGGTTGGACTTGGCGTCGACATAGCTCACTTCGTCAGCGCCCACCGTCTGCTCCAGCTTGCCGTCCGGCCGGCCGATGAGCACGCGCGGCTGCTTGACCGGCTGCAGCGTGTGCCAGGACACGACCATTTCGGCCGAAGCATCTGCGCCGAACTGAAGATGGAGCCCCGCCACCGGCGGCGTTGCCACTGGGTTCGTCGAACCAGCGGCAGTCGATGCCGGCGCATTCTCTTCGGCATTGGTAAACGAGGATGTCAACAGCATACCGGTGCCGATGCCGGCGGCGGCAAGGAGCCTGCGGCGGCTGATATCAAAGTTCTTATCGCTGTCCGATGTTTTCATAGCGGGGCGCTCTGGCTAGTTTGGGGGCTCCTTTTGCTAGCGCGAGACTGTGACTATGGCGCGACAATTTGGCCATGGCCGCAATTGCAAAACGGATACCAATCGAAACATCTCTGAGCGATTGCCGCCCGCATCAATGAATATTACGCTCCCGGGGCTCACACCTAGCGTTTAGAGGATCAGGATGGCGCGGAGGTCATTGACATTCGTTCCCGTCGGACCGGGCACGAAGAGATCGCCGATGGCGTTGAAGGCCGTCCAGGCATCGTTATTCGCCAACATTTCGGCGGGTACCATTCCGGCTTTGCGCAACCGCGCCACAGTACCGGCATCCGCAAAAGCGCCGGCATTGTCCTCGCTGCCGTCGATGCCATCCGTATCCGCCGCCATGGCGTGAATACCGTCATGGCCGTCCATGTCGATCGCCAGCGACAGCAGGAATTCCGAATTTCGGCCGCCCTTGCCTTTGCCGCGCAGCGTCACCGTCGTTTCACCGCCTGACAGCAGGACGATCGGCTTGGCGAAGGGACGGTTGCGATGAAGCACTTCGCGAGCGATGGCAGCATGCGTGTGCGCGGCTTCGCGGGCTTCACCTTCTATGGCGTCCGAGAGAATGGCTGCTTCGATGCCGGCGGCGCGAGCTACCTCGGCGGCCGCTTCCAGGGAAACACCGGCTGAGGCAATGAGGTGGACTTCATTGCCGGCAAAGCGCGGATCGTCCGGGCGAGGCGCGTCAGCATCCTGCTTTTCGATATGGGCGAGAACGGCGGCCGGGAGTTCGATCCGATAGAGGCGGATCAGGTCCAGTGCCTCGGCACGCGTGCCGGCACCCGGCACCGTGGGGCCGGAAGCGACCAGCGCCGGATCATCGCCGGGAATATCGGAGACAACAAGCGAGACCACCTTGGCCGGATGAGCGGCGGCGGCAAGGCGGCCGCCCTTGATGGTCGACAGGTGCTTGCGGATGACGTTCATTGCCGAAATCGGCGCGCCGGAGGCGAGCAGCGCCTTGTTGACGGCGATCTCGTCGGCGAGCGTCAATGCACCTGCGGGTGAGGGCAGTAGCGCCGAGCCGCCACCGGAAATAAGGGCGATCACCAGATCATCCTCCGTCAGGCCCTCGACAAGCTTCAGCAGCCGACCGGAGGCGACAAGCCCGGCCTCGTCGGGCACGGGATGGGCGGCCTCAATGATTTCGATCTGGCGGCAGGGCGCCGAAAAGCCATAGCGCGTCACGACAAGCCCCTCCAGTGGACCCTCCCAGCACTGCTCCAAAGCCGCTGCCATCTGGGCCGAACCCTTGCCGGCGCCGATGACGATGGTCCGTCCCTTCGGTTTGGCCGGCAGATGCGCGCGAATGCCGGTCAGCGGATCGGCCGCGCGAACGGCGGCGTTAAACAGGGAAGTCAGGAATGCGCGGGGGTTGGAAACGGTCATGTCGAACTGCCTGTCGTGCGATGAGCTTGTAACGATTTGGTGGCTTAACTTGCGCGAAGACGCAAGGGGCGGGATCGGCAATTGTGTCCGATGATGCGAATCCCTATGTTGGTAGGAAGAATTTCACTGTTTTACTTAAGGGATTTTTCGAAATGGCCGAACTGAAAGTGAAGACGAGACAGACGGGCGCTACCGCCACTGTTGGCCGCACCGGCCTTCCGCATGTGACATCGGTGACCGGCGGTGAGATCGATATCGTCACTTCGCCCTCGCAGCCGGGCTTCAATCCGCTCGACCTGCTTTATTCGTCGCTGTCGGCCTGCCTGGTGCTGAGCGCCCGCATGGCGGCAAGCAGCCTTGGCGTGCTGGACAAGCTCACAGAAGTTACCGCCGTTGTCACGGGTGAAAAGGCGACCGAGGGGCTTTCCCGCGTTGAGAAATTCAACATCGCCTTCACCATCAAGGGCGATTTCGGCGATGAGATCCGCAACGCCATCGCGCATGCCGCCGAAGACGAAATCTGCACGGTGAGCAATACGATCCGCGGCAATCCGAAGTTCGAGACGGTGATTTCGGGGTGAGGTTTGTTTTTATCCCGCCCCTTGCGGGCGGGAAAGCAAAATCAGCATTTAGCCGGAAGGCTAAGTGCTAGATTTTGCAAGGGCGGGGGCAGGTAGGGGCGCACTTGCTTGCCAGAATTAGAGCACTTCCAGGAAAAGCGCGTAGCGGTTTTCCGTCCGGAATGCGTCAAGAAACAAAAAGATAGGGCGTTTTCGCGATTCGAAGAAAGGCGGAAATGCTCTAGAATGAGCTAGAAGCAGTCCCCCTCTCTCGCAATTTCAATGGCTTAGTAATTGCGCAAGGCTTCGAGCATGTAGAGCGTCCTGTGTCGCAATTCCTAAACCAATGAAATTGCTTTCTCGCCCGCCAGGGGCGAGATGGGACCTCACCGTTCCGGCAGCTCAAACCCCTCAAGATAAGGCCCCAGCTCCGGGTCGATATCCACCTTCACGGCGTTGGTGTAGATCGCGGTGGCGATCATGATGCCGGCGAAGGTGACCAGGTTGACGAGCGTGGGCTCGTCATAACGTGCCTTCAGCCGCTCCCATAAGTCTTCGGGAATGGCGTTGGAATCCCTGGCGATGGCCTTGCCGAAGTCGATCAGCAGCGCTTCGTCTTCGCTCGGCACGATCGTCTCGGGCGCCAGGCCGGCATTGATCAGCGCACGGCGGAAAAAGCCGACGGGGATGATCGAGCGGCATTCCGTTGCGATGGCCTGGCAGAGCAGCCAGACGGCGCGGTCGTCCAGCGCTGGGCGCAACTCCTCGCGCAGCGGGAACCATTCGGCATAGATGCGATGCGCCACCGGCGAATGCAATAGTGTCCGTTTCATGTTCGTCATGCGGCCGCGTAATCCGACTTCGCGGTCGTGCTCGGCACGCACCGCCTCGGAGGCGGTCTCGTAATCGATCGGCGTGATATGGCTCATATCTGTCTCTCTTACTGCGCTGCCGCAGGTATTGCCTTGAAGAAGCGGTTGTCCGGCCGGGGCAGGCCCAGATGCTCGCGCAGCGTCGTGCCTTCGTATTCGCGGCGGAAGATGCCGCGGCGCTGCAGCTCTGGAACGACGCGGGTGGTGACGTCAAGCAGACCCTGCGGCAGGAAGGGGAAGACGACGTTGAAGCCATCGGAGCCTTCCTCATGCAGCCATTGCTCCATCTCGTCGGCGATGGTTTGCGGCGTGCCGACGAAGGCAAGGCCGGCATAGCCGCCAAGACGCTGGGCAAGCTGGCGAACGGTCAGCTTCTCCGCCTCGGCAAGTGCGATGACGCGTTCGCGCCCGCTCTTGCTGGCATTGGTTTCCGGCGTTTCCGGCAGCGGGCCATCCGGATCGAAGCTGGAGGCATCGTGGCCGAGTGCGATCGAGAGCGACGCGATGGCGCTGTCGTAGTGGACGAGACTATCGAGCTTGGCGCGCTTGGCCCTCGCTTCCTCGACGGTATCGCCGACGACAATAAAGGCGGCCGGCAGGATTTTCAGGTGATCCGGGTTGCGGCCGATCTGTTTCATCCGTCCCTTGATGTCGGCGAAAATCGACTTGCCGTCAGCAAGGTTGCGCGGCGCGGCAAAGACCGCTTCGGCGGTCTCGGCGGCGAGCTGGCGGCCGACGTCGGATTGTCCGGCTTGCACGATGACAGGCCAGCCCTGCGGCGAGCGGGCAATGTTGAGCGGGCCGCGAACGCTCAGTTCCTCGCCCTTATGGGCA
Organism: Rhizobium sp. P44RR-XXIV; assembly: GCF_001999485.2. Lineage (NCBI taxonomy): Bacteria > Pseudomonadati > Pseudomonadota > Alphaproteobacteria > Hyphomicrobiales > Rhizobiaceae > Rhizobium > Rhizobium sp. P44RR-XXIV. The sequence continues at coordinate 223,503 of NZ_MPVZ02000026.1, read as the reverse complement.
AGCACATGCATCTTTTCCGGATCGAAGAAGATGCCGGTCTCGGCGTTGCGGATGAAGGCGTCGTCGGCGAAGCTATCCCAGAGGCCGGTAACGACGTCATAGAACTCGCGGGCGCGATGATAGCGCTCGCCATGCTCCACATGCTCCTCGAGGCCGAAATTGAGGGCCGCGTCGGGATTGGATGTGGTGACGATATTCCAGCCGGCGCGGCCGCCGCTGATATGATCGAGCGAGGCGAAGCGGCGGGCGATGTGATAGGGCTGGTCGAAGGTCGTCGAGGCCGTGGCGACGAGGCCGATCTTGTCGGTGACGGCGGCAAGCGCAGACAGCAGGGTAAAAGGCTCGAAGGACGTCACCGTGTGGCTGCGCTTCAGCGCCTCGATCGGCATGTTGAGGACGGCCAGATGGTCGGCCATGAAGAAGGCGTCGAATTTCGCCTTTTCGAGCTCCTGCGCGAAGCTCTTGATGTGCTGAAAATTGAAATTGGCGTCCGGATAGGAGCCGGGGTAGCGCCATGCGCCGGTGTGCAGGCTGACGGGACGCATGAAGGCCCCAAGCTTCAATTGCTTCTGTTCGGTCATCGGCTCTCTCTCGAAAATCGCCGGGTCGCCACGACATCGCGACGCCGTCTTCAGCTGGAATATGCACTACGACGTAGGCGTGCCGGCGGCCCATTCAAAGAGCCGATTTCATTTATTTGATCGGTTGCGCGGAATATTCATCCAGCCTGCGTTTCCACGCCGATCTGCCCTGCAAAAACCCTGACCAACCAGCCTATGAAAACACGGACACGAGGCGAAAGCTGCCGGCTGCGCGGATAGAGCATTGAGACCGGTGTCCGGGTCGGCGGAAAGTCCTTCAGGACATGCAGCAATTGACCGGCTTCCAGAGCATCCTCGGCGTGGTAGCGCGGGACCTGGATCAAGCCGAGGCCGAGCTTCGCGGCGGCAAAATAGCTCTCGGCCGCGTTGACGGAGATCGTCGCGGGCAGGGTAATCTCGCGCACGGTGCCACCCACCTCGAATTCCAGCGGTAGCAGCCCGCCCGTAGCAGAAGAGCGGAAGCCGACCATGCGATGGCCGTCGAGTGTGTCCGGATGCATGGGCATGCCGAAACGCTCCACATAAGATGGTGCTGCCAGCGTAACCTCCTCCAGCATCGCGACGCGGCGCGCGATCATGTCGCTGTCCTGCAGCGTGCCGACGCGCAGCACGCAGTCGATCCCCTCACGAATGAGATCGACGAAACGATCGCCCTCGGTCATCTGAAATTCGATCTCAGGATAGGTCTCGAGGAACGAGGGCAGGTTCGGCAGGACGAAATGGCGGGCGAGGGTGCCGTGCACATCGACGCGCAGCACTCCTTTCGGCTTGACGCCGGCGAAGGCGCCTTCGGCGTCTTCTATATCGGAGAGGATGCGCAGGCAGCGCTGATAATAGGCCTCGCCGTCGAGTGTCGGGCTGACGTGCCGCGTCGTACGCTGCAGAACGCGCACGCCGAGCCTTGCCTCCAGCTGCTTGACCGCATCCGTTACCGTCGAGCGGGGCAGGCCGGTGTCTTCCGCCGCCAGCGTGAAGCTGCGTCGCTCCACCACTCGGCAAAACACGCGCATGGCATCGAATCTGTCCATCTTATTTGTTCGCTTATTTCGGATAGTGATGCTGATTAATGGCTGATTATCCGCTTCATGAAAAGGGGCATCTTCTCCTCATCGAAAGGCGCTGAGGCGCAAAACAAGCAAGGATGAGGAAAATGAGCAGCAATTCCAATAAAGTAGCCATCGTGACAGGTGCATCCCGCGGCATCGGCGCAGCCATTGCACAGCGACTGGCCGCAGATGGCTTCACCGTCGTCATCAACTATGCCGGCAACGAGGCTGCTGCCGAAGAGCTGGCCCGCAAAATCGAGGAGAAGGGTAGCAAGGCGCTGACCGCCAAGGCCGATGTTTCCGATGTCGAGGCAGTGCGCCGCATGTTCGATGCAGCCGAGGCAGCTTTCGGCGGCGTCGATGTGCTGATCAACAATGCAGGCATCATGCAGCTCGCCAAGATCGCCGATGCCGATGACGCGCATTTCGACCGTCATATCGCCATCAACCTCAAGGGCACGTTCAACACGCTGCGCGAAGCCGGCAAGCGCCTGCGCGACGGCGGCCGCATCGTCAACTTCTCGACCAGCGTCGTCGGGCTGAAGCTCGAATCCTATGGCGTCTATGCTGCGACAAAGGCCGCCGTCGAGACGCTGACGGGCATCATGTCGAAGGAGCTGCGTGGCCGCTCGATCACCGTCAATGCCGTCGCTCCCGGCCCGACGGCCACTGACCTCTTCCTGAACGGCAAGAGCGACGAACTCATCGACCGCATGGCCAAGATGAACCCGCTGGAACGCCTGGGCACGCCGGAGGATATCGCCGCTGCCGTCTCCTTCCTCGTTGGCTCCGATGGTGGCTGGATCAACGGCCAGACGCTGCGCGCCAACGGCGGCATGATCTGAGCCACTCGGACGGCAGGGCAATGCCTGCCGCCACTGTCACCCTCAGCAAGATTTCATTGTCAGCAACTGACCATCCAAAAGGAACAGGATCATGAGCAAGCAAATCATCGTGATATCAGGCGCATCGAGCGGCTTCGGCGCTCTGACGGCGCGCGCCCTCGCCAAGGCAGGCCACACCGTCTATGCCGGCATCCGCGAGACCGGGGGACGTAACGCGCCGCAGGTCGAAGCCGTCGCCGCTTTCGCCAAAGAGAATGGTGTAGACCTTCGCGCCGTCGAGCTCGATGTCGCCTCGGACGCATCGGTGGAAGCCGGCATTGCCGAGATCATTGCCCAGCACGGCCGCATCGACACCGTCATCCACAATGCCGGCCATATGTCCTTCGGCCCGGCCGAGGCCTTCACGCCCGAGCAGTTTGCCGAGCTCTACGACATCAACGTGCTCAGCACCCAACGCGTCAATCGCGCCGCGCTCCCTCATCTGCGCAAGCAGGGCAAGGGGCTGGTCGTCTGGGTATCCTCCTCCAGCACCCGCGGCGGCACACCGCCCTATCTGTCGCCTTACTTCGCCGCCAAGGCAGCGATGGATTCGCTCGCCGTCTCCTATGCGTCCGAGTTGACCCGCTGGGGCATCGAAACGGCGATCATCGTGCCGGGCGCCTTTACGAAGGGTACGAACCATTTTGCCCATTCCGGCTCGCCCGCCGACAAGGCTCGCGCTGCCGAATACGACAATGGTCCCTATGCCGGCGTTCCCGATCAGGCGCTGAAAGGACTTGCCTCGCTGGAGCCGGCGGACGCCGATGCTGCCTCGGTTGCCACCGCGATCGTCGAGGTCGTTGATATGCCCTTCGGGACGCGTCCGTTCCGTGTCCATATCGATCCGTCGGAAGATGGTGCGGAGATCGTCAACGGCGTTGCCGATCGGGTGCGGGCGGAGCTTTTCCGGCGCATCGGCCTGGAGGATCTATTGAAGCCACATGTAAAAGGCTGAGGCCTCGCTCTTACCCTTCCAAAGTGTCAAATCGCCGCTTCTGTGCCACAGGAGCGGCGTTCGCGTGCTTCCATCGGGATTATTTTGCGTCATACGGCATTCCAAGCCTGTACGTTTCGTACTAAAGCGAATCCCTTAGAGGGTCGGGAGATATCCATGGACGCGAAGGACATTGGCGAAATTGCCAGCTGGCTCATGCAGGCCGGCCTCAAGGGCATGGCGGAAGTCGATATCCTCTCGGGCTTCTGCGAGCAGTGCCGACAGCATGGTCTTAACCTCGACCGGGCCATGGCGCTGATGGATACGCTGCATCCGGTTTACGAGGGCCGTGCCTTTCGCTGGGACGGCAAGCAGGTCATCGAGCGCGAGTTCGAATATGGCCCGTCGCATCAGGGGATTGCGTCGGAGAATTGGCAGCGCTCTGCCTTTCATCATCTGCTCACGACAGGCGGAGACGAGGTGCGCCGGCGCATCGGCTTTGGCGAGCCTGCCGATTTCTACGGGCTCGACACGCTGCTGGCTGATGGTCACACCGACTACATCGCCATGGTGCATCGGTTCGAAGAGGGCGGCACGATTGGCGAGATGGATTGCTTCTATTCCAACTTCGCCACGGCCGGCGAAGCGGGTTTTCCGGACGAAGATCTGCGTGTGCTGCGCAAGCTGACGCCTGCGCTCGCACTGGCGATCAAGTGCACCGGCATGAGCCGCATTGCCCGAACGATTGCCGAGGTCTATCTGGGCGAGGATGCCGCCCGGCATGTTCTCGAAGGCAAGATCACGCGCGGCAAGACCGAGCGGATTTCGGCGGCGCTCTGGTTTTCCGATCTCGCCAACTATACGCGCATTTCGGATACGGCCGAGCCGGATGAGATCATCCCGATGCTGAACGCCTATGCCGATGCGGTCATCTCCTCCATCCATGAGGCAGGCGGCAATGTGCTGAAGCTGATCGGCGACGGTACGCTGGCGATCTTCAAGGCGAGGAATTCGGCCGATGCCTGTGCGGCTGCGCTGATGGCGGAATCGCTGCTGCGGCAGCGGCTGCGCGATCTCAATTCCCAGCGCCAGATCGAGGGCAGGCCCGTGACCGACGTCTATCTCGGCTTGCATATCGGCGATGTCTTCTACGGCAATATCGGCAGCATGGACCGGCTGGACTTCACGGTCATCGGGCCGGCCGTCAACGAGGTCAGCCGCATCGCCTCCATGTGCCGTTCGGCCGACCGCAATGTCCTGATGTCGTCGAACTTCGTCGAGGCGCTGTCGACGCATAATAGCAACGATCTGGTTTCCGTCGGCCGCTATGCGCTGCGTGGCGTCAACCGGCCGCAGGAACTGTTCACACTGCTGTCTTCGGCGGCGTAAACGCTCTTCTTCTTTGTTTACGCAATTCCGGACGGAAAACCGCGCTGCACACTTTTCCTGGAATTGCTTTAGCGGCGGCCGGCGGCGAACATCGGGCCGCCCTTGCTTGAGGGAAAACCGTAGCCGTTGATCATGACGAGATCGATGTCGCTGGCGCGAGCGGCGATGCCTTCCGAAAGCAGGGCGTCGCCTTCGTCGACCATGGCCTTCAGCAGGCCGGCAACGATCTCTTCGGCAGAGAAGCGCTTCGGCACGATGCCTTTCTCGGCGCGGGCGGCTTCGATCATCCCGGTTACTTCGGGATCGACAGTCCGCTTGCCGTCGGGATAGGCATACCAGCCGCGACCCGTCTTCTGGCCGAAATGGCCGGCTTCACAGAGCCGGTCGGCGATGACGACATAACGTTCCGCAGGATCGCGTGTCGCCGCCTGCCGCTTGCGACGGGCCCAGGCGATTTCCAGTCCCGCCATGTCGAAGACGGCGAAAGGCCCCATGGGAAAACCGTAAGCTTCCAGAGCCGCATCGATCTCCTGCGGCAGGGCGCCATCCTCGACCATGTATTCCGCTTCGCGGCGATAGGCGGAAAAGATCCGGTTGCCGATGAAGCCTTCGGTGACGCCGGAGACGATGGCAAGCTTGCCCAGTCGCTTTGCAAACGCCAATGCGCTCGCCAGCACGTCCGGCGCGGTCTCCTTGCAGTCCACCACTTCCAGCAACCGCATGATGTGGGCGGGCGAGAAGAAGTGCAGACCGACGACCCGCTCGGGCCGCGCCGTGGCGGCGGCGATGACGTCAGGATCGAGGTAGCTTGTATTGGTCGCGAGAATTGCGTCGGCGCGGACGACCGTATCGAGGCGCTGGAACAGTTCGGTCTTGACGGTGAGGTCGTCGAAGACGGCTTCGATGACGATATCGGCCTGCGCCAGTTGCTGCATATCGGCGGTCACGCTCAATCGGCCCAGACGGTCTTCACGGCCAGCCGTGTCGAGGCGGCCGGATTGAACGGCCTTGTTGAGTAGGCTGGCGATCCGTTCACGGCCTTTTTCCGCGGCTTCGGCGTTTTGCTCGACGCCGATGATGCGATAGCCACCATTCAGTGCTGATACGGCGATGCCTGACCCCATGAGGCCGGTGCCGACGATGCCGACGGTTTCTATTCTACGTGGGGCGACGACTTCCAAACCTTCGACCTTGCCGGCGGCGCGTTCGGCAAAGAAGACATGGCGGAGAGCTGCCGCCTCTTCGCTGTCGCGAAGCTTAATGAAGGTGCGGCGCTCCTCGGCAAGTCCTTCCGCTAGGGGAGTGGTCGCTGCGAGGCGCACGAGGCGGACGGCTTCCGTTGGCGCATTCTGGCCGCGCGCCTTGCGCAGCGCGTCGGCGGCAGTCTTTTCGATGGCTTCAATGGGCGCAGCTGGAACGGAAAGCGCACCGGTACGGCGCAAGGAGGGGGCGTCGAGCCCTTTGATATCGGCAATGGCGTCAGCGCGTAGCGCGCTTTCGGAGACACCGTCGACAATGCCGAGCTTGAGTGCCTCCGAGGCTGAAATGATGCGTCCGCCGGCGATCATATCGATAGCGGCAGAGACGCCGATCAGGCGCGGCAGGCGTTGCGTGCCACCGGCGCCGGGAACGATGCCGAGCTTGACTTCCGGCAGGCCGATCTTGGCTGAAGGAGCTGCATGGCGGCGGTGGCAGGCCAACGCCACTTCTAGGCCGCCGCCAAGTGCTGCGCCATTGATCGCCGCTGCGACGGGTTTCGCAAAGGATTCGATGCGTGCGATGACATCAGGCAGATGCGGCTCGACCGGTGGCTTGCCGAATTCCTTGATGTCAGCGCCGCCGATGAAGCTGTTGCCAGCGCCGGTCAGGACGATGCCCTTAACCCCGCCGTCTTTCTCCGCGTGATCCAGCGCCGTCATCAACCCGGCTCTCACATCGGCTGAGAGCGCGTTGACCGGCGCATTGTCGATAGTGACGACCAAGATGCCATCGACGAGCGCCGCCGAGATGGTGTCCGAAAAGCGCAGTGCCGACATGATCTAGACCGCCCGTTTGATGCTATTCCGGAATGATCGCGGTTGCCTGGATCTCGATCTTGGCGCGATCCTCGACGAGGGCGACGACCTGTACGGCGGCCATGGCGGGGTAGTGGCGGCCGATGGTTTCGCGGTAGGCCTGTCCGATAGCCTTTAGGCTGCCGAGATATTCCTGCTTGTTGGTGAAATACCAGGTCATCGAGGTGATGTGCTTCGGCTCGGCGCCGCCTTCCGCAAGGATGGCGACGACGTTCTTCAACGTCTGGCGCACCTGTTCGGCAAAGTCGTCGCTTTCGAATTCGCAATTGGCATTCCAGCCGACCTGGCCGCCGACGAACACCATGCGGCCGGTTGCCGCCATGCCATTGGCATAGCCGATCGGCTTGGCCCAGCCTTCAGGTTGCAGGATGGTGTGCATCGGTGGTCTCCAGATGAGAGGTCAGCGCGGCGCGGATATCATCCGGCCAGGCAAGCGATTGATGGTTATCGAGCGAGGTGGCGACGACGCGGTGTTTTGCCGTCCACAGCACATGGCCGTTGGCCGAGACCTGGTGTTCCAGGTCGAGAGAGGAACGGCCGATGCCGCGCACCGTCAGCAGGAATTCGAGGTCGTCGCCCTGCAGGCCCGGCTTCATGAAGGTCAGATCGAGCCGCACGGTGGGAACACCGATGCGGCGGTCGTCGATCATATGCCTCCAGGAAAAGCCGATCGAGGCGAAATAGTCTTCCAGCACCCCGACGAGGATGTTCAGATAGGATGGGAAATAGGCGATCCCCGAGGGATCGCAATCTCCAAAGCGCAGGGGTCTGGTGGTTTTGAACGCCAAGGTCGGCCTCAATTCGAAAAGGCGGCGATGCCTGTAATGGCACGGCCGAGAATGAGGGCGTGGATGTCGTGCGTGCCCTCATAAGTGTTGACCACTTCGAGGTTGACCAGATGGCGGGCGATGCCGAATTCGTCGGAAATGCCGTTGCCGCCAAGCATGTCGCGAGCGGCGCGGGCGATATCCAGCGCCTTGCCGCAGCTGTTGCGCTTGACGATCGACGTCAGTTCGACGGGCGGGTGACCGTCTTCCTTCATGCGGCCGAGACGCAGGCAACCCTGCAGGCCGAGCGTGATCTCGGTCACCATGTCGGCGAGTTTCTTCTGGATCAGCTGGTTGGCCGCAAGAGGGCGGTCGAACTGCTTGCGGTCGAGCACATATTGCCGGGCCTTGGCATAGCAATCCTCGGCCGCGCCGAGGGCGCCCCAGGCGATGCCGAAGCGCGCCGAGTTGAGGCAAGTGAAGGGACCCTTGAGGCCGGAAACGTTCGGCAGCAGGTTTTCCTCCGGCACGAAGACATTCTCCATGACGACTTCGCCCGTGATCGAGGCGCGCAGGCCGACCTTGCCGTGGATGGCGGGAGCAGACAGTCCCTTCCAGCCCTTTTCGAGAATGAAGCCGCGGATGAGGCCATCCTCGGTCTTTGCCCAGACGACGAAGACATCGGCGATCGGCGCGTTCGAAATCCAGGTCTTGGTGCCGGTGAGGCTGTAGCCGCCATCGACCTTCTTTGCCCGCGACGCCATCGAGCCGGGGTCAGAACCGTGGTTCGGCTCGGTGAGGCCGAAGCAGCCGATCCATTCGCCCGTCGCAAGTTTCGGCAGATATTTCTGCTTCTGCGCCTCGGAGCCGAAAGTGTCGATCGGCACCATGACGAGGGAGGACTGCACGCTCATCATCGAGCGATAGCCGCTGTCGACACGCTCCACTTCGCGAGCGATCAGGCCGTAGGCGACATAGCCGAGGCCGGCGCCGCCATATTCCGGCGCAATCGTCGGGCCGAGCAGGCCGAGTTCGCCCATTTCACGGAAGATCGTCGGATCGGTCTTTTCGTTGCGGAAGGCTTCGAGCACGCGGGGGCTGAGCTTCTCCTGCGCATAGGAATGCGCAGTGTCCAGCACCATGCGTTCGTCGTCGCTCAGCTGCTCGGTAAGCCGGAACGGATCGGCCCAGTCGAAAATCTCGCGGCTCATGCTCTCAATCTCCCATCAGTTTGTCTTCAAAAGTTCGCGCGCGACTATGAGTTTTTGAACCTCCGTCGCACCTTCATAGATGCGAAGCGCGCGGATCTCCCGATAGAGTTTTTCCGTTATCTCGCCCGACCTTACGCCACGTCCGCCGAAGAGCTGAACGGCGCGGTCGATGACGCTCTGCGCGGTTTCGGTCGCCGTCATCTTGGCCATGGCCGCCTCGCGGGTCGTCGGCAAGCGCTGCACGTCGCGACGCCAGGCCGCCCGGTAGGTGAGCAATGCCGCCGCGTCGATGCCGGTCGCCATATCGCCGAGGGCGGCCTGCGTCAACTGAAGGTCACCGAGCGTTGCACCGAACATGGGGCGGGCGCGAACATGGGCAAGCGATTCATCGAGCGCCCGGCGTGCAAAGCCGAGGCCTGCAGCGGCGACCGAGGCGCGGAAGATATCGAGCGTGCGCATGGCGATCTTGAAGCCTTCGCCCGGCGCACCGAGACGGCGCGAAGCGGGGATGCGGCAATTCTCGAAGCGGATCGTCGCCAGTGGATGCGGCGCAATCACTTCGATGCGTTCGGCGATCGAGAAGCCGGGATCATCGGCAAAGACGACGAAGGCCGAGATGCCGCGGGTTCCTGGCGCTTCGCCGGTGCGGGCAAAGACGGTGTAGACATCTGCGATGCCACCATTGGAAATCCAGGTCTTCTCGCCATCGAGAACGTAATGATCGCCATCGAGGCGGGCGGCGCAGCTCATGGCCGCGACATCGGAGCCGGCGTCTTTTTCCGAGAGGGCGAAAGCGGCCAGCCAGTCACCGGCGCGTACTTTCGGTAGCACGGCGGCCCGCAATTCTGGCGAACCGGACAAGCCGATCGCGCCGGTGCCGAGGCCTTGCATGGCAAAGGCGAAGTCGGCAAGCCCGTCATACCAAGCGAGCGTTTCGCGGGCGAGGCAAACGAGGCGGGAATCGATCAATGGCTCGTCATGCGACGAACCCGTTGCTGCTACAAGAAGCCCGGCATCGCCAAGCGACTTGACCAGCTTGCGGCACGCAGCATCGACATCGGCATGGTCGATGGAGGCCATGGCTGCGGACTTGCCAAAGGCGTCGACCTCGGCGGCAAAATGGTGATGGCGTTCCTCGAAGAATGGCCAATCCAGATGGTCCCGCGTCGGACCGGGGAGGCTGCTTGCCGTCGACATTGCCTAGTCTCCCTGGAATTCCGGTTTGCGCTTGGCGGCGAAAGCCTCGAAGGCGCGGCGGAAGTCCTGCGTTGCCATGCAAACGGCCTGGGCCTGCGCTTCGGATTCGATCATCTCGTCGATACCCATCGCCCATTCCTGGTTCAGCATGGTCTTGGTCATGCCATGCGCGAACCAGGGGCCATCGGCGAGCGAACGGGCGAGCTTGACCGCTTCCTGCTCGAGGTCGGTGCTGGCGTGCAGGGTGTTGTAGAAGCCCCAGGCATGACCTTCGCTTGCCGTCATCGAGCGGCCAGTAAAGAGAAGTTCGGCGGCGCGGCCCTGACCGATGATGCGGGGCAGGATGCCGCATGCGCCCATATCTGCACCCGCAAGACCGACACGGGTGAAGAGAAAGGCGGTTTTGGCTTCGGGCGTCGCGAGCCGGAGATCGGAGGCCATGGCGAGGATAGCACGGCGCCGGCGCAGATGCCGTCGACCGCTGATATGATCGGCTGCGGGCATTTACGCATCGCCTTGACGAGATCGCCGGTCATGCGCGTGAAGGCCAGAAGCTCGGGCATGGCCATGCGGGTGAGCGGTTCGATGATCTCGAACACATCCCCACCAGAGGAGAAGTTGCCGCCGGCGCCGTCAGCACGATGGCGCGGATATCCGACGCATAGGCGAGATCGCGGAAGAGATCACGCAGCTCGGCATAGCTGTCGAAGGTCAGCGGATTCTTACGTTCGGGGCGGTTCAGGCGGATGGTGGCGACACGGCCATCCTCGCTGACCTCCCAGAGGAAGTGCTCAGGCTTCAGATCCTTGAAGGGTTTCAGATGTCCCTTCATCGTCATGTCCCGATCGCTCATCCCTTTAAATCTCCCCACCGGCAACCGCGATTGCCTGTCCATTGATCGATGCCGCCGCCGGCGATGCCAGCCAGAGAACGGTATCGGCGACTTCTTCCGGCGTGACGAGCCGTCCCTGCGGATTGGATTTCGTGAGTTCGCCGAGTGCCTGTTCGGCCGTGCGCCCGGTCTTGGCGACAATGGTCTCGATCGACCGCTGGACGATCGGCGTATCGGTGAAGCCGGGGCAGACGGCATTGACTGTCATGCCGGTCTTGGCGAATTCCAGCGCCAGCGAGCGGGTGAGGCCGACGACGCCGTGCTTGGCGGCGACATAGGCGGAAACGTAGCCATAGCCTTTCAGGCCGGCGGTCGAGGCGATATTTATGATGCGCGCGCCGGCGCCATGCGCCTTCAGATCGGGCAGCACGGCCTGCGTCACCAGGAAGACGCCGGTCAGATCGACCGAGAGGACATGGTTCCACGTCTCCAGGCTGGTCTTCTCGAAAGCTGCGCTCGGGGCTTCGCCGGCATTGTTGACGAGGATGTCGACGGCGCCGAATTTTTCGCGCGCCCTGGTCAGGCCATGGGCGATAGCCTCGGGACTTGTGACGTCAAACCCATCGAGCACGAATGCCTGCGCACCGATTTCGGCTGCGATCGCTTCCAGAGGCTCCTTACGGCGGCCGGCCAGGGTGACGCGCGCGCCGTCTGCTGCAAGCGCTCTTGCGATCGCCGCACCGATGCCGCTGCCGGCGCCGGTGATGAGGGCGTGACGGTCGCCAAGTTTGCCCGAAGTCGTCATCCGATCCTCACTTCGCCGGCGCGGTGGTGGCCGCGCGCGCAAGGTTGGTTTCATATTGCGTCTTACCGGAGAGATACTGCTTCGGCCAGGGGATCGATGTCAGGCCGATCTTGGCGGCTTCGTGCAGCGGCCAGGCGGGATCGGCCAGATGTGGGCGGGCGACAGCGCAGAGATCGGCACGGCCGGCGGCAATGATCGAATTGGCGTGATCGGCTTCCGAAATCGCACCGACGGCAATGGTGGGAATGCCGATCTCGTTGCGGATCTTGTCGGAGAAAGGCGTCTGGAACAGGCGGCCGTAAACCGGCTTTTCCTCTTTCGATACCTGACCGGACGAGCAATCGATCAGATCGGCGCCGGCCTCCTTGAACATGCGCGCGAAGATGGCAGCATCTTCCGGCGTGTTGCCGCCATCGGTCCAGTCATGGCACGACAGGCGGATGGAGATTGGCTTGTCTGCCGGCCAGATCGCGCGCATCGCCCTGAAGATTTCGAGGGGATAGCGGGCGCGGTTTTGGTGGCTGCCGCCATACTCGTCGTCGCGCAGGTTGGTGATCGGCGACAGGAAGCTCGACAGCAGATAGCCGTGGGCGCAATGCAGTTCCAGCCAGTCGGCGCCGGTCTCGATCGCCAGCTCGGTCGAGCGGATGAAATCGGCCTTGACGCGCTCCATATCGGCGCGGTCCATGGCCTTCGGCACCTGGCTATTCCTAAGGTAGGGGATTGCGGACGCCGAAATCAGCGGCCATTCACCTTCCGCCAGCGGCTGGTCGATCCCTTCCCAAGCAAGCTTCGTTGCACCCTTGCGTCCGGCATGGCCGATCTGGATGCCGACCTTGGCGGCGCTGCTGGTATGGACGAAATCGACAAGTCGCTTCCATTGCCTGGCTTGCTCTTCGTTCCAGAGGCCGAGGCAACCGGGGGTGATGCGGGCATCCGGGGTGACGCAGGTCATCTCCGCGAAGATCAGCCCAGCACCACCAAGGGCGCGCGAGCCGAGATGAACGATATGGAAATCGTTCATGACGCCGTCTTCAGCCGAATACATCGCCATCGGCGAGACGACGATGCGGTTGATGAGCTGGACATCGCGCAGGCGATAGGGCGTGAACATTGGCGGCAGGCAACGGTCATTGCTAACGGCAAGCCCGGATTTGTCCGCGAACCAGCGCTCGAAACCTTCGAGCCAGTCCTTGTCGCGGAGCCTCAGATTTTCGTGGCTGATGCGCTGCGAGCGGGTGAGCATCGAGTACATGAATTGCGGCGGCTCGAGCGTGTCGGCATAACGGCGTCCAACGACCTCGAACCATTCCATCGCGTTGCGGGCGGCATTCTGGATGCGGGCGACATCGACGCGGCGGATTTCCTCATAGGTTTCGAGAACGGCCGGTATCTTGTCCTTCTCGTGCCCGTGGATCTGGAACTGCCGGGTGAGCTCGATGGCGTCGTCGATGGCGAGCTTGGTGCCCGAACCGATGGCGAAATGGGCGGTGTGGGCGGCGTCGCCCATCAGCACGACATGGGAATTGCCGTTGAAATGGCTCCATTTGCCGCAGATCAGCCGGTTGAAATTCAGCCAGGCGGAGCCGCGGATATGGCGCGCATTGGTCATCAGCGATGCGCCGTCGAGCACTTCGGAAAACAGGTTTTCGCAGAAGGCGATGGAGCCATCCTGATCCATCTTGTCGAGGCCGTGGGCGAGGTAGGCTTCCTCGGTGGTCTCAACGATGAAGGTCGAAGTCTTGTCGTCGAACTTGTAGATATGCGACTGGAACCAGCCGTGCTCGGTCCGCCGGAAATCGAAGGTAAAGGCGTCGAACAGCTTGTCGGTTCCAAGCCAGATATAGCGGTTCGGCCGGGTGATCATATCCGGCTGGAAGACCTCCGGATAATGATTGCGGATGCGGGAATTGAGGCCATCCGAACCGATGACGAGATCGGCGTCGGGATAGTCGAGATCGGAATTGACGTCGGTCTCGAAGATCAGTTCGACATCGAGGGCCTCGCAGCGCTTCTGCAGGATATTCAGCAGTTTCTTGCGGCCGATGCCGACGAAACCATGGCCTGACGTGCGCTGACGCGTGCCCTTGAACAGGACTTCGATATCATCCCAATGATTGAACGCGTCTTCGATCTCGGCGGCGCTCTCGGGATCCCATTGGCGCATCGATATCATGGTGGCATCGGAGAAAACGACGCCCCAGCCGAAGGTGTCATAGGGGCGGTTGCGTTCGACGACGCGGATGGAATGTTCGGGATGCAGCTTCTTCATCAGAAGTGCGAAGTAGAGGCCAGCCGGGCCGCCGCCGATACAGACGATGCGCATCGCTTATCCCTCCTCTTGCGGTCGAAGGCCGCGTCGAAATCATTTAAGTTTAAAATATCTCGTCGTGGCCATTCGTCAAGGCTTGTCTTGCCGGAATCTGCGGTCCGCCGAGGGCCACAATAGCTGAAAATTCTCAAATTGCCTTTTTAAATCAAGGCGAAGTCAAAAATATTTTAGGCTTAAAATTTCTTGCTTGAACATTTCGATCTTCGGTGCGATCTTTTTTGTCATGAGACACGGGCTGCAGGGGAAAGCGGCCGTCGTGGTGAGTTGATCGAGAAGAATGCGGGAGCAAGGCAATGCTGGGACCGACCGGTCACACCGATACATTCACACGAGACAATCTGCCGCCCTTCGGCGAGTGGCCCGAGCTGCTGATGGATGGTTTCGACTATCCGGAATGGCTGAATGCCGGCTTCGAGCTTAGCGACCGAATGGTCGAGAAGGGCTTCGGCGATCATGTGGCGTTGATCGGCAATGGCCGCCGCCGCACTTATAAGGAGTTGGCGGACTGGACGAACCGCATTGCCCATGCGCTGGTCGAAAACTTTGGCGTGAAGCCCGGCAACCGCGTCCTCATCCGCTCCGGCAATAATCCGGCGATGATTGCATGCTGGCTCGCCGTGACGAAGGTTGGCGCCGTCGCCGTCAATACCATGCCGATGCTGCGGGCGGGGGAGCTTTCGAAGGTCATCGACAAGGCGGAAATCTCGCTTGCGCTTTGCGATACCAGGCTTTTGGAGGAGTTGGTCGCTGCTGCCAAGGACAGCCGCTTCCTGAAACAGGTGATCGGCTTTGACGGCACCGCCAATCACGATGCCGAACTCGACCGCATCGCCCTCAACAAGCCGGTTCGTTTCGAAGCGGTGAAAACCGGGCGCGACGATGTGGCTCTGCTTGGTTTCACGTCGGGATCGACGGGTGTGCCTAAGGCCACGATGCATTTTCATCGCGATATCCTGATCATCGCCGATGCCTATGCCAAGGAAGTGCTGCAGGTCACGCCTGACGACGTCTTCATCGGCTCGCCACCGATCGCCTTCACCTTCGGCCTTGGCGGTCTGGTCGTCTTCCCGTTGCGCTTTGGGGCGTCGACGGCCCTGCTCGAAAATGCCTCGCCGAAGAACATGGTGGAGATCATTCAGGAATATGGCGCGACGATCAGCTTTACCGCGCCAACAGCCTATCGCGCCATGCTGGCGGCGATGGAGGAGGGGGCTGATCTTTCGTCCCTGCGTATCGCGGTTTCCGCCGGCGAGACGCTGCCCGGCCCGATCTTCGAGGAATGGACGCGCAAGACCGGCAAGCCGATCCTCGACGGCATCGGTTCGACCGAGCTGTTGCATATCTTCATTTCCAACAGGCTTGACGATGCCAGGCCGAACTGCACCGGCAGGCCGCTGACCGGCTATGAGGCGCGCGTCGTCGATGACGAGATGAACGAGGTGCCGCGCGGCACGATCGGCAAGCTGGTGGTGCGGGGGCCGATCGGCTGCCGCTATCTCGCCGACCACAGGCAGGCGGACTATGTCCGCGATGGCTGGAACCTGACGGGCGACAGCTTCATCGAGGACGAGGAAGGTTACTTCCATTTCGCCGCCCGTTCCGACGACATCATCCTTTCCGCCGGCTACAATATTGCCGGGCCTGAGGTGGAAGCAGCGCTTCTATCGCATGCCGATGTGCTCGAATGCGCCGTCATCGGCAAGCCGGACGAGGATCGGGGCCATATCGTTCAGGCGCATGTCGTGCTGGTGGCTGGCGTTACCGGATCGGATCTGCTGGTCAAGACATTGCAGGAGCACGTCAAGGCTGTCATTGCGCCCTATAAATATCCCCGGTCGATCATCTTCGTCGAGGCTCTGCCGAAGACGGAATCGGGCAAGATACAACGCTTCCGCCTGAAGTAACCGAAGAGCCTTCTCAGGCTGCGTCTTCCTGTTCCGCATCGCGGCCGAGCCAGCTCGGATCGATTTCCGGCAGCGGAATGGCGTCGAGCAGCATGCGCGTATAGGCGGAGGCGGGCGCCGCGAAGACGCGTTCGCAATCGCCTTCCTCTTCCACGCGGCCGTGGCGCATGACATAGACGCGGTCGCAGATGGCACGGATGACCGAGAGGTCGTGGCTGATGAAGGCCATGGACAGGCCGAGGTCTCGTGACAATTCCTTCAGCAGATTGAGCACCTGTGCCTGGGTCGATACGTCGAGGCCGGAGACGATCTCGTCGGCAAGCACGAAGTCCGGCTCCAGCAGGGCGGCGCGGGCAATGCCGATGCGCTGGCGCTGACCGCCGGAGAGCTCGTGCGGATTGCGATCGAGGCATGCTTGCGGCAGCGTCACGCGCTCGAGGATGGCGGCGACGCGGCGTTCAGCGTCGCTGCGATCCGAAGCAAGCCCATGCAGGAGCAGCGGCTCCACAAGGATGCGGCGGATCGTATGGCGCGGATTGAGCGAGGCCATCGGGTCCTGAAAGATCATCTGCATGCGCCGGCGCAGCGGCCGCATCTCGCTTTCAGGCAATCGCGTGATGTCCTTGCCGTCGAAATGGATGGAGCCGGAGGAGACGTCGACCAGTCGCAGCAGGGCGCGGCCGAGCGTCGTTTTGCCCGAGCCGCTTTCGCCGACGATGCCGACGGTCTCGCCGCGGCGGATATCGATGTCGACGCCGTGCAGCACCTTGATGCCATGGCCCGGTGGTCCGAAAAGATGCCGCTTGGCGCCATAGGTGACCTCGATGCCCCTAGCCGACAAGAGATTATCGGTACCGCTCATCGGCCGCCCTCCGGAATGCCGATCTCGCGGCGCAATTGTTCGAAGACGGTTTGTGGCACCGGCGTCAGCCCGGCATCCGGCCGATCGTAGCGAGGCCCGGCCGATAGCAGCGATTTGGTGTAGATGTGCTGCGGGCGCGCAAGCACATCGCCGGTGCTGCCCTGTTCGATGACCTTGCCGGCGTAGAGCAGGGTAACGCTGTCGCAGATCTGGGCGACGACGCCGAGATCGTGCGTAACGAAGATGACGGCGGTACCGTGTGCCTCCTGCAGGCCACGGATCAGCCGCAGGATCTGCTTTTGCACGGTGACATCGAGCGCCGTGGTTGGTTCGTCGGCGACGACCAGTTTCGGCTCCAGCGCGAAGGCGGTGGCAATCAGGATTCGTTGGCGCATGCCGCCGGACAATTCATGGGGATAGGCGCGCAGCACGCGTTCGGGATCGCGGATGTGTACTTCTTCGAGCAACTTTAGTGCACGCTGCCGGGCATCGCGCGACGACACGCCCCGCTTCAGCCGCAGACCGTCTGTCAGCTGCGCCTCGATGCGGCGGCCGGGATTGAGCGCTGTTTGCGGGTCCTGTGGGATCAGCGAGATGTCGCTTCCCATGATGTCGCGCAATTCCCTAGCGGAGAGAGCGAGAAGGTTGCGGTTCTCAAAGAGGATGGAGCCGCCGGTGATGCGGACGCCGCGCGGCAGGATGCCGAGCAAGGCCTTGGCGATGGTCGATTTGCCGGCGCCGCTTTCGCCGACGAGGCCGCGTACCTCGCCGCGCTCCAGCGTGACGAAGACATCGCGCAGGATCGGCGCGCCGCCGTCGCGGTCGGATACGGCGCTGAGGCCTGTTATGGAGAGAAGCGTAGATGTCATCGGCGCATCACCGGATCGAGGGCGCGGCGCAGGCCGTCGCCGAGCTGGTTGAAGGCAAGCACGGTGGCGAAGAGGGCGATCAGCGGCACGAGCAGCACCCACCATCCCTCATAGATGATCTGCCGCCCCTCGGCGATCATGCCGCCCCAGGTCGGCGTGTCTGACGCGACGGAGAGGCCGACGAAGGACAGGATGGCTTCGACGATGACGGCAATGCCCATTTCCAGGCTGACGAGCGCGATCAGGACCGGCATGACATTGGGCAGGATTTCGCTGAAGAGGATCCTTGCCCGCGAAAAGCCGATCGTATGGGCGGCGGTCACATAATCCATATGCGCCTGCGCCTGGGTTTCGGAGCGCACGACGCGACAGAAGCGGGTCCAGTCGATGATGACGATGGCTGATATGACCGAGTGCACGCCGGAGCCGAAGACGGCGACCAGCAGGATCGACAGCAGCACCGGCGGGAAGGCCATCCAGATATCGACAAGCCGTGAGATCACCTTGTCGATCCAGCCACCGTACCAGCCGGCCAGAAGGCCAAGTAGCGTGCCGATGAATGCCGCAAGCCCGGCTGCGACGAAGGCGACGGTCAAAGCGATGCGCGTGCCAAAGATGACGCGGGAGAGCACGTCACGGCCGAGATCGTCCGTTCCGAGCAGGAAGCCTGAATCGGAGCCCTCGACCCAGGCCGGCGGTAGGGTGCCGGACATCAGGTCTTGTTCCAGCGGATCTTTCGGCGCGATGTAAGGCGCGAAGATAGCGAGAATGATCAGAATCAGGATGAAGCCGCCGCCGAAAATCACTTTCGGCTCGGAGAGCAATGCCCGAATGCGTTTCGCCGCCCTCGATGGTGTTTTTGGCATGGCGGGCGAGATGATGTCAGCCATGGGCGAGTCTCGGGTTAAAGGCTGCGACCAGCAGGTCGACGGCCAGATTGACGAGGATGAAGAGGGCGCCGAAGATCAGCACCAGTCCCTGGATCAGCGGCAGGTCGCGATTGATGACCGCATCGATCGCCATGTTGCCGATGCCGGGATAGGCGAAAATGCGCTCAACGATGACGGTGCCGCCGATCAGGAAGGTGAATTGCACGCCGGTCAAGGCGATGGTCGGGCCGACGGCGTTGCGCAGCGCTTCCTGCAGCACCAGCCGCAGATCGGACATGCCCTTCAGCTTGGCGAGCAGGATATAGTCCTGCACCATGGCTTCCGAGAGTGCCGCCTTCAGCACGCGGGCGATGATGGCTGCGAGCGGCAGGCCGAGCGCCAGCACTGGCATGACCATATGGGCGCAGATATCGGCAAAGATTGCGCAGCGGAACGTCAGCAGGCTTTCGAGGAGATAGAACGGGGTGGCGAACTGCACGTCTGTGCTTGGGTCGATCCGGCCCGAGAGCGGGAAGAGTGGAAACAGCACGCCGAGGACGAGCACCAACGCCAGCGCCCAGACGAAGTCCGGGACGGCAAGGAAGAGGCCGTTGAGGCTGTCGATGATAGGTTCGAAGATCGTGCGGCGGGCAAGCGTGCCGATGATGGCGATGGCGCCGCCGAGAAGCACCGCGAGTACGAGGGCTGCAAAGGCCAGTTCCAGCGTCGCCGGGAGGCGTTCTCCCAAGAGCGACAGCACGTTGCGCTTCAGCGAGATCGAGGTGCCGAAATCACCCACCAGTACCGATTTCAGCCAGATTGCGAACTGGGTGGTCAGGCTTGCATCGAGGCCGTAATGCGCGCGGAGTGCGGCGATATCGGCGGGGCTTGCGCCGGGCGAGATCATCATGGCGATCGGATCGCCGGGCACGACGCGCAGCAGCACGAAGACGATCAGCGCCACGCCGAAGAGCGTGACGGCGGCCATGATCAGACGATTGAGAATGGAGACTGCTATCATTCGTTATGAATTCCAATCGCACGGCTAGTGGCAAATGGAGAGTACAGGCCCCTCATCCGGCCTATCGGCCACCTTCTCCCCGTCTTGACGGGGAGAAGGGGACAGAAGCACTTACAGCCTCCCTTCCCGTCGCCTTCTTAGGCGAGGGCACAGAGGTCGTTCCCTCTCCCCGCAAGCGGGGAGAGGGCTAGGGTGAGGGGCAAGGCCACACAGTCAAAGCTAGAGGTATCAACCCTTCGACACCAGCGTCGGCTGCAGCGCGCCGGATACGTTCGGCGTCACTTTCAGGCTCGATTTATAGACGATCGGCTGAACATATTGCAGCAGCGGGATCACATAGCCTTGTTCGGCGATGTATTTGATCGCAGCCTTCCAGCCGGCAATGCGCTTGGCCTCGTCTTTTTCCACCCAGAGCGGACCGAGCATGTCGTCGACATCCTTGGTCTTCCAGGCGGAATGGGGCGAGGGGCCGAACATGGCGAAGCCCGTCGAGGTTGTCGGGTCGCCGATGGCGTTGCCCCAATTGTAGAAGGCGGCGGGGCCGAGCTGGTGGGCGGCGCGCAGCTCGTAATGCTTGGCGATTTCGTAGACTTCGATTTCAGCCTCGATGCCGACCTTGCGCCACATGCCGACGATCGCCTGGATCATCTCATAGTCCTTCGGCTTGAAGCCGCGGGTGGTCTTGATGCCGAACTTGACCGGCTTTGCCGGCGAATAGCCGCTGGCGGCAAGCAGCTTCTTGGCCTGTTCCGGATCATAGGGGATTTTGACTGACGCGTCGTAGGCTTCGTACTCAGGCGCTTCCAGCGTCGAAAGGGGTTTGCCGTAGCCGCGAAGAAGCCGTTTGATGATCGCTTCCTTGTCGATCGCCATATTGGCGGCGAGGCGGACGTTCTTGTCGAGCATCGGATCGACATTGCTGATGAAGATCATGCCGATATCGGAGATCGGCGTGGCAACGCCTGCAAGGCCGGACTTCTTTTTCAGCCGGTCAAAATCCTCATAGGGGATTTCCAGGGTCACGTCCGACGAGCCGGATTCGATCTCGGCCACACGGCTTGTCGTGTCGGGCACGAACTTGAAAATGACCGTGTCGAAGGCCGGCTTGCCGCCGAAATAATTCGGGTTCGCTTTCAGGCGCAGATAGGAATTGCCCTCATAGGCGTCGACCATATAGGGGCCGGTGCCGACAGGCTTCTTCTCAAAACCTTCTGCGACCACCTTGGTATAATAGTCCTTCGGCAGGACATAGCCGGTGAGGAAGGCCATCCATTTGAAGAAGGTCGGCTCGAAGCGCACGACATCGCCGGTGATGCGGTTGCCTTCCACCTTGTAATTATTGGCGGTCGACCAGATGAACTGGATCGGGTTGCCGGTCTCCTGCTTGGCGGCGCGTTCCAGCGACCAGACGACGTCGTCGGGCGTGAATTTCGAACCATCATGCCAGGTCACGCCTTCGCGGACGTCCATCCAGACCTTGGTCTTGTCGTCGTTCCAGCCCCAGGCGGTCAGAAGGCCCGGCTGGAATTTCAGGTCCGGCCCCTGGCCAATGAACTGATCGAAGACCGAGCGATAGATCGCCTGGATCGACGGATTGACCGCCGACGGTCCCGTGGTCGGGTCGAAGGAAGGCAGGTTGACGTTGAAGGCGATGGTCAGCGTGCCGGCTTCGGCAGCTTCCACATGCGTCCTGCCCGCCAGAATCCCAGTCAAGAATGCAGCTGCGCCGAGGCTCAGGGCCTCGCGCCGAGTAAGCTTAGTCATGGTCACTCCGTTCCCCTGTTAAGCGGCAGAAAAGCATGACGCTCCGCCTGCCGCTGGCGATTTATTATCGGAATGTTTTAATCCTAAAATAAGTATTTCGGAGCGGCAAGCGCTTTCTCGGGACCTTCGGCAAAATCGCGATCTTCGTTTCCCAGCGTGTCCTGCAATGCGCATATATTTTATGCATTTGCATATATAGACATAGTTTGCGATGATTTCTTGGGACCTTCTTATCAGAGGAAGTCGGCCTGCTTCCCGTCCGTAAACGCGAATCCGTTTCGCCATGCCGCATATTTGCTCGTTGACAGCCTGCGGAAGTTCAAAATATGATTTTGCAAATGATTTAGAAGAAGCCCATAGGGCAAAGGGGTAACGTTATGGCCGAGCGGTCTTTTGCGCGCGAGGTCGAGGATCTGAAGCTCGGGGAAGGTGATATCTTCCGGGGCGAGGGTATTCTCGCGATCACCAAGGCACTCCTGCAGTCCGGCGTATCCTATGTCGGCGGCTATCAGGGCTCGCCAATTTCCCATCTCATGGACGTGCTCGCCGACGCCAAGGACGTGATGGAGGATCTGGGCGTCCATTTCGAGACATCGGCCTCTGAGGCGGCCGCCGCCGCAATGCTGTCCGCCTCCGTCATGTATCCGGTGCGCGGCGCCGTCACCTGGAAATCGACGGCGGGCACGAATGTCGCCTCCGACGCGCTTTCCAACCTGTCCTCGGGTGGCGTCACCGGCGGCGCGCTGATCATCATCGGCGAGGATTACGGCGAAGGCTCCTCGATCATGCAGGAGCGCAGCCATGCCTATGCGATGAAATCGCAGATGTGGCTGCTCAACCCGCGCCCGAACCTGCCGTCGATCGTGCATGCGGTCGAAGAAGGCTTCGAGCTGTCGGAGGCATCCAACACGCCTGTCATGCTGCAAGTCGGCATCCGCAGCTGTCATGTGCACGGCCAGTTCGTCGCCAAGGACAACAAACGGCCGGCCTACACACTGAAGCAGGCACTCGAAAATCCGATCCGCGACGTCAACCGTATCGTGCTGCCGCCTGCCTCCTTCCTGCATGAGAAGGAGAAGCTGGAGAAGCGCTGGCCGGCGGCCGTCGAGTTCATCAAGCAACGTCAGCTCAACGAATATTTCGGCCCGTCCGAAGGCGAGGTCGGCATCATCCTGCTCGGCGGTGCCTATAACGGTGTCATGCGCGCGCTGCAGCAACTCGGCCTTGCCGATGTCTACGGCAATTCGGCCGTGCCTCTCTATGTTTTGAACGTTGCCTATCCGCTGATCGATGATCAGATGGCCGAGTTCTGCGCCAACAAGAAAGCCGTGCTGCTGGTCGAGGAGGGGGCGCCCGAATATATCGAGCAGTCGCTGAACACGATCCTGCGCCGCCGCGATATCCAGACCAAGGTCGCGGGCAAGGATGTCCTGCCGATGGGTGGGGAATATACCGCGCCAGTGCTGATGAAGGGCATCAAGAACTTCCTCGAGATGCATCAGCGCGTGTTGCTCGGCAACCAGCCACCGCTGCCGGATCCGACGCCTATCCTCAACGATCCCAAGATCAAGGCATTGGCGGAAGTCGTGCCGCCGCGGCCGCCGGGCTTCTGCATCGGCTGTCCGGAGCGGCCGATCTTCGCGGCGATGAAGATGGTGGAAGGTGAACTCGGCCAGCATCACATCTCCGGCGATATCGGCTGCCACCTGTTCTCGATCCTGCCGCCGTTCAATCTGGGCAGCACGACCATGGGATATGGGCTTGGCCCGGCTGCCGCCTCGGCCTTCAATGTCGCCGCCGACAAGCGGGCAATCTCGGTCATGGGTGATGGCGGCTTCTGGCACAATGGTCTTGCGACTTCGGTCGGCAACGCCGTCTTCAACAAGCAGGATGGCGTCATCCTCGTCGTCGACAATTTTTATTCGGCTGCGACCGGAGGTCAGGACATCCCTTCATCGCGGGCGCTGAACCCGCGTCGCAAGACCAACAATTCCATCGTCAATGCGGTCAAGGGTATTGGTGCGACCTGGGTCCGCCAGATCGACCGCACCTACGATGTCGCCAAGATGCGCGACACGCTGCGCGAGGCGCTGACGTCGAAGGAGCCGGGGCCGAAGATCATCGTCGCTTCCTCGGAATGCATGCTGAACAAGCAGCGCCGCGTGAAGCCGCTATTTGCCAAGGCTGTGAAAGACGGCAAGCGCATGGTCAAGGAGCGTTTCGGTGTCGACGAAGACGTCTGCACCGGCGATCACGCCTGCATCCGGCTTTCGGGCTGTCCTTCGCTGTCGGTCAAGCACACCGATGATCCGTTGAAGGACGATCCGGTGGCGGCGATCGACAATAATTGCGTCGGCTGCGGCAATTGCGGCGAGGTTTCGGAGGCTGCGGTGCTCTGTCCGTCCTTCTACCGAGCAGATATCATTCACAACCCGACGGATTGGGACCGCTTCGTCGCCCGCCTGCGGTCCCGCGTCATCGGCTGGCTGCAGGCGCGCCGCCGCGCCAGCCGCATCGTCTTTTCGGATTGAGAGGGCGATATGAACGAGCATGTGAGCATGAGTGATCTCGGCGCAAACAGACTTTCCACGGACAAGCCGCTGTCGCTTGCCGTTCTCGCCATGGGCGGGCAGGGCGGCGGCGTGCTTGCCGACTGGATCGTCGGTCTGGCCGAGGCCGAGGGGTGGATGGCGCAGACGACGTCGGTGCCCGGCGTGGCGCAGCGAACGGGCGCGACGATCTATTATATCGAAATGCTGCCGGCGAAGGACGGTCACGCGCCGATCTTTTCGCTGATGCCGACGCCGGGTGATGTCGATGTCGTCATGGCGGCGGAGCTGATGGAGGCGGGCCGCTCCGTGCTGCGTGGCCTGGTCACGCCTGATAAGACCGTGTTGATCGCCTCGACGCATCGCTCTTTCGCGGTGGGCGAAAAGGAAAAGCCGGGCGATGGCATCGGCAATCCCGAAGTGGTGGTCGAGGCGACAGATTTTGCCGCCAAACGCACCATTGCCTTCGATATGGAAACGATGGCCGTCAAAAATGGCAGCGTGATTTCAGCCTCGATGTTCGGCGCGCTGGCCGGCTCCGGTGCCTTGCCGTTCGGTAAGCCCGCTTTTGAGGCGATGATCCGCGCCGGCGGCAAGGGCATCGAGCCTAGCCTCAAGGCTTTTAATGCCGCCTTTGATCGGGTCAAGAACAAGCCGCGCGATGCGGTTTCTGCGACGCCGCCGAAGCATTTCGATGTTCTGCCGGAGACGGCCGGCCACCCATCGCTGGACCGGCTGGTCAATCGTATCCGTGCCGAATTTCCGGAAGCGGCTCACCCACTGCTGTTTGCCGGCGCCAAGCGGCTGACCGACTATCAGGACCCTGCTTACGCGGACGAGTATTTGACCCGCGTGGCTGCTCTTTATGCGCTTGATCGCAAGGCCGGCGGCGCGGACAAGGATTTTGCCTTCACCGTGCAGGCGGCGAAATATGTTGCCGTTGCCATGGCCTATGACGATGTCATCCGCGTTGCCGATCTGAAGGTGCGTGGATCGCGCTTCGAGCGCGTGCGCAAGGAGGTGGGCGCCAAGGACGATCAGATCGTCTACATGACCGAATACATGCATCCGCGCATGGAGGAAGTCTGCGGCACCATGCCGAAGGCTTTGGGTCTGTGGATCGAGAACCGGCCGAAGCTCTTCGATCGTCTCGATCGCATGGTCAACAAGGGCCGTCGCGTCAAGACTGGCACGCTTTTCTGGTTCCTCAGCCTCTATATGGTTTCAGCGTTGCGCCGTACACGCCGCGGCACGCTGCGCCACTTGCGCGAGGTCGAACATCGTGAGGCGTGGCTGTTAGCTGCGGCTAACCTGCCAACGGTGAACTACGACCTGGCCGTCGAGGTGCTGAACAATCGCCGCCTCGTCAAAGGCTACTCCGATACGCATGCGCGCGGTCTGTCGAAATTCGACCGCGTGATGTCGGCGTTACCTCTGCTGCGCGACCGCGAAGATGGAGCTGCGTGGATGAAGCGGCTGCGACAGGCGGCGCTGCTGGATGAAAACGGGGTTGCTCTCGACGGAGCACTGAAGACCGTGGAGACGTTGTAAGCGCCGGATATCGCCCACGTAAGCAGCGCGCAAGGCGAAAAACTGCCGAAGAAATCATTGGGAAGTCGGGCCTTTTCAATCCAAGGCCCGGCATTTCATCGTCATTCCCCTGTATCCTCCCGATGTCTTGCATGGGGTGGACAAAGACGAGCCCTGTCTTATGTGAAGAAGGCAATGGGACGCCAATGGGGAGGAAAACCAATGTCCAAGAACACGATCTGCGTATGGTACGACAAGGAAGCTGAGGCTGCTGCCCGATTCTACGCCGATGTTTTTCCGGACAGCAAAGTGACTGCCGTTATTCGCGCGCCGGGAAATTATCCGGCCGGCGAACAGGGAGACGTGCTGGTTGTCGAATTCACGGTTGCCGGGGTCGCCTGCATGGGTCTGAACGGCGGCTCAGGGATCAAGCACAACGAAGCCTTTTCCTTTCAGATCGCAACGGACAATCAGGAAGAAACCGACCGTTATTGGAATGCCATTGTCGGCAATGGCGGCCAGGAAAGCGAGTGCGGCTGGTGCAAGGACAAGTGGGGCATCTCCTGGCAGATCACGCCGCGCGTGCTCACCGAGGCACTTAAAGTCGGCGGCGATGAAGCAAAGCGCGCTTTCGATGCGATGATGACCATGAGGAAGATCGACGTTGCGGCGATCGAAGCCGCCCGGCGCGGCTGACGCCTCGTCAGATCTCGTGCTTGCGGATGTTGTGAAGCACCTTGTGCAGGGTCGAGATGAAGCCGCGATATTCGGCCTCCTCGACCCCGTCGAACATCTGCAGAAACAGATCGTACATTGTCGGCCACACCTTCTCGAAGGCGGCGCGGCCTTCTTCGGTGATCGAGACGTCGCGGATGCGCATGTCCTCGGCGCGCGGCTGGCGGCGGATGAAGCCCTGGCGCTCGAGAGAGTCGAGCGTGCGGCTCATGGTCGATTGTTCGGTGACGGCAAAGACCGAGAGTTCGTTGATCGTGAGGCTTGAGGAGACGCTGAGGACCGCGAGCGCCCGCATCTTGGCGGTCGTCATGTCGTATTCGCGCAGTTCCTCCGACAGGTTGGCGTTCCAGCGGGCCATCAACCGGTTCATCAGATAGGGCGCGAAATGATTGAGGCCGATTTCGCCCATGGTCGGGCGCTTTGCGGTTTCATCCCGCTTGCGCCTCAAAACGGTGCCTGAAAACCGCTCTTCCATCGACCATACTCCCCAGGAAACTTGTTATTTCAGCGATGATGCGAGCAGAAAACCGGAGCCTCCACCCAGGCCCGGACCGGGATGCGCCGAGGCACCGATATGGTAGAGCCCCGTTATGTGGGTGCGGTGGTTAACAGATGACTTGAAGGGCCGCCAGATGAAAAACTGGTCGAGGCCGCAATAGCCGCCATAGGGGTCGCCGCCGACAAGGTTCATGTTCATGGCTTCGAGATCACCCGGCGAATAGGCGCGGCGTGCGAGCTTTATGCCGGCGAAATTCTCGATATGGCTTTCAAGCAGTGAGTCGATGCGGTCGGCATAGTGCTCGCGCACCTCTTCCGTCCAGCGGCCGTCTGCCGGCGTTGCGATCTTGCCCGCAGCATCCCCTTTGATGTGGCGCGGCGCTTCGGGAAGCTGCAGCCAGAGGATCGACTTGCCTTCCGGCGCGCGGCTCGGATCAAGCGCGACGGGTTGGCCGACGCAGACGGTGGGTTCGGCGGGCAACAGCCCCCGTTCGCATTCATTGGCGGCGCGGGAGACACCATCAAGGCCCGGCGTCAGATGCAGCAGCGCCACCTTGCCGAGTTCGGCATTGGCTTTCCAGCGTGGCGGTTCGGACAAGGCATAGTGGATCTGCATGTCGCCCTTGCCGTAGCGATAGTTGGCGACGCCAGTTTTCACTTCGGCCGGCATCGGATCCGGCCAATCCTTCATCAGCCGATCGTAGAGCTGGTTGGGTGTTACCGAGCAGATCACGCCGGATTTGGCCCTCAGGGTCTCACCGCCGGTAAGGCGGACCCCGTCGGCGCGACGATTGGGGCCGGCAATGATGGCCTCGACGTCGGCGCCAACGCGGATTTCGCCGCCATTGTCAGTGATCAGCCGCTCGAAAGCCGTCAGCAGAGTTCCCGCGCCGCCCTTGACGATCGGCGCGCCGCCGAGCTCCAGCGCAAAGCCGATGACCTTCAGCATTTCGGCGGAATAGGCACTCTCCGGCCCGAGGCCGCAATGCAGCACCCAGGGCGCCCATAGCGCGTGGATATCTTCTGACCGGTAGCTGGTTTCAAGATAGCCGCGAGCCGGTGTCAGGGCTTCTCCGAACCAGGCGGCGAGCTTGCGCAGGCCGCGATTCCAGCCTTGGCCGGCAACGCTCTTCAGCGTCGAGCCCGACCACAAGGAACCGCCGAGCAGGGAAAAGAGAAAGGGAGCATCGGCGGCGAGCGCATCCATCTCGCGAGAGAAGGTCTGTCCGTCGCCGAGCGACAGTTCGTCGAAGGTGGCGATGTTCCGCCGCCTGTCCTTGGAAAAGATAACATGCGAGCCATCGGGCCGGACCACACCTGTGGGAAGATCGGCATGGGCGAATTCGAGGCCGCGTGCCTCAAGGTCCTTGCCGATGGCGCCATAGGCCGGCGATGTCAGGAACAGCACCATGGTCGTCGCCATGACATCATGGATAAAGCCGGGCTCGGTGATCTCCTCGGTGCGCAGGCAACCGCCAATGCGGTCGTTACGCTCGAGGATGAGCACCTTGTGGCCCTTCTTGCCAAGCATGGCGGCTGCGACAAGCGCATTTATGCCGCTGCCGACGATGATGTAGTCATGATCGCCCATTGCCATCGCCCCTCACAGGCAGAATGAGTGGAAAGGCGGAGCCTAACTCGCCCCCGGACTCCAACCTTTCCAGCCTATCACGCAATCAATGCCAGCGCACGAACCGGCGAGCCCGTGCCTTTGACGAACTTCAGCGGCGCTGCAATCAGCACGGCGCCCTTGGCGGGAAGCTGATCGAGGTTGGAGAGGCTGGCAAGACCATAGCGATTAGCCTTGTGCATGAGATTATGTGCCGGGAAGGGCGGGTTCATGCCGCCGGCGGAACCGGCATCGGTACCGATCGTTTCCTGGCCCCAGCCGATAATGCCCTTGGTCAGCAGATATTCGATCGCTTCGGCGGTCGGACCGGGAGAATGCGGACCGTTTTCGTCGGCATTCAGGAAGGTCTCGGTCGAGCCGTTGCGCTTGTACCAGTCGGTGCGCAGCAATACCCAGCTGCCAGCCTCGATCGCGCCGTTCTGGGCTTCCCATTCCTTGATACTCTCGACGGTCAGCAGATAGTCCGGATTGGCGGCAGCTTCCTTGGAGCGGTCGATGACATTGACCGGTGCCACGAAGTTCTGCGGCGGGATGGTGTCCGTCGTGTTGTTCGGGTGATCCTTGCCGGTGATCCAGTGGCAGGGAGCATCGAAATGCGTGCCGGTATGCTCGCCGAGCTCCAGCCAGTTCCAGGCCCAGAAGGGGCCGTCCTGATTGTATTCCGAAATCGTATGGACCTTGACCTTCGGCGTGTTCTTGCCGAACTGTGGCGGCAGGTAGAGTACCGGGGTGTCCGGGCCGAGCGGTGCGGTGAGATCGACGACCTTGACGGAGCCCGAAATCAGGGCCGAGGCCAGGCTGGCGAGTGTGTTGGCGGTCATTTTAGCGTTCCCCTTGTTGTTGCATGACCCCGTGCCAAGAGCCGCCTTGCGGATCTTCTATCGGGATCGAGCATGAAGCCATCATCGCCATGCGCGGGGTGCCTTTCCTCCTGGCACCTGGTCCGCGCGGCGGCGGAATGAAGGGAGCCTATGTCACAATATATGATATTGCAAGCATTCCGACGTGGTTCCAAAGCCCAAATTTGACCTGGAATCGACGGCGTGAGGGCTACCGATAAATTACTGAAATCGCACGGTAATCGATAGGAAAACTTGGAGTGTCTCCGCTTTTGATTGTCCTCGCTCCCTCGAATTCGTGGTGATGGGTACTTGAAGCTTAAAGCTCAGGATGTATGCATGTACAATAATAATCATCAGGGAAGAGGGGCATTCGATGAGCTATGATGCGATCATAGTGGGGGCGGGCCATAATGGCCTTGCAGCGGCGGTGCATCTGGCGGCGAAGGGCTGGAAGGTTGCCGTGATCGAAGGCAATGCCGAGCCGGGCGGGGCGGTCAAAACCCGCGAGGTGACGTTGCCGGGCTTCCGCCACGATCTCTGTGCAATGAACCTTTCCATGTTCGCCGGCTCGGCATTCTTTGCCCAGTACAAGAATGAACTTTCGGCCGAAGGTCTGGGGTTCGTGCCGGCGGCGGATTGCTTTGCCAGCGTCTTTCGTGATGGCACCTATCTCGGCGTCAGCACCGATCTGGAAAAGACCACTGGCGCCATTGCCGATATGTCGCCGCAGGATGCTGCCGCCTGGCGGCACATGCTTTCGGAATTTGGCGCGGATGCGCCCCATATCTTCGGCCTGCTTGGTTCTCCCATGCCGTCGCTGGCGGCTGCCAAGGTCATCTGGAAAGCCTGGCGCGCGAAGGGCACGGGGTGGCTCTACGACACTGCACGCATGCTATTTGCCTCGCCGCGCGATTTTCTCGATGCACGTTTTCAGAATGCCAAGCTCAAGACAATGATGGCTGCCTGGGGGCTGCATCTCGATTTTGCGCCCGATGTCGCCGGTGGGGCGCTGTTTCCCTATCTCGAATCCATGGCCAATCAGGCTTTCGGCATGGTGATCGGCAAGGGCGGAGCCGATACGATCGTCAAGGCGATGGCAGCCGTGCTGAAGAGCAAGGGCGGCGAGTTGATGCTCGGCACGCGCGTCGACAAGATCGTCACGTCCGGCGGCAAGGCGACCGGCGTCATCCTCGCCGATGGGCGCCGCTATGAAGCCAAGCGCGCCGTCATCGCCAATGTTCATCCTCAGATCCTGTTCGGCAAGCTTCTCGACCAAGACCCGGCGCGTGAGGAGTTCGACAGCAAGGTTAAGCGTTTCCGGGCTGGCCCCGGGACGATGATGATCCATCTGGCGCTATCGGGACTCCCTGACTGGACGGCCGGCAAGGCGCTGCAGAATTTCGCCTATGTCCATGTCGCGCCGGATCTCGAGATGATGTCGCGCGTCTATGCCGAGGCGATGGGCGGGTTGTTACCTGCCGAGCCGGCTCTGGTGATCGGGCAACCCACTGCGATCGACCCGTCGCGCGCGCCGGCGGGGCAGCATGTGCTCTGGATTCAAGTGCGCGTTCTGCCAGCTGAATTCCGTGCCGATGCGGCAGGCGAGATCAGCGGCCAGAACTGGGATGAAATCAAGGATGCATATGCCGAGCGGGTGCTCGATATTGCTGAGCGTTACGCGCCGGGATTGCGCGACAAGATATTGGCAAGATCGGTCTTTTCGCCCGTCGACCTCGAACGCGAGAACCCGAATCTGATCGGCGGCGACAATCTTTCCGGCAGCCACCATCTCGACCAAAACTTCCTGTTCCGTCCCGTCGCCGGCTATTCGCGCTACAGGACGCCTGTCGGATCACTGTTCATGTGCGGAGCTTCGACGTGGCCCGGCGCGGGCACCGGGGCCGGTTCCGGTTTCATGCTGGGGAAGATGCTGGCCAAGTGACGCCGGTCGGCTTGACGGGCAAACCTTTGACATTTCAAATGTTGCTCCCTAGATCGTTCAGGTAAGCAATGCAAAGCGGTGGATCGAGCTGACGTGATGACAGAGTCTGAAAGTGCAACCGTCGACCTGGAGATCATCGTTCAGGGTACGCAGGAAGGCAAAAAGCAGGAGCTGCGGCTCTGGCTGCGCATGCTTTCGACCACCAAGCTGATCTCGCAGGAAATCCGCCGGCGGCTTCGCAATGAATTCGGCGCGACGCTGCCGCAATTCGACCTGATGGCGCAGCTCTATCGCGAGCGCGATGGCCTGCGTCTCGGCGAGCTTTCGAAGCGGACGATGGTCACGAACGGCAATGTCACGGGGCTGGTCGAGCGGCTGGAAACGGATGGGCTGGTGCTGCGCGCGACGCCCGACGCGATCGGCGCGTGACCGTCGCGAAGCTGACCGCAAGAGGGGAGACGCTGTTCAGCGCCATGGCTGTTGCCCATGAGGGCTGGCTGCGCGACATGATGGCGGATGTCGATCCCGCCATCATCAGCGAACTCTGGCAGGATATCGGCGCGGTAAAGTCTTCGGTCAGCAATCACCTTTCGGGTGCCGACTTCGATTGACGCTTCGTCTCGCTGCTATCAGTACCTAGCGCGCCCGCTCGCTCTTGAATCTCTTTTCCAGCACGCTCACCAGCCGCACCATCGGCCAGAGCAGGATGATGTAGATCAGCGCGGCCATGATCAGCGGCGAGGGGTTGGCGTAAAGGCCTTGGGCGTTCTGCCCTTCTTTCAGCAGTTCCGGCAGGGCAACCGTCGAGGCGAGCGACGTGTCCTTGAACATAGAGACACAGTTGCTTGTTGTCGGTGGGATGACGATGCGGACTGCCTGCGGCAGCACCACCTTGTAGAGTGTGATCAGAAAGGGGATGCCGAGAGCTGCGGCAGCCTCGAACTGGCCGCGCGGCACGCTTTCGATGCCGGAACGGAAGACCTCGGCCGAGTAGGCAGCCAACACGATGGAAAAGCCGAGGATCGCCGACCACCAGGCCGAAAAGCTGATGCCGACGAAGGGCAGCGCATAATAGATCAGGATCAGCACGACCAGCACCGGCATGGCGCGCATGATGTCGATATAGGCAATCATCAGTAACTGCAGCGGCTTGGGGGCGTAGAGGCGGATGAGGCTGACGATGAGGCCGGCTGTGATACCGATGACGATGCTGACCAAGCCGAGCGCGATGGTCATCCACAGGCCGCGCAGCAGCTGCGGGAAAGCCGAAATCATGACGTCGGAGTTGAGGAAGGTATCGACGAAAGACATAGGCACTCCCGTGAGCAGGACGAAGATGGAATTTCCCTATATTTACGCCGGCCGAGATGGCCGGCGTAAGCTTATTTCAAAGATGATCTTTTGATCACGCCTTGGGGATAGGCAATTCGGTGACGGTGGAGGAGCCGGCCGGTGCCTTGCCGCCGAACCACTTCTCGTGGATCTTTTCGAGCGAGCCGTCCTTCTTCATCGCGGTGATGGCGTCGTTGATCTTGGCGACGAGCGGCGAATCCTTGGTCATCATCAGGCCGTACTGTTCGCCGGTCTTGATGCGATCCTTGATGGCGAAGCCCTTGGTCTTGACGAAGAGATACTGCATGCCGGGGATGTCGCTGACGACGGCATCGATGCGGCCTGCGCCGAGATCGAGGAACATGTCTTGCTGCGAGTTGTAGCCCTTGACGTCGGCAAAGCCCTGCGCGGCCTTGTTGTCATTGACCCATTTTTCGCCCGTCGAGCCCGAGAGTACGCCGACGACCGAACCCTTGAGATCAGCAAGCGACTTGATCGAGCTGGCTTCCTTGGTCGCGACACCCATGTCGGAATCGTAATAGGGCTGGGTGAAGGACTGCGACTTCAGGCGTTCCGGCGTGATGGTGATGGATGAGATCGCCACGTCGATGCGCTTGGAGGCCGTTGCCGCGAACAGAGCCTGGAAGCCGTAGTCGGCGATGTTGGTGGTCATGCCGGCGCGCTTGGCAGCTTCATTGACGACATCGACCTCGAAGCCTTCGAAGCCGCCGTTCGCGGTCTTGTATTCGAAGGGCGGGTTGTTCGGGTAGGAGCCGACATTCAGCACATCGGCGGCATAGGCGAAGTGGCTTCCGCCGGCAAGGCCGACGGCGGTCGCGAGGACCAATAGACTGCGACGAGTTACAGGCATTTTCTTAGTCTCCCTCTGGTTATGGCTGCGGGCTTTTCCTCTTACCCGCGGGTATTCCCGTCCGCCCGTTGGGCGGCCGTCTCATGTCATCGCATCGACCATGCGGTCGAGGGCGATGCGCATCTGTTCGGTTTCGCGGAAGGTGCACATGCGCAGGAAGGCGCGGGACGATTCGCCGAAGTGGTATCCGGGCGCCAGGCCGACGCGGGCCGTCTCCAGAATGCGTTCGCACAGCGCGGTCGCATCGGCTTCACCCTGCAGTGCAAAGAAGGCATACATGCCGCCGCGGGGCTTTTCGGGCAGGATGATGCCCGGTATCTGCGGCAATTTTTCATAGGCAATGTCGAGGCCGGCCTTGATCCGGCCGCGGATCTCTGAAACCAGCGGTTCGCCCTCGCGCAAGGCCGCAGCGGCTCCCGCCTGGACCATTGCCGATGTGCCGCTGTTGACATATTGCGTCATCGCGCCGAGCTGGTCGGCAATCGCCGATGGGTGCGTGAGCCAGCCGACGCGCCAGCCGGTCATCGCCCATGCCTTGGAGAAACTGTTGATGGCGATCACGCGATCGCCGTCCTCCGCCACCTGCAGGATGGAGGGTGCGATCTCGCCGTCGAAATAGAGGCGGGCGTAGACTTCGTCGGAGATGATCCAGATGCCGGTGCGGCGGCTGAAATCCAGCAAAGCCTGCATCTCTTCGCGCGAGGCCGTCCAGCCCGTCGGATTGCAGGGCGTCGACAGGAAGATAGCGCGGGTGCGAGCATCACAGCGGGCAAAGAGCTTGTCGAGATCGAGGCGCCAGTCGGTGTCGAAATCGAGCGATACGGCGCGGGGCTCGCCGCCGATCAGATGGATGGCGTTATGGATGTTCGGCCACTGCGGCGCCACGTAGACGACATTGGTGCCGACATCGACGAGCAGCTCGAGCGCCATGTAGAGCGCCTGCATGCCGCCAGGGGCGACCGTGGTGCGCTCGATGGGGATGGGGCGACCGTGCCAGTGGGTCTGATAGTCCGACAGCGCTTCGTTCAGCGTGGCGAGGCCGCGCATGTTCGGAACATAGAAGGTCGCGCCATCATCGAGCGCCTTCTTTGCGGCGTCGCGGATAAAGGCCGGCGTCACCACGTCGCCCTCGCCGAACCAGAGCGGGATGACGCCGCCGAGTTCGCGGGCACGCTTGGCGAGCACGGCTATGTTGTCGGTGCGCATGTCGCGGATCTGGGCGCGAACGCCTTCGAGGGCATCGCGGCCTGATATCGCGTTCGGCAGGTTATGCTGCGGCAGAAGAGACAAGGAATTTCCCCTTGGAACCCGGTGCTGAAGAGACGAGGCGATTGCTGAAACCAGCCCTCGAATTGCCCTTGATTTTAGAATGGTTATCCAAAACCGACTGCATTTCAAGGATAAAGTTTAAGCTTAAAAAGTCTGCCGTTTCATTTGATTCAACCATGACGATCGCATGTCTTAAGCTGCTGGGATCATTCATTTTTTCTTGGGTCCCGAAATGGCATTTTGGTTCTTTGCCTCCGTCACGCCGGCAGCCAGGCTGGCGCCGAGAAACATCGTGTCGCTGGCCAGCAGGAAGAAGCTTATTCCGGCCGCCGACCATGCGCCGACGTCATCCGGCGACGGGCGGAAGATACCGACCGCGCGAGCGGCCGACAGCGCCGTTTTCGCGATGGTCTGGATGGCGGCATCGAGCTTCTCCTTGCCCGCCGGCCCCATCGCATCGATCGAGACCGAGAGATCGCCGGGACCGATGAAGATGAGATCGACGCCTTCGACTGAGGTGATATCAGCAATATTCGCCAGTCCCTCGGCGGTCTCGACCTGGATGGCAAGCAGCAGTTCGACATTGGCCTTGGCGAGATAATCCGGAATGCGATAGCCATAGGCCGCAGCCCGGCCGGGACCGACGCCGCGTGCTCCGAGCGGCGGATAGCGGGTTGCCTTGACGGCTGCTCTTGCCTGTTCCGCTGTCGAAATGCGCGGCACCAGAACGCCGGCGGCGCCGGCATCCAGCACGGCCGCGATATCCTCCGCCGCATGGCCGGGCACGCGAACCATGGCGGGAACGCGATGGACGTCGGCTGCGCGGATCAGGTCCTCGATGCGCTCGCGGCTGATCTGCGAGTGCTCCCAGTCGATGCAGAGGAAATCAACGCCGGAAGCGGCGGCCACCTCGATGGCGACCGGATGCGGGATGGCGGCAAACGTGCCGATCAGCAGCTTGCGCTCGATACAGTTCCGGCGGAAATCGCTCATCGTCTTCCTCACATTTCAGTGGTCCTCTCAACGAGGGATAGACCGAAAAGTCATAGCTGCGAAGCGGCAATCTGCCTTGAATTCCGGGTAGCCTCCCGTACCGATCAAGGCACCGGTACGGTGGCATTGCGGTGGCGGAGTTGTTCGGGCGCCGCCACCGTTCATAGGCGCTGCTTATTTGCGCCGTGCCATGATCTCGGTCAGGACCGCGTCGAACCGGGCGATTTCCTCGACCTTGTTATAATGCACCAACGACACGCGGATGGCGCCCGTTTCCATGGAAAGACCCAGGCGCTTCATCAGGCGTGGGGCAAACATATGGCCGTCGCGCAGGCCGATACCGGCTTTGCCCATCTCGGCGGCGAAGTCCTGCGGCGTAATGCCAGGCATGTTGAAGCAGATGGTGGGAACACGCTGTTCGAGATGAGCGTCGTCGGAGATGCCGTAGATGACGGCGCCGTGGCGCTTTAAGACCGCGATCATTTCGCGCGACAGCATCAATTCGTATTGACGGATCGCGCCCATCGCTGAGGCCAGGGCCTGACGACGGGTATGTTCGCCGGCAGGCAGGAAGCGCCGGCCGAGAGCTTCGAGATATTTGACTGCGGCGTTCATGCCGGCAACATTCTCATAGGTGAAGGTGCCGACCTCGATCTTGTAGGGCGGTACATCGGGAATGAAGTCTTCCTTGAATGTGGGAAGCTTGACCAACGCGTCGTAGCGGCCCCAGAGGAAGCCCATATGGGGCGAGAAATTCTTGTAGCCGGAGCAGACGAGATAGTCGCAGCCCCAGGCCTGAACATCCATCAGCCCATGCGGACCAAAATGGACGCAATCGAGGAAGGCTTCGGCACCGGCTTCATGGGCCAGTTTGCAGACGGCGGCGACATCCACGATCGTGCCGATGGAATGTGCTGTGACGGTGCAGGCGACGAGGCGCGTCTTGTCGTTCAACAACGGCTTCAGATCTTCCACGTGCAGCGTGCCATCCTCGCGCATGCGCCACCATACGATCTTGGCGCCGTCGGCTTCGAGCGCGAGCCAGGTGGCGATGTTGGCATCGTGATCCATGTCGGTGACGACGATCTCGTTGCGCTCGCCGAGCAGCTTGGCGATGCCAAGGCTTACGAGGCGAATGAACGAGGTGGCGTTCTGGCCGAAGGAGATTTCCTCCGGCCGGTAGGCATTGACCAGCATGGCGACGCTTTCGCGCGCCTCTTCGAGATTGCGATCGACGCCCTGGCTGTGCTGGTATTTCGCCATGCGCTGGACGTTGAAATCGATGAGATGGTTGGCAACGGCGTCCACTACCGTCTGAGGGACCTGCGAGCCGCCCGCATTGTCGAGAAAGACGAAGTCCCCCGCCTTCTGGATAGCCGGGAACATGGCGCGGACTTCATCGACCGGAAAGCTGTTATGGCCGGCGAATTGGTTTGTAGAAGGGGCGGAACTCATGGGGATCTCGCTCTGAACGATGGGATTGAAATCTTTAGTTTGATCATTTGATCACAAACTAGTTTAAGGTTCAACCAAATTCCGTTTGATGGTGATCGCAGGCTAGCGGCGGAATGCGGAGCCGGATCCCTTGCTGCGCGGTTCGTCTTGCGTCACCGGGCAATATTCACGCAGAATTTCGTGCGTGCGGCTGATATCGGCAACGACTCCATCACGGGCAGCGGCAAAATCGCCGGCCTTCAAGGCCTCGACAATCGGGACATGCTGTCCGGCGGGATCGAGTTCGCCGCTGCGCATCAGCGGTTCGACCGAGGCGGACAGCATGCGCATGTAGGGGCCGAAGCGCAGCCATAATGTTTCGATGAGCTGCAGCAGCACTTCCGAGCCGGAGGCGCTGTAGATGGTGAAATGGAACTGCTGGTTCTTCGCCATCAGGTCGTAGACATTGCTGCCGAGGCCAATTGCGTGCTGATCGACGGCAATAAGCTCGAGCGTGGCGATGTCGGTCGAGGTGAGGTTGGGTATGCCAAGCTCGGCGGCGAGGCCCTCCACGGCGATGCGGGCGCGGCAGAGATCATCCAGCCGGGCCAGCGTCACCATCGGAATCCGGGCCGAGCCATTGGCGGCCACTTCGAGCGCGTTTTCGGCGGCCAACCGGCGCAGGGCTTCGCGGACCGGCATATTGCTCGTGCCGAAGGTTTCGGCGAGCGAGGCGATGGTCAGCGTCTGGCCGGGATCGAAATTTCCGGCCATCAACGCATTTCTGAGCTGCTGGTAGACACCCTCCTGGATCGTCGTTCTGGAGGACACCGGTTCCAGGGCTATGCGCACACTTGCTTCCTTTTCGCTTGGGGACTCGTTCATGGTAGAACGAAGACCACGCGAATGGAAAGAGCTTCGCTCGGAAGCCTCAGGCTTCCTCCGCCTCCCAGCCCGGTTCTTCGGCTTCAAGAGACGCTTCATCCGCCGCCGTTGGTGCCTTTCGCAGGCCAATGCCGACGCCGAGGAGGGCGAGCGCGCCACCGATGGCGTGATAGGCGTGCAACTGTTCTCCGATAAGCACCCAGGCAAGTGCCGCGACGACGATCGGCAGGAGGTTGATCAGCAACGAGGTCCGGCTGGCGCCGAGTTGCTGGATGCCGATCATCCAGCAGAGCGGGGCGACGAGCGATGTCGGGATCGCGGCGTAAAGGATCAGCGGCAGATTGGCCGTCGTCACCGGCGAGATCTCGCCCATCAGGAAGACCGGCAACAGCAACAATGTCGAAAAGCCTATCTGCCAGAAGAGCTGCTGCCACATCGGCATCGGCATGGCCCAACGTCTCAGCATCACGCCATAGAGCGCGTTCGACAGGACGGCGATGATCATCAGGCCGTCGCCGATATGCAGGCCGCCGTTCACCAGCCGCATCAGGTCACCCTGAGACGTCAGGTAGACGAGCCCAATCAGCGAGATAGCGCCGCCTGCGATGCTGGAAACACTCAGTCTTTCTCCGGCAAGCAGGCTGGCGAAAAACGTCGACAGCAATGGCATCAAGGCAAGCATGACGCCCATGTTGACGGCCGAGGTGGTCTTGGCGGCCTCATAGGCAAGGCTCTGGTAGATCACCATGCCGAGGGCTCCGAGGATCGCAAGCTTCAGCCAGTGCTCGCGCAACAATGCGCGGTTGCGCCATGCCGCGCGACCGACGAAGGGCAGCAGCACGACGAAAGCAAGCAGCCAGCGATAGAAGGAGATGGAGCCAGGTGAAATCAGACCGGCGGATGCCTTGGTGACGACGACGTTGCCCGACCAGATCAGCACGGTGAGCAGCGGGGCAAGGCCTGCCGTGCTGAGGATGGATGCGGATGCGTTCGGCTGGGTGTTCATATGGTCGTCTCCCGACGTCATTCTGGCTTATGCAGGGCAATCGATGGCGGAGATCCGTTCGCCTATCGTGAGGTTTTTCTACCGCCTGTCCGAATTTTGGTATATAACGAGATTAGGACAACCGATAATGAAATGAGGACATGACAGAGAGGCTCCCGCGCATTGAGGGCGATCCGCCGCGCCCCGTTTCCTTTCGAACGGAGAACTTCAAGGCAGGCACGGTTTTTCCGAAGAAGAGCCAGCCATGGGGTGAGCTCAACTACGCGCTGATCGGTGTCTGTGAGTTCGATATTCAGGGGGTGCCTTATCTGTCGCCGCCGCATTACGCCATCTGGCTGCCGCCGGACACGATGCATGGGGCTCATAACCAGCACGATCTGCGCTATGTCACCGTCTATGTCGAGCGCGCCCTCTGCGCCGATCTGCCGGCCGAGCCTTCGACGCTGAGTATCAGCCCATTGCTGAAGGCGATCCTGGCGGATTTCGCGGCGCGGGACATCACCATACCCGAAACGACCGAGGATTTGCGGCTTGCCCAAGTGCTGGTCGACCAGATTCGCCTGGCGCCGCGCTGTGAAAGCTATCTGCCGTTCTCGGACGATCCATTGCTTGGTCCGGTATTGAGCGCCTTGCAGGCCGATCCCGGCGATCGGCATTCCCAAGCGGAAT
This sequence comes from Rhizobium sp. P44RR-XXIV, assembly GCF_001999485.2. Classification (NCBI taxonomy): domain Bacteria; kingdom Pseudomonadati; phylum Pseudomonadota; class Alphaproteobacteria; order Hyphomicrobiales; family Rhizobiaceae; genus Rhizobium; species Rhizobium sp. P44RR-XXIV. Next base: position 183,955 of record NZ_MPVZ02000026.1, on the reverse strand, counting down.
GGGCGCGCAAGATGGGCACGACCGAGCGGACCTTGTCGCGCCGATGCCAGGACGATCTTGGCCTTTCCTTCAACGAATGGCGGCAGCGGCTGAAGCTGGTTGCCGCATTGTCGCTGATCGAAGCGGGGGAGCCGGTGCATCGGATTGCATCGCAGCTGGGCTACAGCAACGCCTCGGCCTTCATCGCCATGTTCCGCCGGCTGACGGGCACGAGCCCGACACAGATGCGGTAGATATCACGGCTCGATCATCACGACGTCGAGCTTACGCAATTCCTCAGGATCGGCCATGGCGTCGACGGCGGTGATCATGCGTTCGCGGCGATGGTGAAGCGAAGTGCGATGCGCAACTGTCCGCCGAGAATCACAACGGCGCCGATCGCGCCATCGATGACGGCCGACTGGGCGGCCTGCGCGCGGCCACGGAAAGCCTCGGCGACTGCGGGCCGCCCGTGGATATCGCTCACGGAGCCCATAAGCGCGGCGACGGCGTCGGGGCGGAAGACGATTTTCGGATCGAGGACAGCCAGCAGCGCCTGCATGTCGCCACCGCGCGAAGCCGCCAGGAAGGCATCGACAACATGCCACTGGCGGGTGAGGTCGGCCTCTGTTGCGACCGGTGTCTCCTGAACGCGGCGGCGCGCGCGGCTGGCAAGCTGGCGCGTAGCAACGACGCTGCGTTCAACGATCGGGGCAATGTCGTCAAAGGGCATGCCGAACATGTCGTGCAATACGAAGGCGAGCCGTTCGGCCGGGTTGAGCCTCTGCAGCACCACCAGCAGGGCAAGACCGACGGAATCGGCCAATAGCGCATCCTGTTCCGGATCGGTGCCGTTGCCGGCATCATGCGTCACGGCCGGTTCGGGCACATGGACCGCCAGCGGTTCTTCGCGGCGTGATTTTCGGGCGCGCAGCCAGTCGAGGCAGATGCGCGCCGTCACCGTCGTCAGCCAGCCGCCGAGATTTTCGATCTCGGACGCGTCTGTTTTAAGAAGACGGAGCCACGCTTCCTGCACGGCATCTTCCGCCTCGGTTCGCGAGCCGAGCATGCGGTAGGCAACGGCACGCAGATGCGGCCGGTTCGCCTCGAATTTCTCAGCCTGCCAGTTTCTTTCGTCCATTGGTCACATTCCCTCACGCTGTTCCGTCAAACCCATGACGAATGCAGCCCGGCCGGTGTGACACAGGACCGGCGGGAAAATGAATCGTCAAGCGCGGAGCCATCGTGGCGCCCGAACAATCAGAGGATAGAAACATGCAAGCTCGTATGAAGCACCCCGCCCTTGTCCTGCCGGAAACGCTGCAGGCGCTTCTCGCTGTCAGCAACTCCATCAGGGATCGTGGCCTTTCGGAAAATACCATGGACCTCGTGCATCTGCGCATCAGCCAGATCAACGGCTGCAGCGTCTGCACCGACATGGGCTTTCGCAAATTGCAGAAGGCGGGCGAGAGCATCGAGCGCATCGTCGGGGTCTCCGCATGGCGGGAAATGCCATATTTCTCGGATGCCGAGCGTGCGGCGCTCGCGCTTGGCGAGGCCGTCACCCGGCTTGCCGACAGGCCTGATGCCGTGAGCGACGAGATCTGGAACGAGGCCGCCCGACACTATGACGAGAGCGCTCTCTCCGCCCTTATCATAGCGATCTCGGTCGACAATGTCTGGAATCGGTTGAACGCTACAATCCGCCAGCAGGCAGGTGTCTCCTGGAGCTAGGCGGCCAGCGAACGGTCATCCTTCTCCCCGCTGATCGGGGAGGAGGCCAGCTGCAATCTCAGGCTTCTCCCACCCGCGAGGTCACGAGCAATTTCGCCAGCCAATCGACGAAGACGCGGACCTTGTTGCTCAGGTGCCGGTTCGGAGGATAGACGATGTGCATCGGGAGTGCCGGCCTGGTCCAGCCTGAGAGGACTGGTACGAGGTCACCCTTGGCAATCGCATCCCGCGCCATGAAGCTGGGGACCTGTGCAATGCCGAGACCGGTCATGGCCGCCTGGAGATAGCTGCGGCTGTCATTTACCGAAAGGATGTAGCGCGGAGTGATTTCCAGCGACTCGTTGCCACGATCAAACAGGAAAGGGACCGTTCGGCCGGTTTGCGCGCGGAAATAGCTCACCGCATAGTGGCTGGTTTCCAGATCTTCCGGGCGCTCGGGGATGCCGTGCTTTTCGATGTAGATGGGAGCGGCGCAGGTGATTAGATGGATCTCGCCGACGCGGCGGGCGATCAGCGATTGGTCGCTCGGCATGCCGGCGCGCAAGGCGCAATCGACATTCTCGGCCAGATAGTCCACCAGCCGGTCGCCGACGCCGAGGTCGATGTGAATGTCGGGATAGCGCTGGTGGAAATCGCACAGAGCCGGCATGACGATTTTCTCGGCGAAGGCGCCCGCCATCTCGACGCGAAGGCGGCCGCTCGGCAGGCTCTGCGAATTGCTGATGCTGCCGTCCAGTTCCTCTATTTCCGAAAGGAGCTGAATGGCGCGCTCATAATAGAGAGCGCGTCGGTGGTCACCATGACGCGGCGGGTCGTCCGGTTCAGAAGCTTGGCATGCAGATGGGCTTCGAGCGACTGGATGAGCGTCGTCACCGTTGCCTTCGGCATGGAGAGGGCTGCTGCGGCGCGGGTGAAGTTACCCGTCTCCACCACACGCGCGAAAGCCCGCATTGCTGATAACTGGTCCATTCCATGGTGTCCCTCGACCGCCAAGAAAGGGGTCGATTGTTTGTAATGGTGAATAGTCTGATCGAATATAGGCTACTTATGCTCTGATCGGAATAACAATATGTTGTTTCCAAGATTGTTGCAATGCGGCACGGGGCGCTGAAGACCGCATTATCGAGAATATGGTTCCAAGGCGTGCTAAGCCGCTACCGGAAGAGATCATATTCATTCGAACAGATAAGGATTTGGGTCGATGGATGCGCCGTGGAAAGATGTTGTGCTGGAAAACGTGCCTACGGGGCCGGTGAAAGCGCGGATCTATAACGGCGAAGGTTTGAAGAAGGCGGCACCCCTCGTGCTCTATCTGCATGGAGGCGCCTTTCTCGATACCTGTCACGCGACCGAAAGACCGGTGGCGGCAAGCCTCGCTGAGGCCGGCGCCATCGTGGTTGCGGCGGATTATACGAGTTGCAATCAGAATGCTTTTCCGAAGGTGCTGGAATGCGCCTACGGGCTTCTTGCCTACCTCAGCAACAAGCGAAACATGCTTGCGCTGGGTGGGGCAAAAAAATCGCTGCTGTTTGTCGCCGGAGAGGAATCGGGTGGCAATGTTGCAGCGGGTGTCGCTTTAAAGGCGCGTGATCAGATACCCGGTTCGTTGGACGGACAGGTGTTGATATCGCCTTTGCTCGATCCCTTCATGGGATCAAAATCTTTCCTCCAGGCGGAGGAAAGCGGCATGCGCGAGCGCTGGACGGAGGGTTGGAACCGCTACCTGGGTTTTCTGGGCGGTGTCTGCCATCCCTATGCAGCGCCTCGATACTGTTCGCGGCTTTCGGGCCTCGCGCCGGCATTGGTGCTCACGGCCGAGGACGACCCGCTCCGCGACGAGAGCATGGAATACGGCAGTCGGCTGAAAGCGGCTGGCGTCCGTGTTCGCCAGCAAGTCCTTCCCGCCGGGACAGGCTGGCCCACCCTCTACGGCGGGCAGTCGAAAGACAGGCCCTCATGGCAGCAGGATGTCTGTTGCTGTTTCAAGGGCTTCGTCGAAGACGTGCAAGCTTGATCAACTAGAGCATCCCGATCGCGAGGGAAATCGCGGATTTGGACGAGGTGCTGGAGGCAAAGGTCGAAGCGATCCCGCATCGGTGCGCGGCGCTTTGAAGCCCTGCCTATATTGAGGCGATAGGAATTTTCGGTCCCCGTGTCCCAAGAGGGGGCCAAAGGAGAGACTAACATGAAATCCAACGGTAAGCGCTGGGCCCTGTGGGGCGCCGGCATGAGTGTTGCTGCGGCCGTTGTGGGTGCAGCCTTCTATCTGGAGCTGCCGCGCGGTGCCCAGGCAACCGAGGCAAGCGGCCCGGCGGCGATGCCGCCAACCCCTGTCACCGTTGCCGCGGTAGAGTCGCGTGACATCACGTCCTGGCAGGAATTTTCCGGCCGGCTCGAAGCTATCGACCGGGTCGAAGTCCGGCCGCGCGTGGCTGGCGCAATCCAGTCCGTGCAATTCCGCGAAGGCGCCCTGGTCAAGCAGGGCGACCTGCTTGTCACGATCGATCCCGCACCCTATGAGGCGGCCGTTGCCCAGGCTCAGGCGCAGGTTGGAGCTGCAAAGGCGAGGCTCAATCTGACCAAGGTCGAAGTCGACCGCGGTCAGAAGCTCTTCGACAACAAGACGATCTCGCAGAGCGACATGGACACCCGCGCCAGCAACTACGCCGAAGCGGATGCCAATCTGAAGGCAGCGCAAGCTACCTTGCAGACGGCTCAGCTGAACCTCGACTATACGCAGGTTCACGCTCCGATCGCCGGCCGCGTCGGCAAGATCGCCGTGACCGTCGGCAATCTGGTCGCCGCCGGCTCATCTTCACCGGCTCTGACCACGCTTGTTTCGGTCGATCCGATCTATGCAAGCTTCAATGCCAACGAGCAGACTGTGACCCAGGCCCTGGCAGAGCTGCCGGCGACCAATGGCGCGGTCCCGCCGGTCGAACAGATCCCGGTCCAGATCGGCACGGCGAGCGATAGCGGCACGCCGATAAAGGGCAAGTTGCAGCTGATCGACAACGAGGTCGATGCCGCGAGCGGCACAGTCAGCGTCCGCGCCGTCTTCGACAATCCCGGTGGACGTCTCATCCCCGGTCAGTTCGTGCGGGTTCGCATGGGTCAGCCGAAAGCCGAGAGCAAGCTCGTCATCAGCGACCGCGCAGTCGGCACCGACCAGGACAAGAAGTTCGTCTTCGTGGTTGGTGGTGACAACAAGGTCAATTACCGACAGGTCCAACTCGGTTCGCTGGTCGATGGCGAGCGGGTGATCGAAGACGGCCTGAAGGTCGGCGAAAAGGTCGTTGTCAACGGGCTGCAGCGCATCCGTCCCGGTGCGGTCGTCGCGCCGCAGTTGGCAGAGAAGGTCGCGACCGCTCAGTAAGACTTGGCCTTCTGCCCTTAGGGAGAAGGCCGACATCCGAATTCACATGATCCGCCGGCGGCTCTCAGCTCGCCGGACAGGGATTTTGCATCCGCTTTCACCCCGGAGAGGGCTTTGATATGAACATCTCCAGATTCTTTGTCGACCGCCCGGTCTTTGCCGGTGTTCTTTCGGTCCTCATCGTGGTCGCCGGCCTTATCGGCCTCAGGGCGCTGCCGATCTCCGAATATCCGGAGGTCGTGCCGCCATCGATTGTCGTGCGCGCCACCTATCCCGGCGCCAACCCGACCGTTATTGCCGAAACGGTTGCGACGCCGCTCGAAGAGCAGATCAACGGCGTCGAGGGCATGCTCTACATGTCCAGCCAGGCAACGTCCGACGGCGTTCTCAACGTGACGGTCACTTTCAAGCTCGGCACCGATCCGGACAAGGCGCAGCAGCTCGTGCAGAATCGCGTTTCGCAGGCTGAGCCGCGCCTGCCCGCGGAGGTCCGTACCCTCGGCATCACGACCGTCAAGAGCTCGCCCGACTTCATCATGGTCGTCAACCTCGTCTCGGACGGGGCCGACCACGACATCACCTATCTGCGAAACTATGCGACCTTGAACGTCAAGGATCGGCTCGCCCGCATCGAAGGCGTCGGGCAGGTGCAGGTCTTCGGCGCCGGCGACTATTCCATGCGCGTCTGGATCGATCCGCAGAAGGCGGCCGAGCATAATCTTGCCGCCAGCGATATCAGCAATGCGATCGGCTCGCAGAACGTCCAGGCCGCGGCCGGCATCATCGGTGCCTCGCCCAGCCGGCCGGGCGTGGATCTGCAGCTCAACGTCAATGCCCAGGGCCGCCTGCGCACGCCCGAGGAGTTCGGCAACATCATCGTCAAGACGGGCGCCAATAGCGAGATCACCCGCCTTCGCGACGTCGCTCGCGTCGAACTGGGTGCGGAAGACTATACGTTGCGTTCGCTGCTCGACGGCAAGCCGGCCGTCGCCGTCGCGGTTCTCCAGGCGCCTGGTTCGAACGCGATCGAGATCGCGAACAATGTGCGCTCGACCATGAACGATCTGCAGAAGGCCATGCCGGCGGGCGTCAAGTACGAGATCGTCTACGATACGACAAAATTCGTCCGCGCGTCGATCGAGAAGGTGATCGACACGCTGCTCGAAGCCATTGCGCTGGTTGTTCTCGTCGTCATCCTGTTCCTGCAGACATGGCGCGCCTCGATCATCCCGCTGATCGCCGTTCCGGTGTCGATCATCGGCACCTTTGCGGTGATGTATGTCTTCGGCTTCTCGATCAATGCGCTCAGTCTGTTTGGCCTGGTGCTGGCGATCGGTATCGTCGTGGACGACGCGATCGTCGTGGTCGAAAACGTCGAACGCAATATCGAGAACGGGCTCAGCCCGCGGGACGCCACCTACAAGGCCATGAAGGAAGTCTCCGGTCCGATCATCGCGATCGCGCTGGTTCTCGTCGCGGTCTTCGTGCCACTCGCCTTCATCTCCGGCCTGTCCGGCCAGTTCTACCGCCAATTCGCGCTGACGATCGCCATCTCGACCGTCATCTCGGCCTTCAACTCGCTCACCCTGTCCCCGGCACTGGCATCTTTGCTTTTGAAGGGTCATCATGCGCCGAAGGATCGGTTGACGCGGGTCATGGACGCGGTCTTCGGCTGGTTCTTCCGCGGTTTCAACCGGGCGTTCGGAAGCGGTTCGAAATACTACGGCAAGGGCGTCGGCGGCCTGCTGTCGCGCAAGAGCATCGTCATGGTGATCTATTTCGCGCTGGTGGGAGCGACCTATAGCCTGTTCACAACGGTTCCAGGTGGTTTCGTGCCATCGCAGGACAAGCAATATCTGATCGGCTTCGCACAGTTGCCGGATGCCGCAAGCCTCGACCGCACGGAAAGCGTGATCAAGCGCATGACTGATATCGCGCTGAAGCAGCCGGGTGTCGCCAATGCGATCGCCTTCCCGGGCCTGTCGATCAACGGCTTCACCAACTCCTCGAATGCCGGTATCGTCTTCGTCACGCTGAAGGACTTCGACGAGCGCAAGACGCCCGATCTTTCGGGCGGGGCGATCGCCATGGCGCTGAACCAGAAGTTCGGCGCCATCCAGGATGCCTTCATCGCCATGTTCCCGCCGCCGCCAGTCAACGGTCTCGGCACGACCGGCGGCTTCAAGCTGCAGATCGAGGATCGCGCCGGCCTCGGCAACCAGGCGCTCGACCAGGCGGCCAAGGCAGTGATTGCCAAGGCCTACCAGACACCGGAACTCGCTGGCATCTTCTCGAGCTTCCAGATCAACGTGCCGCAGCTTTTCGCCGATCTTGACCGCGCCAAGGCCGAGCAACTCGGGGTCTCCGTCACCGACGTCTTCCAGACGCTGCAGATCTATCTCGGTTCGTTCTATGTGAACGACTTCAACGCCTTCGGCCGCACCTACAGCGTCCGCGTACAGGCCGATGCCAAGTTCCGCGCCCAGCCGGAAGATATCGGCCAGTTGAAGGTTCGCTCGGCATCGGGCCAGATGATCCCGCTTTCAGCCTTGCTGAAGGTCGATGCCACCACCGGTCCGGAGCGTACGAACCGCTATAACGGCTTCCTTGCTGCCGACATCAATGGCGGCCCGGCGCCCGGTTTCTCGTCAGGTCAGGCACAAGCGGCGATCGAGAAGATTCTGCATGAGACGTTGCCCGCCGGCATCGACTTCGAGTGGACGGACTTGACCTACCAGCAGATTCTGGCCGGCAATTCCAGCATCGTCGTCTTCCCGCTGGCGCTGCTGCTGGTCTTCCTCGTGCTGGCCGCCCAATACGAGAGCCTGACCTTGCCGCTCGCCATCGTCATGATCGTGCCGATGGGTGTATTGGCGGCGCTGACCGGCGTCTGGCTCACGGGTGGGGACAACAACATCTTCACCCAGATTGGTCTGGTGGTGTTGGTGGGCTTGTCGGCGAAGAACGCGATCCTGATCGTGGAATTTGCCCGCGAACTGGAATTTGAAGGCCGCACGCCGGTACAGGCCGCAATCGAGGCCAGCCGTCTGCGTCTGCGTCCGATCCTGATGACCTCCATGGCCTTCATCATGGGTGTCGTGCCGCTGGTTACCTCGACCGGTGCCGGTGCCGAGATGCGAACCGCCATGGGTATCGCGGTGTTCTCGGGCATGATCGGCGTCACCTTCTTCGGCATCTTCATGACGCCGGTTTTCTACGTGCTGATCCGCACTCTGTCGGGCAACCGTCCGCTGAAGCAGCACCATCACAACGATAATGACCATTCGGCGGAGGTACTCCCGATCGCCGCCGAATAGGGGGCCGTGCCGAGCGGTACTCCAGTGCTCGACACCCCATGGGCGGGACCGCAAGGTCCCGCCCTTTTCTTTTGTGCTGGCTCAATTCCGGCTGCTACCCGGCCGCGCGTTCCGTTGCCGGCAGAATTTGTCGCATGCGCACGGATTTCCTTTGCATGCGGTCACCATAGGTTTATCAAGCTCTTGGGTGAGTTGGTTGACGTGTACGGGGGCATGGGGAGCTGCCCATCGGCACCCAAGACTAGGGATAGTGGTGTGCATGCGGTTGTTGTCGGGTCGGCTGGGTTGATTGACCGCTGCAACGTTGCAGGTTTCACATGCTTATAATTCGGAGGACGTCGCTGTGAGCGGCAGGAAGATCGCTTTTCTCGGAACGGGATTGATGGGAGCGCCGATGGCACGGCGGCTTCTTGATGCCGGTTTTCCGCTCACCGTCTGGAATCGCGACCGCAGCAAAGCTGATCCGCTCGCTGAGCATGGCGCGACCGTCGCAGTTACTGCCGTGGAGGCGGCAAGGGGGGCGTCGGTCGTCTTCACCATGCTCACCAATGGCGGTGCCGTCAGCGAGGTCCTGTTCGGCAGCGGCGTGGCTGATGCGCTGGAGTCCGGAGCGGTTGTCATCGACAATAGCTCGATACCGCCGGCGATCGCCCGCGAACATGCATTCAAGCTTGCGGAGCGCGGTATCAGGCATATCGATGCGCCGGTCTCCGGCGGCGTGGTCGGTGCTGCGGCCGGGACGCTGGCAATCATGGCCGGCGGCGATGCCGACGTCATCGATAGTGTTCGCGATATCATGGCGCCGCTTGGTCGCGTGACCCGCGTCGGCCCAAGCGGCACCGGTCAGCTTGCCAAGCTCGGCAATCAGCAAATCGTCGCGGTGACCATCGGCGCCGTTGCCGAGGCGATGCTGCTTGTCGAAGCGGGCGGTGGTTCTCGCGAGGCATTTCGTGCGGCCATTCGCGGTGGTTTTGCCGAAAGCAGGATTTTGGAACTTCACGGCCAGCGCATGATCGAGCGCAATTTCGAGCCGGGCGGAACCGCCCGCAATCAGCTGAAGGATCTGGATACCGTCCTTGCCGCTGCCCAGAATCTCGCGCTTCAGCTGCCGCTGACGGAGGCCGTCAGGGCCGAGTTTGCGGAATTCGTCGAAAATGGCGGTGGCGAGCAGGATCACAGCGGGTTGCTGCAGTATCTGGAAGACAAGAATGGCCAAGGAAAGGCTTGAGGAAGACATGAGCGATAAGGGTGCATCCAAGCGCCGCCTGCGTTCGCAGGACTGGTTCGACAATCCGGATCATATCGATATGACGGCGCTCTATCTGGAGCGGTTCATGAACTACGGCATCACGCCGGAAGAGCTGCGCTCGGGTAAGCCGATTATCGGGATTGCCCAGAGCGGTAGTGATCTGACCCCCTGCAACCGCCATCACCTCGATCTTGCCAAGCGCGTACGTGACGGCATTCGCGATGCCGGAGGTATTCCGATCGAATTCCCGACCCATCCGATCTTCGAAAACTGCAAGCGGCCGACGGCAGCGCTTGACCGCAACCTTGCCTATCTCGGTCTCGTCGAAGTGCTCTACGGCTATCCGCTCGACGGCGTGGTACTGACCACCGGCTGCGACAAGACCACCCCCTCGGCGCTGATGGCGGCCTCCACCGTCAACATTCCGGCGATCGTGCTGTCCGGCGGCCCGATGCTGGATGGCTGGCATGACGGGGAGCTTGCCGGGTCCGGCACAGTGATCTGGCGCTCGCGCCGCAAGCTGGCGGCCGGCGAGATCGATGAGGAGGAGTTCATGGAGGCGTCTCTCGCTTCGGCGCCCTCGATCGGTCATTGTAACACCATGGGAACGGCATCGACGATGAACGCCATGGCCGAAGCGCTCGGCATGTCGCTGACCGGATGCGCCGCCATTCCCGGCGCCTATCGTGAGCGCGGGCAAATGGCCTATCGCACCGGCCGCCGCGCTGTGGAACTCGTGCTTGAGGACATCAAGCCGTCCGACGTGCTGACGCGCCAGGCTTTTCTCAATGCCATCAGGGTCAATTCCGCCATCGGCGGATCGACCAATGCACAGCCACATCTGGCGGCGATGGCTAAGCATGCCAGCGTCGAGCTTCATCCGGATGACTGGCAGGTGCATGGTTTCGACATTCCGCTGCTTGCCAATGTGCAGCCGGCGGGCGCCTATCTCGGTGAGCGCTTCCATCGTGCAGGCGGTGTTCCCGCCATCATGTGGGAGTTGCTGCAGGCCGATAAGCTTGACGGAAGCTGTCCGACGGTGACCGGCAAGACGATGGCGGAAAATCTTAAGGGTAGGGAAGCGACGGATCGCGAGGTCATCCTCCCGTTCGCCGAGCCTTTGAAGGAGCGCGCCGGCTTCCTCGTGCTGAAGGGCAATCTTTTCGATTTCGCCATCATGAAGATGAGCGTCGTGTCGGAGGATTTCCGCAGCCGTTATCTACAGGAGCCCGGACACGAGGGCGTGTTCGAGGGCAGAGCCGTGGTCTTCGACGGATCCGAGGACTATCACAAGCGCATCAACGACGCTGATCTGGGCATCGACGAGAGGACCATCCTCGTCATCCGCGGGGCAGGGCCGATCGGCTGGCCGGGATCGGCCGAAGTGGTCAACATGCAGCCGCCGGATGCGCTCCTGAAGCGCGGCATCCGCAGCCTTCCGACAATCGGCGACGGGCGCCAGTCGGGGACGGCCGACAGCCCATCCATTCTCAACGCTTCGCCGGAGAGTGCGGCCGGCGGGGGACTTGCGTGGCTCAGGACCGGCGACACCATCCGCATCGACTTCAATCACGGCCGATGCGACATGCTGGTGGAGGAAGCGGAGATCGAGCGCCGCAAAGGCGATGGCATACCGCCAGTCCCGCCGGATGCAACCCCGTGGCAGCGCATCTATCGCCGTTCAGTCACGCAGCTTTCCGATGGTGCCGTGCTCGAAGGGGCTGCCGAGTTTCGCAATCTCGCGGCCACGCCGCCTAGGCATAATCACTAATAGCATTTTGACGCAAACTGTTGGCAGGTGGCCGGTAGGGGCCGCCGTTAAAGTTCGCGAAAGGCAGTAGTGCAAATCTATTGAGTAACAGTTATGTAATCTCTCCAATTTCCGAAGGGGGTTGAGCTCTTTGGCAGAGACGGCATCAGGGCGAACCGAAGAAGAGTTCCAGGACCTTTTAAGAAGGTTGGAGCTGGCGCTTGAGGCGTCTCAAATCGGTGTCTGGCAGCATAACGTCAATGACAAGGAATTGCTCTGGGACCAGCAGATGCACCGGCTCTATGGAACCGGCCTTCAGGATCGCCGGGTGCCGTCTGACGTCTGGATGAATGCTTTGTATCCCGAAGATGTCGAGAGGGCAGTCAACGACTTCCAGATCGCTCTCGATGGGCGCGGCTTCTATAACTCGCAGTTTCGCATCGTTCTGCCTAGCGGAGAGGTGCGCCATCTGCGCTCCAGTGCGCATTTCTATGAAGATCACGACGGTTCGCCCTCCTTTATCGGCGCGGAATGGGATGTCACCGCCGACGTCCAGCTCAATCGTGAACTGACCAGCCAGAAGGCGATCGCCGAGGCGCGGGCCGTGGCGCTCGAACAAAGCCGCGCTCGTATCGAATATGCCGCCGATCATGATTACCTGACGGGCCTTCCCAACCGGCGCTATTTCGACCGACGGCTGGCCGAACTGCGCAAGGATGCGGACGTCGAGACTTTGGGTGTGCTTCATATTGATCTCGACGGTTTCAAGGAGATCAACGACAAATGGGGCCATGCGGCGGGTGATGCGACGCTGCAGAGCGCGGCTGCCCGTATTTCAGCGGCGATCACTGCCAGCGATCTGGTGGCGCGTATTGGCGGCGACGAGTTCGTGGCGGTATTGGTCAATATCGGCAGCGCCGAGAGGTTGGAGGCCATAGCCGACGACATTCTCTCGCGGCTGCGGCGCGAAGTGCGCTTCGGCAACGACATGCTTCGGATCGGCGCGTCCATCGGGGTGGCGTCGAGCCGGTCCGACAATGCGGGCAGTCTGCTAGCCGAATCCGATGTCGCGCTTTTCCAGGCCAAGAAGCTCGGCCGCAACCGCGTCGAGTTCTTCACGCCGGAGCTCCAGGCAGATCTGCATGCGGAACGTCGGTTGGCTGATGAACTGCGGCTTGCGCCGATGCTGCAGCAGATCGAGCCATTCTATCAGATTCAGGTCGACGCGCGCAGCCGCCGCATCGTTGGGTTGGAGGCTCTGGCGCGCTGGCGGCATCCGGAAAAGGGATTGCTGTATCCAGTGGCATTCCTCAAGCTGGCTGAGGAATACGGGCTTACCGCCGAGATCGACGCGGCCGTGCTGACGCGTGTACTTGCCGACCGCGCCGTTTGGGTGTCGCAGGGCGTCGAGCCGCCACGCATCGCCGTCAATATTTCCGGCCGCCGGCTCGCCGATCACGATCTGATCGAGGGATTGCAGGCACTGAAGATACCGCCACATGCCATCGCCTTCGAACTGGTGGAAACCATCTTCCTCGATGATCCTGACGATCGGGTGCTTGCCAATATCGATGGGATCAAACAGATGGGTATCGACATTGAGATCGACGATTTCGGTTCGGGTCATGCTTCACTGATCGGCCTGGTCAAGCTGAAACCGAAACGGCTGAAGATCGATCGGCAATTGGTGACGGCTGTCACGGTCTCGGAAGAGCAGCGCCGCCTCGTCGGCTCTATCGTCGAAATCGCCCGGGCCCTGAATGTCGAAGTCGTTGCCGAGGGTGTCGAGACCGAGGAACATGCCCGTATTCTGGCCGACCTCGGTTGCGACGAGCTTCAGGGGTATGCCATTGGCTATCCTGCCCCCGAAAACGAGATTGCGGCACTGCTGAAGCCGGCTCCTGCATCCGGCAGACGCGGATCCGCCGTTGCCGGCGGTGGGCGCGCTACTGAATCTGCAACGCGACGATCAGACCGTAGCTGATTACACCGAGCATCAACAGCGACAGCGTGGCGGCGACGATCACGCGCCCGCCGGCATGGGCAACGGAACGGATATTCACCGATAGACCGAGTGCGGCCATGGCAATCACGGTCAGGATGCTCGAGACCAATTGCATCGGCGCGACCAAAGCATCCGGGATGAGGCCGAAGGAGCGCATTGCCATCAGCCCGAGGAAGCCGCAGATGAACCATGGCACCAGCGAGTGATGATGGCCGCTGCGACCGTTTGCATCCGTCGTTTCGACTTTGGTGAGAATGCCGAGCATGAAGATGACAGGGCCGAGCATCAGGACGCGAACAAGCTTGACCAGCGTGCCTGTCTGGACGGCAAGAAGGCCGACAGGGGCGGTTGCTGCGAGCACCTGCGGGACCGCATAGACGGTCAACCCGGCAAGCGTTCCATATTGTGGCACGCTCATGCCGAAATAGAAATAGAGGAACGGCAGCAGGAAGACGGCGGCAATACCCAGCACGGCCGTGAAGGCGAGAGCCGCAGCAATCTCCTGCGAATCGGCCTCGATTACAGGCGCGACGGCAACGATGGCGGAGTTGCCGCATATGGAATTGCCGCAGGCAATCAGCGTTGCCAGCTTCGGCGGCAGGCCGAGCAGACGCCCGATCAAATAGGTTGCGGCAATCGACAGCACGACGACGATGGCGATACCGGCGATCAGCCAGACGCCCGCTCCACGCACTGCCGAGAGGCTTATGGACGCACCAAGGAGGACGATGGCGATTTCGAGCAGGATCTTGGCACTGAAATCGATGCCCGGCCGCATGGTTGGCTTCAACGGCTTGATGGTGCAGACGGCAATGCCGAGGGCGATGGCGAGCACCAGGCTCTCGATCCAGCGGCCGCCGAGAAGGCTGAGTTCCGCATGTTCGCCGGCATAGGCGACAACTGCGACGGCACAGGTGAGTGCGAGGCCGGGGAGGATTTTGTTTGCGCGTTGGGCGAGGGGCATGTCGTACCGTCGATCTTTTGTTATGATTTGCTGACGGTAGGAAAGTCTCATCTGTCGATGTGGACATCCATCGAATATTATCCTACGTTTCGTTCGATAAATTAGAATGATTTCCCATGACCTTTGAGCAGCTTGCCATTTTCGTCGCCGTCGCCGAGCGCGAACATCTGACTCATGCTGCGGAGGCCATTCATCTCACGCCTTCGGCGGTAAGTTCGGCGATCAAGAACCTCGAGGCCTATTATGGGGTGGAGCTGTTCCACCGCGTCGGCCGGCGGATCGAGCTGACGGAGACGGGGCGGTCCTTCTTAGGGGAGGCGAAGGCGACGCTTGCCCGCGTGCGTTCGGCCGAACTCATGCTGTCCGAGCTTGCTGGATTGCAGCGCGGTCGGCTCAGCCTCTATGCGAGCCAGACCATTGCCAGCTACTGGTTGCCGCCGCTGCTGATGCGGTTTCACCGCGACTATCCCGGCATTGAGCTAGACCTGACAATCGGTAACACCCGCACCGTCACGGAAGCCGTCATCGATGGCGCAGCGGAACTCGGTTTCATTGAGGGGGAGGTGGACGCGCCGGCACTGTCGATGAAGATCGTTGCGCAGGATGCGCTTGTTATCGTCGTGCCGCCAAACCATCCCTGGGCGGACGGGCGGCAATTGACCGGCTCCGATCTTGCAGGCGGCACATCCTGGGTGATGCGCGAGGAGGGCTCGGGCACCCGCTCCGAATTCGAGAATGCGATTGCCAAGCTCGGCGCTCCGTCAGCCGATCTCAATGTTGCACTCGTTCTGCCGTCGAACGAAGCCGTGCTGTCGGCGGTATGCCTGGGCCAAAGCGCAGCCGCTATTTCCAGCGCGGCGGCGAAAGCCTATCTCGGGCAGGGATTGCTGGTTCAGGCCAGTTTCGATCTGCCGGCGCGCAGCTTCCGATTGCTGCGCCACAAGGAGCGCCACGCCAGCAAGGCGGCGCTGACCTTGGAGGCCATGTGCAAGAGCTATCGCAAATTCGCCAGTTTCGATCCGGATGAGCGGAGCGAACCGGCTGGCGCTGAGAATGCTGGGTAACCCCGATCTCCGATGAGTTCGCCTAGCGCCGCTCGACCCGTTGTCGGTTGGCGACGACGAGTTCGATCGCGTTGCGCTCCAGCATGGCGTTGATGTCGGCGGGTGGGGCCTCGTCGGTGACGAGGACGTCGAAGGTTTCCGGCTCGCTCAGAATGATCGGGGCGCTGCGCCCGAACTTGGCACTGTCGGCAACGATGATGCAGCGTTCAGCCCGGCTCACCGCTTCGCGCGAATATTCCGCCTCTTCGAGATCATGCAGCATGAAGCCTGAGGTGGCATTGATGGCGCCGACCGAGAGGATGGCATGGCGTATGTTGAAGCGCCGCAGAAAATTGGCAGCCTCCATGCCGAAGGCGCCACCATCATGACCGCGCAGTTCGCCGCCGGCGAAGAAGATGCGGTTACCGTTGCGGGTGGCGAGCGCATGGGCCACTGACAGGGCATTGGTGACGACGAAAAGGTTCTGGTGCTTCTGCAGCGCGACGGCGATGAAGGCGGTGGTAGAGCCGACATCGAGGAAGAGGGTATCGCCGTCTTCGATCATCGAGGCGACGGATGCGGCGATCATCCGCTTGGCCTCGGCATTCTCGTTCATGCGCAGGTGCAACGGCGGCTCGATCATCGAGTCCTTGATATGAACGCCGCCATGGACCTTGGTGACGAGACCGTTGGTTTCCAGGCTGCGGATATTACGGCGGATCGTCTCTTCCGAGACGCCGAGACGCTCGGCAAGAAATTGGATGCGGCTTGCGCCGCCGGCCAGCCGGAGTTCCTCCAGAATCTCGCGCTCGCGATGATTGGAGTGAAGCGGTGGCTGGGATATGCCCGACATGATCCTGATCCTATTGAGGGTATCGATCCCAAGATATGCAAATGGCTTCCGGATCGAGCAGGTGCCTGTGCCAAGGGGGCAGCAAGCTCTCTGCGAGATGAATCCGATCGCCTCACGCTGGAGTTTTTAAGACAAATCTCACCTACGGTGAAGCGCCGTGTTAGACTATCCATAGCTCATTCGATTGGGAATTATTCGCAAATCCAACAAAAAGCCAAAAATCTGTTTGATTTTGTGGATCGGTTCTTGACAGTTTTGCCTTTGTAAGGAACCTTTCCCGTCCAAAGGATGCTCGATAGAGGCACCGGAGGGGGAATGATCGTAACGCCGGAAGACAGGATACAGTCTCTCGATATTTGGCGCGGGCCGATCGATATCGCCCCGCTGGTGGGTGGCATTACCAATCGCAATTATCTGGTCGGCAATGGCGGCCGGCGCTTCGTGGTCAGGCTTGGGTCTGACATTCCGGTTCATCATATCAGCCGCGGCAATGAGGTGGCGGCGAGCAGGGCTGCGCACGCGGCTGGCCTTTCGCCAGCTGTCATTCATCATCAGCCCGGTATCATGGTGCTTGACTATATCGACGCGAAGCCGCTCTCCGCCGACGACATTCGCCAGCCGGCGACGATAGTGCGCGTCGTGCGCCTAGTCCGCTCCTGTCATCGCGATATTGGCAGGCATTTTCGCGGGCCGGTGGCGATTTTCTGGGTCTTTCATGTGATCAGAGACTATGCGGCCACGCTCGATGCCGGCGGCAGCCAGCACAAGCCGCTATTGGCTTCCTTTCTCGATATTGCCGAGCAGCTTGAGCGCGAAGCTGGGCCTTTCGAGATCGCCTTCGGCCACAATGATCTGCTGGCGGCGAATTTCCTCGATGATGGCAGGCGGCTCTGGCTGATCGATTGGGACTATGCCGGTTTCAACACGCCGCTCTTTGACCTCGGCGGCCTCGCCTCCAACAATGAATTTTCCGAGCAGCAGGAAGAGGCGATGCTGGAGGCCTATTTCGAGGCGCCGGCAAATGACGATCTGCGCCGCCGTTATCAGGCGATGAAATGCGCGTCTCTCCTGCGCGAGACGATGTGGAGCATGGTTTCGGAAATCCATTCCGACATCGAATTCGATT
The DNA here is from genome assembly GCF_001999485.2 of Rhizobium sp. P44RR-XXIV. Taxonomy (NCBI): domain Bacteria; kingdom Pseudomonadati; phylum Pseudomonadota; class Alphaproteobacteria; order Hyphomicrobiales; family Rhizobiaceae; genus Rhizobium; species Rhizobium sp. P44RR-XXIV. The sequence continues at coordinate 166,559 of NZ_MPVZ02000026.1, read as the reverse complement.
ATTCTTCCTATACAGCTGAAAATCTCAGGCGTTTCGAGAGCGCCTGGCAGAGCTTTCGCAATTCTTGAGGTGACGCAATGAAGGACCTGCCTGCTACCGCAAAGACCGTCGTCATCGGCGGCGGCATCATCGGCTGCTCGACGGCCTACCATCTTGGCAAGCTCGGCTTCACCGATACGGTGCTGCTGGAGCGCAAGAAGCTGACCTCGGGCACGACGTTTCACGCCGCCGGTCTCGTCGGCCAGCTGCGCACCAGCGCCAATATCACCCAGATGCTCGGCTATTCCGTCGATCTCTACAAGAAGCTTGAGGCCGAGACGGGGCTTGCCACCGGCTGGAAGATGAATGGCGGGTTACGCCTTGCCTGCAACGAGGAGCGCTGGACAGAGGTCAAACGGCAGGCGACGACGGCGCAATCCTTCGGCCTGCAGATGCATCTGCTGACACCGAAGGAGGCTTTCGATCTCTGGCCGCTGATGGATGTCGACGATCTGGTCGGGGCTGCCTTTCTGCCGACCGACGGGCAGGCCAATCCTTCCGATATCACCCAAGCCTTGGCCAAGGGCGCGCGCATGAGCGGCGTCTCGATCTTTGAGGATACCGAGGTTCTGGATCTCGAAATCGACAAGGGTCGGATTCGCGCCGTCATCACCGATAGGGGACGCATCGAATGCGAGCGCGTCGTCGTCTGTGCCGGGCAATGGACGCGGACCTTTGCTGGCCGCTTCGGCGTCAACGTGCCGCTCGTCTCCGTCGAGCATCAATATCTGATCACCGAATCCTTCGGCGTCCCCTCCAACCTACCGACGCTGCGCGATCCCGACAGGCTGACCTATTACAAGGAAGAGGTCGGCGGGCTGGTCATGGGCGGCTATGAGCCGAACCCGATTCCCTGGGCGCTCGATGGCATCCCCAAGGATTTCCACTACACGCTGCTCGACAGCAATTTCGACCACTTCGAGCAGATCATGGAGCAGGCGCTGGTGCGCGTGCCGGCGCTGCAGACGGCCGGCGTCAAGCAGCTGCTGTGCGGCCCGGAGAGCTTTACGCCCGATGGCAACTTCATTCTCGGCGAAGCGCCGGAGCTGAAGAATTTCTTCGTCGGCGCCGGCTTCAACGCATTCGGCATTGCGTCTGCCGGTGGCGCGGGTATGGCGCTCGCCGAATGGGTCGCCAAGGGTGAGCCACCCTACGACCTGTGGCCTGTCGACGTCAGGCGCTTCGGCCGTCCGCATTTCGACACAGACTGGGTGCGGACCCGCACGTTGGAGGCCTACGGCAAGCACTACACCATGGCCTGGCCCTTCGAAGAGCACTCCAGCGGCCGACCCTGCCGCAAATCGCCACTCTACGACCGCCTGAAAGCTCAGGGCGCTTGCTTCGGTGAAAAGCTCGGCTGGGAGCGGCCGAACTGGTTTGCCGATCTCTTTGCCGGCGAGGAGCCGAAGGATATCTACACCTATGAGAGGCAAAACTGGTTCGGCGCCGTCGGCCGCGAGCACAAGGCCGTGCGCGAAGCGGCCGTCATCTTCGACCAGACCTCCTTTGCCAAGTTCTTGCTGAAAGGCCGGGATGCCGAGGCAGCGATCTCGTGGATCGCAGCCAACGACGTCGCCAAGCCCGTGGGCGCGCTAACATATACGCAAATGCTGAACGACCGGGGGGGCATCGAATGCGACGTCACCGTCGCCCGTGTCGCTGAAAACGAGTTCTACATCACCACCGGCACGGGCTTTGCCACCCACGATTTCGACTGGATCGCCCGCAATATTCCGGCCGACCTGCATGCCGAACTGGTTGATGTGACTTCAGCTTACTCGGTGCTATCGCTGATGGGGCCAAAATCGCGCGAGATATTGCAGGCGGTGACATCGGCTGACGTTTCGAATGGTGCGTTCCCCTTCGGCAAAGTGCGGACAGTCGGCATTGCCGGCTGCCCGGTGCGGGCGCTGCGCATCACCTATGTCGGCGAACTGGGCTATGAGCTGCATGTGCCGGTGGAATATGCCGGCACTGTCTATGACGTGCTGATGGCGGCCGGGCGCGAGCACGGCCTCATCAATGCCGGCTATCGCGCCATTGAAAGCTGCCGGCTGGAGAAGGGTTATCGCGCCTGGGGCTCCGATATCGGGCCGGATCATACGCCGGTCGAAGCCGGGCTCGCATGGGCGGTGAAGATGAAGAAGGACATTGCATTCCGTGGCCGCGAGGCGATCGAGCGGCAGCTGGCCTCCGGCGTCAAGAAGATGCTTGCCTGCTTCGTGCCGGACGACCCCGAGACCGTGCTGCTCGGCCGCGAGACGATCTATCGCGACGGCCAGCGCGTCGGCTGGCTTTCGAGTGGCGGTTACGGCTACACGATCGGCAAGGCCATCGGCTACGGCTATGTCCGCGATCCCAGCGGGGTGACCGCGGATTTTGTGCTCTCCGGCCGTTACGAACTCGATGTGGCGCAGCGGCGCGTGCCCTGCCAGGTGTCCCTGAAGCCGCTCTACGATCCGCAGATGATGCGGATCAAGGGGTGATTGCGGAGGACGATGATTTGAGAAAGGTGGCGCAGCTTGGCCAGCCGCCAATCTCATCACGGATGGATATAGTGGCCGGAGCTTTTGGCGAATAAACTGAAAAGCTGCAGCTAATGAGATCGGCGCAACGTGGGGGCCGATCGCAGAAGTCCGGTGCCATTCGCACAAAACCCCTATCGTCGGTCCGGCAAGTCCCACGCCCGATAGAGATTATTGAGCGCCTCCGCCGTATGACATTCTATGAGCGGCAGGCCGGATTCCTGGAGCATTTTTGCATATTTGACGCCGCTATTGCGGGTCTTCACCAGTATCCATTGAATCATTTCCCATTTGACGCTGTCCTTCGCACCTTCGAGATGTCCCGCGCGGTTCGAACGGTTGATGAGCGTGCGTTTGAGATAGCGGGAAAAGCGAAGCCAATGGTTGGAGCTTATGAGGATGGCACCGGTGGCCCGGGCGAAGCGCTGCGGCATCAGGCGCGAATAGTTGCCTTCTATAACCCACCGCTCTTCAAGAATAGCCGCATCATGGAGTGCGGCGAACTCAACTTCAGGGCGTTGCTCCCAGTCTGTATTTGGCAGGTGGTGAAGCTGATCGAGATGCACGGCCGGGAGGCCGAGTTTTTTGGAAAGGGCGACAGCAAGGGTTGACTTGCCGGCATTGGAAGGGCCGAGCACAACGATGCGCTCGCCAAGGGAATGCAAGGGAAGCATAGGGGCACCGGTCGGAAAATTGGGATGGCTTCCATTGGCCGAAGTAAACGAGATTGTCAACGATTGGGGTCGTTTGCTGCGGCCATTGCCGCCATTTCCCATATCAGCCTGGGCCAGGCAGCGCCGTTCTTCGAAAACTGTGATCTCCCCGCCGCTGCATCAGCCATTTTCTTGACACGCCGCCGCTTTCATCCTCAATCGGCATGCTGACAACAGACGGAGGCGAGAGACGATGGCGGAAGCGGGTATCAAGCTGGAAGAGAGCTGGAAAGAGGCGCTGTCTCCGGAATTCGAAAGCCCCTATATGCAGCAGCTCAAATCCTTTCTCGTCGAGGAGAAGCAGCGCGGCAAGGTGATCTTTCCGCGCGGCAGCGAATATTTCCGGGCGCTGGATCTGACGCCGCTCGATGAGGTTCAGGTCGTCATCCTCGGGCAGGACCCGTATCATGGCGTCGGCCAGGCGCATGGGCTCTGCTTCAGTGTTCGCCCCGGCGTGCGCATTCCGCCGTCGCTGGTCAATATCTACAAGGAGCTGGAAACGGATCTCGGCATTCCGCCGGCGCGTCATGGCTTCCTGGAAAGCTGGGCGAAACAGGGCGTGCTGTTGCTCAACAGCGTGCTGACCGTCGAAGAATCTCAAGCCGCCTCGCATCAGGGCAAAGGCTGGGAGAAATTTACCGACGCGGTCATCCGCAAGGTCAACGACGAATGCGATGGCGTCGTCTTCATGCTCTGGGGCTCCTACGCGCAGAAGAAAGCCGCCTTTGTTGATACCGAGCGCCATCTCGTGCTGAAATCGGTGCACCCATCGCCGCTGTCGGCTCATAACGGGTTCTTTGGCTCCAAGCATTTTTCTCAGGCCAATGCCTATCTTGCTGAGCAAGGACGAGAGCCGATCGACTGGGCACTGCCGAGCGATCCAGGTAATAGTTGACCTCATATTGAACGACATCCATCTGTCGTTCAATAATTGAAGACAATCCGTTTGGCACTTGAGGGCTATCGAAACAAGGCTTTGCGGACCATCTTCTGCCCATGAGAAACGCCTGCCGTTGCAAGCGAAACAAAGGGGTTAGAGATGCTCAACCAGATCAAGGGTCTTCACCACGTTACCTCGATGGCGGAAGACGCCCGTACCAACAATAAGTTCTTCACCGACACGCTCGGCCTGCGCCGCGTCAAGAAGACGGTCAATTTCGACGCGCCCGATGTCTACCACCTCTACTATGGGGATGAGATCGGCACGCCCGGCACGATCATGACCTATTTCCCGTTTCCGAAGATGGCTCGTGGCCGTCCGGGCACCGGCGAAGTCGGCAATACCGTCTACTCCGTTCCGGAAGGTGCGCTCGGCTACTGGACCGAGCGGCTCAGCAAGCAGGGCGTCGAAGGTCTGAAGGCCGACGAATCCTTCGGTCAGAAGCGCCTGCATTTCGCCGGCCCGGATGGCGATGGCTTCGCTCTCGTCGAGGTCAAGGATGACAAGCGTCAGCCCTGGACGCATGGCGGTGTGGATGCCGAGCATGCCATCAGGGGCTTCCATTCCGTCGCCATGCGGCTGCGGGACGAGGGTGCCACGGCAGAACTGTTGAAATATATGGGCTATGAGGTCGTCGATACACATGAAGGCGTCAAGCGGCTCGCCATTCCCGGTGGCAACGGTGCCGACTATGTCGACCTCGAAACCATGCCGAACATCAACCGCGCGCTTCCGGGCGCCGGCTCCGTCCACCATGTCGCCTTTGCCGTCGAGAACCGCGCAACACAGCTTGAAGTGCGCAAGGCGCTGATGGACACGGGATACCAGGTAACGCCGGTCATCGACCGCGATTACTTCTGGGCGATCTATTTCCGCACGCCGGGCGGCGTTCTGTTCGAAGTCGCCACCAATGAACCGGGCTTCAACCGCGATGAGGACACGGCGCATCTCGGCGAAGCGCTGAAACTGCCCGGCCAGCACGCGCATCTGCGCGAGCTGATCGAGCGGAACCTCGAGCCGCTGGAAGGCTAATCGGGAGAGGGATCATGATGGATACGAATTATGTGCACCGGCTGAAGGCCGGTGCACCGGGAAAACCCATTTTCTTCACCTTCCATGGCACCGGTGGTGACGAGAACCAGTTCTTCGATTTCGCTGCGCGGCTCTTGCCTGAAGCGACGATCGTGTCGCCGCGCGGCGATGTGTCGGAACATGGGGCGGCGCGATTCTTCCGCCGCACGGGTGAGGGTGTCTACGATATGGCCGATCTCGCCCGGGCGACGGACAAGATGGCTGCCTATGTCTCGGGGCTTGCGGCCGAGCACGGCGCGTCGCAGGTGCTTGGCCTCGGTTTTTCCAATGGGGCCAATATCCTTGCCAACGTGCTGATCGAGCATGGCAATCTCTTCGACGCAGCGGTGCTGATGCATCCGTTGATCCCGTTCCAGCCGAAGGATAATTCAAGGCTGGAGGGGAGGCGCGTGCTGATCACGGCGGGCGAACGCGACCCGATCTCGCCGGCTCCCGTTACCCAGGCGCTCGCCGATTATTTCGCACGGCAGGATGCGCAGGTGACGCTCGAATGGCATCCGGGCGGCCACGATATCAGGCCGAACGAGATCGAAGCGATCCGTACATTCCTCGCGCCCTACGCCTGAATTTGAACAGGACCTCGCCGCAGGGCCGCCATTGGCTGTTCTGCGGCCGGCTATTTGCCGATCAGGCGCAACATGGCCTTCGCCTGGGATGCGGCTGCAAGCTTGGCGTTGTCGTCGATATAATCATTCCCGCAGAAGCGGCTGAGATTGGTCGCGTCTGTACTGTCGGACTGAGCGTGTTTCGCATCGGCAATAACAATGCGCCATGCGCAGCCGAGCATCTTGTCGGGCTGGATCGCCATGTCGCAGCCTGTACTGAGGCACAGGGCGACATGTTTCTGGGCTCGATACCCGCCCGCGATGGCCTCCTCATACTCAGCCTTCCACGTCTCGCGGTTATGCTGGCAACGGGCTGGATTGCTGCTCTGGCTGCATTGCACTGTCGTGTCGACATAGGTTTGCGCCGGCGGCCACAGAGGGCCATCCACCAGGCTGACGCAGCCGCATGCGAACAAGGTGGCCGACAGCAGGCGCAACTGATTCTCCCTTAACCGAAATTCACGCGAACCGTAGAGCCGCGGAGAATATCTGCAAGACGAATGTCGCCGGAACTGCCTTCGGGGTGACTTCGATCATCCTTCGCTCAACCACGGGGCCTGGGGCGTGGCCTTCCTGCAACCCTCAGCATCTTCCGACGTCCACGACATGAGAGGGCGCAAGCTTTGCTTGTGGGTGGCATGGCCGCTCGCTATGGATCTGCCACAACAGGACGGGGGGAGTTGATGGTAACGCTGGCGGAACAGCAGCAATACAGGCTGGGCGTCACCTATGTGGCGCTTTCGGCGCTGGCCTGGTCGACCTCGGGCCTCTTCGTGCGGGCGATCCACGCCGACCTCATGACCATTCTCTTCTGCCGCGGGATCGTTTCCGGCCTCGGCGTCTTCACGCTGTTTTTCTACATCGAACGCCGCAATGCCTGGCGTATCCTGCGCTCTATGCGTGGGCCTTCGCTGGCGGCGACGGTCTTTTCGACGGCTTCAATGATCAGCGGTATCGGCTCGATCTATTATACGTCGGTTGCCGACGCCATGGTCATCTATGCGACGGTGCCGTTCGTCACCGCCGGCGTTGCCTTTCTCTTCATCGGTGAGCGTCCCAATATGAGGACGCTGATCGCCAGCGGCATCGCTTTCATCGGCGTGCTCGTCATGCTGTCCGGCCATTCAGGCGATGGTGGCAGCTGGCTCGGCAAAGGGCTGGCGGCGATCATGACGCTGACGGTGGCCGCACTCGCCGTCGTCATGCGCCAGCATCGCAATGTACCGATGCTGCCGGCGATGGCGCTGTCGGCGTGGCTCTGCTCCTTCATTACCTTCTGGTTTGCCTCGCCGCTTGCGATATCCGGCCAGGATCTTGGCCTGATCATCGCCTTCGGTATCATCCAGAACGCAATGGGCCTCAGCCTCTATACATTCGGCTCGCGGCTCGTTCCCGCCTCCGATGCAGCCCTGCTGACGGCGCTCGAAGTGCCGCTGACGCCGTTATGGGTGTGGATGGTTTTTGCCGAGCGGCCGTCGACGGCGACGCTGATCGGCGGACCGATCGTGCTTGCAGCACTTTTCGGGCACATCCTGTTGGAGGTGCGTCGAAATAGGGTGGTTACTTCAGCAAGAACGCATTGAACGGCTTGTCGGCCTGGCCTCAAAATGTTGAAATCGCTCCGATCACGAGGAGTCGATATTGATGAAGAAGGTATTCAATCCACCGTCTGTCCGACGCCCCTTCGGCAATTACAATCACGGCCTGCTGGTGCCGCCTGGCGCCAGTCTTCTGGTCACGTCGGGCCAGCTCGGCATCGGCCTCGATGACCGCATCCCGCACGATGTGACTGCCCAGGCAGAGATGTGTTTTCAGGCGATCAACGCCATTCTCGACGATGCCGGCATGAGCTTCGCCGATGTCATCCGCATCGCCGGTTTCGTCACCACGCGCGAGGATTTTCCTGCCTATATGGCGGTGCGCGACCGCTATACGCTTGATCCCAAACCGGTTTCGACGCTGTTGATCGTCAGCGGATTTACCCGGGCCGAATTTCTGGTCGAGGTCGAGGTCACGGCCGCGAAGGTGGTGTGATGATGACGGGCAGCCCGATGCAATCCGTCGATCCGCAAATGCCTGACATAACGGGGCTTTACGAAACGCATCTGACTGTTTCCGATCTTCAGCGCTCCATCGGATTTTATCGCGATATCCTGAAGCTCGAGGTTGCGATGATTATCGAGAGCAGGAATGTCGCCTTCCTTTGGATCGGGGACAAGCGCACGAGCATGCTGGGCCTCTGGGAAACGGGCAGCGCGCCTCTTCGCATGCGTCTTCATATCGCGTTGAGAACCTCTCTCGACGATGTCATTCGCTCCGCAGCCGCCTTGAAGGCTAACGGCGTGCAGCCGAAGGGCTTTCATGGCGAGCCGCTCGATGAGCCGGTCGTTGTCGGCTGGATGCCGGCAGTTTCGCAGTATTTTTCCGATCCTGACGGGCATTCGATCGAGTTCATCCATGTGCTTGAAGAGGCCGCCGATCCGGGCTTCGGCGTGAAGCCCTATTCGCAATGGCTGGCGCGGCCGAAGACGGCGGTTTGACAGCCGCCAGCCGTCTTACTTTCCTTCCCCCGACTTTGCGCCGGCTTCGTTATGGTCTATGCGGGGGAGATTCGACCGATATTGCCGATGCGGGTAGTCGCACACCGCGGAGAGCCTAGGAGACTGCCATGACCCAGAATATTTACGACGATCCAGGCTTTTTCGAAGGCTATAGCCGGCTTCAGCGGTCTGTCGAAGGGTTGGCGGGGGCAGCGGAATGGCCGGCGATACGGGCGTTGCTGCCGGATCTGCATGGCCTCGATGTCGTCGATCTCGGTTGCGGTTTTGGATGGTTCTGCCGCTGGGCGGCAGAGCAGGGTGCCGCCGGCGTGCTGGGGCTCGATGTGTCCGACAAGATGCTCGAGCGCGCCCGCGTCGAGACGAAGGATGAGCGTATCCGCTACGACAGGGCGGATCTGGAGAAGCTGGAGCTTCCCAAGGCGAGCTTCGATCTGGTCTACAGCTCCCTGGCTTTCCATTATATCGAGGACTTTGCCGGGCTTCTGGCGAATATCCGCCAGTCGTTGAAGTCCGGCGGCCGGCTGATCTTTTCGATCGAACATCCGATCTACATGGCGCCGCGTCAGCCGGAGTGGTTGACCGATGCGGACGGCGGCAAGACCTGGCCGCTCAGTGCCTATCAGATCGAGGGAAAGCGGTTGACCAACTGGCTCGCTGAAGGCGTCGTCAAACAGCATCGGACCATGAGCACGACCCTCAACCTGCTGATAAAATCGGGCTTCGCCATCGCCCATGTCGAGGAGTGGTCGCCGAGCGACGAGGATCTGGCCCTTCATCCGGATTGGGTGATCGAGCGCGAGCGCCCGATGTTTCTGCTGATCTCGACGCGGACCTAACGGCGGAAGCAGCGCCAACTCGTGCCGATGCCGTCAAGGAAACGTCCCGTCGTCTCGCCGATGGGACGGCCAACCTGATGCTTCGGATTCGGTCGGCAGTAATAGGCGCAAATACCCCAGATGCTCTCGGCCGGGATTGCTTTTCCTATTGTTGATAGATTTTATAGAAAACTAATTGCTCCCGGGATGCGGCTTTCGGGAAATGCCGTTGCTTGAGATCGTCGCTTCGACCCGATACGTTGGGTCATCCGGCTGAGCTTGTAGGGATAGTGGGAATGAATATGAAAACGTCCGTGGCGATGGAGAAGGCGGTGCCCGTCGCCGATCCCGATGCTGTGCGAACCGAATTTCGCAACGCCATGGCGCGTATGGCGGCAGCCGTGAATATCGTCACGACCAACGGTCCGGCAGGGCTTGCCGGTTTTGCCGCGACTGCTGTCTGCAGCGTCACCGACAACCCTCCGACCTTGCTCGTCTGTCTCAATCGCGGTGCTTCGGTTCATCCTGCCGTGACCGAGAATGGCGTGCTCTGCGTCAATGTTCTGTCCGAAGGTCACCAGGACCTGTCACGTCTCTTCGGCGGCAAGACGCCTGTCGCCGAGCGCTTCGCCGCGGCCGCATGGTCGGAACTGTCGACCGGTTCGCCTGCGCTCGAGGATGCACTTGTTTCGTTCGACTGCCGTATCGTGCGCCAGGCCGATGGCGGGACGCATGACATTTTGATGTGTGAGGTCGATGCCATCCGGCTGCGCGATGGCGGGCAGGGGCTCATCTATTTCGACCGGGCCTATCACCCGGCCGGATAACCCTTTTCCTCAGTAGTTTTCCTGATACCACTCGACGAAGCGGCGCACGCCGACATCGACGTCGATCTGCGGCTTGAAGCCGGTGAGCGCCACCAAGAGGTCCGGCACGGCATAGGTATTGTGAACATCGCCGGGCTGCATCGGCAGCATATGGCGGATCGCCTTCTTGCCGAGCATCGTCTCGATGGTTTCGACGAAGGTCATCAGCCCCACCGGCTGGCCGCCGCCGATATTGACCACGCGGAAGGGCGCGTTCTTCGACAGCGTATCGGTGATCGTCTCCGATACCACCCGGTTTTCTTCTGATGGAATGACGCCGATGAGCCTGATGATGCCTTCGACGAGATCGTCGATATAGGTGAAATCGCGGCTCATCTTGCCTTCGCCGTAGATCTCGATCGGCCTGTCATTCCTGATGGCATCGACGAATTTGAACAGCGCCATGTCCGGGCGGCCCCAGGGGCCGTAAACGGTGAAGAAGCGGAAGGCGGTCGTCGGGATATTGAAGAGATGGGCGTAGCTATGCGCCATCAGCTCCATGCTCTTCTTCGTCGCCGCATAGATCGTCATCTGCTCGTCGGCCTTGTCGCTTTCGGCGAAAGGGATCTTTTCGTTGGCGCCATAGACGGAGGAGGTGGAAGCCAGCAGCAGGTGCTTCGGCTGCAGGTTTCTCGCCAGTTCCAGGATATTGAATGAACCAATGAGATTGGAATCGACGTAGGAGCGCGGATTTTCGAGGCTGTAGCGAACGCCAGCCTGGGCCGCGAGATGGACGATCACGTCAGGCTCGGCAAGCTCGGCGGCGTGATCGAGCGCGGCCTTGTCTTCAAGCATCCCGGTGACAGCTTTGAAGCCGTTGGAACGCGCGAGAATGGCCGTGCGCTTCTCCTTGAGCCTGACGTCGTAATAGGGCGTCATGCCGTCGAAGCCGACGACGAAATGGCCCTCGTCTAGCAGGCGCCTGGCGAGGTGAAACCCGATGAAGCCGGCTGTGCCGGTGATGAGATAACGCAATGGATCGGCCTTTGCTTGAAGCATTTCCAGGAAAGTGCGCAGCGGTTTTCCGCCCGGAAATACGTAGACGTTCTAGAGTTCGGCGCCGTTCATCGGTCGGCCGATGCTGGTATAGGCAAAGCCGTGCTTTGTGACCTCGTCATGGCGATAGATGTTTCTGAGGTCGACAAGGACGGGCGATTTCATGACGGATTTCAGCCGCGCGAAATCCAGCGCGCGGAACTGGTTCCATTCGGTGACGATGACGAGGGCATCGGCGCCGCGAGCGGCGCCATAGGCGTCATCGGCATAGGTGATATCGTTCAGAACAAGCTGGGCATTGTCCATGCCCTCCGGATCATAGCCGCTGACGGTTGCGCCGGCGTCCTGCAGGGTCTGGATGACCGAGATCGCCGGGCTATCGCGCATGTCATCGGTGTTCGGCTTGAAGGTCAGGCCCAGGACCGCAATCGACTTGCCCCTGATATCGCCGCCCATCGCCGCGATCACCTTGCGGCCCATAGCGCGCTTGCGGTTGTCGTTGATGGAGATCGTGGTTTCGATCAGGCGCACGGGCGCGTCGAAATCCTGCGCGGTCTTTGCCAGCGCCAGCGTATCCTTCGGAAAACAGGAACCGCCATAACCGGGGCCGGCATGCAGGAATTTCGAGCCGATGCGGCCGTCAAGGCCGATGCCGCGCGATACCTCCTGCACATTGGCGCCGACCTTCTCGCAAAGATCGGCCATCTCGTTGATGAAGGTGATCTTCATAGCGAGGAAGGCGTTGGCGGCGTATTTGATCAGTTCCGACGTCCGGCGGGCGGTGAAGAGCAGCGGCGCCTGGTTGAGATAGAGCGGGCGGTAGACTTCGGTCATGACGCCGCGGGCGCGGTCGTCATTGAGGCCGATGACGATGCGGTCCGGACGCTTGAAGTCCTCGATGGCAGCACCCTCGCGCAGAAATTCCGGATTGGAAACGATGGCGACATCGGCCTGCGGATTGGTTTCGCGCACGATGCGCTCGACTTCGTCGCCGGTACCGACCGGGACGGTCGATTTCGTGACGATGACGGTGAAGCCCTTGACGTGCTCGGCGATTTCGCGGGCAGCGGCGTAGACATAGGATAGGTCGGCATGACCGTCGCCGCGCCTTGACGGCGTGCCGACGGCGATGAAAACGACATCGCTGTCGGCGACGCTCGTCTCGACATTTGTCGTGAAGGAGAGGCGGCCGGCGCGAACATTGTCTGCGACAAGCTGCTCCAGGCCGGGTTCGAAGATCGGGATCTCGCCGCGTTGCAGCGCCTCGATCTTGCTTGCGTCCTTGTCGACGCAGATGACGTCATGGCCGAAATCGGCAAAACAGACGCCGGACACGAGCCCTACATACCCGGAGCCGATCATCGTGATGCGCATGAAACTTCAATCCTCTTGCTGGCGCAGGCTCCGGCGTCGGGACGCGGAGCCTGCATGGGCGATCGCCTGCGCTTATACACAGGATCAATGGGCACGCCTATATCCGATGCTCCCGCCAAAGGAATTGCGACAGAAGTGTCATAAAGAGCTGATCGTGCCCGCGTCATTCTACTGCACCTTTACCTGTGCCCCAAATGAAACGAAGCCTTTGTACTTTAAGGCTATCATTGCCTATCGCTTGTGATTGGCATCATGTTGCCGCATGATGAATTGGGCGCAATCGTTCCTTTCGGAGCGGTTATATAATGGGTGGTTCGGGACTATTGCATGAAGTCGACTTTTGCCGTGCGTACAATGCGGGCCGGGGAATTGGAGCTCGCTCTCGAATGGGCTCGGCAGGAGGGATGGAATCCCGGCGTCGATGACGCCCATGCATTCTGGGAGGCGGATCCGTCAGGTTTCCTGATCGGCGCGATCGGCGAGGTGCCTGTGGGTTGTATCTCGGCGGTGCGCTACGGCGAGAGCTTTGCCTTCATCGGTCTTTACATGCTGCATCCGGAGTTTCGCGGCAAAGGATATGGCAAGCAGCTCTGGAACAAGGGCATGGCGCTTGCCGGCAATCGTACCGTCGGGTTGGACGGTGTCGCCGCGCAGCAGGGCTATTACCGCCAGCACGGCTTTGAGGTAGCCTACCGCACAGTGCGTTACGGCGGCATCCCCAAGGTGCTGGATGCAGGGGAGCAGGCGACACAGGTAACGCCGGTCACGCATGGCAAGCTTCAGGGACTATTGCAATACGATGCCACAATTTTCCCCGGTTTGCGGCACTCCTTCATCAGAGTCTGGTGCGATGCGCCGGAAAGACGCAAATCCTTCATGGTCGGCGGCGGCAGCAGAGTTCGTGGCTATGGCACCATCCGACGCTGTTTTCACGGTTACAAGGTCGGCCCGCTATTTGCCAACAAGCCGGAGATCGCGCGCGCTTTGCTGGCGCGCCTGGCCGCCGAGGCGAAGGGAGCCCCGATCTATCTGGATGTGCCGGTAGACAATCTTCACGCCGTCAGGCTTGCCGAGGAATTTGGCCTGTCGCCGGTGTTCGAGACGGCGCGGATGTATCGTGGTCAGGCGCCGGAAATACCACTTGATCGCGTGTTCGGCGTCACCACGCTGGAACTCGGCTAGTCGGGACCGCGCCGCGTTAGTCACGGGCGCGATTTTAACCTTAACAAACGATTAATCGCCAGATCAGGGCCTTAACCGGCCTCGTGATGCTGCATGTTCGACGCCGCCGTTATATAGATTATCCGGGGCGCCAAGGGGGAATTGAGCATTGAAATGCTCACTTTCTGTATTGGAGTCGGGTTATGCATGTAATGGAAACTATTAACCGCCAGACCTGGCGTAATCCTTGGGCTTTGCGGGATTATCGTCGCAGTAGCGGCTATCTCAACGAAGGCGAGCGTGCCGCCTTTGCTATCGCTGCTCCGCAAATGGGCAGGGGACGCATTCTCGATATTGGCGTCGGCGGGGGCCGTACAGCCGGTCTCTTGCGTGCGATTGCGAGTGACTATGTCGGTGTGGACTACACACCCGAGATGGTCGAGCTTTGCCGTCATAACCATCCGGATCTCCGTTTCGAGGTCATGGATGCGCGTGATCTGTCGGCTTTCGGGGACGCCAGCTTCGATCTGGTCGTCTTCAGCTATAACGGCATCGATTCCGTCGACGCATCCGGCCGGCTTGCCGTTTTGCGCGAGGCAGCGCGTGTGCTTGCCTCCGGCGGCGCCTTCGTCTTCTCGACATTTCATCGCAGCTGGCATGGTTTTGAACATCAGGTCGATTATCGCCGCCTGGAGTGGACACCTAATCCGGTGCGGCTCGGCCTCAGGACGCTCCGTTACGTTGAGGGCCGCATCTCCGGCACGCTGCGCCAGCGCCGCCTCAAACCTTTCGAGCAGCGTGACGGCGAGCATGCCGTTCTGTTGCACGGGGCTCATGATTTCGGTGTCATGGTCTATGCGACGACGCCATCACAGGTGCAGTCGCAACTGGCCGAGGCCGGCTTCGCCATGCCGGCATTGCTGCTCGATCTGGACGGAAACGCGATCGGCGATGTCGCATCGCCCGACCATGAATATTTCCATGTCGTCGCGCACAAGCCAGGTCCCTGAGAGGCGATCGATCCTGGCCGGGCAAAGCCAGTCCTTGGGCTTGTCCGGCCTCCTTGCGGGAAAAATCCTGTTGGGGGCGCTGATTCGTCATGCAAAAAGCCGATTCTCCTGAGACAACAGGGTCGCTTTCCCAAAAACAAAGCTTTATAGATGCGCGGGTTTGAGCAAGGCGCGCCTCCGTGCGCAGGAAGCGGGAATCGAGAAATGACGAATGTGGTAGTGATCGGCTCGCAATGGGGCGATGAAGGCAAGGGCAAGATTGTCGACTGGCTTTCGGAACGCGCCGATGTGATTGTACGCTTTCAGGGCGGCCATAATGCCGGTCATACGCTTGTCGTCGACGGCGTCAGCTACAAGCTCGCGTTGCTGCCCTCCGGGCTGGTGCGCGGCAAGTTGAGTGTCATCGGCAACGGCGTCGTGGTCGATCCGCATCATTTCGTTGCCGAGGTCGACAGGCTGCGTGCCCAGGGCATCGCCGTCACGCCTGACGTGCTGCGTATCGCCGAGAATGCGCCGCTCATTCTGTCGCTGCACCGCGATCTCGACGCCTTGCGCGAAGATGCGGCCTCCAACAGCGGCACCAAGATTGGCACGACGCGCCGCGGTATCGGCCCGGCCTACGAAGACAAGGTCGGCCGTCGCGCCATCCGCGTCGTCGATCTGACCGAGCCGGAAACGCTGCCTGCCAAGATCGATCGGCTTCTGACCCACCACAATGCCCTGCGTCGCGGCATGGGTCTGGATGAAATCTCGTTCGATGCCCTGCACAACGAGCTGACCTCGGTTGCGGAGCACATTCTTCCTTACGTCGATCAGGTTTGGCGGCTCCTCGACGAGCAGCGCAAGGCCGGCGCCCGCATTCTGTTCGAAGGTGCGCAGGGCGCATTGCTTGACAACGACCACGGCACCTATCCGTTCGTGACCTCTTCCAACACGGTTGCGGGCCAGGCTGCCGCCGGCTCCGGTCTCGGCCCGACGGCGCTCGGCTATGTGCTCGGCATCACCAAGGCCTATACGACCCGCGTCGGCGAGGGACCGTTCCCCTGCGAACTGCATGACGAAATCGGCAAGCATCTGTCGGTCGTCGGCCGCGAAGTCGGCGTCAACACCGGCCGTCCGCGCCGCTGCGGCTGGTTCGATGCCGTGCTGGTGCGCCAGACGGTCAAGACCTCGGGTATCACGGGCATTGCGCTTACCAAGCTCGACGTGCTCGATGGCCTTGACGAGCTGAAGATCTGCGTCGGCTACAAGCTCGACGGCAAGGAAATCGACTATCTTCCGTCCAGCCAGGCAGCTCAGGCGCGTGTCGAGCCGATCTACATCACGCTTGAAGGCTGGAAAGAGTCGACTGTCGGTGCGCGCAAATGGGCAGATTTGCCGGCGCAGGCGATCAAGTATGTCCGCCAGGTGGAAGAGCTGATCGGCGCGCCGGTGGCCATGCTTTCGACCAGTCCGGAGCGCGAGGACACCATACTTGTGACAGACCCCTTTGAGGGCTAAAGTCCCGAACCTATGACGAATCCCGGCCCGGCTGCCCGCCGGGCATCATGAGAAAGTACTGATGGCGGATTTTGTAGCAGTCATTCGACGGGCCGTTGACGGCCTGACGGAAAATAATCCCGAGATGCGGGTCAAGGTTTACGATCGAGCTCGTGGTGCCGTTCAGCGGCAGCTCGAGAGCATGAAGCCGCGCCCGCCCGAGGAAATGCTGCGCCGCCAGCTCGATAAGCTTGAAGCCGCGATCATCGAGGTTGAAGCCGAACATGCCGAGGCGCTGCCGGCGGGCGAGGAGCCCGTGGCCGAAGCGCCCGTCGTGCATGAGGAGATTGCTCCCGAGCCCATCCAGGAAGCTCATGTCGCCGAGGAGCATCATCCGGAACCACATGCGGAAGAGCCGGAGCCGGTTGCTGCCGAAGTTCATGTCCATGCGGAACCGGCCGTCGAGCAGAGCGTGCCATATGAGCACGCTCCCGCAGAGCAGTGGAGCGAGCCTTACCAGGACGAGCAGCACGCTCCGGCAGAGCATCATGCTGTTGCCGAACCTCATGTCGAGGTTCACGAGGCTGCCGCTCCCGAGGCTGCCTATCACGATGAGCCGCAACACCATCCGGAAGAGCCGCAGCATTATGCGGAGGAGGCGCCGGAGGTTGCCGCCGAGCCCGTCCATGCTGCGCCTGTGCGGCCAGCGGCAAGAGCGCCGGTTGACGATGTCATAAACCAGGTCGAACAGATCTGGGCCGAGGTTGACGCACCGGCTCGTCAGGCCGCGCCGGAGCCGGCGGTTTCATATCCCAACGAGCCGACAATGCCGGCCGCGGCCTTTGCCGAAACACCCTTCGGGCATGCCATCGAGACGCCCGAAACCACGAAGGCGCCAGCACCGGCGGCCAATAAGGGCTTCGTCTGGGATGCGGATGTCTTCGAAGAGATCCAGCCTGCGCCGTCTGTCTCGCAACCGGTGCAGCCCACGAGCCGGCAGATGCCGGACAATGCCTTTGAGGACGTCGATCTCTTCGCCGATGTCCATTCGTCGCGCAAGGCGGCACCCGAGGCCGATGCTGCCAATGACGGATGGCGCGAGCTTAAGGAACTTGCCGGTTTCGACAAGCGTGCTGACGATGGACGAAGCGGTGCGTCTTCCATTCCGCCCGATCTTGATCAGGCCATGGCCGCGAAGCTGCAGGGCAAAAGCTTCCGCATGGAGCCGAAGCGCCGCCGCGTCAATGTCGCCGGTATCGTCATTACGCTTGTGGTCCTGGCTATCGCCGGCGGTGGTGGCTATGCGGCATGGCTGAACCGCGAAGCGCTCAACAATATGGTGACGAAGCTCGTCAGCTCCGCGCCGAAGAGTGCAGCAACGCCTCCTGCTTCGGATACGGCAAGCAACAGCGCGGCGAAGACCGCCCCTGCCGCGGCTCCCGCCCAATCTTCGACGGCGCCGGCGCCGAACAACACGGCTGCCGCCCAGCCGCCGGCAGCTGGCAATACGGATGTTGCCGCGCTGAATAGCGATCCGAACACGGTCAATACGAAGTTCACCCAACGGCTTCGCGCGGATGGCACGGAAGAGGACGAAGGCCCCGCCGCAAACGGCCAGCCGGGTGTTGTTGAGGGCAAGTCCATAGCCGAACAGAATGTGGCTTCCACGGCCCCTGCAGCCGCAGCGGCGACGTCTCCGGCCGCCACACCTCCGCCTGCAAACAATGCAGCCGTGCCGCCGCAGGCCAGACACCTGCTGCGACGGCTCCGGCCTCGACGGCCCAACAACAGGCCCCGGCCGCCAATCAACAGCAAACTGCTGCCAATCAGCCGCCGCCCGCGACACAGCAGACGGCTCCGGTTACCGACGGCCAGAAGGTTTTCCTTTATGAGGAACGCCTTGGTCAGACGTCGCCGACCGCCTTCCAGGGTACGGTCAGCTGGTCGGTGCAGGAAGGCAAGGGTGCCGATGGGCGGCCTGAGCCCTCCGTTCAAGGTCTGATCAGCGTTCCTGAGCGCGGTTTGACGGCAACCATCACCGTTTCCAGAAACGGGGACCCCTCGCTTCCGGCGAGCCATCTGATCGAACTGGCTTTCCAGGTACCTCCGAATTTCGAGGGCGGCGCGATCGATAATGTCCAGCGCGTTGCGCTGAAGGCGACGGAACAGGATCGCGGTGATGCCCTCATTGCCGTCCCGGCCAAGGTCACCGACGATGTCTATATGGTCGCGCTCAACGATTTCCCGGATGCGCGCAAGACCAACCTTGATCTCCTGAAAACCCGCAACTGGATCGACATTCCGGTCGTCTATCGCAATGGCCGCCGCGCCTTGCTGACGATGGAGAAGGGCCAGACCGGCACGGATGCCTTCAACAAGGCCATCACCGAATGGCAGGCGCTAGGCGGGGTTGCTTCGAGCGGACAGTAAGATTTCCCTGACAGGGATACGAAAAAGGCGGGCTTGCGGCCCGCCTTTTTTATGTGTTTATCAATTTTAGAAATCGAGACCGTCAGGCTGTCGCTTCAACGACGCGGAGCGCCTTGGCGCGCTCCAGGGCGTCCTTCTGCACGGCCTCCTGGACCTTTTCGAAAGCACGGACCTCGATCTGGCGAACGCGTTCGCGGCTGATGTCGAACTCGGACGAAAGATCTTCCAGCGTGACCGGATCTTCGGCGAGGCGACGTGCCTCGAAGATGCGGCGTTCGCGGTCGTTCAGCACACCCAGCGCGCGAGAAAGCATCCGGCGGCGCGTGTCGAGTTCGTCCTGTTCGATCAGTACGTCTTCCTGGCTGTCGTGATCGTCGACAAGCCAATCCTGCCACTGGCCGGAATCGCCTTCGGAAGCCTTGATCGGCGCGTTCAGCGAAGCGTCGCCGGAGAGGCGGCGGTTCATCGAAACGACTTCCTCCTCCGAGACGTTCAGCTTGGTGGCGATCTCGGTGACATGTTCCGGCTTCAGGTCGCCGTCATCAATGGCCTGGATACGGCCCTTCAGCCGGCGCAGGTTGAAGAACAGGCGCTTCTGATTGGCGGTCGTACCCATTTTCACCAGCGACCAGGACCGCAGGATATATTCCTGGATCGAGGCCTTGATCCACCACATGGCATAGGTTGCCAGGCGGAAGCCGCGTTCCGGGTCAAACTTCTTGACAGCCTGCATCAGGCCGACATTGCCTTCGGATACGACTTCGCCGATCGGCAGGCCGTAGCCGCGATAGCCCATGGCAATCTTCGCCACGAGGCGCAGATGGCTTGTGACGAGCCTGTGCGCGGCCTGACGGTCGGCATGTTCCGCATAGCGCTTGGCGAGCATGTACTCTTCCTGCGGTTCCAGCATCGGGAACTTGCGGATCTCGTCCAGATAACGATTGAGGCCGGCTTCTCCGGCAGCGATGGACGGTAAGGTATTACGGGCCATGAATGTGCACCCTCCTATTCGAGATTTGGTACCTTCTGGGGGCGTATTGCGCCTTCTGCGAAGCGGACCAAGGCGTGCGAGCCACAAGGACCCCGCACTGAACCTATGTAAAGATAAGTACGGCGAAACGGTGATTCAAGGATATGGTCACGCAAGTGTTACGGCGACGTGACCTGATTGGCCCCGTCGTGAAATCGCCCTTGGGATTCTCCTCCCGAATAACCCCGTCCCACAAAGTCTGGCCATATCAGCCTCCAAAACGAATAAGCGTTTCGACAACTGAGGGCGCGCCGGGGGTTCGGACCTCTGGCTGACACTATAGGGCGATAAGGTACGGGCGTCCAGCAACCTTTGCCGGGGAGACGGTCGCCTATGCTCTCAAGGCTGCCGCCAATTCTTCCATATCATCGGGCAATGGCGCCTCGAAATGCATGACCTCGCCAGTGCGCGGATGCTCGAATTGCAGCATGTAGGCATGCAAGGCTTGGCGCGTGAAGCCATTGAGAACTTGCCTGGCCGCCTCGGGCAGGAGATTGGCCTTGGTCTTGAAGCCGCCGCCATAGACGGCGTCGCCGAGCAGCGGATGGCCGATATGGGCCATGTGCACGCGGATCTGGTGTGTGCGGCCGGTTTCAAGATGGCAGTCGACCAGCGAGGCCAGGGCAAGCGCGTCCTGCCCTTCGTTGAAGCGCTCCAGCACTTCATAATGCGTGATGGCTTCATCGGCGTCCTGTGAACCAGGACGCTTGACGGCGCGGCGTGTCCGGTCGGCGGTTGAGCGGCCGAGCGGTGCGTCGACGGTGCCGATGAGCTGGCGGGGGCGGCCCCAAACGATCGCCTGGTAGGCGCGTTCCAGCGATGTCGTCCGGCCGTGATCGGCAAATTGCAGAGACAGGTGACGGTGCGCGGCATCGTTCTTGGCAACGACCATCACGCCCGTCGTATCCTTGTCGAGCCGGTGGACGATGCCCGGTCGGCGTACGCCACCAATGCCGGAAAGGCTATCGCCGCAATGGTAGATCAGCGCGTTGACCAGAGTGCCCGTCCAATTGCCGGCAGCGGGATGGACGACGAGCCCGGCGGGCTTGTCGATGACGATCACGTCCTC
Organism: Rhizobium sp. P44RR-XXIV; assembly: GCF_001999485.2. Classification (NCBI taxonomy): domain Bacteria; kingdom Pseudomonadati; phylum Pseudomonadota; class Alphaproteobacteria; order Hyphomicrobiales; family Rhizobiaceae; genus Rhizobium; species Rhizobium sp. P44RR-XXIV. The sequence goes on along the minus strand of NZ_MPVZ02000026.1, from coordinate 145,854 downwards.
GTCCTCGTAGAGCACGTCGAGCGGAATATCTTCGCCCTGTGGTGTCGGGTCCTCCGGCTCAGGCAGCGCGATCTCATAGACGTCGCCAGGGCGCACCTTTTTCTTGGCGTCGGTCACCGGCTCGCCGTTCAGCAGCACGGCTTCCGCTTTGATCAGCGCCTGGATGCGGCTGCGGGAAAATTCCGTCCCGAACTGTGCGGTCAACCATGCATCAAGCCGGCCTTCGGCGCTTTCGTCAGCGGTTAGGACTTTTCTATTGCTCTCGGCTTCTTTAAAGGGGTCGCTCAAACGTATTTCTCCGGCGCCTCTGGGCGCGCTCAATCAGCAAGGACGCATCGATGACAAATCTCGAGCCAGACGATCAAGAGGAAAAGCCCCTCGATCCGGCCCTGGAGAAAGTCCGACGCAAGATGATCCGCCTGCAGATCGTCTCCGCGGCCGTCATGGTGGTGAGCCTTATGGCCGTCTTCGGTGCTGTTGTCTACAAGACGATGAAACCATCGGCAAAGCCGGCAGGGCAGGCGACCGCCAACATTCCTTCGGATGCACCGGTTGCCGTGACGGCTCTGCTGCCGGCGGGCTTTATCGTTCAGTCCACCGCCTTGTCGGGAAATCAGGTGCTGTTCTACGGCACGCTCGCCAGCGGTCAGCGGCAGGCTATCGTCTTCGACTACGGTATCGGCCGTATCGTGGCGACCATATCGCTGCCGAACTGACGCCTGACGATGACGAGCGATCGGCTCATCGAGATCACGCATCCCGACGATCCGCGCATCGCCGAGTTTCGTGATATCCGCGAACGTGACCTGACGGGCCGCGAGAGCCGTTTCATCGCCGAAGGCACCGTCGTGTTGCGACTTCTTGCCGGCGCACATGCGGTAGGGGGCGATTTTATCGCCGAGAAAGTGCTATTGCTGCAGAACCGCGTTGCCGGACTGAGGGATATCGTGGACGCGTTACCAGCCGATGTTCCGATCTATGTCGCGACATCGGAGGTGCTTGACGGCATCGTCGGGTTTCATCTGCATCGCGGCGTTCTGGCACTCGGTCGCCGTAAGGCGGAAGCCGAACTCAGCGCCTTCCTCGACCGCCTGCCGCAACAGGCACTCGTGCTTGCCGGGTGCGGCATCTCCAATCATGACAATATGGGGTCGATGTTCCGCAATGCGGCCGCCTTCGGAGCCGATGCGGTGCTGCTCGACGAGAGCTGCTGCGATCCGCTCTATCGAAAATCGCTGCGCGTTTCCGTCGGTTCGGTTTTGACCATGCCCTATTGCCGGCAATCGCGTGATGTCGACCTGCTTGCGGCGCTCGCCGATCGCGGTTTTGCGATCTGGAGCCTGTCGCCGCGTGGAAAGGTGGATATTCGCGATGTCGAGGCATCGGACCGCATGGCGCTGGTCGTGGGTACGGAGGGAGACGGGCTGCCGCAAAATATCCTGTCCGCCTTCAACAGCGTGCGGATCCCGCAGGCTCCGGGCCTCGACAGCCTGAACGTCGCAACCGCCAGCGGCATTGCACTTTTCGAGATGGCTGCAAGGATCAAGCGCGTCTGAATAAAGCGCTTGCGGTGCTAATCAGGGATGCTTCGGCAGCAATGACGCCACCCGGTCGGCAAGGCTGATGCGGGCTGCTTGCTCGGCGGGATCTTTATTCCCCTGCAGAAGATCGGCTATCGGTGAGGCATTGCCTTCTTTGAGTGCTGTCAGCGCCACCATGTTGGCAGCAATCGTCGCGATCTCCTCCCGCATTGCCTCATCATGTGCGGGCGAGCGGGCTTTCAGAAGGCGATCCGAGAGGGCCGCGGCCCGATTGCGGACCTCCTCCGTCATTTTTACGATGTCATCTTCCACTGTGCGTTCCGGTTTGGCTGCGTTCGTCTGATCGTCGGCGGCAGCCGGAATCATGGATACTGCGGAGAGTTTCGGCGTCTTGGCCGGCTTTTTCGGTGGCGCGATGCCAGCGGCGCGCAGCGCCTTGCCGGCCTCTCTCGATTCCTTGACGGCGGCTTCCAGCCGTTCCCTCAGGCGGACAACGTCCTGAGCGTGCCGTTCTATCGCGGTTTCCTTGTCGGCGTTGCCGGCGATCTCGCGGTCCAGCCGTTCTTCCAGCCGCTTGTTCTTGTCGCTTTCCTGTCGATGAGACTGCTCTGCATCCACCGCTCGCAGGCTGGCGGCATTGAGGTCCTCACGAAGCGTCTCGCGCTCGTCCCGCAATGTGTTGATGCGCAGCTTCAGGCTCTCGATCTCCGTCTCCCGGGTCGCAAGGTCGATCTTGAGGTTGTCCGCATCGGCGGCCATCTTGGTCATGCGCTTGCGCAGGCCGTCGATATCGGCTTCCTTCTCCAGGCTAGCCTGTTCGGCAGAATGGATGCTGGATTTGAGCTGGCTTATATAGCTTTCCTCGCGCCGCAAGCGTGAGCGCAGTTCTCCCGCTTCGACTTCGAGATCGTCGATGCGCGTCTGCTGCTCGGTATTGCCGGCGACAAGCCGGCTGGCCTCCTGCTGAAGCTTGCCGTTGTGGATCTGCAGCGCCACGGTCTTGTCGCGCTCCTGGGTCAGAGCCTGCTCGGCCCGGGCGTTTTCCGCGGCAAACAGTGCGCGTGCCATATCCTTCTGTGCCCGCACTTCCTGCGGGCTTAGCGGCATGGTCGCCTTCAGGCGCTTTTCGGTGAACCAGACGATACGGCGATGGATTGCTGGCGCTATCATGAAGATCAGAAGCGCGGCAGTCAGAAAGCCCAATCCGAACAAGAGAGCAAATTGAATCACGACGCGGCCAGTATCCTGGGGTTATTTTCGATCTCGATGAAATGAATAATCATGGGTCGGGCATGCGAGCAAGTGTTTAAATCGGATATGGTTTACCGGCGCGGGCCGGATTTACTGAAAGAAAAGGCCCGCAATTTGAGCGGGCCAAGTCAGTAGCTGCCTGGGAGGCGATGTGAACAGCAGGCTTAGAAGGGATTCCAGGTCGCGTTGGGTGTGACCTTCAGGTAGCCCATGTTGACGCCGAGACGGGCGCCAAGGCCGGTGCGGATCGGCACAAGGACGATATTGTTGTTCTTCAGGACGGTCATGCCGAAACCTGCAACGACGAAAGCCTGACCGCTAACACCGCCAAAGCGGGTATAGACGCTATCGATGCTCGGCAGATCGTAGACCAGCATCATGACGCGCGTGCCCTGGCCGCCATAGTCGAAACCGAGCGATGGGCCCTGCCAATAAAGCGGGTGCTCGCCGGCATTCTTGGTGTTCAACTGACCTTCGCCATAGGTGAGGCCGGCGAGAAAGGCGCCTGAGCCTTCCTGGCCGAGAATATAGCCGTTTGGCAGGCCATATTGCTGGAAGGCGCGCTCGATAACCTTGGCAAGGCCGCCACTGGCGGAGCCGAAGAAGGAATGGCCGGCATCGACGATTTCCTGCGCCGAATATTGATTGTTCGGCGCGGCGGCAGCCTGGCGGACCGGCAATATGAAGCTTGCGAATGCAACAATGGCCAGGATCAGGCCGAGGCCAAGCGTCCTGGTGCCGGGGCTTGGCATTCTCTTCAGGAATTCATAGCGCATCAAAGTCATCCGTTCATCATGGTCGGTGCGATAGGGAGCGGATGTGCAACACATTCGTCTGAACGCGCCACACTCGGCTCGCCCCCTTTTTCAGACCGTTTTGCCCATCCATCGCAGCACGATTCGCGTGCGAAAAGGTCTGATGGTGATGAATGCATTTTGCGTCGATGGTCTTAACAATCGGTTTACCAAATATGGTGTCTTTATGGCGTGCGGTACACCGCCTGAGACAATCCTCGGGCAACCTTGCCGTGGCAACGTGGAATCTACTGCGTTTCGCCTTGTCAGCATTCAGGAGACAATGAATGTCGAAGAATCCGAACCTCACTCTAACCGGGCCTGATCTGGCCGCGCTGCTATGCAGCCGCGTCTGCCATGATGTGATCTCGCCGGTCGGAGCGATCAATAACGGCCTGGAGCTGCTCGACGAGGGCGGCGCCGACGCCGACGCCATGGATCTGATCCGCACCAGCGCGCTCAATGCGTCCGTCCGCCTGAAATTCGCCCGTCTTGCCTTCGGTGCTTCCGGCTCAGTCGGCGCATCGATCGATACGGGCGAGGCCGAGCGGGCAGCGAAGGATTTCGCCGCTGCCGAGAAGAAGACCGAGGTCAGCTGGGTCGGACCGCGCGCCATCATCGCGAAGAACCGGGTCAAGCTGTTGCTCAACCTTTTCCTCGTCGCCTACGGGGCCATTCCACGTGGCGGCAATATCGAGGTGACCCTGGAAAATCCCGAACTCGACGCCAAGTTCACGATCGCCGTCAAAGGGCGGCTGATGCGTGTGCCCCCGAAATTCGCCGAGATCTGCTCCGGTGCCCTGGAAGAGGCGATCGACGCCCATACGATCCAGCCCTATTACACCGTTCTTCTTGCTGAAGAGAGCGGTATGGAGCTCTCCTACAATGTGACGCCGGAAGAGCTGACCTTCGTCGCAGAGATACCGACCAAATAGACGGATTGAGCTTTTTGTGTCTTTCAGCCCGCGGTCACCCCATGGCCGCGGGATTATTTTTTCGTGTGTGTCGATAATTTGCAATCTTATGGTTGTCCGCTCAATTGATAATGTAGCGGTAACGAATCCTTAGCATGCTGGTCCTATCGTTCCAATTTGATGTCGCCGTTGCAATACGGGCGGCGGGTGCCAGGGAGTTCGCGGATGCAGCGGTTCATGATTACGGATAGTTCGGATGTCGTGCGCAAGGTCGGCAAGCGAATCCTGTCCGAGCTGGATTTCCTCGTGAGCGAAGCCGGTGATGCCCAGGAGGCGCTGGTGCGCTGCCAGGCCGAGATCCCGGACTATCTGATCGTCGATGCCGGCATGGAGGGGGCACTCGAACTGATTGCCAATATCCGTGCCCTGCCGAACGGTAAGGATGTGAAGATCTATTATTGCGTCGTGGAGGCCGATCTCCGCAAGCTGATGGCCGGAAAGCGGGCTGGCGCCACCGACTTTCTGCTGAAGCCCTTCGATCGCAAGATCCTGACGGCCATCTTCGGCAATCGCGCCGTCGCTGCCTGATTTCATTAGAGCATTTTCACTTTTCCTCGAATTGCGAAAGCGCTCTATCTCCTTGTTCTTACGCATTCCAGACGGAAAACCGCTGCGCACCTTTCCTGGAAATGCTCCCTGAATTCTCGAGAAAATAACAGCCGCCCTTTTGGAGCGTCTGTTATTTTTTGCGGTTCCACCAACAAAAAATCCCGCCGGCGACGGCGGGATTTCTATGTATGGGCGGTAATGGCGGGCAGGCGGCTTTAAGCGCTTTCGGCGAACTCGTTATTGTCGGGTTCGCGCAGCACGTAGCCACGGCCCCAAACAGTCTCGATGTAGTTCGCGCCGCCGGCGGCATTGGCCAGCTTCTTGCGCAGCTTGCAGATGAAGACGTCGATGATCTTCAGTTCAGGCTCGTCCATGCCACCATAGAGATGGTTCAGGAACATTTCCTTGGTGAGCGTCGTACCCTTGCGGAGCGAAAGCAGCTCCAGCATCTGGTATTCCTTGCCGGTCAGGTGCACGCGCTGGCCGCCGACTTCGACGGTCTTGGCGTCGAGGTTGACGATAAGCTCGCCGGTCATGATCACCGACTGGGCATGACCCTTGGAGCGGCGGACGATGGCGTGGATACGGGCAACCAGCTCATCCTTGTGGAACGGCTTGGTCATGTAGTCGTCGGCACCGAAGCCGAGGCCGCGAACCTTGTCCTCGATGCCGGCCATGCCGGAGAGGATGAGGATCGGCGTCTTGACCTTCGAAAGGCGCAGCGTGCGCAGCACTTCGTAGCCCGACATATCCGGAAGGTTGAGATCCAGAAGGATGATATCGTAGTCGTAAAGCTTTCCGAGATCGACGCCTTCTTCACCGAGGTCGGTGGTATAGACGTTGAAACTTTCGGACTTGAGCATCAATTCGATGCTCTGCGCTGTCGCGCTGTCGTCTTCAATTAATAGAACCCGCATAATTGTCCCCTTTACCGCCGCCGAAAGGTCGTCAGCCCCCTTACGCGATACCGATCAAATCACTGCTTGATTTGGAAGCTGCCATGTAATGGTTAACAAATTCTGATTCACTCTGGCAAGTCGTATCGAATTTATTAAATAATTTTTCCATTGCACTGTTTTCCAACGACAATCAGTAAAATCGACTCCTAAAGTATCGCGTTAAGAACTCACGCCAAGTGATTCATCTGACTCATCAATGCAAACATGTCGAATTCCGACCGAAACATTTACTGAGCCTTAAATCATTACGCCTATCATTAACGATGCCCGTAAACGAAAGGTTACCAGCGGTAGGCTTTTATTAAGATCGCTGTAATTTTTTTTAACCAAGCCGTGTCAAAGCGGCTCGGCGGGCGGAGATATCGAGAGCCGGGGTCTCGCATCACGGGAGTAATGCGTATGAAGTCACGTGAGAGCCTAGTTCGCCTGAAAGAGTTTCAGGTGAACGAAAAACGCCGTCAGCTGCAGCAATTGCAGATGATGATGGCGGAATTTGACCGTATGACAAAGGATCTGGAAAGCCAGATCGTGCTGGAAGAAAAGAAGTCCGGCATTGCCGACCCTAACCACTTCGCTTACCCGACCTTTGCCAAGGCCGCGCGCCAGCGCGCGGACAACTTGCAGGTGTCGATCCGCGAGCTGCAGGTTCAGGAAGAGGCTTTGGAACACTCGCTGGAAGACATGCAGGCGGAATATGCCAAGGCCGCAGCGCTCGAAGAGCGTGATGGTTCAGGTCCTGCAAGGGCGCGCGCCTGAGGTCGTAAACGCGTCGTCTTGTTTCGATCCGCGTCATTCCATTCCGACACAAAGCTCAGCTTCGGAATGTGCGGGATGACGAAAACGACACGAAAGCCGCGCATGACTGGCCGTGACAGGGCCGGTCATGCGGGGCTTTTGCATCTGCGGGTATCAGTTGGATCGAAGGAACCGGCGTTCCCGCGCCGGACGGCTTTGTGCCTAGGCGATGTCGCGTTTGTGTTTAGTGCTTACGAGTTGATGACGTCGCGCCAATCGTCGTGACGTTGCGCCTGGGCCTTGAAAAACGGGCAGAGCGGAATGATTTTCCAGCCGCCGCGCCGCGCTTCCTCGACGGCGTGAGCGGCCAGTGCCTGGCCGACTCCCTTGCCGCGCAAAGCGTCAGGCACTCCGGTATGATCGATGATGATCAGCTTCGGGGAGGTACGGGAAAATGTCATTTCCGCCTCATGACCCTCGACGGTTGCGACATACCGGCCGCCGGATGCGTTGTTTTCATTGCGAATATCCATGATCTCGCTCCCTAACCTTGTTTCATGCGCTAAGGATTGCATTTGCTCGGCAACCTGCCAACTGCTCTATTTCACATCATGCGGCATAGTGCCGGCGAATTTCGATCAATGGGCGATCGTCCCAGACCTGCACCTCGATGAAGGCATTCGGTCCTCGGCGCTCTCTCGGCAAGGCTGGATCGGGAAAGCCGTATCGGGCAACCATTTCGGTAATCTCCGCGAATGTGAAGACCCGCCCATGCCAAGGGTTGCCAGAGCCATCCGCCGGATTGTTTGCCGGACAGCTTTCCATACTGTCGGGGAATGTGAATGTGATCGCATCGACGTCGAACAAGGCAAGAGGGAGAACGATCGAAGCCGGGCGGGATTTGTCCCATCCATTGGCCATATCGCCGAGGAAGAAATAAAGGGGGCGCGCGAGCTGCGTCTTGCCGATTTTTCGGTTGCGTTCAGCGATGAGCCAATCTTCGGTGCGCAATCGCCGTGCCAGATAATTTGCCTTGAGATAGGCATGCCCGCCGCTGCGTATCGAGGCGATGATCCGCTCCGCATCCTCGCTTGGCAGGCAGCAGATATTTTGCAGCAGACCCCGATCTGGGTCGAAGTTGTGGGTGATCACCGTCGGCAAAGTGTGAAGTAGCAATGGCCCGAATCCCCGTATCCGGCCGGCTACCTCTAGCACGCGAGAGCCTAGGCGAAAATTCTGGAGTTGATGGAGGCTGCCGCATGCCATCTCGCCACAAGTGCGTAGATCTGGCTTGAGGCGCAGCTCCTCAAGCAATTCGGGCCTCTGTCCCGTATGGGGAGAAGAGGCCCGAATACAAGTTCAAACAAAATGGAGTGCTGTTGCTACTGTCAGTGGCGATACTGCTGTATGCGGGTCGTCCGCAGCCCGGCCAGGCCATGGCTGCTGATGGACGACTGCCAGGAGAGGAACTCTTCGACGGTCAACGTATAACGTTCGCAGGCTTCTTCCAAGCTGAGCAAACCACCACGCACGGCGGCGACAACCTCTGCCTTACGACGAATGACCCAGCGGCGCGTATTCGGCGGCGGAAGGTCTGCTATCGTCAGCGGGCTGCCATCGGGGCCGATGACATACTTCACTCGGGGACGTATCATTTCGGTCATTGGACTCTCTACACACACTCAAGACCACGAGAGGCACTCTATCTTGCCACATTTAAAAATTGCCTAAGCACATAGTAAGACTTTGCTAAGAATTTTAAGGAGTGTGGCCGGCAACTGATTTGCTTTTGATGCAACCGGATAAAATGCCGGCTAACCGCCACGATTTCAGGGGGATGCGGCAGCCGTCCTATAAGTTTTTGTCAGTGAAAACTTACGCTTTCGGGGCGAGAATCCCGATGTCTTTCCCGCCAGACGAGAAGATTACCCCACTTCTCGACAGTCGTTTCTATGCGGGAAGGCCGATTTTCTTTCCGCCCCAACAGATGAAATGCGGGTTTGCGAAGTCGCTATCCCCGGTCTGGTCGATCTTGCCGTAAGCAAGCGGCGCGCGTCGACGGTCACGGTAGCGCCACCGGCAGCACGCAATACGGCATCACCGGCGGCCGTGTCCCATTCCATGGTGCGGGCGAAACGCGGATAGACATCGGCCTTGCCTTCGGCAAGCAGGCAGAATTTCAATGAGGAACCGATCGATGTGCAGGCGGAGACTGCATTATCGCTCAGAAAACTCTCCGTCTTCGCGTTGCTGTTGCAACGGCTGGCAAGCGCGGTCAAATTGACCGGCCGCTCGCGCACGGCGATGGTGGTGCGGTCTGTCACGACAAAACGGTCGTCGACAACAAGCTTGCGGGCTCTGCCCGGCTCGCCGGTAAAGGCTATTCCGAGGGCTGGGGCATAGACGATGCCGGCGACGGGAATGCCATTCTCGATATAGGCGATGTTGACGGTGAATTCGTCTCGATGCTCGATGAATTCGCGCGTGCCATCCATGGGGTCGACCAGGAAGAACGAGTGGCCGCGAATATCCGGAACCCTGCCGGCGGACACAGATTCCTCGGCAATAACAGGAATATTCGGGAAATCCCGCGCAAGGTGTTCGAGAATGATATGTTCGGCGCGCTCGTCGGCGAGGGTGACGGGGCTCATGTCCTGCTTCACGGCAACAGCGTAGCCGGCGCGGTAGACCTCCAATATGGCCTTCCCCGCTTCGAGCGCCGCCTTTTCAAATGTCGCAAGCATTGCCTGTTCGTCTTCCGCGCCACATTCGCGCTTCAAGTCTCCGGACATTATAGATAGGAATTCGCGAAGGTGGAGTTTAGAGCTCAAATAATCCGGCTGCTTCCGGCTTAGCGCCAGAACAGAAATTTCGCAACCAGGCTCTGCATCCCTGCATTGTCTTGGGTACCTTCCGCGGGCATGGCGTGTCGTTTGAGAGACAATCTCAGGGCCTGTCACATCAGCGCATTCGGAAAAGAACATGTTCTGTTTGCGAAGCTTTTTCGTCCTTAAAGGGCTTGTCGTTTTTATTGCATATGCGAATGTGCGGCCGGGTAGTATCGGGATGAATGCATGCGATATTCGGCATATCAGCTTCTAAAACAGGCGTTTTCGGGCAACCGCAATTGGCAACCGGTATGGCGGACGCCAGAGCCGAAATCGCATTATGACGTGATCATCGTCGGCGCCGGCGGGCATGGGCTGGCGACAGCCTATTATCTCGCCAAGGAATTCGGCATCACCAATGTCGCGGTGCTGGAGAAGAACTATATCGGCTCCGGCAATGTCGGCCGCAACACGACCATCATCCGCTCCAACTATCTGCTGCCGGGCAACGAACCTTTCTACGAGTTCTCGATGAAGCTCTGGGAAGGATTGGAGCAGGATTTCAACTATAATGCCATGGTTTCGCAGCGCGGTATTGTCAACCTGTTCCATTCCGATGGTCAGCGCGATGCCTATGCGCGGCGCGGCAATGCCATGCGCATGCACGGCGTCGATGCGGAATTGCTCAATCGCGAGCAGGTTCGCCGGATGATGCCGTACCTCAATTTCGATCATGCCCGCTTTCCGATCCTCGGCGGCCTGTTGCAGCGTCGTGGCGGTACGGCAAGGCACGATGCCGTCGCGTGGGGCTATGCGCGCGGCGCCGATAGTCGCGGCGTCGATCTTATCCAGCAATGTGAGGTAATCGGCATCCGCCGCGAAAACGGCGTCGTCACCGGCGTTGAGACTAATCGCGGTTTCATCGGCTGCAACAAGCTGGCGTTGGCGGCGGCCGGTCACACTTCGATCCTGGGCAATATGGCCGATCTCGAACTGCCGATCGAAACCCATGTGCTGCAGGCCTTCGTCTCCGAGGGGCTGAAGCCTATCATCGACAATGTGATTACCTACGGCGCGGGACACTTCTATATCTCGCAGTCGGACAAGGGCGGCTTGGTCTTCGGGGCCGATATCGACTACTACAGCTCCTATGCGCAACGCGGAAACCTCGCCACCGTCGAGCATACGATGGAAGAGGGCGTGTCGCTCATTCCCGGCCTGTCGCGGACGCGCGTCCTGCGCACCTGGGGCGGCGTCATGGATATGAGCATGGATGGCTCGCCGATCATCGACCGCACGCCGATCGACAATCTCTATCTGAATTGCGGCTGGAACTACGGCGGCTTCAAAGCGACGCCGGCCTCCGGCTTCTGCTTTGCGCATCTGATCGCCAAGGACGAAAGCCACGATGTCAGCCGTCTCCTGCGTCTTGACCGTTTCGAGCGCGGTTTCGCGATTGACGAAAGCGGCAAGGGTCCGCAGCCGAACCTGCATTGAGGGCACGATACCAATGGCAAGCTTGATCAACTGCCCGCATTGCGGCGTGCGACCGAAGGAAGAATTCTCCATTCGCGGCGCGTCGGTCACCCGTCCTGCTCCGTCGGCTCCGGATGAGGATTGGCATCGTTACGTCCATATCCGCGACAACGAGCGCGGCCGGATTCTGGAGTATTGGCACCACGCGGCCGGCTGCCGCCGCTGGCTGGTGGTCGATCGCAGCAATGTCACCCACGAGGTCTTTTCCGTCACCGATGCCGAAGACAAGGCGAAGGAGGCGGCACAATGACAGCCTATCGTCTTTCGACCGGCGGCCTCGTCAATCGCAGCCGCCCGCTTTCCTTCAAGTTCGACGGCAAGGATATGAAGGGCCTGGAGGGCGATACGCTCGCCGCCGCTCTGCTTGCGAACGACCAGCTGCTCGTTGGTCGCAGCTTCAAATACCATCGTCCGCGCGGCATTCTGACAGCGGGTTCGGCCGAGCCCAACGCGCTTGTCACCATCGGCAAGGATGGCCGCACCGAGCCGAATACGCGCGCCACCGTCGCCGAGCTCTATCAGGGCCTGAGCGCCGTCAGCCAGAACCGCTGGCCATCGCTGAAATACGATCTCGGCTCCGTCAATGGTCTGTTGTCGCCATTCCTTGGCGCCGGTTTCTACTACAAGACGTTCATGTGGCCTGCTGCCTTCTGGGAGAAGGTCTATGAGCCGGTAATCAGGCGTGCCGCCGGTCTCGGCAAGGCCGTCATGCAGGCTGATCCGGATCGCTATGAGAAGGCCTGGGCGCATTGCGATCTGCTTGTTGTCGGTTCCGGTCGGCCGGATTGATGGCGGCGTTGACTGCGGCGCGTGCCGGTCTGCGCGTCGTCCTCGCCGATGAGGGCTTCCGTCTCGGCGGTTCGTTATTGTCGGAAAAGATCTCGATCGACGGCGTGTCAGCCGATATCTTCGTGCAGGCGACGCTGGAGGAATTGCAGAGCTTTGAAAACGTCACGGTGATGCCGCGTACGACCGTGTTCGGCTGGTATGACGGCAATGTCTTCGGCGCGGTCGAGAAGGTGCAGAAGCATGTGGCGATGCCGTCGCCAGACCTGCCAGTTGAGCGTCTGTGGCGTATCGCCGCCAAGCGCGCAATTCTTGCTTCCGGCGCAGAGGAACGTCCGCTCGTTTTTGGCGGCAACGATCTGCCGGGCGTGATGATAGCCGGCGCCATGCGCAGCTATCTCAATCGCTACGGCGTCGTCGCCGGTCAAAAGGTGGCCGTTTTCACCAATGGCGGCTCGGGCTATCGCACCGCTCTCGATCTTGCGGCTGCGGGCGTCGAGGTTTCGGCGATCCTGGACACGCGGCCTGCGTCTTCCGATGCCGCGCCGCAGGATGTCCGCGTTGTGCACGGCGCGAGCGTTCACGCGACCAAGGGCAAATACCGCATCAGCGGCGTCCTTGCCGATCGCGGTGGCCTTGATGAATTAGTTACCTGCGATGCGCTTGCCATATCCGGTGGCTGGTCGCCGATCATTCATCTTGCTTGCCAGCGCGGCGCAAAGCCGGTCTGGTCGGACGAGAGCCAGGCATTCATGGCACCGACCGTCGGCGGCGAGCTGGAGATCGCCGGGGCGGCCGCGGGCATCGATAGCATCTCCGGCTGTCTCGCAGATGGGGCGGCAAAAGCAAAACGGGTCGTGGAAAGTCTCGGCAAAACCGTTCATGCCGCCGATGTGCCTGAGGTCGAAGGAGATTATGATCCGTCCTTCGCTGCGATCTGGCATGTGCCCGGCGCCAAGGACAAGGCGTTCGTGGACTATCAGAACGACGTCCACACCAAGGATCTGGGCCTTGCCCTGCGCGAAGGCTTCGGCCATGTCGAGCACGCCAAGCGCTATACGACCAGCGGCATGGCGACCGACCAGGGCAAGCTCGGCAATGTGAATGCCGCCGGCATTATCGCCGGCATGCGCGGCGTCAGCCCCGCAGCCGTCGGTACGACGACATTTCGGCCGTTCTACACGCCCGTTTCTTTCGGTGCACTTGCCGGCACGGCGCGCGACAAGCACGCGCAGCCGGTGCGGGAATCGCCGCTGCATGGCTGGGCGAAGAAGAATGGAGCGAGCTTCGTCGAGGCCGGTCTCTGGTATCGCTCGTCCTGGTTCGCGCGGCCGGGCGAGAAGGGCTGGCGCGACAGCGTCGATCGCGAGGTTCTGAACGTCCGTAACAATGTCGGCCTTTGTGACGTGTCGACGCTCGGCAAGATCGAGGTTTTCGGCAAGGACGCTGCCGAATTTCTCAATCGCCTCTATTCCAATGCCTTCCTGAAACTGCCGATCGGCAAGGCGCGCTACGGGCTGATGCTGCGCGAGGATGGCATCGTTTTCGATGACGGCACCACCAGCAAGCTGACGCCCGATCATTTCTTCCTCACCACCACGACGGCGATGGCCGGCGAGGTGATGACGCATATGGAATTCTGCGCTCAGACCCTCTGGCCGCAGCTCGACGTTCGCTTCGTCTCCTCCTCGGATCAATGGGCACAGATGGCGATTGCCGGCCCGAAGGCGCGGCTGGTGCTGGAACAGATTATCGAAGACGATATTTCCGATGCGTTCTTCCCGTTCCTCGCTGCCGCCGAAGTCATGCTGAAGGGTGGCCTCAAGGCGCGCCTGTTCCGCATATCCTTCTCGGGCGAGCTTGCCTATGAGCTGGCGGTTCCCGCCGGCTACGGCGAGGCCGTGGCGGATGCGATCATGGAGGCGGGCAGGGCACATGGTATCTGCGCCTATGGCGTCGAAGCCCTCAACGTGCTGCGCATCGAGAAGGGCCATGTCACCCATAACGAGCTGGATGGCCGCACGACGCCCGACGATGTCGGCCTTGGAAAAATGATGTCGGCTCAGAAGTCTGACTTTATCGGCAAACGGCTGTCCACACGTTTCGGCCTCACGGCCGCCGATCGTGGGCAGCTCGTCGGACTGAAGCCGCTGGATACGACGAAGGAAATCCATGCCGGTGCGCATCTGCTGAAGGAGGGCGCAAGATCGTCGACAGTGAACGATCAGGGCCATGTTTCCTCGGCCTGCTTCTCGCCCACCCTCGGCCATTCCATCGCGCTGGCTTTCCTGAAGTCGGGCCGGGAGCGGATCGGCGAACATGTGGTCGTGTGGGACGGATTGCGCGGCGAGGAAGTCGCGGCGGAGGTCTGCAGCCCCGTTTTCGTCGATCCAGACAACAAGAAGCTTCTCGGGTGAGGGATTGATGAGCGTGGCATATCAAAACAGGCATGTGCTGGAAGATCACATTTCCGGCTTCGAGGCTGCCGCCAATCCGAATCATCTCGCTGTCGTGCGCAAACCGGCCATCTTTTCGGTACTCGGGAAAGCCGGCGAGGAGGGATGGGTTCTGGCTGGCCTGAAGGCGATCGACGATGTTTCGGTTCGAAGCGTCGGGCCGCGGGAATGGCTTGTCGTGTCCGAGACGCTTGGCGCCGACAGCGTGGCGCGCGATCTCTTTCTGCTCGACGCTGCCCGTGTTTCCTTTTTCGAGCAGAGCGATGGTCGCGTGCTGCTTCGTATTTCCGGTCCCAGCGTTCGTCGTATTCTGGCGAAATGCGTGGCCGTCGACCTGCATCCTCAGGTCTTCGCCGAAGGGCAATCGGCGAGCATGCTCTGCTGCCATGTCAGCGCCAATGTCACCCGCACCGGTGCTGACAGCTTCGAAATCATAGTGCCGCGCTCCTATGCCGGCAGCGTGTTCGAGGAGATCATGGAGATGGGGCGCGAGTTTGCCCTGACTGCCGGTTTCGCCGACTGAAAGCCTTATGCTGCCGTACCTCCAATGATTGGCCGACCGGCTTGCGCCGCCAATAGGCGATGGCGCGATCCGAACAATTGCGATGGCGCAAACAGACATATCGGTTTCGCAGTTCGGGCTATTTGGTCACCCGGATAGTCTCTAGGTTCGGTCTCAAATGCGGTCGGTCGCGCGGGAAGACACTCGGCGGCTTCGTACCGAAAACAGGGGATTCCTAGATGAAAAGCCATGCCAAGGTCGTCGTCATCGGTGGCGGTGTCGTCGGATGTTCGGTGCTCTATCACCTGACGAAATTCGGCTGGAAAGATGTGGTGCTGCTGGAGCGCTCCGAACTGACATCCGGATCGACCTGGCACGCCGCCGGTGGCATGCATACGATCAACGGCGATCCGAACGTTGCCAAGCTGCAAAAATACACGGTCGAGCTCTATAAGGAGATCGAGGAGTATTCCGGCCAGGACATCGGCTTGCATTTGACCTCCGGCCTGATGCTGGCGGCAACGCCTCAGCGCTTCGACTGGCTGAAGTCGATCCTCGCCAAGGGCCGCTACAATGGTCTTGAAGCGACGCTGCTGACGCCGAAGGAAGCGCATGAGATGATGCCGCTTCTCGACCCTGATCAGTTCGTCGGCGCTCTCTACGACCCCGTCGAAGGCCATCTCGATCCCTACGGCACCACGCATGCCTATGCCCGCTCGGCGAAGAAGAACGGCGCCGATATCTATCTGCATACAAAGGTAGAGGAACTGGTGCAGCGCGAGGACGGTTCCTGGCGCGTCATCACCAATCAGGGCGAGATCATTGCCGAGCATGTCGTCAACGCCGCCGGCCTCTGGGCGCGTGAAGTCGGCCGCATGGTCGGGCTCGAGCTGCCTGTGCTTGCCATGGAGCACATGTATCTGATCACCGAGGACATGCCCGAGGTCATCGACTTTAACAAGACGACGGGCAAGGAGCTGATGCACTGCGTCGACTTCGATGGCGAGATCTACCTGCGCCAGGAGCGGCAAGGCATGCTGATGGGCACCTATGAAAAGGCATGTCGCCCCTGGTCGCCGGTGACGACGCCGTGGGATTTCGGCCATGAGCTGCTGGCCGAAGACATCGAGCGCATCACGCCCGAGCTGGAAGTCGGCTTCCGCCATTTCCCGGCCTTCAACAATGCCGGCATCAAGAAGATCATCAACGGGCCCTTCACCTTCTCGCCTGACGGTAACCCGCTCGTCGGCCCGGTGCGCGGCTTGAGGAATTATTGGTCGGCCTGCGCGGTCATGGCCGGGTTCAGCCAGGGCGGCGGCGTCGGATTGGCGCTCGCCAATTGGATGATCTACGGCGATCCGGGCTTCGACGTCTTCGCCATGGACGTCTCGCGCTATGGCGACTATGCGACCCTTGCCTATACCAATGCCAAGGTGCGCGAAAACTATGCGCGGCGCTTCTCGATCCGCTATCCGAACGAGGAATTGCCGGCCGCCCGTCCGCTGCTGACGACGCCGATCTACGACAAGCTCAAGGAGGCCGGCGGCGTTTTCGGCGCCTACTACGGTCTTGAGCAGGCGCTGTGGTTCGCTCCGAAAGGCGAAGAGGATCAATTCTCCTGGCGCCGCTCCAATGACTTCGATGTCGTCGGTGCCGAGGCGAAGGCAGTGCGTGACAGCTTGGGCTTGATGGAGACCTCGGGCTTTGCCAAATACTCGGTCAAGGGACCGGGCGCGGAAGCTTTCCTCGACAATCTGCTGACCTGCCGCATTCCCGCCATCGGCCGCATGACGCTGGCGCCGATGCTGAAGCATGATGGCAAGCTCATCGGCGATTTCACGCTGGCGAAGCTCGGCGAGGGTGATTTCCTGCTCATCGGCTCCGGCATCGCGGAAGCCTATCATATGCGCTGGTTCGAAAGCCTGCTGCCCAAGGATGGCTCGGTCGAGCTTCAGGCGCTGGGCCTTTCGCTTCTCGGCCTGTCGATCGCCGGTCCCAATGCCCGCAAGCTGATGCAGAAGCTGACACATCAGGATCTTTCGACCGAGGCTTTCCCCTTCATGTCCATCCGGCGCATAGATCTCGGCATGGCGTCGGCGATCGTCGGACGCGTCTCCTATACCGGCGACCTGGGATATGAAATCTGGATGAAGCCCGAACATCAGCGCTACATCTTCGACCTGCTGATGGAAGAGGGTGCGGAGTTCGGCATAAGGCTCTTCGGCCTCCGGGCGCTGAATGCGCTGCGGCTCGATAAATCCTATGGCAGCTGGTCTCGTGAGTACCGGCCGCTCTACGGGCCGCTGGAGGCCGGGCTTGGCCGATTCGTGGCGTTGTCCAAGCCTGCCGATTTCATCGGCAAGGCAGCGGCGGCCAAGGAGAAGGCGGAAGGCGGCGCGCTGCGGCTGCGCACCTTCATTCTGGCGGCGAAGGATGCCGATGTCATCGGCGATGAGCCGATCTATCACAACGGCGCGGTCTGCGGCTGGGTGACATCGGGCGGTTATGCCCATGCCTCCGGGCTTTCGGTTGCCGTCGGCTACGTGCCGAAGGAAATCGCCGATGAGGCACAGGGCTGGTCGATAGAACTGCTCGGCGAGATCCTGCCGGCAAGGCCGCAGGTCGACCCGCTGTTCGACGCAGATGGCGCGCGCATGCGCGCCTGAGTGCCGTTCGAGAGGAGCTGGCAGGCCCCGGAGAGGGCCTGCCACTGAGAAAAACTCTTCAGTGCAAAATCCTGCTCAATTATTTTGGCTATTTTTGAGCCAGTGGATGCCGTTTTTCTGTCATTTTTGGCCGGATTTAGGTCAGCGCACGGCGATTTGAAAAGAATTTGTCAATTTCTTGCCTTTTTGGCTTCACATTTCTTTCGAAAGCGGTATGGAATCTCGCCCACGGGCCCTCTTGAAGGAGACCCTAAAGTAATAAGAGATGTGGTCGATTGACGCCACATCCAGGGGAAATGACATATGGATTATTTTATCCAGCAGCTCCTAAACGGGCTGACTCTCGGGTCTATCTATGGCCTGATCGCCATTGGCTACACCATGGTTTACGGCATCGTCGGCATGATCAATTTTGCTCATGGTGATGTCTTCATGCTCGGCGGCTTCGCCGCTCTCATCACCTATCTGGTTCTCGTCTCGCTCTTCGCCGGCTTGCCGGTGGCGGTATTGCTTCTGGTGATGCTCATCGTCGCGATGCTGATGACGAGCCTCTGGAACTGGGTGATCGAACGCATTGCCTATCGGCCGCTGCGCGGATCATTCCGGCTGGCGCCGCTGATCACTGCAATCGGCATGTCGATCGTGCTGTCGAACTTCATTCAGGTCGCTCAGGGCCCGCGCAACAAGCCGATCCCGACGCTCGTGGGTGATGTCTACAACTTCGGCGCCGTCTCGCTGTCGCTGAAGCAGATCATCATCTTCATCATCACCGTCGTTCTGCTGGCCGCCTTCTGGTATCTGGTCAACAAGACGGCGCTTGGCCGCGCCCAGCGCGCGACCGAGCAGGATCGCAAGATGGCGGCGCTCCTCGGCATCAATGTCGACCGCACCATTTCCGTCACTTTCATCATGGGCGCCGCACTCGCTGCCGTCGCCGGCACGATGTATCTGATGTATTATGGCGTCGCCAACTTCACGGATGGCTTCACGCCGGGCGTGAAGGCGTTCACCGCAGCCGTTCTCGGCGGCATCGGTTCGCTGCCGGGCGCGGTCCTTGGCGGCTTGATGATCGGCTTCATCGAGTCGTTCTGGTCAGGCAATTTCCCCATCGCGTATAAGGACGTCGCGACTTTCGGCATCCTTGCTTTCGTTCTGATCTTCAAGCCAACCGGCATTCTCGGGCGGCCGGAAGTCGAAAAGGTATAACGCCATGGCAGATTCAAACGTCGTTGCAGGCAAGGCCGCTCCCGGTCTTGTCCAGAAGGGGATTACGGACGCCTTCTGGACCGCGCTTATCGCCTTTGGCATGTTCGTTCTCTATATCGGATTGAAGACCGATCAGAACATCGACAACAAGCTGATCATCGTTCAACGCTGGGGTCTTCTG
Organism: Rhizobium sp. P44RR-XXIV; assembly: GCF_001999485.2. Lineage (NCBI taxonomy): Bacteria > Pseudomonadati > Pseudomonadota > Alphaproteobacteria > Hyphomicrobiales > Rhizobiaceae > Rhizobium > Rhizobium sp. P44RR-XXIV. Next base: position 126,890 of record NZ_MPVZ02000026.1, on the reverse strand, counting down.
GCCTCCATCGTCGCCATCGCAGCGGTCGGACGCTTCGCGATGACGGTCTTCCTCCAGCCCATTCTGGACGCGAGAAAGGCCGAGAAGGCGAAATCCGCGCCGGTTGTGGCCGAGCGGGGCTTTGTCGGCAAGAATTTCAACGTGATGGCACTGGTTTTCCTGCTCATCTATCCGATGCTGGCGCTGGCGCTTTTCGGCCCGCAGGGATCGCTGACATACGTTGACAACTTCGGTATCCAGATTCTCATCTATGTGATGCTTGCCTGGGGACTGAATATCGTCGTCGGTCTGGCGGGGCTGCTCGACCTCGGCTATGTCGCCTTCTATGCCGTCGGCGCCTATTCCTACGCGCTGCTGTCGTCGCATTTCGGTCTGTCGTTCTGGATCCTGCTGCCGCTGTCGGGTATTTTTGCCGGTGTTTGGGGCATGGTCCTCGGCTTCCCGGTGCTGCGTCTGCGCGGAGACTATCTGGCGATCGTGACGTTGGCCTTCGGTGAAATCATCCGTATCGTCCTGACAAACTGGACTGACGTGACGAAGGGCAGCTTCGGGATTTCCAACATCACCAAGGCATCGCTGTTCGGCATCTATACGTTCGATATGAAGGATCCGCACAATTTCGTCCGGAGCTTCGGCCTGCCGATCTCGTCGGCCTGGTACAAGATCTTCCTTTTCTACGTCATCCTGGCGCTCTGCATGCTGACGGCCTATGTGACGATCCGGCTGCGCCGCATGCCGATCGGACGCGCCTGGGAGGCGTTGCGTGAAGACGAGATCGCCTGCCGCTCGCTCGGCATCAATACGGTGACGACGAAGTTGACGGCTTTCGCCACTGGCGCGATGTTCGGCGGCTTTGCCGGCTCCTTCTTCGCAGCCCGTCAGGGCTTCGTATCACCGGAATCCTTCGTCTTCCTGGAGTCGGCGGTCATTCTTGCCATCGTCGTTCTCGGCGGCATGGGATCGCTGAAGGGCATCGCCATTGCCGCGATCGCCATGGTCGGCGGCACCGAATTGCTGCGCGACATGGATTTCCTGAAAACCGGTCTGGTCTTCGGCAATACGACGATCATCCCCGGCTTCGGGCCGGATTTCACGCCGGAACTCTATCGCATGCTGATCTTCGGGCTCGCCATGGTGGTCGTGATGATCATCAAGCCGCGCGGTTTCGTTGGCACGCGTGAGCCGACCGCCTTCCTCAAGGAGCGAAAAACCGTCTCCGGCAGCTTTACCAAGGAGGGCCACGGCTGATGAACGCTGTGACCACACCCCCCAGCGACACCTTGCTGAAGGTCGATCACCTGTCGATGCGGTTCGGCGGCCTGATGGCGATCAACGATCTCTCCTTTTCGGCGAAGCGTGGCGATATCACCGCGTTGATCGGACCGAATGGCGCAGGCAAGACGACCGTGTTCAACTGCATCACCGGCTTCTACAAGCCGACGATGGGCATGATCACGCTCAACCAGAACAGCGGCAAGGATTATCTCCTGGAGCGCCTTCCCGACTTCCGGATCACCCGCGAAGCCAAGGTTGCGCGTACCTTCCAGAACATCCGCCTGTTTTCGGGCCTCACCGTGCTCGAGAACCTGCTGGTCGCGCAGCACAACAAGCTGATGCGCGCGTCCGGCTATACGATCCTCGGGCTGCTCGGCATTGGTCGTTATCGCTCTGAGGCCAAGAATGCCATCGAACTGGCGCGCTTCTGGCTCGAAAAGGCCGACCTTATCGACCGGGCCGACGATCCGGCCGGCGATCTTTCCTATGGTGCCCAGCGCCGTCTGGAAATCGCCCGCGCCATGTGCACAGGCCCGGAGCTGCTCTGCCTGGACGAGCCGGCTGCCGGTCTCAACCCACGCGAATCTCTTGTTCTCAACGAGTTTCTGCGCAGCATCCGCAAGGATACCGGTACGTCGATCCTGCTGATCGAGCATGACATGTCGGTGGTCATGGAAATCTCCGACCATGTCATCGTGCTCGAATATGGGCAGAAGATCTCCGATGGTACGCCCGATGAGGTGAAGAACGATCCGAAGGTGATCGCGGCCTATCTGGGTGTCGAGGATGAAGAAGTGGAAGAGGTGATTGCCGAAGTCGAACACCTCCAAGAGGGTGAACATTGATGGCGGGCGAACCACTTCTGAAAGTCGCGGGTGTTGAGACCTATTACGGCAATATCCGCGCGCTTGCCGGTGTCGATATCGAAGTCAACAGCGGCGAGATCGTCAGCCTGATCGGTGCGAACGGTGCCGGCAAGTCGACGCTGATGATGACGATTTGCGGCACGCCGCAGGCGCGCAGCGGCACCGTCACATTCGACGGACGCGATATTACGCGCATGCCGACGCACGAGATTGCCCGGCTTCGCATCGCCCAGTCACCCGAAGGCCGTCGCATCTTTCCGCGCATGACCGTCTATGAAAACCTGCAGATGGGCGCGAGCCTCGACAAGCTCAAATATTTCAACGAGGACGTCGAGAAGATCTTCACGCTGTTCCCGCGCCTGAAGGAGCGCCAGTCGCAGCGCGGCGGCACGCTTTCGGGCGGCGAGCAACAGATGCTGTCGATCGGCCGTGCGCTGATGGCGCGTCCGAAGCTGCTGTTGCTGGATGAGCCGTCATTGGGTCTTGCGCCGCTGATCATCAAGGGCATCTTCGAGGCGATCAAGGTCTTGAACAAGACCCAGGGACTGACGGTGTTCCTGGTCGAGCAGAATGCCTTTGCGGCGCTGAAGCTTTCCGACCGCGCCTATGTGATGGTCAACGGCCGGGTGACGATGAGCGGCTCGGGCAGGGAATTGCTTGCCAATCCGGAAGTGCGCGCCGCCTATCTTGAAGGCGGGCATCATTGAGCCCCGTTCCGCGGAGAATTTGACATGCAGGGACTTCTCTTCGACAGCGATACCGGCGGCCGTCTGGTCATCCGCGCGATCATCGTCATCCTCGGATTCTGGACCGCTTGGCGAGCAGGGCGCGCCGTGGCATCCAATTGGGACTCCTATCCGCTGGTTGTCATCTATAGCTTCCTGATCGGCCTTGGTCTGCAATTCCTGCACCATGCGCTGTTCAACGGGCCGGTGTTCGACTTGACGATCTACATTATCGACGTCGTTCTTCTGCTCGTTTTCGCGACGGCGGCATATCGGTATCGACGTACCGATCAGATGGTGAATAATTATTACTGGCTCTATGAAAAGACCTCGGCCTTTTCGTGGAAGAAGAAGAATTGACAGTCTGCTTAAACTAGGCACAGTCTGCATTCAGAAGTGGCATCATCCTGTCTTATAAAAACAAAAAGCCTATGACATGATCATGCCTCCAAGCTTCGGAATACAAGCGTTACCGGCGTGATGATTGGTGGGTATCGCGCAGGGTAAATCAAAAGGAACCCGCTTAAAAATTGGGAGTAACAATATGAAGAAGTATCTTCTGTCGGCAGTGGCTTTGTCGGCGATGATCGCATTCGCTGGCGTTGCGAAGGCCGACATCATTATCGGCGTTGGTGGTCCCTTGACGGGCGCGAATGCTACATTTGGTGCCCAGCTTCAGAAGGGTGCCGAACAGGCTGCCGCCGATATCAACGCAGCCGGCGGCATCAACGGGGAAAAGATCAAGATCGAACTCGGCGACGACGTCTCTGACGCCAAGCAGGGCGTTTCCGTCGCCAACAAATTCGTCGCCGACGGCGTCAAGTTTGTTGTCGGTCACTTCAACTCGGGCGTTTCCATCCCGGCTTCGGAAGTCTACGCCGAAAACGGCATCCTGCAGGTTACCCCGGCTTCCACCAATCCGCAGTTTACCGAGCGCGGCCTCTGGAACACCTTCCGTACCTGCGGTCGTGACGACCAGCAGGGTGCAGTTGCCGGCAAGTACATCGCCGATAACTTCAAGGGCGCCAAGGTTGCCGTCGTTCACGACAAGACTCCTTATGGCCAGGGCCTTGCCGACGAAACCAAGAAGAACCTCAACGCCGCTGGCGTGACGGAAGTTCTCTATGAAGGCATCACCCCCGGCGACAAGGACTACTCGGCCCTCATCGCGAAGATGAAGCAGGCTGGCGTCGACTTCGTCTATTACGGCGGTCTGCATACCGAAGCCGGCCTGATCATGCGTCAGATGGCCGACCAGGGCGTCAAGGCACACTTCATGTCTGGCGACGGTATCGTCTCGAACGAACTTGCTTCGATCGCTGGCGACGCAGTCGACGGCACGCTGATGACCTTCTCTCCGGATCCGCGCAAGAACCCGGCTTCTGCCGATCTGGTCGCCAAGTTCCGTGCAGCCGGTTATGAGCCGGAAGGCTACACGCTGTATTCGTACTCTGCTCTGCAGGTCATTGCCGCTGCTGCCAAGGCTGCCGGCTCCAATGATCCGATGGCAGTTGCCGATGCGCTGAAGGCAAAGGGCCCGTTCAAGACCGCCATTGGCGATCTCGGCTTCGATGCAAAGGGCGACATCACCCGTCCGGACTATGTCATGTACAAGTGGTCCAAGGGTTCCGACGGCAAGTACAACTACGCCGAAATCAGCAAGTAATCGTCGCGTTGCCGATTTGTCGGCGACCATGTGATACAGGAAGCCCGGCCATTGGCCGGGCTTTTTCATATGTGCTGGCCGCGGATCGTCATTTCCTTCGCGGCAGACCTGCTTTAAATCTGCCCGGTATTCGGCAGGAGGATGAGCAGCATGAGCAGACCCCGTATTCTCGTAACCCGTCGCTGGCCCGATGCTGTCGAGGCGGCGCTTTCCGAGCGTTTCGATGTCACGCTGAACCAGGACGATGCCGCGCTTGATTTGGCAAAGCTACGCGAAGCGCTGCTGACCTACGATGCGGTCCTGCCGACTGTCTCCGACAAGCTTCCGGCATCGCTTTTCGATGGCGATACGATCAGGACGAAGATCCTCGGCAATTTCGGTGTCGGTTTCAACCACATCGACGTCGCCTCGGCCAAGGCGAAAGGCATCGTCGTCACCAACACGCCGGGCGTACTCACCGATTGCACCGCCGATATCGCCATGCTGCTCTTGCTGTCCGTCGCGCGGCGCGGCGGCGAAGGCGAGCGGGAGTTGCGCGCCGGCTCGTGGACCGGATGGCGGCCGACGCATCTGGTGGGCACCAAGGTCACCGGCAAGACCGTCGGCATCATCGGCTTTGGCCGCATCGGCAGGGCGTTCGCCCAGCGCTGCCACTTCGGCTTCGGCATGGATGTCGTCTTCTACAATCGCTCCGCCATTGATCCGATGGAAGCCGCGCGCTATGGCGCCATGCAGCTGCAGACCGTGGAGGAGGTGCTTGAGGTTTCCGATTTCGTCTCCCTGCATTGCCCCGGCGGCGCGGAAAACCGGCATCTAATGAATGCCGCCCGTCTTTCCAAAATGAAGCAGGGCGCCTTCCTGATCAACACGGCGCGCGGCGATGTCGTGGATGAGACGGCGCTGATATCGGCGCTGGAGCAGGGTACGATCCGCGGCGCCGGCCTTGACGTCTACGAGGCGGAGCCGCATGTGCCGGAGCGGCTGCGGGCGCTTGATAATGTCGTGCTTCTGCCGCATCTCGGCAGCGCGACGGAAGAGACGCGTACGGCCATGGGTATGAAGGTGGTGGACAATATTACCGCCTTCTTCGCGGGACGCGAGCCGCCGGACCGGGTGGTCTGAATTCGGTCGTCCTTCAGCGGCTTAGCAGCAAGTGGTTGACGGCTTAGACTTCATGCAACGCATGGGCCGCCTTGACCGCGGCGGATGCGCGGTTTTCGACGCCGAGCTTCACATAGATCTGCTCGAGATGCTTGTTCACCGTGCGGGCGGACAGGCCGAGGATTTCGCCGATATCGCGGTTGGACTTGCCCTTGGCGATCCATAGCAGCACCTCGGATTCGCGCTGCGTCAGCGAGAAATGCTGACGCAGGATTTCGTCGTCGGCACGTTGGTTGGTGGCCGTCAGGCGAAACAGGTATTCGTCGGCGCCGATGGCACCAAGGAAGGTAAATTGCAGGGCGGCCTGACTGCCATTGCTGATGGAGACGATATTGTCGCGCGCCGGACCCAGCCGCTCGCGCTCGAGCATGAAGGCCGCAATGTGCTTCGAGGCAAGATCGAGGCCATCGTCGCTGCCGGTAGCTGCGTTGATGAGGCGCGTTGCCTGCGGCGTCGACCAGTGGATCGCGCCATTGCCCTTGACCGCGAGAAGATGGCGGCCGGCGGCATCGAGCGCCACGCGTGCACTCTGGGCGGAGCGGGCATTGCGCAGGTGAACGCGGATACGGGCGCGCAGCTCGTCGATGTTGATCGGCTTGGTGAGGTAGTCGACGCCACCCGATTCCAGCGCATGCACGACATGCTCGGTCTCGGTCAGGCCCGTCATGAAGACGACGGGGATCTGGGCGATCCCGGCATTGGCCTTCAGCCGGCGGCAGGTCTCGAAACCATCCATCGACGGCATGACGGCATCGAGCAGGATGAGGTCCGGCGTGATGCGTTCGACAATATTCAGCGCCGCCGATCCCGAGGTGGCGATCAGTACTGAGAAGCCGGATTGTTCGAGCGCATCAGTCAGGAAGCCGAGCGCTTCCGGCGAATCGTCCACCAGCAAGACTATATCGCGGGGCAGGGTGGTCTCAGCCAATCTGGTCTACCTTTTCAGTGTCGAAGGCGTGCAGTGCATTCAGGAAGCCGCCGAGATCGAAGGCCTGGACATGAGCGCGCATAGCGTCGGTGAAGGGCTGATTTTCATCCAGCTTGGCGAGATCGGCAAGCTTGGCCTCTATGCCCCTGATATAGCCGATCTCTCCGAGCCGCATCAATTCGCGTACATGCTCTATCCCCGGGCTCTTCAGCGGTGGCGGCGGTTTCGGTGCTACCGGTGCGGAAGCGTCGGCATAGGTCCATTTCAGGCCGAGATGGAGTGCAAGCTTGTCGCGAAGCTGGCGGATGTCGATCGGCTTGGAGATGGCGTCGTTGTGGCTGTCGTCGCTGTCGGTCGCGGCGGCGGCATCGCCGATATTGGCCGACAGCATCAGGATCGGCGCCTTCTGGCCGCTTTCTCTCAGCCGCGACACGAGCTGCCAGCCGTTCATGCCAGGCATGGAGATATCGACCAGAAAGAGATCCGGCTTGATGCCCTCAATCAAGGTCAGGCAATCGGGGCCACCGGCAGCCGTCAGCACGATGAAATCGAGTGGCGACAGCACTTCGCGCATCAACTCGCGATGATCCTCATTGTCGTCGACGACGACGACGGTGCGGCGCGGCCCTTCGTAGCCGACGACGCGCTGCTCCTGCGGCGGCGGCTTCATCGGGCGAAGCACGGCCGGACAGCATCAGCGCACCTGAAGGTCGAGCCCTTGTCCTTTTCGCTCGCGACGGAGATTTCGCCGCCGAGCGTGTTGGTGAGCAGTCGCGTGATGGTCAGGCCGAGGCCGAGGCCGGGCATGGGTCTGATGCTATCGGCCTCGCCGCGCTGGAAGGGCTCGTAGATGCGGGTGAGATCCTTTTCGGCAATGCCGCGTCCGGTGTCCGAAACGGTGAAGGTCGCCACCTGATTGCGATAGCCGATCTCGAAGCGGACGCTGCCGGCATCGGTGAACTTGATGGCGTTGGACAGCAGGTTGACGAGGATCTGCCGCAGCCGTTTCTCGTCGGTGCGGACATAGTCTGGCAGGGCGGCGGCGCGTTCGTGGATGAAGGCCAGTCCCTTCGCCTGCGCCTGCGGATCGAACATGTCGACGATCTGGTCGAGGAAGTCGTGGATGTTGATTTCGTTGGAATAGACCTGCAGGCGGCCGGCCTCGATCTTCGATATATCCAGCAGCCCGTCGATCAGGCCGGACAGATGTTCGGCGCTGCGGCGAATGACCTTCAAAGAGGATTGGCGTGGCGCAGGAATGGTCTCGTCGCGCTCTAGGATCTGCGCGTAGCCGAGCACAGCATTGAGCGGCGTGCGCAATTCATGGCTGAGGCCGACGACATAGCGGCTCTTGGCGCGGTTTGCCGCTTCGGCCACTTCTTTGGCACTCTGCAAGGCGGCGTCCGTCTTCTTGTGCGCGGAGATTTCCTTCAAGAGAAGCGTGTTCTGGCGTGAGGATTCCTCTTCGGCGACGACGCGGCTGTCATGGGCTAGCACATAGAACCAGCAGACGACGCCGGCGATGACGGCAAAGACGGCAAAGACGATGAAGATGGTGCGGTTGACCACGGCTGCCGTTTCAGGCGACGCGGCACCGACCTGATGGGCGATCATTGCGAGGATGGCGCCGACGGCCGTCAACGAGATGGCGACGGCGATGCCATACCGACCGAGCCGCGTGGCGAGCTTTGCGACGATGGTCTCGGGCAGCAAGGCCTTGGCGACCGTGCCGACCTGCGTATTGAGCCGGGCCTTCGGCTTGCACATGTCGTGGCAGCGGCTGTCGAGCGAGCAACAGAGCGAGCAGATCGGCGCGGCATAGGCCGGGCACCACGCCATGTCCTCCGGCTCGAAGGGGTGTTCGCAGATCGAGCAGGTGATGGTGGTGAGGTTCTTCCAGCTCTGGCGCGGCTTGCGGGCAAGATAGTATTTGCCCTTGGTGGCCCAAGCGAGAGCAGGCGAGGCGATCAGCGCGACGATCAGGGTGATGTAGGGCGCAAGCGAGGCGGCAACCGCACCGAAGGCGCCGAAATGGGCGATCAGCGAGATTGTCGCCGATAGCGCCATGGCGCCGAGGCCGACAGGATTGATGTCGTACAGATGGGCGCGTTTGAATTCGATGCCGGGAGGTGCGAGCCCCAGCGGCTTGTTGATGAAGAGATCGGCTGAAATCGTGCAGAGCCAGGCCATGGCGATGATCGAGAAGATGCCGAGCGTCTCTTCCAGCAGCCGGTAGATGCCAAGCTCCATCAGCAGCAGAGCGATGGCGACGTTGAAGACGAGCCAGATGACGCGGCCGGGATGGCTGTGCGTCAGCCGCGAAAAGAAGTTCGACCAGGCAAGCGATCCGGCATAGGCATTCATGACGTTGATCTTCAGCTGCGAGATCATCACGAAGGCAGCCATCAGGAGCAGCGCTGCATTGTGCCAGGGGATCATGTAGCCGAAGGCGGTCAGATACATCTGGGCGGGATCGGCGGCGTGACCGGCCGGCACGCCGGAGGTCAGCGTCAGGACGACGAGGAAGGAGCCGGCGAGCAGCTTCGGCGCGCCGATGACGACCCAACCCGGTCCTGCCAGAAAGATCGCCAGGCGATGGCGCCATTTGCGATGGCCATCCGGCGGCAGGAAGCGCAGGAAATCGGCCTGTTCGCCGATCTGCGACATCAGCGCCAGGATGACGGCGGAAGCCGCGCCGAATTCGACGAGATCGAAGGGGGCGGCGCTGCCCGGCGCACTCGATGCGTGATGGATGCCGGCGAAGGCCCGCCAGAGATCGAATTTGCCCCAGTCGGAAAAGGCGATGAAGACGAAGGGCAGGATGTTGAGAACGATCCAGAAGGGCTGCGTCAACAGCTGAAACCGGCTGATGAGGCGCACGCCGTGGGTGACCAGCGGAATGACCATGACGGCGCTGATGATATAGCCGATCCAGACGGGTATGCCGAGCGTCAGCTCTAGCGCGCCCGACATGATCGATGCCTCGATCGCGAACAGCATGAAAGTGAAGCTGGCATAGATCAGCGAAGTAATGGTCGAGCCGATATAGCCGAAGCTCGCGCCGCGCGTCAGGAGATCGATATCGACGCCGTGGCGGATGGCATAACGGCTGATCGGCAGCCCGATCGCCAGCATGACGACACTGGCGACGATGATCGCATAGAAGGCATTGGTGGTGCCGTAGGAAAGCGTGATCGTGCCGCCGATCGCTTCCAGCGCCAGGAAGGAAATGGCGCCGATCGCGGTTTGCGAGATGCGTTGCGAGGAGAATTGCCGCGCGCTCTTGGCGGTAAAACGCAGGGCGTAGTCTTCCAGCGTCTGGTTCGCGACCCAGCGATTATACTCGCGTCTCACAGGAATGATGCGTTGCCGCGCGGCCATGCTTACCCTTCAACCGTCCTGCCATAGCCATTCCGGCAGTCCGGCAATGTCGTAACATGGATCGATACGGTGCTTAAGGGCATGAGGGTGCCCAAAGCTGCACATTTCGCCCCGGCGTCTACGTCATATTACGTATGTGGTTTCCCCAAGGGCTGCCGGATAGTCGCTGCAGGCAACGGTTAATCTTCGTTTACCGGCCGTTGCAGCAGATAAAAAGAGGGGAACTACGGATGAAATTCAAGACTCTCGTCTCCAGCGCGCTGCTTGGCGCCATCATGTCCACGACCGCATTCCACGGCGCGTTTGCTGCCGACGACACCATCAAGGTCGGCGTGCTTCATTCGCTTTCCGGCACCATGGCGATTTCGGAAACGACGCTCAAGGATGCCATGCTGATGCTCATCGACGAGCAGAACAAAAAGGGCGGCGTTCTCGGCAAGAAGCTCGAGCCTGTCGTCGTCGACCCCGCGTCCGACTGGCCGCTCTTTGCCGAAAAGGCCCGCGAGCTGATCCAGAAGGACAAGGTTTCGGCCGTATTCGGCTGCTGGACCTCGGTGTCGCGCAAGTCGGTTCTGCCTGTGTTCAAGGAACTGAACTCGATCCTGTTCTATCCGGTGCAGTTCGAAGGTGAAGAGTCCGAGCGCAACGTCTTCTACACGGGTGCTGCTCCGAACCAGCAGGCTATCCCCGCCGTTGACTATCTGATGAAGAACGAAGGCGTGCAGCGCTGGGTGCTCGAAGGCACCGACTATGTCTATCCGCGCACGACCAACAAGATCCTCGAAGCCTATCTGAAGTCGAAGGGTGTCAAGGACGAAGACATCATCATCAACTACACGCCATTCGGTTTCTCCGACTGGCAGACGGAAGTCTCCAAGATCAAGGCCTTCGGCGCCGCTGGCAAGAAGACGGCCGTCGTCTCCACCATCAACGGCGACGCCAACGTTCCCTTCTACAAGGAACTCGGTAACCAGGGCGTCAAGGCGGAAGACATTCCGGTCGTGGCTTTCTCGGTCGGCGAAGAAGAACTGGCCGGCGTCGACACCAAGCCGCTTGTGGGACATCTCGCCGCCTGGAACTACTTCCAGTCCGTCGACACACCAGCCAATGCCGCCTTCATCAAGGAATGGCACGCCTACACGAAGAACGACAAGCGCGTGACCAACGATCCGATGGAAGCCGCCTATATCGGCTTCAACATGTGGGTGAAAGCCGTCGAAAAAGCCGGGACGACCGATCCGGACAAGGTCATCGACGCACTCGTCGGCGTTTCCGTTCCGAACCTAACCGGCGGCTATGCCACCATGATGCCGAACCACTACATCACCAAGCCGGTCCTGATCGGCGAAGTGCAGGAGAACGGTCAGTTCGACGTCGTCTCGCAGACCCCTGCCGTGGTCGGCAAGGAATGGTCGGATTACCTGCCCGACAGCAAGGACCTGATCTCGGATTGGCGCATGCCGATGAACTGCGGCAACTTCAACGTCACCACCGGCAAGTGCGGCGGCAAGGGTTCCTGATATCAGCCGATTGAATGCAAGACCGCCGCGGGCAGGCTTTTCTGCCCGCGGCAGCTTGAGGGGACAAGCCCAATGTTCGACAAATTCACTTACCGCATAACCATGGCGCTCGTCGCCGGCTTCTGTCTCATGTTAGCGCTGACGACCACGGGCCTGCGCGCCCAGGAAGATGCTCACGGCCTCGTCAACTCGCTCGGCCAGGCCAATTTCCAGCAGGCCGCTGCGATCGTCCAGAGCCTTGCCAAGGCCGGCGACCCCAAGGTCGTGCCGGCACTGCAGGCCTTCGCCGATGGCGATCTTTATGTCCGCAAGTCCGACAACCAGGTCTTCATCGCCAAGTCCTCGGGCGATGCGATGGCCCTGGTTGACCCACTGACGGGGCAGGCGGCCGGGCAGGAAGCCCAGGACAATCTCGGCAAGATCAAGATCAACAACAGTTTGCGCCGCGCCGTTCGTACGGCTCTCGGCAGTTTGACGCTGATGAGCCCGGATCGCGGCGTCCGGCTCGAGGCAGCGCAATCGGTGCTGAAATCGCCGAGCGCGGATTCGCTGGAGGCCGTCGAGACGGTGCTGCAGAACGAGAAAGACGGAGAAATTCGCACTGTCCTCGAACGGGCTCGAGCTGTTGCCGTGCTCGGCTCCGACCGCCCCTTGGAAGACAAGAAGGCGGCGATCGAGACGATCAAGGTCGAGGGCGGTCGCGATGCCATCGGTATTCTCTCTTCTGTCTCCGTTGACGATAGTCTCAAGCCGGATGTCGCCGCCGCCATTGCCGGCATTCAGGACCAGTTGAAGTTCTGGGATGCGGTGCAGAATGTCTGGTACGGCCTGTCGCTTGGCTCGGTGCTGCTTCTAGCCGCCATCGGCCTTGCCATCACCTTCGGCGTCATGGGCATCATCAACATGGCGCATGGCGAGATGGTAATGCTCGGCGCCTATTCCACCTTCATGGTCCAGAGCGTCATCCGCAGTTCCTATCCCGAGCTTTTCGACTGGTCCTTGGCGATCGCCTTGCCTGTCGCCTTCATCGTCACCGGTGCGGTCGGCCTCGTCATCGAGCGCGGCGTCATTCGCTTTCTCTACGGTAGGCCGCTGGAGACGCTGCTTGCCACCTGGGGTATCTCGCTGATCCTGCAGCAGGCGGTGCGCTCGATCTTCGGGCCGACCAACCAGGAAGTCGGCAATCCCTCGTGGATGTCCGGCTCCTTCGATCTCGGCTACCTCTCCATCACCTGGAACCGCCTCTGGATCATCGTCTTCGCACTCGGCGTGTTCGTTACGCTGTTGTTGCTGCTGAAGCGCTCCGCCTTCGGCCTGCAGATGCGAGCGGTGACGCAGAACCGGCGCATGGCTTCCTCGATGGGCATCCGCACGCCCTGGGTCGATGCCTTCACCTTTGCGCTCGGATCGGGCATCGCCGGCATGGCTGGTGTCGCGCTCTCGCAGATCGACAACGTCTCGCCGAACCTCGGCCAGAGCTACATCATCGACAGCTTCATGGTCGTGGTCTTCGGTGGTGTCGGCAATCTCTGGGGCACGCTGGTCGGCGCCTTCTCGCTCGGCATTCTCAACAAGTTCCTTGAGCCCTATGCGGGGGCGGTGCTCGGCAAGATCCTAGTGCTCGTTCTCATCATCCTCTTCATTCAGAAACGTCCGCGCGGTCTCTTCGCGCTCAAGGGAAGGGCGGTGGAAGCATGATCACCGCCTTCATCTTGCGCTCGCTTGACCGCCGCATCAGCATCGCCATCGCGATATTGCTCGCCGCCGCCTTTCTCGTGCCGCTGTCGAACCTGACTCTGCCGGAAACCAGCGCGCTGCATGTGCCGACCTATCTGATGTCGCTGTTCGGCAAGTACCTGACCTATGCATTGCTCGCATTGGCGCTTGATCTGGTCTGGGGCTATTGTGGCATTCTCTCGCTCGGCCACGGCGCCTTTTTTGCGCTCGGCGGCTATGCGATGGGCATGTATCTGATGCGGCAGATCGGTTCGCGCGGCACCTACGGCAATCCGATATTGCCCGATTTCATGGTGTTCCTGAACTGGAAGGATTTGCCCTGGTTCTGGTACGGCTTCGATAATTTCTGGTTTGCGATGCTGATGGTGCTCGTCGCACCTGGCCTGCTTGCCTTTATCTTCGGCTGGTTCGCCTTCCGCTCACGTGTCAATGGTGTCTACCTGTCGATCATAACGCAGGCGATGACCTATGCGCTGCTGCTTGCCTTCTTCCGCAACGATATGGGCTTTGGCGGCAACAACGGCCTGACAGACTTCAAGGATATCCTCGGCTTCAACATCCAGGCCGATGGTACGCGCGCCGTGCTCTTTGCCATCACTGCGCTGATCCTGGCGCTGGCGCTGATGCTGTCCTCAGCCATCGTGCGGTCGAAATTCGGCAAGGTGCTTGTGGGAGTGCGCGACGCGGAAAGCCGCACGCGCTTCCTTGGCTATCGCGTCGAGCATGTGAAGCTGTTCGTCTTCGTGGTGTCGGCGATGATGGCGGGTATTGCCGGCGCGCTCTACGTGCCGCAGATCGGCATCATCAACCCCGGCGAATTCGCCCCGGCCAACTCGATCGAAGTGGTGATCTGGACGGCGGTCGGTGGCCGGGCAACGCTGATCGGCCCGATCATCGGCGCCATCCTCGTCAATGGCGGCAAGACTGTTTTCACCGGCTTGTTTCCCAGCTTCTGGCTGTTTGCGCTTGGCGGCCTGTTCGTCGCGGTGACGCTGTTCCTGCCCAAGGGCATCGTCGGAACGATCGGTCCTTATATAGCCAGGAAACCCAAGCCGGCCAGCCCGCAGCCCAAGGCCGCGGAAGATGAAGCCAGCAAGCCCGTACAAGCGGCGGAGTGAGACCATGATCCCGGATATCAAGCCCAACAGCATGCTCTATCTCAACAATGTCTCGGTCTCCTTCGACGGCTTCAAGGCCTTGAATTCACTGTCCATGGTCATCGAGCCGGGCGAGCTTCGCGCCATCATCGGCCCGAATGGAGCCGGCAAGACGACGATGATGGATATCATCACCGGCAAGACCCGGCCCGACGAGGGCGAGGTGTTCTTCAATGGCCAGATCGACCTCACCAAGAGGGATGAGGCCGATATCGCCCAGCTGGGCATCGGCCGGAAATTCCAGAAGCCGACCGTCTTCGAGAGCCATACCGTCTGGGATAATCTCGAGTTGGCGCTCAACCGCAATCGCGGCGTCTTCGCAACGCTGTTCTATCGGCTGACACCTGATGATCGTGACCGCATCGATGAAATCCTCGAAACGGTGCGCCTGTCGCATCGTCGCGACGAGCTGGCGGCCAATCTTTCCCACGGCCAGAAGCAGTGGCTGGAGATCGGCATGCTGCTAGCGCAGGAGCCAAAGCTGCTGCTGGTGGACGAACCCGTTGCCGGCATGACGGATGCGGAGACGGTGGAGACGGCTCTGTTGCTGAAGGAGATCGCCAAGACGCGTTCCGTTGTCGTGGTGGAACACGATATGGGCTTCATTCGCGACCTCGGCGTCAAGGTGACATGCCTGGCCGAAGGCTCGGTGCTGGCGGAGGGGTCGATCGATTTCGTCAGCAGCGATCCGAAGGTGATCGAGAATTATCTGGGGCGATGAGATGCTGACAGTCGAAAACGCAAATCTGCATTATGGTGCCGCACAGGCGCTGCGCGGCATCTCCATCAAGGCCGAGATGGGCAAGATTACCTGCGTGCTCGGACGCAACGGCGTCGGCAAGAGTTCGCTTCTGCGTGCCGTCACCGGCCAGCATGCGCTGTCGGCGGGAACAGTCGCCTTCAACGGCGTGACACTAAATGGCATGGCACCATTTGCCCGCGCCAAGCAGGGTATCGGCTATGTGCCGCAGGGCCGTGAGATCTTTCCTTTGCTCACGGTGAAGGAGAATCTGGAAAGTGGTTATGCACCGCTCTCGCGCCGCGACCGGACGATCCCCGATGATATCTACAGCCTGTTTCCGGTGCTGAAATCCATGCTGTCGCGACGCGGCGGCGATCTGTCGGGCGGCCAGCAACAGCAGCTGGCAATCGGGCGGGCGATGGTGACGCGGCCGAAGATCCTGGTGCTGGACGAGCCGACCGAGGGCATCCAGCCCTCGATCATCAAGGATATCGGCCGGGCAATCCGTTATCTCAGAGACTCCACCGGCATGGCGATCCTACTGGTCGAGCAATATCTCGATTTCTGCCGTGAGCTTGCCGATTACGTCTACATCATGGATCGCGGCGAGATCGTGCATGAGGGGTTGGCCGAGACGCTGGATACGCCGGAGGCTCGTCGACATCTGACGGTCTGAGGAGTGCCTTTCTTTTCGGCGTTTGACGAAAAATGAAGCGGCTCACGCCCATGGCAGGCCGCTCCCACGAGCTATTGCATAAGGCACAGAAATTGCCTGCGTTTATTCCTTGCCGGGTCTCAATGATCCGACATTGGCATGATGTGGTAAGTGGAGAGACGGAATGGCGATGGCAGCGGCGAGCACGAGACCGCAGAGGGCGCGGGGTCGCGGTCATCTGGCGGCCAAGTCGCTTGGCGGCGCCACGCGCCTTGCCGAGCTCTTTCAGGAAGGGGCGGCGAAGATCCGGCTGCCTGAAACCTTCGACAGTTCCATGGAAGCGGTCATCATCAACACGGCTGGCGGCCTTACCGGCGGCGACCAGATGGACTGGAGCATCGTTGCCGCGCCAGGCACCCGCATTGATGTGACCACGCAAGCCTGCGAGAAGATCTACAAGGCCTCGGCCGATACCGCCACGGTGCAGACCTCCATCAAAGTCGGCGCCGGCGCGCGCGTAGATTGGTTGCCGCAGGAAACCATTCTGTTTGACCGCGCCTCGCTGTCGCGCAAACTCAATGTCGAACTCGACGCTTCAGCCGAATTTCTCGCCGTCGAGGCTATCCTGCTCGGGCGCAAAGCCATGGGTGAGGCAATGGCGCAAGGATTGTTCCGTGATCGCTGGCGCATCCGTCGCAACGGGCGGCTGATCCATGCCGAGGAGCTGCGGCTCGATGGTGATATCGCGGCTTTGACGGCAAGGAGCGCCATATTGGGCGGTCAGGTAGCCTTCGCGACACTGCTTTATGCCGGGTCGCTCGCGGAGACTTATTTGCGTGAGGTCCGGCCGCTCGTCGAAACCCATATGGGAGGCGTCAGTCACTGGAGCGACAAGCTCGTGGTGCGGCTTGCCGCCGCCGATGGCTTTGCACTCAGAAAAATCCTGATCCCGATCATTTCCGCCTTGCGCAATGGTGCGCCTGTGCCGAAAGTCTGGAACCTGTAGTCCCCGGAGCGATGATTTCAGGCCTGCTTGACCTGAAATCATCCGGCTCCAAAATCAAAGAAGTAGAGCATGATGTCGTCCGTAAACTGCTCACACGTTTCGGCATCATGCTCTGAAAACAGCAATCACGTAGGTAGGCGATGAACCTCACTCCAAGAGAAAAAGACAAGCTGCTGATTTCCATGGCGGCGATGGTGGCGCGGCGGCGGCTGGAGCGCGGTGTCAAGCTCAACCATCCCGAAGCCATCGCGCTGATTAGTGATTTCGTGGTCGAAGGTGCCCGCGATGGCCGCCCGGTTGCCGAACTGATGGAGGCAGGCGCTCACGTCATCACCCGCGATCAGGTGATGGAGGGCATTGCCGAGATGATTCACGATGTCCAGGTGGAGGCGACGTTCCCGGACGGAACCAAGCTGGTGACCGTCCACGAACCGATCCGGTAAGGCTGCGATGCTGGAGCTCAGACCCAATTGCGAATGCTGCGACAGGAACTTGCCGCCGGAAAGCCCGGACGCGATGATCTGCACCTTCGAGTGCACGTTCTGCGCCGATTGCGTCGGCAGCGTACTGGGCGGCATCTGCCCGAATTGCGGTGGTGAGTTCGTCCAGCGGCCCATTCGCCCGGCGGCGCTGCTCGCCAAATATCCCGCTTCGACCAAGCGTATTCTGAAAGCTGAGGGCTGTGCGCCCGTCCGGGCTGCATAAGGAAAAAGATCATGATCCCAGGTGAAGTCATTACCGCAAGCGGCGATATCGAGCTGAACGTCGGTGCCGCCACCGTGACGCTGGAGGTTTCCAACACCGGCGACAGGCCGGTGCAGGTCGGCAGCCATTATCATTTTGCCGAGACCAATGGCGGCCTGACCTTCGATCGCGACAAGGCGAAGGGTATGCGGCTGGATATTCCAGCCGGCACGGCCGTGCGTTTCGAGCCCGGCCAGACTCGCCTGGTGACGCTCATCCCTCTATCCGGCAAGCGCGAAGTCTACGGCTTTCGCCAACAGATCATGGGCAAGCTCTAGGCTCGGGAGGAGGAGTTATGTCAATGAAATTGCTTGCATCTGCTGCATTCTTTGCAGCGACCTTGATGTGCGGCGCAGCCTTCGCGCAGAGCGACGCGGACGAACCGCAGATCGATTGTTCGAAGGCCGAGGCGCAGACGGATCTGAACATCTGTGCGGCGCGCGATTTCGACACGGCCGACAAGGCGCTGAACGCGCAATACAAGAAAACGCGCGCTGCGATGGTCGCGATCGATGCCGATCTGGATAACGATATGAAAGGTGCCGAAAAGGCACTCCTGAAGGCGCAGCGGGCCTGGGTGGATTATCGCGACGGCGAATGCGAGGCGGCAGGCTTCCAGGCGCGGGGCGGATCGATGGAGCCGATGCTGGTTTCCGGCTGCAAGGCCGACTTGAGCAAAAAGCGGACCAAGGAACTGAAGGAACTTGCCGACGGGATCGGAGGCGATCAGTGAGCGCAAGGCGCACGGTGATGATCGTCGGCAATGGCGAGATCGCGGCGGGTGCGGCGGCCATGATCGATGCCGCCGACAAGGTCATCCGCTTCAATGATTGCCGCTCGATTGGTGCCGGCGGCAGCCGCACCGATGTCGTTGCGGTCTGCAATACCGGCCGGCCGGCGCGTGCCATGCTGGGTTCGGCAGAATGGCGCAAGAGCCCTGCCGTCGCCTCCGCCTCGGAAATCTGGAGCGTGCGGGATCCAGTCAAATTTGCTGCATTGCGCGGGCCGTTGTCGCTTTCGCATCCAGAGCTTGATGATTTCTGCGACGACTATACCGAGCAATTCACTGCTTTCTGCCAGGCGACCGGCAAACGCCATGTCGTCATCGGCCAGTCCATTCATGAGGGCGTCGATCTGGCGCTCGCTGTCCATGAGCCCGGTTCCTATGTGGTGCCGAGCAGCGGCATGATCGTGATTGCCGAAGCGCTGGCGCACCATCCCGACGACGATATCGCCATTACCGGCTTCAGCCATACGGGCTGGGACGAGCATCCTTTTGCCGCCGAGAAGCGGCTGGTGGACAGCTACGTTTCCTCCGGCCGCCTAAGGCGTCTCGCCGATACGAACCCTATCTCTGCCTCCCAAGGAGACTGATCGATGCCCTACAAGATTTCCCGCGCCGCCTATGCCAGCATGTTCGGACCGACGGTCGGCGACAAGGTGCGGCTGGCCGATACCGAATTGTTCATCGAGGTAGAGAAGGACTTCACCACCTATGGCGAGGAAGTGAAATTCGGCGGCGGTAAGGTCATTCGCGATGGCATGGGGCAGAGCCAGGTGACCCGGGCCGCCGGAGCCGTCGATACCGTCATCACCAATGCCTTGATTGTCGATCATTGGGGGGTGGTGAAGGCAGATATCGGCCTGAAGGACGGCCGCATCGTCGCGATCGGCAAGGCCGGCAATCCGGATACGCAGCCTGGGGTCAACATCATCGTCGGGCCGGGCACGGAGGCGATTGCGGGTGAGGGCAAGATCGTTACCGCCGGCGGCATGGACAGCCATATCCATTTCATCTGCCCGCAGCAGATTGAAGAAGCACTGATGTCCGGCATCACCACCATGCTTGGCGGCGGCACCGGACCGGCGCACGGGACGCTGGCGACCACCTGCACGCCGGGACCCTGGCATCTGGCGCGCATGATCGAGTCCTTTGACGCCTTTCCGATGAATATCGGTCTCTCGGCCAAGGGTAACGCCTCGCTGCCGGCAGCTCTGGAAGAGATGGTGCTTGGCGGCGCCTGTGCGCTGAAGCTGCACGAGGATTGGGGCACGACGCCGGCGGCCATCGACTGCTGCCTGAGCGTCGCCGACGAATACGACGTGCAGGTGATGATCCACACGGATACGTTGAATGAAAGCGGTTTCGTGGAGGATACGATCGGCGCCATCAAGGGGCGTACGATCCATGCTTTTCACACGGAAGGTGCCGGCGGCGGTCACGCTCCTGATATCATCAAGATTTGCGGCCAGTCTAACGTCATCCCGTCTTCGACCAACCCGACGCGGCCCTATACGGTTAACACCATCGCCGAACATCTCGACATGTTGATGGTTTGCCATCACCTGTCGCCGTCGATCCCGGAAGACATCGCTTTTGCCGAAAGCCGTATCCGCAAGGAGACCATCGCCGCCGAGGATATCCTGCACGATATCGGCGCTTTCTCGATCATCTCATCCGACAGCCAGGCCATGGGCCGCGTCGGCGAAGTGGCGATCCGCACCTGGCAGACCGCCGACAAGATGAAGCGCCAGCGCGGCCGGCTGGCCCAGGAAACTGGCGATAACGACAATTTCCGGGTGAAGCGCTATATCGCCAAATATACGATCAACCCGGCCATCGCCCATGGCGTCAGCCATGAGGTAGGGTCGATCGAAGTCGGCAAGCGTGCCGATCTGGTACTCTGGAACCCGGCCTTTTTCGGCGTTAAACCCGAGATGGTTCTCCTCGGCGGCTCCATTGCAGCGGCGCCCATGGGCGATCCGAACGCCTCGATTCCGACGCCGCAGCCGATGCATTATCGCCCGATGTTCGGCGCTTATGGCAAGAATCGCACCAATTCCTCGGTGACCTTCGTCTCCCAGGCCGCCTTCGATGCAGGGCTTGCGGCCAAGCTCGGCGTTGCCAAGACGCTGCTGCCGGTCAGGAACACGCGCGGCGGCATTTCCAAGGCTTCGATGATCCACAACAGCCTCACGCCGCATATCGAGGTGGATCCCGAGACCTATGAAGTGCGGGCCGACGGTGAGCTTCTCACCTGCGAGCCGGCGACGGTGCTGCCGATGGCCCAGCGTTACTTCCTGTTTTGATGAAGGCTGTGGAAATCAATTACCAGTGGACGAGAAAGCCCCGGAAACGGGGCTTTCGCCATTTCATGCAGTTAATGCAGCGTTATCAGTGGTTTGTGGCGATAGATCCGCGCCTCACCCTGGATTTCCTGAAAAAGTAGATGCCATCGGCCATCCACGATTGTTCACAAGTTGGGAAATGCACCGCATTTTAATCATTGCGTTAAAGACCTGGAAGCGCCTTCACCCCTATCTCACATGACTGAAACGGTGGCAGAAGAAGGTGAATCGCATGAGACGATGGATTTCGCTGCAAGCTGAGATCGGTAATTTTCAGCATCCGCGTGCGATTTATATTTTCGCGCTTAAGATGAGTTTTGCAGCCGTCATCCTGTCGCTTGTGATCATGATTGCGATGCTTCCCGTGCTGCAATGGTTGGATCTTTTGCCGTTGCCGCTCCTCGAGGCAATGCGCTTCGGTGTCCTGCTGGCATGGATCATAGGCGCTACCGTTTCCGGCGCATTGGCCGTGTTCGCAGGGTTTGCGATCCATCGGCTCGCAGTATCCCGCGCCGAATTCGAGCGGCTGAGCCGCACCGATATGCTGTCCGGCCTGCTCAACCGCCGCGCCTTCACCGAAGCCCTGAATGAGGCTGGTCATGATGCGTCGCTGGTGATCTTCGACGTTGACCGGTTCAAGACGATCAATGATCGCTTTGGGCATGCATCCGGCGATGCGGTCATCGCGGCGGTATCGCAGATATTTGCCGATGTCTTCACCGGCGAGGACGTGATCGCCCGTCTTGGCGGCGAGGAATTCGGCGCCATCATTCACGGTGGCGACAAT
This sequence comes from Rhizobium sp. P44RR-XXIV, assembly GCF_001999485.2. Taxonomy (NCBI): domain Bacteria; kingdom Pseudomonadati; phylum Pseudomonadota; class Alphaproteobacteria; order Hyphomicrobiales; family Rhizobiaceae; genus Rhizobium; species Rhizobium sp. P44RR-XXIV. Next base: position 105,411 of record NZ_MPVZ02000026.1, on the reverse strand, counting down.
GACGAGCGCATCGCCCGCATCGAGGACATCAAGGAACAGATCGCCAACCACCCGATTGCCGTCGACGGCGGCTCGGTGAAAATCACCATCTCGGCGGGAATCGCGGATATCGGCAAGGATCGCAAGACGGCGGCCGTCTATGCCGCGGCCGACAAGGCGCTTTATCTTGCCAAGACGCTGGGCCGCAATCGCGTCATTCACGAGCGCGAGCGGCTGTCCCAGGTCTGGCATCGTTGCGCGACCGAGCATGAGCACGAAGCCATGACGGATCCTGTGGAACTGCAGCGCTACGTGCAGCGCATGTAGTGTTTGGCAGGCGGCATTGGTGCTTGCACCGGAGGCGACTATTTTGCATGGTCTGGCAGAGTTTTGAATTGGACCTGTCATGCTACACGTAACCTCCTATCTTCCGGCCGGCACTCCTTCTTCCAACCCGATCGATCGTGTCGTGCTGCCGCATGATCTGCGGCACCTGCGCCGCAAGCTGCTGCATCTCGAAAACGGCGAGATGGTCATGCTCGACCTGAAGGAGCCGGTGCTGTTTGCCAATGGCGATCTGCTGGTTCGTGAGGACGGCGAGCTGATCGAGATCGTGGCGGCAGACGAAAAGCTGTTCGAAATCAGGCCACGCGATCGCCGACATCTCATCGAGCTTGCCTGGCATCTCGGCAATCGGCATCTGCCGGCGCAGATCGAAGAGGAGCGTATCCTAATCTTGCGTGATCATGTCATCCGCTCCATGCTCGAAGGGCTTGGTGCCACGGTGGCCGAGGTCAGCGAACCCTTTCAGCCGGCGCGTGGCGCCTATCATTCTCACGGCAGCCATTCGCATGGCCACGGCAGCGATCATGACCATGGTCATGGGCACGGTCACCATTCGCATGATTGAACGATTGTGAGCGAAGAACTGGCATCGGATGGTCGTGATCTGCAGGCGCTGTTGCGGCTGATGGCATGGCTGTCACCGGCTTTTCCGATTGGGTCTTTTGCCTATTCGGGCGGCCTCGAACGGGCAGTGCATGACGGGCTGGTTCACGACAGCAAGAGCCTGAAGGATTGGATCGAGACCATCATCCATCATGGTGCTGTCTGGAATGACGCTGTGCTGCTTGCCGAAGCGCATCATGCTGGAGAAGATGCGCCGCGGCTTGCGGCCGTCGTGGAGCTGGCGGAAGCGCTGGCTGGGTCCAAAGAGCGTCATACCGAGACGATGTTGCTCGGAGAAGCCTTCTTGTCCGCCGCCGGGGCATGGCCGCACGGGATCTTTTCGATCCTGCCGGCAAAGTCCGCTTATCCGGTCGCGGTCGGCGCGGTTGCCGGCGCGCACGCTATTCCGGTCGAGAAGGCGCTTGCCGCCTTCCTGCATGCCCTGGCGTCGCAGATGCTGTCTGCGGGCATCCGGCTCGGCGTCAGCGGGCAGAAGGACGGAGTTGCCATTCTGGCGGATCTCGAAGATGCCATCGCCGATGTGGCGACGCGGGCAGGGCGATCCGATCTTGACGATCTCGGTGCGACGACGGTGCAGGCGGATATTGCCAGCCTGCGCCATGAAATCCAGGGCACGCGCTTGTTTCGGTCTTGATGTGCAGCCCTGGGAAAATTCCGCAATGAGGCAGGACCTACGTCATTCGCCGCTGTGCGACGGGCAGGCGCTTCGCTATGCTGTTGCTTTATCGGAGTTGTGAGCATGAAATCGAGAAATGGACCTTTGCGCGTCGGCATCGGCGGCCCCGTCGGCTCAGGCAAGACGGCGCTGACGGAGAAGCTGTGCAAGGCGATGCGTGACGACTATTCCGTCGCCGTCGTCACCAATGATATCTATACGACGGAAGATGCGGAAGCGCTGGTGCGCATGCAGGCGCTGCCGTCCGACCGTATCGTCGGCGTTGAAACCGGTGGCTGCCCGCACACTGCCATTCGCGAGGATGCGACGATCAACCTGCAGGCCATCGCCGGCCTCAACGAGCGGCTTCCGGATCTCGACGTCGTCTTCATCGAATCCGGTGGCGATAATCTGGCCGCGACCTTTTCGCCTGATCTGGCCGATATCACCATCTACGTCATTTCGGTGTGTCAAGGCGAGGAGATCCCGCGCAAGGGCGGGCCTGGCATTACCAAATCCGACCTTCTCGTCATCAACAAGAAGGATCTGGCGCCCTTCGTCGAGGTCGATCTCGACGTCATGGATCGTGACGCCACGCGGATGCGGCAAGCTCGCCCCTTCGTGTTTTCCGATATGAAGCGCGGCGAAGGCATCGGCACGATCGTCAGCTTCCTAAAGGAACAGGGCGGCCTTTGAGCCGCCCCGCCTTTATCAGTGTCGTAGAGGCGAGCTGACTGATGTTCAGCTCGCGCCAAAGCCTATTCGGCCGCGAGCGGTGGCAGCTTCAGCACATTCGCGCCGCTTGACCGGTGACCTCTGCCATCCCTGTTCTCAACAGTTTCCAGACGCTCTTCGAGAGTGGCAAGCGATCTCCGGTTTTCGTCGATGGCGCTCGCCAGGCCTTCCTTGGTCAGGACTTCGTCATCCGCGTCCTTCCTTCCGACGAGCTTGCCGAAGAGGAAGCCGAACAGGCGCGACAAGTCGTCCATGATCAAGAAGAAGGACGGCACGACCACCAGGCTGAGGACAGTTGAGACGATGATGCCGCCGATCACGGCAATTGCCATAGGCGCGCGGAACGAGCCGCCTTCGCCGACACCGAGCGCCGATGGCAGCATGCCAGCCGACATGGCGATCGAGGTCATGATGATCGGACGCGCACGCTTGCGGCCGGCCTCCACGACTGCTTCCAGACGCGGCATGCCCTGATGCATCATCTCGATAGCGAAATCCACGAGCAGGATGGCGTTCTTGGTGACGATGCCCATCAGCATGAGAATGCCGATCATGACGGGCATGGACAGCGCATTGCCGGTCATGATGAGTGCCAGCGCGACACCGCCGATCGCCAATGGCAGCGACAGCAGAATGGTGAAAGGCTGGATCACGTTCTTGAACAGCAGGATAAGCACGGTCAGAACAAGCAGGAGGCCGAGCAGCATCGCGTTGCCGAAGCTCTGCATCATTTCCTTCTGCACCTTGGTGTCGCCGCTTTCCGCCAGATGCACAGTCGACGGGATTTGGGCGCTCTTGACGATGTCGAGGAAGTGCTCGGACGCCGTATCCAGCGCTACGCCCTGTGGCAGATCGGCGCCGATGGAGACGACACGGAAGCGGTTGTTGCGCTTGATTGAAGACAGACCCTCGGAATAGTTGATATCGGCAACGCTTGAGAGCGGTACGGTGGGGGCTGTTGACGCTTGTCCGGTGGTGCCCATGGACGTCTTGATGCGCAACGCACGGATGGCGGCCAGATCACGACGCATGCCGAGCGAAGCCTGAACGCGGATCGGTATTTGGCGATCGTCGAGCGAGATCTTCGCAAGCGAAGCGTCGATATCGCCGATGGTGGCCACACGCACCGTATCGGAAATCATTTGCGGTGTGATGCCGAGGCGTGCCGCCTCATCCTTGCGCGGATAGATCTGCAGCTCGGGACGCGGCAGCGCGCCGTCGGCGCTGACATTGGCTAGGGCCGGATCGGTGCGAAGCTTGGCCTCCAGAATGCCGACGGCCTGGTTCAGATCCTTCTCGTTGCGGGAGAGGAAGTTGTAAGTCAGGTCGCGATCGCCGCGGTCGTTGAGCTTGGTGATGCGGACGTCGGGGATATCTCGCAACTTTGCGAAGACTTCCTTTTCCACATCCCATTGCGGGCGCTCGCGGCCGTGCACGGCGACTTTCGGCAGGTGAGGGCCGATCACTGGCAGCGAGCCGAGCATGTCGTTCACCAGTTTCTTGACGAGCGACTGATCGAGCTTGCCAAGCGTTAATGTCACCGTCGCGCGGCGCAGTTCCAGATCGCCCTTCGGCGAAGCGCCACCGAGAACGAAGACGCTTTGGACGCCGTCGATGCCCTTGACGCGCCGATAGATTTCATTGGTCGCCTGCTCGGTATCCTCGAGCCGTGCGTTCGGCGGCAGTTCGGCCGAGAGCACGATACGCGACGAGTCCTCCGGCGGAATGAAGCTACCGGGCACGAACATGACGAGCGCAACCACGGAGGCGATGGAGAAGGCGAAAGCCGCCAGCAGCGTCGGATAGCGCGTATACCAACGCTTCGTCGTGATCCGCACCAGCCAGCTATAGCCGCGCATGAGGCGTCCGTCGTTGTCGTGGTGATCATCAACGCCGTCTTCTGCGCGCATGAGATAGGCAGCCATCATCGGTGTGATCAGACGCGCCACAAGCAGCGAGAAGAACACCGAGAAGGCGACCGTGAGGCCGAACTGGATGAAGTACTGGCCTGGAATGCCCGGCATGAAGGAGACCGGCACGAAGACCGCGATGATGGTGAAGGTCGTCGCGATGACGGCCAGACCGATCTCATCGGCAGCATCGATTGCGGCGCGATACGGCGTCTTGCCCATCTTGATATGGCGGGCGATGTTCTCGATCTCAACGATCGCGTCATCGACAAGAATGCCGGTTGCCAGCGTCAGCGCCAGGAAGCTGATGAGGTTCAGCGAGAAACCGATCTCGCTCATGATCCAGAATGTCGGGATCGCGGAGAGCGGCAGGGCAACAGCGGAAATCAGGGTCGCACGCCAATTCCGCAGGAAGAGGAAGACCACGAGAATGGCCAGTAGCGCACCCTCGAGCAGCGTGTGCATCGCCGCTTCGTAGTTGCCATAGGTGTAGTAGACAGAGTCGTCGATCATTTCGATCGTGACGTTCGGGTTTTCGGCGCGAACCTTATCGAGCGTGTCGGCAACCGTCTTGGCGACCGTTACCTCGCTGGCGCCCTTGGCGCGAAACGCGGCGAAAGTGACGACGGGGGTGCTGTTGAACCGCGAGAACGACTTCGGTTCCTGATAGGTGTCCTTAATCACTCCGAGGGCGGAGAGCTTGACGAAGCGGCCGTTGGTCAGCGCGATCGTGGTGTCGGCGAGCTGCGCGACGTTGCGGGCGTCACCGAGGACGCGGATTGCCTGCTCGCTGCCGGCAACTTGACCGCGGCCGGAACCGAGGTCGATGTTGGTGCCGCGCAACTGCTGGCTCACCGACAAGGCGGTAATGCCGTAGGCGTTCAGCTTGTTCGGATCGAGCTCGATGCGGACCTCCCGGTCAGCGCCGCCGTAGCGATCGACGCGGCCGATACCGGCCTGACCCTGCAAGGCACGCTTGACCGTGTCGTCCACAAACCAGGACAGCTCTTCCAACGTCATATTCGGCGAGGAAACGGCAAAGCTCTGAATTGCCTGACCTGCGACGTCGACCTTGGAGACGATGGGCTCATCGATTGTGGACGGCAGGTTGCCGCGGATACGGTCGATGGCGTCCTTTGTGTCCTGAACGGCCTGCTCGGTCGGTACTTCCAGACGGAAGATGACGACGGTCTGCGATTGGCCGTCGGTCACGGTCGATTGTATTTCGTCGATGCCGTTGATGCCGGCGACGGCGTCTTCAACCTCTTTCGTCACCTGCATTTCGAGCTCGGCGGGCGAGGCGCCGCTCTGCGTCACGGTGACGTTGACCACAGGTACGTCGATGTTCGGAAACCGGGTAATCGGCAGATTGAAGAAGGCGTGGGCGCCCACCACCATCAGGAGGAAGAAGCCGAGGAGCGGGGCGATCGGATTTCGGATGGACCAGGCGGAGAAGTTCATCTTACCGTTCTCGCTCAGTTGGAGGCTTGCGACGCATCACGCACGGGCGTGATGTGGTCACCATCGCGGACATAGGCGCCGGCCTTGGCGACGACATCTTCACCGGCCTTCAGGCCCTTGAGGATCTCGACATAGGCTCCGTCCTGAATGCCGGTCTCGACGTTGACGAACTTGACGACGCCGTTTTCGACCTTGCGGGCGGAAGAGCCGCTTTCATCGCTGTTGACGGCCGTCAGCGGCAGGGCAACGCCTTCTTCCTGGCGGATGACGATTTCGGCGCTGCCATACATGCCGGCGCGTGCCTTGTCGCCTTCGTTGATGGTGATATGCACCGCGCCGAGGCGAGTGAGGGAGTCGACGATCGGCGCGACCAGGCGCACGGTGCCGGTCAGCTTTTCGCGGCTGCCCGACAGCGAGATCAGGGCCTTCTGCCCGATGACGATCTTGGTGATGTCGCTTTCGGAAACATCGACCACCAGTTCGAGCTGGCTGTCACGGATGATGGTGAAGAGCGGATCGCCATTGCCATTGGCGATGGCGCCGACGCGAGCATTGCGCGGCGAGGCGACGGTGCCGGCGACAGGGGTCTTGATGCCGGTGCGGGCGAGCTTCAGGTCGGTATCAGCGATCTGGCTGTCGGTGACCTTGAGGTCGGCCTCGGACACCGCGATTGCCTGTTCGGCGGATCCGACGCGGGCCTTGTTGGCCGCTGCGGCCGCATTGGCCTGTTCGACCGAGGAGGTCGACATCGTGCCCTTGGCACCCATGGTGACGGCGCGGACGCGTTGCAATTCGGCCTCTTCCGCATTGGCGCGAGCCTCGGCGAGCTGCGCATGCAGCTGGGCAAGGCTTGCCTCGCCCTTGGCGCGCGTTGCCTGCATCTGGCTCTTCTGCAGGATCAGGGCGTCTTCGTTCAGGGTGGCGAGCGTGCTGTTCGCCTCGACCTTGTCGCCGACATCGGCGTTGAGCGTGCGGATCGAGAGGCCGTCCACCTGCGGCTGGATATAGACTTCCTCGACGGCCTTCACCGTGCCTGTCGCAACGACCTTGTCGGTCAGTTTGCGCATCGCGGCGGTGGTGATGACGATTGCGGGAAGGTTCTGCTTCGGCGTGGTAACGACGGGTTCCTCGGCCAGTGCGGCGGGCGCTGCCAGCAGGGAAAGCATGATTGCAGTCGTGCTTAGTAGTCTAAACGGCGTGGAGGCCATGCGTCCGGTTCCAGTTCGGCATCGTGGTCAAAGGGATTTCGCTGTTATCCGTCGCGAACACGGGGGATCAATGCATGCGAGCCGGCTCATCCGGCGGATAAACATCCGTCTGTCATGGCTGCAGGTCCCCAATCCTAAATTCGCTCCTGTACATGGGAGCGGTTTTCAAATCTCGCAAGATCACGAGAAAATGATTTTACGAGTATTTCTACTGATTGCAGCTTTGCGAAGCAATCACGGCATTGTGATGTCAGCATTCCAATAGTTGATAGCTGACGCCTTTTAGGCAAACGCCACGGCAAAGCCAGCTTTTTGTTGCCGCTGTTACAAAATGAAAAAAACGCGCGAAGCCTGGACCTCGCGCGTTTTGATTGCCGTTGCTGTCTGAACTACTTCAGGGCTGCGTCCGTGATCTCATGGGTATAGGCACCCGTCGGCTTCTTGTTGATGATCTTCTGGTCGAGCAGGGCTTCGACGGTACGATCATAGAGTTTTGCGTCGAGCTTGCCGCTGCCGATCAGCTTGGCGACTTCGCTCATCATGCGCTTCTGATGGTTCTCGTCCTGGCCGCCATTGTCCATGACGATTTCGGCGGCTTCATCCGGGTGCTCAACGGCATATTTCCAGCCCTTCATCGAGGCGCGGACGAACTTGACCATATCGGCCTTGAACTTCGGGTCCTTCAACTTGTCCTCGTTGACATAGAGACCGTCTTCCAGAAGGTCGATGCCAAGCTTGGTGTAGTTGAAGACGGTGAGGTCTTCCGGCTTGAAACCGGCATCGATCGCCTGCCAGTATTCATTATAGGTCATGACCGAGATGCAATCAGCCTGTTTCTGCACGAGCGGCTGAACGTCGAAGCTCTGCTTCAGAACGGTGACACCGTCCTTGCCGCCATCGGTTTTCAGGCCGATCTTGTGCATCCAGGCGAAGAAGGGATATTCGTTGCCGAAGAACCAGACGCCGAGCGTGTGGCCCTTGAAGTCGGCTTCGGTCTTCACCGGGCCGTCCTTCGGGCAGATCAGTTCCAGGCCGGATTTGTCGTAGGGCTGGGCGATGTTGATCAGCGGCACACCCTTTTCGCGGGCGACCAGAGCGCCGCCCATCCAGTCGACGATGACATCGGCGCCGCCGCCGGCAATCACCTGCTCGGGAGCAATATCGGGGCCGCCCGGCTTGATATCGACGTCAAGACCTTCTTCCTTGTAGAAGCCCTTGTCCTTGGCGACGAAATAGCCGCCGAACTGGCCCTGTGCCACCCACTTCAATTGCAGCGTCACCTTATCGGCAGCGGATGCCGCCTGCGCGGCGGCGAGCGCCATCGTGCTTGCCATCAATGCAATCATCAGTTTTTTCATGTTCTACCCTTTCCCTCTGAAGTTACGCCTTGATCCCTTGGCCAGGATCTTAGGCTACGTCTTTCCACCACGGATAGACGGATGCCAGAATGTCGTCATCCTCTCGAGAATGGCGACGATCCCGTAGAAGACGGATCCCGCAATCGCTGCAACCGCGATTTCCGCCCAGACCATGTCGAGATTCAATCGACCATTTTCGGTCGAAATGCGAAACCCCATACCCGACATGGGTGTACCAAAGAACTCCGCCACGATGGCACCGATCATGGCCAAGGTCGAGTTGATCTTCAGTGCATTGAAAATAAAGGGTGCAGCGGCCGGCAGGCGCAGTTTGAACAATGTCTGCCAATAGCTCGACGCGTAGGTGCGCATGAGGTCGCGCTCGATGTTGCCGGCGGCGGCAAGGCCCGCCACCGTGTTCACCAGCATCGGAAAGAAGGTCATGATGACGACGACGGCAGCCTTGGACTGCCAATCGAAGCCGAACCACATGACCATGATCGGGGCAACGCCGATAATGGGCAGCGCCGAGACGAAATTGCCGATGGGCAACAGGCCGCGACGCAGGAAGGCGAAGCGATCGGCGAGGATGGCGACGATGAAGCCGCTCGCACAGCCGATGATGTAGCCGATCAGCACCGAGCGGAAGATCGTTTGCTCCACGTCGGTCCACAAGGTTGGAAGCGAGCCGGCAATTCTGGCCCCGATGGAGCTCGGGGGCGGCAGCAAGACCAGGGAGACGCCCGCGCCGCGCGTCACCGCTTCCCAGATGATCAGAATCCAGGCACCGAAAATCGCCGGGATGAGCAGTCGCAGCCCATAATTGCCGAGATCGGAGCGCGGGCGGATGGATGAGAGCACCGAGACGCAGCGCCAGGCCAGAAGCCAGCCGGCGGCAATCAGCACGAAGAAGGAGAGTTGCGCCTTGCCCTCATTGCCAGTCAGTCCCGACAACAGCAGCCAGGCAGCGCCATGCGCACCGATGAACAATGCTGTAGCCAGCAGAGCCGGACCCAAGCTGGCGAAAGAGGCCACGGCGGCCGCAATGAGCAGCAGGAAGACAAGGATCGTCATGCCACCGGTAAAGGGGGAGGCGGCATCGGCTGCAAACAGCGGCAGCATGGCAACTGCTGCTGCGCAAAGGAGGAGGGCGAGTGCACCTTGCCAGGAGAAACGAAGAGCCTTCATGCGGGCCGGCCTCCCATCGAATGATTGACGATGCGCGCGGCGATGCTGACGATGGCGACAAGGATTGCCGCCAGCACAGAACCGGCGACGAGTGCCGCCCAGATGTCGATCGTCTGGCTGTAGTAGGAGCCTGCAAGTAGCTTGGCGCCGATGCCGGCGACGGCTCCCGTCGGAAGTTCGCCGACGATCGTGCCGACGAGGCTTGCAGCAATCGCCACCTTCATCGAGGTGAACAGGAAAGGGATTGAAGCAGGTACGCGCAGCTTCCAGAAGGTTTGCGATGCACTGGCATTATAGGTGCGCATGAGGTCGAGATGCATGACCTCCGGAGAGCGGAGCCCCTTGGTCATGCCGACCGTGACGGGGAAAAACGACAGATAGGTGGAAATCAGCGCTTTCGGGATCAGCCCATCGATACCCAGGGCGCTGAAGACGACGATGATCGTCGGTGCGATCGCCAGAATGGGGATGGTCTGCGATGCGATGATCCAGGGCATCAGGCTGCGATCCAGAGCCACCAGATGCACGATGCCGACGGCAAAGAGAATGCCGAGTATCGTTCCGAAGGCAAAGCCGACGGCGGTCGGGGCAAGGGTTACCCAGGCATTGTAGACGAGGCTGCGGTTGCTTGTGGGAGCACGAAGGAAGGTGTTCTCGAACACGTTCTGCGCCACCTGATGCGGTGCGGGCAGGATCGGCTTCGGCTGTGCCAGCGTCTTGCCGATGAATTCGACCGTTGTCGAGGTGACGTTGCCGCGGCGATCGAGATCGCGCTGGAACGGCGCGTTGAGGATGACCGCGAAGACATACCAGAGGAGCAGGATCGCCAGCACGATGGTGACGACCGGCACGAACTTGTGCTTGAAGAATTGTTCCTTCTCCATGCTCACGCCCTCCCTTGTGCCGGAAGCAGCATCAGCGCCATGGCGACGATGCCAAGCCCGACGCCTGCCAGTTGCGGCAGGCTCAGCCGTTCACCGAAGACGATGAAAGCGATGATGTTGACGGCGATGAGCTGGGCAATGGAGGAGGCAGATATTGCCAGACCCAGGCCACCCTCGCGCATGAGGCGGACCATCATCAGGTTGCCGATGCAATAGAGAATGAGCGCTAGGATCAGCACTAATATGTTGTTGTTGGCGATGTAGGCGCGCGAGGCTGTGGCGCCGCTTATGAAGATCGCCATCGCGCCGAGAAGCCAGAGGAGGAATTGCGGGTTCATGGCGATCCTATTCCTCGTAGCTGTGTCCGGCCCGCAAACCTTCGCGGACACGATGGGCGATTTCCAGAAATTCAGGCGTTTCGCGGATGCCGAGCGGGCGCTCGAGCGGCAGCGTCGATTCGATGACATCTGTGACGCGGCCTGGGCGCGGCGACATGACGACGATCTTAGTGGAGAGATAGACCGCCTCGGGAATAGAGTGCGTCACGAAGCAGATGGTCTTGTTCGTTCGCTTCCACAGCTTCAGCAGCTGTTCGTTGAGGTGATCGCGGACGATCTCGTCGAGCGCGCCGAAGGGTTCGTCCATCAGCAGCAGATCGGCATCGAAGGCCAGAGCGCGGGCGATGGATGCCCGCTGCTGCATGCCGCCCGAAAGCTGCCAGGGGAATTTCTTCTCGAAACCGCTGAGGTTGACGAGTTCGAGCGTCTGAGCAATGCGCTTGGCCCGTTCGCTCTTGGCGTAGCCCATGATCTCCAGCGGCAGCGCGATGTTTTTCTCGATGGTGCGCCAGGGATAGAGGGCGGGGGCCTGAAACACATAGCCGTAGGCGCGGGCCTTGCGCGCTTCGTCCGGTGTCATGCCGTTGACGGTGATATCGCCCGAGCTCTTTCGTTCAAGATCGGCGATGACGCGCAGAAACGTGGTCTTGCCGCAGCCGGAAGGGCCAATGAAGGAGACGAAATCGCCCTTGCGAACATCGAGATCGACATTGCTCAGCGCGTGCACCGGCCCGTCGTTGGTATCGTAGGTGAGACAGAGATTCCGCGCGGAGACGACGGAGGGAGCGGATGACGTCATTAACACCTACCAGTCATGTTTTCGCCGCGTGGTCGGGGCGGATTGCGTGTTATCCTGCTTGGTATTGCGGCCTGGATTGGCGAGGGTGCCTTGCGGCCGCGAAATCCAGGGGAGCAATACCATGAGTGTTTCATCGAAGCCCACCTGCCGTGTCGTGCGGCCTGGCAGCACCTATGCCGGAAAACAGGGCTTCAACTATTTCGAGGGGATCGCCGCCGAGACAGTGGGCTCGACCGGCATCTGCATGCATCTTCTGACCATTCCGCCGGGCGGCAGGGCCAAGGCGCATCTGCATGTTGCGCATGAGACGGCGATTTATGCGCTTTCCGGCGAGACGCACTGCTGGTTCGGGGATCAGCTCGAGGAGCATGTTGTCGTTCGCGAAGGCGAGATGTTCTATATCCCGGCCGGCGTGCCGCATCTTCCCGCCAATCTCAGCGACCGGCCGGCGACAGCCATCATCGCCCGCACCGATCCGAACGAGCAGGAAAGCGTCGTCCTGCTGCCGGATCTGGAGCGGTATGTGCCGCGCTAAGCGGCAGATGAGCCGAAGCGCTGAGCCCAAGCTTTATACCCCGCTTGCGGGGATGCCGCTGCGCTGAACCTTGCGCGGTGCGGTGACTTCTTTCCAGGTCGAAAGCGCCCGGTTGGCGGCGGTAAACGGCTCGCGCTTGACGAACTCGCCGTGGCCTTCCCTGGTCTTCACCGTGCCTTCTTCGATGGCGACGACGCCGCGCGTCAGCGTGTAACGCGGCAGGCCGGTCACTTCCTTGCCTTCGAAGACGTTGTAGTCGATCGCCGACTGCTGGGTCTTGGCGGCAATGGTCTTCGAGCGCTTCGGATCCCAAACGACGATATCGGCATCGGCGCCGACGAGGATCGCGCCCTTCCTCGGATAGATGTTGAGGATCTTGGCGATGTTGGTGGAGGTGGCGGCGACGAATTCGTTCATCGTCAGGCGGCCGGTGTTGACGCCATAGGTCCAGAGCATCGGCAGACGGTCTTCCAGACCACCGGTGCCGTTCGGGATCTTGGTAAAGTCATTGAGACCGAAGCGCTTCTGCTCCGTCGTGAAGGCGCAATGGTCGGTCGCGACCACCTGCAGCGAGCCGGAGGCAAGACCTGCCCAGAGGCTGTCCTGATGCTGCTTGTTGCGGAAGGGCGGGGACATGACACGGCGGGCGGCGTGATCCCAATCGGCGTTGGCATATTCGCTTTCGTCGAGTGTCAGGTGCTGGATCAGCGGCTCGCCATAGACGCGCATGCCCTTCTGGCGAGCGCGGCGGATGGCTTCGTGCGCCTGCTCGCAGGAGGTATGGACGATATAAACAGGCGAGCCGGCCATATCGGCGATCATGATCGCGCGGTTCGTCGCTTCGCCCTCGACTTCGGCGGGGCGGGAATAGGCATGCGCTTCCGGGCCGTTATTGCCTTCGGCAAGAAGCTTCGCCTGCATCTGCGCGACCACATCGCCGTTTTCGGCATGGACGAGCGGCAGGGCGCCGAGTTCGGCGCAGCGCTGGAAGGAGGAGAACATCTCGTCGTCATCCACCATCAAGGCGCCCTTATAGGCCATGAAGTGCTTGAACGTGTTGATGCCCTTGTCGCGGACGATAGCCTCCATCTCGTTGAAGACCTGCTCGCCCCACCAGGTGATCGCCATGTGGAAGGAATAGTCGCAGGTGGCGCGGGTGGACTTGTTGTCCCACATGGTCAGCGCTTCGAGCAGCGACTGGCCGGGCGAGGGCAGCGCGAAGTCGACGACCATCGTCGTGCCGCCGGCAAGGGCTGCACGCGTGCCGCTCTCGAAATCGTCGGAGGAATAGGTGCCCATGAACGGCATTTCGAGATGCGTGTGCGGATCGATGCCGCCGGGCATCACATAACAGCCGGCGGCATCAAGGACTTCGCTGCCCGAGAGGTTCTGCCCGATTTCGACGATCTTCCCGCCTTCGATCTTGACGTCCGCCTTATAGGTCAGGTCGGCCGTGACGATGGTTCCACCCTTGATGACTGTGCTCATGGTGTCTGCTCCAGATGTGTGAAGTTCCGATGTTGGCAATCCTGACCGTCAGGCCACGATCTCCGCCGTCTCGACGACTGCGTGGAACAGCACATCCGCGCCTGCGGCTGCCCATTCCTTGGAAATTTCTTCGGCCTCGTTGTGCGAGAGACCGCCGACGCAGGGGCACATGACCATGGTAGCCGGCGCCACCTTGGCGGCCCAGCAGGCATCGTGGCCGGCGCCGGAGATGATGTTCATGTGGCTGTAGCCAAGCCTTTCGGCCGCGTTGCGCACCGAGGTGACGAGCTTCGGGTCGAAGGTCACCGGTTCGAAATGGCCGATGGCCTCGACTGAGCAGCCGACGCCGAGGGCGTCGCTGATCTTCGCCGCCTCGGCCTCGATCTTGGCGCGCATGCGGTCGAGCTTTTCCTTGTCGGGCGTGCGGATGTCGACGGTGAAGACCACCTTGCCGGGAAGCACGTTGCGCGAATTCGGCGAGAAGAACACCTGCCCGACGCCGCCGACGGCGCCCGGCTGGTTTTCCATCGCCACGCTCTGCACCATCTCCACGATCCGTGACATGGCGAGGCCGGCATTGACGCGCATGTTCATCGGCGTTGAGCCGGTATGCGCTTCCTTGCCGGTCAGGGTGAATTCCAGCCACCACAGGCCCTGACAGTGCGTGACGACGCCGATGGTCTTTTCGGCGGCTTCGAGAATCGGGCCCTGCTCGATGTGATATTCGAAATAGGCGTGCATCTTGCGGGCGCCGACCTCTTCGTCGCCGAGCCAGCCGATGCGCTTCAGCTCTTCGCCGTAGGTCTTGCCTTCCGGGTCCTTGCGGCCATAGGCGTAGTCCAGGCTATGCACGCCGGCAAAGACGCCGGAGGCCAGCATGGCGGGGGCAAAGCGTGCGCCTTCCTCGTTGGCCCAGTTGGTGACGACGATCGGATGCTTGGTCTTGATGCTAAGGTCGTTCATCGTGCGAACGACTTCGAGGGCTGCGAGTACACCGAGCACGCCGTCATATTTGCCGCCGGTCGGCTGGGTATCGAGATGCGAGCCGACGTAAATGGGCAGGGCGTCCGGGTCGGTGCCGGCACGGGTCGCGAACATGGTGCCCATCTTGTCGACGCCGACTTTCATACCGGCATTTTCGCACCATGTTCTGAAAAGGCTGCGTCCCTCGGCATCGGCATCGGTCAGCGTTTGACGATTATTGCCGCCGGCAATGCCGGGGCCGATCTTCGCCATGTCCATCAGCATATCCCAAAGGCGATCGCCGTTGATACGCATGTTTTCGCCTGGCGCTGCCACCATGATGCAATCCTCACCTGTTTGTCCTGGGGCATGCAAAGCGCATGCCCAATTGTTCCCGTTGGTCTGTCCGAAGCGTCTACTTGTTTTTATCGCCTCGGGAAATCGCCAGTTGCCTTTAGGAGACAACTGACAGATAATTTGACCGATTGGTAAACATTACAACTTCCGTGGCGCGGCTCAAGACGAAAAGCACGAAAAATTCCGATAAAATTTCAGGCGATTGCCTAAATTAAAAGCACTGACAGGGTGAACGAGAGCTCGGCCGAAAGGCTTGGATTTCAAGGAGAAACAGAGCAGACATGGCCATTCCCAGAGCCGCCCGCACCCAACGCCGTACCCGAATTCAGGAAGAAAAAGAGGAAGTCATACTCGAGGCTGCGCTCGACGTGTTTTCCGTGAACGGCTTTCGCGGCTCGACCATCGATCAGATTGCCGAAGTGGCTGGGATGTCGAAGCCCAATCTTCTCTATTATTTCCGCACCAAGGAGGCGATGCATCGCGCGCTGATCGACCGGGTTCTGTTTACCTGGCTGGAGCCGTTGCGCGCCTTCGATGCCAATGGCGATCCTGAAAGTGAGATCCGTTCCTATATCCGCCGCAAGCTGGAAATGGCCCGCGATTTCCCGCGTGAAAGCAGGCTCTTTGCCAATGAGATGCTGCAGGGTGCGCCGCATGTCGAGGATGAGCTGCGCGGCCCGCTGAAAAGCCTCGTCGATGAGAAGGCGGAGGTCATCCGTGCCTGGGCCAAGACCGGGAAGATCGCAAAATGCGACCCCTATCACCTGATCTTCTCGATCTGGTCGACGACGCAGCATTACGCGGATTTCGATGTACAGGTACGTGCCGTACTCGGGGACGAGCATTCGGGCGAGGGGCGCTTCGAGGATGCTGCCCGCTATCTGGAGCAGCTCTTCGTCGACGGGCTTGGTATTCGGCAGTCTTAAGCGGCGGCGCAAGCTTTAAAGGATCGCGCCGCCTGTGACGATGGCGGAAATCAGCTCCGCTCTCTAAAAATAGTAATCCCGTTCGATGCCGTCATAGCGGCCCGACTTCAGGCAGCAGCTCTTGAAACCGCCTCCGTGAACCGCAGGGGCAGGGATCGTTGCGGCCGAGTTTTTCGACCAACTCGATATCGCCCCGGATGAATTGCGAGCCGGTTTTTACCCGGGTTTCCGATGGGAAAGACTTGCGTCGCTTGGACGTGACCTCAAAAGCTCACGTCGTGGAGGGTTTTGGACTTGCGTGACATGATCGCCTCCTCTGAGTTGCCATTGCTGCATCTATGGGCAGCGCAACTCTCATAGCGCGAACTTCAAGCTTTTCCGAGTAGCTAAACGCTCACTGTGAAAAAGCTGATAGCGAACGTAAAAATGGGCGGCCGCAGCAAGCTGCAACCGCCCGTCCATGTTTACGCAGATGTTGGTCGGCGTTATTCCGCCGCCTGCTGGGCCATCGGGTTATTCGGATGGGTCGTCCAGTTGGCGTAGTTCGGGTCGACAATCTTGCCGGTGCGCTTGTCGAGGCTGCCGGCCGGCAGTTCTTCCATGGTGATGCAGTTTTCGACCGGACAGACGCTGACGCAGAGGTTGCAGCCGACGCATTCCTCGTCCATCACCTCGAAGTGCCTGGCGCCATCGACCATGTTGGTGATTGCCTGGTGCGAGGTATCCTCGCAGGCAATGTAGCAACGGCCGCACTTGATGCAGGCATCCTGGTCGATCTTGGCCTTGGCGATGTAGTTGAGGTTGAGGTACTGCCAGTCGGAGACATTCGGCACCGCGCGGGCGATGATATCATCAAGGCTGCGGTGGCCCTTCTCATCCATCCAGTCGGAGAGGCCCGTGATCATCTCTTCGACGATCTTGAAGCCATAGGTCATCGCCGCCGTGCAGACCTGCACATTGCCAGCGCCAAGCGCCAGGAATTCGGCCGCGTCGCGCCAGGTGGTGATGCCGCCAATGCCTGAGATCGGCAGGCCGTAGGTTTCGGGATCGCGGGCGATCTCGGCCACCATGTTGAGCGCGATCGGCTTCACCGCCGGACCGCAATAGCCGCCATGGCTGCCCTTGCCGCCGACTGTCGGGTTCGGGGCGAAGTTGTCGAGATCGACGGATACGATCGAGTTGATCGTGTTGATCAGCGACACGGCGTCGGTGCCGCCGGCCTTAGCGGCGCGGGCCGGCTTGCGGACGTCGGTGATATTAGGCGTCAGCTTGGTGATGACCGGCATGCGGGTATATTGCTTGCACCAGCGCACGACCATTTCGATATATTCCGGCACCTGTCCGACCGCGGCACCCATGCCGCGCTCCGACATGCCGTGCGGACAGCCGAAATTGAGTTCGATGCCGTCGGCTTCGGTTTCCTCGACCAGCGGCAGGATCGCTTTCCAGGCATCCTCCACGCAGGGAACCATGATCGAGGCGATCAAGGCACGATCCGGCCAGTTCTTCTTCACCTGCTTCATTTCGCGCAGGTTGGTATAGAGGTCGCGGTCGGTGATCAGCTCGATATTGTTCAAGCCAAGCAGGCGGCGGTCCGCGCCCCAAATCGCGCCGTAGCGCGGGCCGTTGACGTTGACGACAGGTGGGCCTTCCTCGCCGAGCGTCTTCCAGACCACGCCGCCCCAACCCGCCTTGAAGGCGCGCTCGACGTTGTAGGCCTTGTCGGTCGGCGGCGCCGAAGCCAGCCAGAACGGGTTCGGGGATTTGATGCCGATGAAATTATTGCGGAGATCAGCCATATCGATTCTCCTTTCAGGCGACTGCAGCGGCCGACTGGGCGGCAGCGAGCGCATTGTTGATGGATTCGGCCGCGTCGCGACCCTGTGCCACGGCGGAGACCGTCAAATCATCGCCGCCCAGCACGCAGTCGCCGCCGGCCCATACGCCTTCGAGCGAGGTGCGGCCTTCGCCGTCGATGGCAATGCGGCCGGCTTCCATGCGCAACGCGCCGAGGCCTGATGCCTCGAAGGTCTGGCCGATGGCCTTGAAGATCTGGTCGGCGGCGATGACGCCGATATCGCCGGTGCCGGTCAGCTTGCCGTCGCGCAGTTCGGTATATTCGACCTCGATGCCGGCGACCTTGCCGTCCTTGTCGAGAATGCGCTTCGGAGCGAGCCAGTGGCGAATCATTACGCCCTTGGAGGCGGCCAGATCCTGCTCGAATTCCGAGGCGTTCATGTGTTCCTTGCCGCGGCGATAACAGATCGTCACTTCTTCGGCGCCGAGCAGTTTTGCCTGCACGGCCGCATCGATCGCGGTCATGCCGCCACCGAGGACGACGACGCGGCGGCCAATGGCGATATCGGCCTTGTCGCCGGCCTGGCGCAGTTCAGCGATATAGGCCACCGCATCGGCTACGCCGTCAAGATCCTCGCCTTCGGCGCGCAGCGCGTTGACGCCGGCAAGACCGAGGCCGAGGAAGACCGCGTCATATTGCTGGGAAAGGTCGGAAAGGCTGAAGTCGCGGCCGAGTGCCTGGCCGTTCTTCACCTCGATGCCGCCGACGGCGAGCACGTAGTCGACTTCCTTCTGGGCGAAATCGTCGACTGCCTTATAGGTGGCAATGCCGTATTCGTTGAGGCCGCCGGCCTTTTCGCGGGCGTCGAAGATGGTGACGTCGTGGCCCTTCACGGCGAGGCGATGGGCGCAGGCGAGGCCGGCAGGGCCAGCACCGATAACGGCGATCTTCTTGCCGGTGGAAGCGGCGCGGGCATAGAATTGCTTGTTCTCGGCCATCGCGGCATCGGTTGCATAGCGCTGCAGTCGCCCGATTTCCACAGGCCGCTCCTCGGCAGTATTGCGCACGCAAGCCTGCTCGCAGAGCTGTTCGGTGGGACAGACGCGGGCGCACATGCCACCGAGAATGTTCTGGTCGAAGATGGTCTTTGCAGAGCCGATCGGGTTCCCCGTCGAGATCTGACGGATGAACATCGGAATGTCGATGGAGGTGGGACAGGCCGTCATGCACGGCGCGTCGTAACAGAAATAACAGCGGTCGGCAGCAACCAGCGCCTCATGGTTGTTCAGGCGCGGATGAAGATCGGAAAAGTTAGCATCATATTCGGCAGGCGTCAGCCGGCCCCTATGAATCCCAGTTTCCAGTCGTCCCATTGAAGTTCCCTCTTATAGTAAACGGCCAGTGGCAAGAACGGTAACTCAGGATAAAAAATTTATCAAACGGTAAATTTTTGCGTTTTTCTTTGCTGTATTGCAGCCTGAAATGTGTCGTCGGGACGTGCCAGGTTGGTCCCCAAAAATCATGCAACTGCTTAATTTTGCTGTGATTTTGTGAATATAGCGAGTAACGGAGTCCGAAGCCCACGAGGCTTTGCCGTCGAAGCGGAGCAGGAGGCCGACTGCGCTACGGATCATTTTGCCAATGCGGTGCGGGTGAAGAAAAAGCGAATTTTTTTGCCTCCGGATGGAACCAAGGCCCGGCAGCATCGTTATTAGGATGTCCTGTCGATGATCGCATCCCCCTGATGCACGCCCAATAGCATCACAGGACTTCTACTCACGGTCCCCTCCCGATGAGTGCAAAGCAGCCAGTGCGTCGCCCTCGCACTGGCTGTTTCTTTTGCCTTGCGGATCGGCGCCTGTCAGGCGGATCAGCGGCGTCTCAGGATCTCATATTCAGTTTCGGGAATGGTGAGGCGATAGCCGATGCTTCCATCGCCGATGGCAAAGTCGGCGCGGCCATTCATGGAAGTCGGCACGACACGCTCGAGCACCGTGCGGCTGAAGCTGTTGTCCTCGAATTCATGGTCGTTGGGCGTATAGAAACGCTCCGACCATGCCACCTCGATCGCCTTCTTGCCATCGAGTTCGGCTTCCTTGCAATTCAGCGTGATGCTGGTCGCTCCCGCCGAAATGGCGCCATGCGAGGCGGAGTTGACGATCAACTCGTGCAGGGCAAGTCCCAGGTGCACGGCTGCATTGGGTGTCAGATGTGCATTGATGCCGTAGATCGGCATGGGTACGCCGGCATCGGGCCAGTAGGGCGCGAACTGCTTTTCCGCAAGTTCGAACAGATAGGCACCACGCCAGCTGGAATCGGTGATGAGATCTTGTGAATTCGACAGGGATTGCAGCCGGCCACGGAATTTGATCAGGAAATTGTCGACTGAAAGAGTATGGCGCGCGGTCTGCGTTGCGATGCCCTGAATGATCGCCAGAAGGTTCTTCGAGCGATGCGATAGCTCGCGCAGTAGCGACTTCAGGACTTTTTCGCGGTGGCGGCTTTCGGTGATTTCAGAGATGACTGACAGTACGCCCTGCGGCTTGCGGCCGCCAATGCGCTCTATCTTCAGCTCGTAGATGCGTATGCCGTCGCCGCTTGGAATTTCGACTTCCGCGGTGGCCGGCTTGCCGGTTTCGAGCACCCCTCGCTTCAGGCGCAAGAGGTGCTCTCCATCCTTCTCGCCGAACAAATGCCAGTCGTTGCCGCCAATCACGAGGGATGGCTGCAGATGATCCGGCAGATTGTCGGCATACCGTATTGCCAGAGCTTGGTCCTGAAACAGGACCCACACGTTGGCGCTCGCAAGCGCCCGCTCCATCAGAGCGGCTTTGCCTTCCAAACTCAAAGGCGCGCCGGGTAATGGTTCAGACGTATTCACCCGCTTGCCTTTCACTCGAATTTCGAGAGCCCCGCCGATAGGGCATTCTCACTCGCAAGAATTCGGACCGACCTATAAAATTACCCGGTATAACAGTCCGTAAACCGGCCGCATTGAATCTCAACGCCCGGCTGTGATCTTTGTTCCGCAGCAGGGTTTCCAATCGAATTAGGCCGCCACCTTTGTGGTTTCGTTGAAGAAAAGCGCCTGGCTGATGAGTGCCTTCACCATGTCGGGGTTGAACGGCTTCGTGACGAGGAAGGTCGGCTCCGGCCGTTCGCCCGTCAAAAGGCGCTCTGGGAATGCGGTAATGAAGATCACAGGGATATTGGCCGTCTTCAGGATGTCGTTGACGGCGTCGATGCCCGAACTGCCATCGGCAAGCTGGATGTCGGCAAGAACCATCCTCGGCTTCGTTGCATTGTAGAGCGCAACCGCTTCGGCATGGGTGCGGGCAATGCCGGTCACGCGATGTCCGAGGCTTTCGACCATCTGCTCGATATCCATCGCGATCAGCGGCTCGTCCTCGATGATCATGATTTCCGTGGCTACCTGCCGCGAAATTTCCTGCGACGCAGTGTCGAGCAGATGCATGGCATCGCTTTCCGAGATGTCGAGGATGTCGGCGATCTCGCCGAGGCGGAAACTTTCGACGGATGCGAGCAGGAACGCCTGGCGCGCGCGCGGGGAGACCTTGGAGAGGTTCACTGTTGCGCGCTGTTCCCAGGCGAAGGGCGAGATTGGTTCGGGAATCTGAAGGGATACGGAACCGAACAGCTTGGTGAACAGTTTATAGAGTGCAACGCGGTCGCTGTCGGTATCCGGGAATATGGAGATGTCGGTGATGATGGCTTCCAAAACCGCAGCAACATAGGCGTCCCCGGACGTCTGCGTTCCAGTCAAAGCACGTGAATAACGACGCAAATAGGGGAGGTGCGGCGCAATGCGTGTGGAAAGTGTCATCAAGGGCTCCCGCCTTTTATAAAATTCTAATTTAAATACAGCACAGAGGGCTGCGATGACTAACAAACGTCAGTTCAGTAAAAAAGTTCCTCTTTGTCGGAACTTTTTTTAGCTAGTCGCATTACAATGCTTACAATCGGCGGGCTTCATCCTTTACGAGTCGTTACGAAGCTGTTTGGACGAGCTGGACTGTTCTCCTGAACGGCGAGGCGGAAAGGCATGTCCTACCCATGAACGCGAGACAATTGAAAAAGCGAGCAGGCTAAATGACAGTTCAAAATCACGAGGACGCAGACACCAAGACATCCGACCTGCGCGCAATCGATATCCTCGACCCCAACAATCAGATCGGCAACAGGCTGCGCTCCTTTTATGCTGCAGTGCAGGACGAAGCCATTCCCGATCGCTTCCTTGATCTGCTCGAGAAGCTGGATCAGGCCGAGCGCTTGGCTTCCTCGAACGTCTCTAAATAGGAGGTGGGCGAGATGGAACCGCAATCGAGCTTCAAGCGCGAACTCCTGTCGGCTCTTCCGAGCCTGCGAGCCTTCGCTATTTCATTGACCGGTCGCCATGATCGGGCAGACGATCTTGTCCAGGATACGATCATGAAGGCCTGGGCCAAGCAGGATCATTTCGAGATGGGCACGAATATGAAGGCCTGGCTCTTCACCATCCTGCGCAACGAACTCTATAGCCAGATGCGCAAGAGCGGCCGCGAGGTGCAGGACAGCGACGGCATCTTCACGGAATCGATGGCAACCCATCCATCGCAATATGGTGCGCTCGATCTTCAGGATTTCCGCAAGGCGCTCGATCAGTTGCCGCCGGATCAGCGCGAAGCCATCATCCTCGTGGGTGCTTCCGGATTTTCCTATGAGGAAGCCGCCGAGATTTGCGGCTGCGCAGTCGGGACGATCAAGAGCCGCGTCAACCGCGCCCGCCAGCGCCTTCAGGAATTGCTCGGCATTTCCGGTGAAGCGGACTTTGGTCCGGATGCCACTTCGGCGCCGCTGACATCAAAGGCATTTGCCTTCTAAAGAAAAGGCCCGGTCCAAAAGACCGGGCCTTTTCCTATCTCATTCATGTGTGGTGACGGACGTCGCTTCCCTACGAGATTACGAGGGAAGCTGGAATTTCAATCGTCCTCGCTGCTCGTTCCGAACATATTGCCGAACAGCAGGGCCGCGGCGATCGCCGCAGTCATTAACGGCTGCTTTTTCACGAGGCCGAGTACGGTGACCGCGATCGATTCCATTGCGAGGCGACGCTCGCGAGCGCGACGCTGCTCCTGCTTGTCGATGATCGCCATGATGACAAGCACGATCAGGCCGAGCAGCAAGGCTCCCGCGCCGATGAAGAGTGCCGAAGCCGCGGCGCCATATATCGCCGCAAGCCAGATGGCGGCCGCCACGAGAAAGAAGGCATAGGCCGTCAGCAGCAGGAGCACTGCAACCGCGATAAAAATACCGTTGCGCTTGGTTCGCGCAACGGTACGGCTCAATTTGCCTGACAGCAGCAGGCCCAGGATCGAGGTCAGCATTCCGCCTCCCTAGCGGCGAGACAGAAGCAGGGCGACCGCCAAGCCGAATGCCGCGGCTGCGCCGATGGTGGCGACAGGATGCTGACGAACGGTTCTGCGAACTTCGCGCGAACCCTTGGCATAGCTGCGTTGCAGTTCCTGCAACAGTTCCTCGCCGCGCACTGTCAGATCGTCCAATCCGGACTCTGCGCTTGCACGCAATTTCTTGCCCTGCTTTGCGCCGTTCTGGCTGATCAGCTTGGCAAAGGCTGCAACTTCTTCGCGCAGCGCTTCGATCTGGTCCTCGATGCTTGCCTCGACGTCTTGCAGGCTGCTGCCATTGCGCTTGCCTCGGGCCGAATGCAGGATGGATGTAGCCATGTCTAGCTCCCTTTGCTTTAAGTAGGCGCCCGAAAAGCGCCTGTTGTTCGCGATGACCGGACGTTATCCGACACACTAGTTTGTCTAGCGTGCGGAACATCAATTCCGATCGCTGCACCTCAACGCGCGGCTGTAGCAAAAGGTTCCGGAACAGGTGGCGGAAGCAGGGTCAGTCGACGAGCGCGCTATGGGCGAGAACGAAGGGAGCGCCGTCGGCGGGAACGCGGTTGACCCGCAGATTGCAGCCGAACACATCCTGAAGATGCTGATCGGTCAGGGCTTCCCTGACCGAGCCCGCAGTCCGCAGACGGCCGCCCTTGAGCAGGACCATCCGATCGGCAAAAAGCGCGGTCAGGTTGAGATCGTGCATGACGGCGATGACACCGCCGCCACGGCGGCAGAATTGCCGGGCAAGCGTCATGATGGTGAGTTGATGGCTGATATCCAGGCTGGAGACTGGCTCGTCGAGGAGCAGCCAGCAGGGTCTGCCATCGATGACCGGTTCGGAAATCTGGCAAAGCACGCGGGCGAGTTGCACGCGCTGCTGTTCGCCGCCTGACAGTTCCTGGTAGAAGCGCCCCTCGAAGCCGGCGAGATCGACAGCGGCGAGTGCCTCGGCCGCCGTGCGATCGGCCTGTTCGGGATGACGGTTGCGCCCGCTGGTGAGGCCCATGCGAACGATTTCGCGCACTGTGAAGGGGAAGGAGATCGAGCTTGCCTGCGGCAGCACACCGCGCATTTCGGCGAGCTGCCATGGCTCCAGGCCACGGATTTCAGAGCCGTTCATGTGCACCGAACCCTGATAGGCCAATTCGCCCGAAATGGCTTTCATGATGGTTGTCTTGCCGGAGCCGTTCGGCCCGCAGATTGCCGTCAACTTTCCGGGCTCGGCGGCGAAGGACACGTCCTGCACGATGGTCTGGCCCGCAAGCCGGACAGCGAGATTGGAGACCTGGATCATCGTTGGCTCACAGGCTGAGGCGCGAGCGCTGCCGCAGCAGCATCCACAGGAAGAACGGCCCGCCGACGCCGGCCGTCAGAATGCCGATCGGCAGCTCGGCCGGGGAAACGATGGTGCGGGCTACCACATCGGCAACGATCAGCAACGAGCCGCCGAGCAGCGCCGAGGCGGGTAACAGGAAGCGATGGTCCGGCCCGATGATCATGCGCAATATATGCGGCACGACGATGCCGACGAAGCCGATGCCGCCGCTGACGGCAACGGAAGCGCCAACCGCCGCCGCCACGCTGATGATCGCGATGTTCTTCAGCCGTTGCACGGCCACGCCCATGTGAAATGCTGCGGCTTCGCCGAGCGTCAGCGCGTTCAGGCCTCGCGCCATGAAGGGAAGGGGCAGAAGCGACAGGATGATGATGGGGCCGGCGCCCATGACCTTGCTCCAGGTCGAACCGGCGAGCGATCCCATGCTCCAGAAGGTGAGGTCGCGCAATTGCCGGTCGTCGGCCATATAGATCAGAATTCCCGTCGCAGCCAAAGCGAGGGAGCCGAGAGCGATGCCCGCCAGCAGCAGGGTGGCTATCGACGTCTGCCCATGCCGGGTTGCCACCTTATAGAGCAGCAGTGTCGTCACCAGGCCACCAATGAAGGCCGCGATCGGCAGGGAAAAGATGCCGAATATATGCACGACCGGAGCCAGCACGCCGCCGCCGAGAACGATCATGGCGACCGCACCAAGGCTGGAGCCGGCGGAAACACCGATCAGGCCAGGATCGGCCAGCGGATTGCGGAAGAGGCCCTGCATGACGGCGCCGGAGACGGCAAGGCCGCCGCCGATCAGGAAGCCGAGTATCGCGCGGGGCAGGCGTATGTCGAAGATGACGATGCGGTCGCGATTGCTGAGCGCGCTATCGGCGCCGTCGCGCACCATGCTGGCGACAACGTCGATCACGGAAGCGTTGGAGGCGCCCATCGTGATCGAGAAGGCGAAAGCTGCCGCCGAGATGAGAACGAGGGCGGCAAGCACGAGGAACGCAAGCGCCGTGCGATCCCCGTTGCGATGACGTGCTGTCGTTTGCGACATTTGCTTCAGCCCCGCCACGGCATCGTTGAATGCCACGTCAGCCTCCGTAGATAGCCGCGTTCAGCTCGCGAATGGCGCTGGCGGTGCGTGGTCCAAAGCCAAGCAGATGCAGGCCATCCATGCGAACGACCGCCTTGTGGCTGGCTGCGGGCGTCAGCGAAATGGCCGGCTGCTTCAGCAGATCTTCGTTCGACATCGACAATGGGCCTTCGCGGTCCATAATGAGGATGACGTCGGGCTTGGCTTCGATGATCGCTTCGTCGGTCAACGACTTGTAGCCGCTAAAACCGGTGATCGCGTTGAGGGCGCCGGAGAGCTTGATGATACCATCGGCGGCCGTATCGGTGCCCGAAGCGAGGATCTTGCCGTTCTGATTGCTGAGTATGAAGAGGACGCGCTTGCGCTCGACCTCCGGGCGCTTGGCGGAATCGACGATGGCGGCATCCAGATCGGCTGCGACCTTGTCTTCCAGTGCCTTTGTCTTTTCCGGTACGCCGAGCAGCGAACCGACGACCTCTATCTTCTTCAGGATGCCGTCGCGGTCATAGGTCTGCGGCACGGTTTCGAAGGGCAGGCTGGCATTATGCAGCACCGCCAGAGCTTCCGGCGGACCGGAGCCCTCGACGGCGATGATGGCGCTTGGATTGACCGCGAGTATTCCTTCCGGAGACAGCGCCCGCATATAGCCGACATCGGGAAGCTTGGTTGCTTCTTTCGGATAAAGGCTGGTGGAATCGCGTGCGATCAACCGCTTCTCTTCGCCGAGCGCGTAAATGATCTCGGTGACGTCGCCGCCGATGGAGACGAGGCGCGTGGTATCGAGCTTCTTCGGTGTTTCGGCGGCGTGAGCATGGCGCACGAGGCTGCCATATCCGGCAATGGGATTGGCGGGTACGAGCGGCAGGGTCATCACCACCAAGGTCAGTGCGACTTCCCAAGGCTTGATGCGCTTGAAGTTCTTAAACATCGTCATGGGCCACTTCTTATGCAGCGACGCTGGCGCCGGCTCTCGTCAGATTTTCGATGATGACGCGCCAGTCGGGGCGCTCGTCGAAGCCTTCTTTCCGCTTGCCGAAGAACTGGATGATCATCTCGCCCTTGGCGTTGTAGGCTTCCACGGAGCTGACATGCCCGTCCTTGGTCGGCTTGCGCACGGCCCAGGCCTCGGCAATGTGATCCTGGCGAAGGTGCAGATGGAAAGTCGGGTCCATGACGTTGATCCAGGGTCCCATGGTCTGGACATTGAAGATCGGGCCGGAGTGGATCTGGACCGTGCCTTCGTTGGCGACGAAGCACATGATCGGCAGACCTTCGCGCACCGACGCATGCATCATCTCGGCGACCGCGCCGGTTTCCAGCTTCCAGGCATAATCGTCGCCGACGGTGCGAATGGCTTCCTGACGGCCGATCTTCAGCTTCTTCAGCATGCCGAAGAATTCGTGCGTGTCGGTCATGCGGCTCCAGTGATCGCGCAGCTCGTCGCGGCTGACGTCGCCATCGGTGGCGCCATTGTCATAGCCGGAGCGATCCTCGGCGAATTCCTGCGACTGATCGTCAAGCCGCAGCTCGGCGACCATGGCATGATAGGCATCGACATTCGAATCAGGGCGCAGATGCACCTTGTGAACGGCGTCGCCGGCCTTGTCGAAAAACTGCAGGCTCAGCTTCTGCTGGTCGCCGTCAGTCTTGGTGACGGCGAAGGCATGCGCCCAGCGCTTCGGGAAAATGCGCAGGTCGATGTTTTCGCCGAGAACGATCGCGGCGTGGACACCGGTCTTGATGTTTTCGTAGACGCCGATCTTTTCGTGGACGGCGCTTTCGTTGCGCGACAGGGCCATGACTTCGCCGAGCGAGGCGATCCGCTCCAGAAAGCGGTTGGCGTCAGCGTCGATGTGGATGGCCGAAATGCCGACTTCCGCCGCGACCAGGGCGCCTCGGAAATATCGAGGCGGGCGGCGATATCGCGCTCTCGCATCTTCGGGTTCTCTGCGCGGAAAGCGCGGATGGCGGCGGGGGTGGGTCTGGTCGTCTCAGTCATCTGTCATGCCTATTTGTTGAGTATGAGCTTGCCTTGGCGCGTGATCTTCATTCGATAGATAACGCCTTCATGCTTGATCATAATTTCGGTCTGGCCCCGGAAAATATCCGTGCTCTCGACAATTCTTACCTGCGATGCCGTCGTGCTTTGAGCCGGCGGCGTTGGGGTCTTCTCAGCAATCATCCCGTTTAGTTTTGCCTGAAAATTCATCGTGGGCCGAACCCTTGCTCGGCCAAATTTATCTTGACTTGCATACTCATGGTTTCATAAAGACGCAATAGAAGACTGACAAAGTCAAGTTTAAAAATTCGACGATGCACGCCTAAGCGGTTAGCCGGGTCAACAGTCGTCAAAACCATATTCGGAGATATGTCGATGCTGACGAAAACGATCCTGGCGCTCGCTATTTCGGGGATGTTTGCAACGGCATCCTGCGCACCGGCATTCGCCCAGGATGCAAGCGCCGCGCCGGCTCCAGCCGCTGCCAACCACAAGCTCAATGTCGAGCTCAATGCGCTGGCTCCGTCTCAGAAGGGCTGCATGATGACCTTCGTTGCCGAAAACGACATGGCAGCGCCGATCAACAAGATCTCCTTCGAGCTCGCCTTCTTCAACGACAAGAATGCGGTCGACCGCGTCACCGTTCTCGACTTCCGCGACCTGCCGCTCGGCAAGAAGCGGGTGCGGCAATTCGACATGCCCGGCGTGAAGTGCGAGACCGTATCGCGCATCATCATCAACGACACGCCGGTCTGCGATGGCCCGGCGGCGGGTGAGTGCAAGGCCGCGTTGACGACCCGCTCCCAGACCTCCGTTCCTTTTGAAGGTTGACGGCCATGGCGACGCGCTCGGTCAAGGTTTCCATGGAGCGCCGCCGTGCGAACGGTGGCATGAATGACAACTATCCGAGTGTGCTGCCGGGCCACGAGCTTACCGGCCTCGAGGGCGTACCGCGCCCGCCGGCTGGGGAGGCGGTGTCTCACTACAGCCGTTTTACGCAGATTGATTCCTTTCCGGAGCATCCGACCGAACCGGCTCAGGATGCATCCGAGCCGCCGGCTATGGACGTGCTGGTTGAAAAGCCGAGCGGTGCGTTTTCTTTCAGGAGGAAGGGTATTACCTTTGCTTACCTTGGTTCCTGCCTTTTTCACATAGCGCTGGTTGTTGCGGTATTATGGTTCGCTATTCCGGCGCCAGACGATGCCCAACAGGAAGAGGGTGACACGCTCAACGTCGTCATGCTCGGTAACCCCGTTGACGAAGTGGCGGCCGGGGAAAAGAGCAAGCAACCGCCGGAACCAGAGCAGGTCGAGGCTGAGGCGGTGCCCCCGGATACTGTACAGCCCACCGATGCTAAGCCTGTGGAGGCGCAACCCACTCAACCTCCTGAGACGGCCGAAGCTGTTCAGCCTGTCGAAACCAATGAGGCCGCGCAGCCCCCTGCGGAAGCCGTGCAGCCAACATCACCGGAGACCGTTGCAACCGCGGAACCTCAGATATTGGCAACACAAGCGCCAGCCGAGACTACCGTGGTTCAGCCCGCGGCAGCGGAGCCGGCAGAAGTGCAGCCTACAGAAACCGTGCAGGCTACAGAGCCGCCTGCGGAAGTCGTGACGCCCGTCGACAAGCCGGTTCAGCCAGTCAAACTGGTTGATAAGCCGAAGGAGATCGTCAAGAAACAACCGCCAAAGATTGTGAAGAAAAAATCGGGCTCCGAAGGCGAGGGCAAACAAGATTTGTCGAAAGGTTCTTCGGAGGGAAGCGAAGCAGCGCGTTCCGATAATACCGCACAGGCTAACGCCCGTCGAACTGGGTCTGGCAACGCTGACAAATCAAATTATGACGGTAAAATACGGACATGTATCGAGCGTTACATACGGCGCGCCTCCACCGGTGAGAGAAAATTGAACATCGTAGTTCGTTTTAGGGTGGAAGCATCTGGCCAGCTCGTATCGCCCGGAATTGCCGGCAGTTCGGGCGATACCGAATTCGATCAGGCTGTCCTTGGTGCATTGCGCAAAGTCGGATCGTGCCCATCAATCCCTAGCGAATTGGGCGTATCAAGCCTGCCTTACACAATTGCAGTCCAAGTGCGCTGATGTACTACATTAAAATATGATCAAAACTCTCAACTTTATACTTTACTCCAAAACTCATGTTTAATATGGTTGTCTCGTGCTCGATGGAATCGAGCGCGCAAGAGCAACCAGCAAACGGGTGATGTATGGCGCGTAAGGGGAAGAAGGATTTTGGCCGCGAGAACCGTCAGGCGCAGACGCCGGCACCGGTTCCGGCGAAATCCGGTCTCGACGTCCGCAGTTTTCTCTATGTCGGCGGTCGCGATTGCCAAGTGGCGCATCTGCGCCAGATCGCCAGCAATTTCGGGGCCGAACTGATCCATCACGACGGTGGCCTGCGCGAGGCAGTGTCGCGCATCGATACGGTGTTGCCCTCGGTCGACTGCGTCTTCTGCCCGATCGACTGTATCAGCCACGATGCCTGCCTGCGGGTGAAGACCGGCTGCAAGAAATTCGGCAAGGCATTCATTCCCTTGCGCAATGGCAGCAAGTCCAGCCTCGAGCGGGCGCTGCAGACCATGAAAGAACGAGACGTTTCCCAATGATCGATAATGGTCCTGACGGGTTTATGCTGATCGGCCTGCACAAGCTGGCCGCGCAGAATGGCGATGGGCTGGTGCCCGAACTCTACGAGTTGTTGATGCGCCGTGCCGAGGAACAGCGGCGTGCGGCCAACGTCACGTCCTTCCCATCGTGGAAGGCGCGGCTGCCAGGCGAAATGCCGGATCACCCGCTGGATGAGATGACCCATGACGCGCAAATGTCGTTGCCTTTGCGCCGGGCGTGGATAAAACTGTGCCGCGTCGCAAGAAGGTCTGATTGTCGAACGAGGTCGCCATGTATATCGCCATGAACCGCTTCAAAGTCGTCATCGGTTTGGAGGGCGAATTCGAAGAGGTTTGGCGGGGGCGCGATTCCCGGTTGTCCGAAGTGCCCGGTTTCCTCGAGTTTCGTCTCTTGCGCGGCAAGGCGAATGTGGATGAGGGCTATACGCTGTTTTCCTCGCACACCACCTGGCTCAGCGAAGAGGCTTTCATCAACTGGACGAAATCCGAGCATTTTCGCGCGGCGCACCGCAATGCCGGCGATAACAAGCGGCTCTATTGGGGGCCGCCGCAATTCGAAGGCTTTAGTGTGGTGGCTGGGATCTGAACGGCCTTAGCCCATCGGTTCTTCCGAAACGGTAGGATCGAACCGTTCTTTCATGACTTGGCGGCGCTTGTTCTGAAGAAGGCGCCGATTGCTATGACGGCCCAGCCCGCGATCATGCCCAATCCGCCGATCGGTGCCGCCATCGGAAACAGCGAGCTGCCGCCGAAATGGCGGTTGATCAGATCGCCAGCAAAAATCAGCGTTCCCAATCCTAGCAGCAAGACCGCGAGCGGCGCGGTACGGATGCGGTCATAGCCGGCATAGAGCGCCAGTAGTGCAGGGGCGTGGGCCAGGCTCATGGTGGACGCAGCGCCGAGAAAATGCGTATCGCCGCCATGCGTGGCCGCGGCAGCGAGCGCCACGCCGCCGCCGCCGAGAACTCCCGCAACAAACAGGGTGGCTGGACGGATTATCGCGCCAAGACTCATCTCTTTCCTCATTCCCTGTTCTGCATGTGGAAGGCCAGTCGTTCGATCGGCTCCCAGATAATGGCTCTCAGCTTCTCGCTGTCGATGGTCTCGTCCATGGCGCGGCGGAAACAGAGCAGCCACTCGTCGCGTTCCCTCGGGCCGATGGCGGCAACGAAATGCCGGCTGCGCAGGCGGGGATGGCCACGTTTCTCGATGTAGAGCTGCGGCCCGCCGAGATAGCCGGTCAGATATTCGTAGAATTTCTCCTGCGAGCCTTCGAGGCTCGGCGGATGCACGGCACGACAATTGGCGGCTTCCGGCAGCGTATCCATCAGCTCGTAGAAGCGGGCCGTTAATGTCCGCACCGTCCGGTCGCCGCCGATCGCTTCGTAAAGTGTGATGGTTTCTTCGCTCAAGCCACGGCCCCTGTTCGTGATGTCCTACATGGCAACTGACGGACGATGCCGCAACCGCCGATCTGGCCGGTGCGGCGTTTCGGCGCTGCCTTATTTGCTGGTTGTCAGGTGGAAGGCGTCGCTCTCGCCGGGGACGAGTTCAAGCGGCCAGGTCGTCTGCCGCTTCGCCGTGGGGTAGATATGATTGTAGGCAGGCATGTTGGAGAGCAGGATTTCCGCGAGCTCGACACCGAGATCGTGCAGTGATGTGCGAAAGCAGGTCAGCGCCGGCTGCAGGAATTTGGCACGCGGCGCCTCGCGAAAGCCGACGACGGCAATATCGCGCCCTGGAATGATGTCGGACTCCATGACACGTCGATAAAGGCCGATGGCCATCAGTTCGTAGATCAGGATCACAGCCGTCGGGCTGTCTTCGAGGCGAAGCAGTTCGTCGGCAACCTGATAGCCGCCCTGTTCGCTCGATTTGGCACGAATGACCAGCGCCGGGTCGTAGGCGATGCCGTGCCGTTCCAGCGCGCGGCGATAGCCTTCCGCGAAGACGAAGCCGAGGTTGATGTCGCTGGCGGGGACGCTGATGGCAATACGGCGGTGCCCATGCGCCACGAGCCGGTCGACGGCGCAATTGGCGACACCGTCAAAATCAAGATCGGCCCAGGGATGCTGGGTGCCCGAGAGGCTGCGGCCAAGTGCTGCAAAAGGGATCTTCGCCTTGGCGAGCAGATCAAAGCGCTTGTCGACGCGCTGCGTCTCAGAAATGATCATCGCATCAACGACGCGTCGCGCCACCATGCGCTTCAGATACTCGTAGGGATCTTCATCATTCGGGCAGGGGAGCATGATCAGATCGAGATTGTGTCGTGAAAACACGCTCTGCAGCCCGCCCGTCACGGTCAGGAAGAAATTGTCGCTGTTTTCAACGGTTTCCCTGCTGGACTGGATCATCAGGCCGATGACGTTCGTCGTGCCCTGCCGCAGGCTGCGCCCGGATTGGTTGGCCACATAGCCTAGTTGCTCGGCGGCGGCGAGTACGCGCTTGCGGGTTTCCTCGTTGACGTCGGGCTTGCCGTTCAACGCGCGTGATACTGTGCCGATCGAGATATCGAGATGCTCGGCAAGCTGACGAATTCCCTTCATCGGCCGCGGTGTTCCTCCATGCGCCATTTTCCGTGGTCCTCCTCTATTGACACAGGAAAATCTTTTCGCATAGTATCGTAAACGTTTACGGAGCGCGTGTCATGAGGGGTTACGCACCGCCCGCTGGAGGACATCGTGAAATTTAATGCCATTTTGTGCGGGTGCGGAGCTATGTCCAAGGGCTGGCTCAGGGCCATCGCCTCGACGCCTTCACTTGCCGAATCCATTCAGATCGTCGGGCTGGTCGATCTCAACCGATCGACCGCGGAAAACCTTGCCAAAGAATTTTCCCTCGACAATGCCTTCATCGGCTCGGATCTGGCCGAGGTCATTGCCGCGACCAAGGCCGACCTGGTTTTCGACGTCGTCATTCCGGCCGCGCGCTTCGGCGTGGTCTCGACGGCATTGAAGGCCGGTTGCCATGTGCTCAGCGAAAAGCCGATGGCGACGTCGCTCGCCGAAGGTGCTGCGCTGATCGATCTCGCCGCTCAAGCCGGCAAGGTCCATGCCATCATCCAGAACCGCCGCTTCATCTCGGGCATACGCCGGCTGCGGCGCTTCGTGGAAGAGGAGGCGATCGGCGAACTCACGGGCATTCATTGCGACTTTTTCCTCGGCCCGCATTTCGGCGGTTTCCGCGAGGAGATGGACAATGTGCTGTTGCTCGACATGGCGATCCATACCTTCGATGCGGCCCGTTTCGTGTCCGGCAAGGTGCCGGTCTCGGTCTATTGCGTCGAGAAAAACCCGGTGGGCTCCTGGTACAAGCACGGAGCATCGGCCCATGCGCTCTTCGATTTTTCCGACGATGTCGTCTTCAGCTATCGCGGCTCCTGGTGCGCGGAAGGACGGCGCACGAGCTGGGAAAGCCAATGGCGGCTGACCGGCAGCAAGGGCATGCTGACCTGGGACGGCGAAGAGAATTTCGAGGCTACCATTGCCGGTCATGAGCCGGGGCTGCTGCATGGCTTCACCCCAATTGAGGTTCCCGGCCCGAAGCATGAGGCGGAGACACATGGCCATGCCAGCGTCATCGCCTCCTTCATCGAAGCGATCAAAACCGGCAAGCCGCCAGAAACGGAAAGCCGTGACAACATCCGCAGCCTCGCCATGGTTCTCGGCGCGATCGAGAGTGCCAAGACCGGCCGGCGCGTCGACATTTCAGCACAAGGACAGTGAGACCATGACCAATCCGGCAAAGGCCATCCGCATCGGCACGATGATCAGGGCGACGAACGAGGATGCCGCCAAGAACATCGCCAAGATCGCCGATCTCGGCTTCGAAAGCTTCGAGCCCTTCTTCTGGCAGACCACCAACGGCCAGAACCTCGCAGAACTCGGCAAGCGTAGCCTGGACGCCATCGGGGATCGAGACATCACCATCTCGACCCTCGGCATGTTCGGCAATCCGCTCGAAGAGCGCGAGCTTGACCTGCAGACGCTGCAGGGCTGGAAGGACTGCATCGACAACGCCCATCATTTCGGCGCCACCTGCGTTGCCGGCTTTACCGGTCGCATCCGCAACAAGCCGCTCACCGACAGCCTGCCGCGCTACAAGCAGGTGTGGAGCGAGCTTGCCAAGCGCGCTGCCGACAAGGGCATCAAGATCGCTTTCGAAAATTGCGCCATGGATGGCAACTGGGCAACCGGCGACTGGAACATCGCGCACAATCCCGACGCCTGGGAGCTGATGTTCAACGAGACCCCGGACGACAATCTTGGCCTGGAATGGGAGCCGTGCCATCAGATGGTCTATCTGATCGAGCCGCTGCCGCAGATCCGCAAATGGGCCAAAAAGATTTTCCACGTCCACGGCAAGGATGCGACGATCCGCTGGGATGTCATCAAGGAGCATGGCATTTTCGGCAAGGAGAAGTTCGTCTTCATGCGCACGCCGGGCTTCGGCGACAGCAACTGGACCGACATCATTTCCGAGCTGCGTCTTGCGGGCTGGTCCGGTTCCATCGACATCGAAGGATGGCATGATCCGGTCTATCGCGACGCGCTCGAAATGACTGGCCAAGTTCATGGCCTGAACTATCTGAAGAAAAGCCGCGGTGGGGACTTCGTCGAATAGCGCACGTATTTGCGAATCTGCATCGATTTAGGAAGCGAGTTGTGCGTTAATCAGATGCCCGGAGCGGCTAACGCTTCGGGCAAGACGGGCATCCAAACGGAGGAACTGCCGAGCGTCTGCTTCTTGTCTTATGGGAGAGGCGACGCCCGGTAAAAATGAGAGGAAAAGACCGATGGCAGCGCGGGCCATGCCGTCGGACAAACACCGTCACGGTTCGCAGGTGGAGGAGAATATATGAGGATTTTTTCGAAGCTGGCGATCACCGCCGGCATGTCGCTTCTGTTGGCTGCCGGTGTGGCGCAAGCCCAGAGCAAGACATTTAACGTCTGGTGGTACGAACTGCCCGATACGCCTCAGGCGATCGCCTGGACCAAGGCGCTCGGCGTTTTCAAGACCAAGCATCCAGACGTGACCGTGAATTTCGAACAGAAGACCTTCGATCAATTGCAGAAGGCCGGCAGTCTCATTCTCAACTCGGACCAGGCGCCTGACGTCCTCGAATACAACAAGGGCAACGCCACGGCGGGCCTCGTCGCCTCGCAAGGCCTGCTGACACCGCTCGACGACCAATTCAAGGCACGCGGCTGGGACAAGGTCCTGAACGAAACCAACACGCAGCTCAGCAAATATGATGCGAACGGCGTCTATGGCTCGGGTCCGATCATCGGCATACCGGCGCTCGGCGAGTTCGTCTCGGTCTTTTACAACATCGACATGTTCCAGGCCGACGGCTTGAAGGTGCCGACGACGCTGGCCGAGTTCGAGGCTGCTCTCGACCATTTCAAGCAGAAGGGCATCACGCCGCTTGCCTATGGCACGGTGGATTCGAACGCACAGCATCTGCTCTACACGCTGGCGCTGACGCAGGCTGACGACACCTGGGTCAAGAATTATCAGGGTCTCAAGGCGCCGCTCGATACCAAACCCTTCCTGTTCGCCGCTCAGAAGATCGCCGACTGGGTGAGCAAGGGTTACATTTCCAAGGATTCGACCGGTCTCAAGGGCACGGATGCCGCCAACGTCTTCTCTTCGGGCAAGGCGCCGATGTTCGTCAGCGGCACCTGGAACAACGGTAATTTTGCCAACACCATCAAGACGTTCAAATGGAGCCAGTTCCTTTTCCCGACGCCGAAATACACGGTCGGTTCGACGGGCAGCATGTTCATGGTGCCGAAGAGCGCCAAGAACAAGGATCTCGCCTATGAGTTCATCGATCTGGTGCTGAGCAAGGAAAATCAGAACGAACAGGCAAACCTTGGCGGCGTCGCCATTGGTGCCGATCCGGCTGCGATCACCGACGAAGTCGGCAAGCGCAACGTCGAGCTGTTCAACCAGATCTCCAGCAAGGGTGGCCTCGGCTTCTACCCGGACTGGCCGGTGCCCGGCTACTACGAGCTGCTGATCCAGGCGACGACCGGCCTGGTCAATGGCTCCACCACGCCCGATCAATTCATCGTACGCCTGAAGAAGGCCTATGATGACGTGCAGGCGGCTCAATAACACCATCGGCGACAATCACAACGGCGGGACGGCTTTCAAAGCCGCCTCGCCGTATCGGACTGGAGGAATTCGATGGAGAATTCGAGGAGCGCCGGCAAGGCGGGATACTATTTCTACATGATCCCCGGCATGCTGGGGTTTGCGGTCATAGTGCTCATTCCACTGATTGCCAATTTTGCGATCAGCTTCACGACATGGAAGGGCGGCGTCATTCCGCCACGCTATGTCGGTTTCGATAATTATGAGAGGCTGCTTCAGGATGCCGCCTTCTGGGGCTCCATCCAGCACACGCTGCTGTTCATCATCTCGATGACGATCGTGCCCATTCTTCTGGGGCTGGTGCTGGCTGCGGTGCTGTTCGACTATATCAGCGCGCAGTTCAGCGGGACATGGTCGAGCTTCTTTCGCGCCGGCTTCTATCTGCCGCAGATCCTGCCGCTGACCGCTGCCGGCGTTCTCTGGGGATGGATCCTCAATCCCATCGGCATCATCAATGCGGTGCTGAAGGCCATCGGCCTCGATTTCATGGCCAAGAACTGGCTGGGGGATGCGAGCTATGCCCTCTGGGCGGTTTCCGCCGTCATCGTCTGGGTACAGGTCGGTTACTGCCTTGTCGTCTTCATGTCCGGATTGGCGCGTGTCGACCCTTCGCTTTACGAAGCAGCAGAGCTCGACAATGCCAGCTGGTTCGGCCGCTTCCGCTCCATCACCATTCCGATGCTGATGCCCGAGATCTTCGTGGTCGCACTGACGACGCTGATCGCCGCCCTCAAGGTTTTTGCGCCGATCTATGTTCTGACATCAGGCGGCCCGGACAATGCGACGACCGTGCCATCCTACCTGTCCTATTACCATTTCTTCACGACGAACCGCGTCGGCTACGCAGCGGCAATCGCAACCTTGCAGACGGTGATGACCATCGTGCTCGGCATCGTGTTCCTGCGCATGCAATCGAAACAATCCGAGGGAGGGCATTGATATGACCGCCACGTCTTCGCTTTCGGTCCCGGTTGTCTCGGCGGATCATCGGCAGAGAAAGGGCTTCGGCCGCTGGGTCGTTCTGGCCATTCTGCTCGTCTTTCTAGCCGGAACGCTCTTTCCGTTCTTTCTGGCGGCCTTCAACGCCATCAAGACGCCTTCGGATTACGCCGCCAATGGCCCGCTTGCCTTCCCGCAGACCTTCGATCTGACGGCGCTGAAGAACTTCTGGGATACGGTCAATTTCCCCCGCAAGCTCTTCAACAGCGTCCTGATCAGCGGGTGCACGGCCATATTGGCCGTCGTCCTCAGCCTGCTCAACGCCTATGCCATCGGCATCGGCCGGGTGCGGGGCGGCCAGGCAATGCTGGTGATCTTGCTGATCGCCATCATGGCGCCGCAGGAGGCGCTGGTTTACCCGCTCTACTATATGGCCAAGCAGGTAGGCCTGTTCGACTCGATGCTTTCGGTGATCCTCATCATCGGCGTGTTGCATACCGCCTTCGGTACCTATCTTCTCTCGTCCGTCATGGCGACCTTCCCACGCGAGATCATCGAAGCCGCGCAGATCGACAATGCGAGCCGCTGGCAGATCCTTTGGATGGTGATCGTCCCCGTGATGCGGCCGACGCTCGCCGTGCTTGCGACCTTCTTCTTCATCTGGACCTGGAACGAGTTTCTGATCCCTCTGGTGTTTCTGGTCTCCAACAACAATCAGACGGTCTCCGTTGCCATGGGCGTGCTTTCGGGCGCCAATACGCAGGAACCGACCGCAATTGCGGCGGCCTCGTTGCTCGGCATCACGCCAACGGTGATCTTCTTCCTGATTTTCCAGCGTACGCTCACACGGGGCGTGGCTGTCGGTGCAGTCAAATAAACCAATGCGGAAAGTCCCGTCCGGTCGGTCATCATCCGGCAGGGCGGGATGCGATGAATGGCAGGTCTGACAAAATTCGAGTTTTCCGCAGGAGGAGAAATTGGCAGGAATCAACATCAAATCCCTCACCAAGCATTTTGGTGCCGTGCAGGTTCTCAACGATATCGATCTGACGATCGAGCGTGGCGAGTTCGTCGTTTTCCTCGGTGGTTCCGGTTGCGGCAAGTCGACATTGCTGCGGATGATCGCGGGTCTTGAGTCCATCACCAGCGGCGAGATCTGGATCGGCGGAAAGCGCGTCGACCAGCTGCCGCCGGGCGAACGCGGCGTATCGATGGTGTTCCAGTCCTATGCGCTCTATCCGCATATGACGGTACGCGACAACATGTCCTTCGGCTTGAGAAATATCAAAACGCCCAAGCATGAGATCGCAAGACGCATCGAGGAAGCCGCAAAGATCCTTGAGATGCCGCATCTTCTGGATCGCAAGCCCTCGGCATTGTCGGGCGGTCAGCGCCAGCGTGTCGCGATCGGCCGCGCCATCGTGCGCGAGCCGGATGTCTTCCTCTTTGACGAGCCGCTGTCCAATCTCGATGCCGGCCTTCGCACCCGCACCCGCGTCGAACTGGCGCAGTTGCATGAGCGCCTGGGCGCGACGATGGTGTTCGTCACGCATGATCAGGTTGAGGCGATGACGCTTGCCGACCGGATCGTGCTGCTCAACAACAAGAAGATCGAGCAGGTGGCGTCACCCGTCGAAATCTATACGCGGCCCGCAACGCGTTATGTCGCTCAGTTTGTGGGCTCGCCGGGCATGAACTTCATCAATATCGCCGGTGTTGGTGAGGCGGGCGGATTGGCAACAGCGACCTTGCCGGATGGTTCGGTCATCAGGACTGCCGTGCCGCTTGACGGTCTTTCGAATTCCGGATTGACGCTCGGCATTCGCCCCGAGCATCTGGTCGTTGCGGCCGCTGAGAAGGGCGATATTGGCGGGCATGTTGAGACTGTAGAGCGCCTGGGCGACCGATCGCTCGTCCATGTCCGGCTCAAGGATGGTTCGAAGATTATCGGCACGGATCCGGGCATGACGACGGTCGCCACCGGCGCGCCGATAGCGTTTACCGTCGATGCGGCAAAGGTATCGATCTTCGATGCGAATGATGTCGCTTATCATTGCGTGAATTGAGAGGAGAATGGCTCGGATGAGGTTTGGAATTCGTGAGTTTTAGGGTCGACGAATAGTTCATTGACGAAACCGTCCAACTGGTATGTTATGCCGCCATGTCTACTGCGCACCATAGGAAAAAGCAGCCTCTGTTCGTCCGCCAGCAATTGCTTGACGTGGCGGCGCGGCTGGCTTCGGAAAAGGGGATGATGGCGGTGACGCTGGATGCCGTTTCCGGCGCTTCCGGTGTCAGCAAGGGCGGATTGTTGCATCATTTTCCCAGCAAGAACATGCTGCTTGAAGCATTGTTCGACAGTCTGCTGGAGCGACTGGATGCGGCGATCGAGGAGGCGATGCGCGCCGATCCGTTGCCGCATGGGCGCTTTACCCGCGGCTACCTTCACGCCTGCCTTGCGCTGCGCGATCAGCCGCAGGGTACGAAGGATTGGGCGCAGGTGACGATGGTGCTGCTCAGCGAGCCGCAATTGCGTCAGCGCTGGCGTGACTGGGTGCGCGAGCGCAGCGAGGAATATGTCGGAACGGACTCCTCGGTGGATGCGGCCATCGTCAGGCTGGCGACCGACGGGCTCTGGCTGGCGGACCTGCTCGGTAGCCGGGATATGGACGAGAGTGCCCGCCAGAGGCTTATCGATCGGCTTGTCGAACTTACACAGCTCTAGGAATATCGGAGAATACGGAATGGCGAACGCATCGGTCTATGCAATGCTGGTGGCTGCGATCGTGCTTGAGGTGATCGGTACGACGGCGTTGCAGATGTCGCAGCAGTTCACGCGGCTTGGCCCTACGGTCCTGCTGGTGGTTTGCTACACTGCGGCTTTCTATTGTCTGTCGGTAACGTTGCGGGTGATGCCGGTGGGCATTGCCTACGCCATCTGGAGCGGGCTCGGCATCGTGCTGATTTCGGCGGTCGGGCTGGTGCTTTTCCGCCAGAAGCTCGACCTTGCCGCCATCATCGGCCTGGCGCTGATCATCGCCGGTGTCCTCATCGTCAATCTGTTTTCAAAATCCGTGTCGCACTGAAAAGACAGGTGTTTTTCATGGCCATTTTTGCCTTTGTCAAATCGCTTTGGACGCATTATGTCTTGCACTAAATGGTT
This sequence comes from Rhizobium sp. P44RR-XXIV, assembly GCF_001999485.2. Taxonomy (NCBI): domain Bacteria; kingdom Pseudomonadati; phylum Pseudomonadota; class Alphaproteobacteria; order Hyphomicrobiales; family Rhizobiaceae; genus Rhizobium; species Rhizobium sp. P44RR-XXIV. The sequence continues at coordinate 65,128 of NZ_MPVZ02000026.1, read as the reverse complement.
CAAGTGGCTTGAGGTATAGCGTTTTCCCAAAGCGCTTTGGATCGCGTAAACTATTCAATTCCAATGGTATAAGAGGAGTGCCGTAATGACTATTCGTGCCGTCGTTTGGGGCGAGAACATTCACGAACAGACTAACAAGGTTGTCGCCGGGATCTATCCCGAGGGCATGCACAACACCATCGCCAAGGCGCTGAATGCCGACGCCGGTATTGAGGCAACGACTGCAACGTTGCAGGAGCCGGAACATGGTTTGACTGAGGCCCGGCTGAAGGACACCGACGTCCTGCTCTGGTGGGGTCACAAGGACCACGGCGCCGTCAAGGACGAGGTCGTCGAGCGCGTTGCCAAGCGTGTCTGGGAAGGCATGGGCCTCATCGTCCTGCATTCGGGCCATTTCTCCAAGGTCTTCAAGCGGCTGATGGGCACGCCCTGCGCACTGAAGTGGCGCGAAGCCGGCGAGCGTCGAGCGCCTGTGGGTCATCAATCCGCGTCACCCGATCGCGGCCGGCCTCGGCGAGCATTTCGAGCTTGAAAACGAGGAAATGTACGGCGAGCAGTTTTCCGTTCCGGAGCCGCTCGAAACCGTGTTCATCTCCTGGTTCCAGGGCGGTGAAGTCTTCCGCTCGGGCATGACGTGGCGCCGCGGTGCGGGCAACATCTTCTATTTCCGCCCCGGCCACGAGACCTACCCGACCTATCACAACGACACCGTCCAGAAGGTACTGGTCAACTCCGTGAAGTGGGCACACAACCCGCTCGGCACGCAGGCAAGCATCCACGATGCGCCGAATGTGCCGGTTGAGAAGGCGCTGGAGCCGATCGTCGAGCGTGGCCCAAGACTGCACCAAGCCGGCGAAGCCGGTTATCGCTGAGGTAGGATATGCGTCTCATAGTAGTTGGCACGGGCGGCATGGCGAAGAACCATGTGGAGCATTTCGCCCGTATTCCCGGCGTCGAGATCGTCGGCGCCGTCGATACGGATGCGACGAGGCTCACCGCCTTTTGCGATACGTTCGACATCAAGAACCGTTTTCTGTCGCTGGACGAAGCCATCGCCTGGGGTGAGTTCGACTCGGTGACGAACGTCACGCCGGACAAGGCTCACAATCCGACGACCTTGCCGCTGCTTGCCGCCGGCAAGCACGTTCTCTGCGAGAAGCCTCTCGCGGAGAATTATGAAAAGGCGCTCGAGATGACGGAGGCTGCCGAGAGAGCAGGCGTCGTCAACATGGTCAACCTGACCTATCGCAATGTCGCGCAGCTGCAGAAGGCGCGCGAGATGGTGATTTCGGGCGAGATCGGCACCGTGAAGCATGTGGAAGCCTCCTACCTGCAAAGCTGGCTGGTTTCCAAGGCCTGGGGCGATTGGCGCAGCGAGTCCAAGTGGCTCTGGCGTCTGTCGACCGGTCACGGCTCGAACGGCGTTCTCGGAGACATTGGCATCCATATCCTCGATTTCGCCGCCTATGGCGCCGCAACGGATATCGACCATGTCTTCGCCCGTCTGAAGACCTTCAACAAGGCGCCGGAAGAGCGCATCGGCGAGTATATGCTCGATGCGAACGACAGCTTCTCGATGTCGGTCGATTTTGCCAATGGTGCGCTCGGCGTGGTGCATGCCAGCCGCTGGGCCACGGGACATCTGAACGAGCTGAAGCTGCGTATCTACGGCGAACGCGGCGGCCTGGAAGTGTCCCACAGCCCGAATGGTTCCGAGCTGCGGGGTTGCCTTGGCGACGACACTGAAACGGCGACTTGGAGGGTCATCGAAGTGCCGCCGGTGCTGACCAATTATCAGCGTTTCGCTGAAGCGGTCATGACCGGCACCAGCCAGGACCCGAGCTTCCGCCACGCGGCCAACTTGCAGCGTGTGCTGGATCTTGCCATGGTGACGGAGACGGAGCGGCGCGAGCTGAAGGTTTGAGTTCATAGCGAACCTTCAGGCAACGTCTTGGGAGAACATGCATGTCCACCGAAGAAAAAGTTGCCAGCCACTACACCCATGGATCGCTGGAAACGGCGATCCTGAAAACGCTTACTGATAACGGCAGCGATATCGAGCTGCTTCGCGTCAGTGACCTTGCCGGCGTCGACGAATTCCATTTGGGGCGGCATGCGGCCACGGTGGAATTCGCGCGCGACCTCACTCTGGCCGGCGGGATGCGGCTTGCCGATATCGGCTCAGGCCTCGGCGGTCCTGCCCGTCATTTTGCCGACTCCTACGGATGCATCGTCTCGGGCATCGATCTCACCGAGGAGTTCGTTCAAGTCGCCAATTCACTGACCGCGCGCTGCGGCCTGGCGGAGCTGGTGTCCTTCCGGCAGGGGAGCGCATTGTCGCTGCCCTTCGCGAGCGGTGGCTTCGACCGTGCAACTCTCATCCATGTCGGAATGAACATCGAGGACAAGGCGAAGCTGTTTGCCGAGGTCCGTCGCATCCTGAAACCCGACGGCCGTTTCGGTCTCTATGAGATCATGCAGATGCGCGAGGGCTCGGTGCCCTATCCGATGCCTTGGGCGATGACGCCGGAGACAAGTTTCGTCTGCACGCCGGATACCTATCGCCAAATGCTCGAAGAGGCGGGCTTTGTAGTGGAGCTGGAGCAGGACCGCAGCGCGCTGGCGATCCGCCTGATGCACGAAATGCGAGCCAAGGCTGCTGCGGGCGAGGGGAAGGGCATGGCAACATTGATGGGGCCGAGGGCATCCGAGCGCGGCGCCAATGTCAACACGTCGGTGGAGGGCGGCCTGCTCGCACCCATCGAGATGATTGCCAGAGCCGTGTGACGAAATCGGCGGCTTGCCGTTTCGCCGCATTGACAGCAGCCTGCCGGTTTTTGTATTGAAAATCCAACGGTAATGGATTTCTGCCGGGCCATGGTGGCCGAACCGCTGCTCTGAATTTTCCAGGGAAGCTGATGACTCCTACTCAAGACGCCCAAAAGGCGAAGGAGTAGAGTCATGCCTGTTTTTCTGCCGTTATCTTTTCCATCCTTCCTATCCATTGTCCCCGACAGAGCCAATTCCGGTGCTGCGGGAGGGGCGAACTGATGTCCGCATCTCTATTCCTACATGATCGTTTTCAGCAATTTCGCGGCCTGTTCAAATGGATCGCGCTTGTCGTGCCGATGGCGGTGGCCGTTGGCTCGCTCTGCGCGCTGTTCCTGTGGAGTCTCGATCGGGCAACGGCGGCGCGCTTCGAGCATCCCTGGCTGATCTTCCTCATGCCGGTCGCCGGCTTCGCCATGGTATGGGTCTATCAGCGCTTCGGCCGCGGAGCGGAAGGCGGCAACAACCTGATCGTCGATCAGATCCACGAGCCTGGCGGTGGTGTGCCGCTGCGCATGGCGCCCTTCATTCTCGTATCGACGGTTCTGACGCATCTGGTCGGCGGCTCTGCCGGGCGCGAGGGGACAGCGGTTCAGCTCGGGGGCAGTGTTGCAAGCGTTTTCGCCAGGGTTTTTCGGCTGAGCCATGCCGAGATCCGCATACTCCTCATGGCAGGCATAGCAGCCGGCTTCGGTGCCGTTTTCGGCACGCCGATTGCGGGCGCGGTCTTTGCTCTCGAAGTTTTGACCATCGGGCGCATGCAATATGAGGCGCTGATCCCGAGCCTTGCGGCGGCGATAGCCGCCGACTGGACCTGCCATGCCTGGGGCATCGAGCATATCCAGTATCATGTCGGCTATCTCTCTGGCACGCCGGCGAGCAGCTTCCACCTCGAGCCACTGCTGCTCATCAAGGTCGGCGTTGCCGGCGTGCTTTTCGGCCTGATGGCGCGCTGCTTCAGCGAAGTCTCTCATATCGCCTCTGCCACCTTCAAGCGATTCTGCGCCTATGCGCCGCTGAGGCCCGTCATCGCCAGCGCGGTGCTGATCGGTCTCGTCTATCTGCTCGGCACGCGCGAATATCTGGGGCTTGGTGTCTGGTCGCCGAACTCGGGCGATGCGACGATCCTCGGCTTTTTCGATCCGGCGCAAGTCGATTACTGGAGCTGGTTCTGGAAGGCGGTCTTCACGATCGTGACGCTGAGTGCCGGCTTCAAGGGCGGGGAGGTGACGCCGCTGTTCTTCATCGGAGCGGCCCTTGGCAATGCGCTCGCGGCCATTCTCGGCGCGCCGGCAGATCTCTTTGCGGCACTGGGCTTCGTTGCCGTGTTTGCCGGTGCCACCAATACGCCGCTCGCCTGCATGATCATGGGCATCGAGCTCTTCGGCGCGACGCACACCGTCTACCTCGCCGTCGCCTGCTTCCTCGCTTATATCTGCAGCGGTCACACCAGCATCTATCTGTCTCAGCGCCTTGGCATCGCCAAGAGTGCGGCTTCCGGCCAGATCACCGCCGATGTTCCGCTTCGTCATATTCGCGAACAGGGATCGAAGGCGCGCGGCAAAAATGCCCGCAAGACCGAAAAGGCTTGACGCGAGACGACCGGTGATTGTCGAAAGTCTTGCGATGCTGATAGTCAGGAAGCCTCAGTCCGGATATCGTCCAACCACCGCAGGAGATTATCGTGATCTATCTTGTCGTTTTTCTCGGTGCTGGACTAGGGGGTGCCTGCCGTCTTGGCATCAACGAGATTGCGGCTCGATTGCTCGGAGTCGATTTTCCGTTCGGCACACTCATCATCAACGTCGTCGGGGCGTTCTTCATGGGCGTCCTGACAGAGTATTTCGTCTTTCGCGGCGGTGTGTCGCAGGAACTCCGGCTATTTCTGACGACGGGTGTTCTCGGCGGCTTCACGACATTTTCAACCTTTGCGCTGGAGAGCGTCGCGCTCTGGGAGCGAGGCCAATGGATGCCGTCCGTCGCCTATGTCGTACTGTCGGTTTTCCTGTCGATAGCGGCGCTTATCGCTGGATTAGCGATTGTCCGGCTAATAATTTCGGGGCAAACTGTCTGAGGAAAAGACATTGGCTGCCTTTGCCGCATTTTTGCCGATTATGAGGTGAAATCCTCCGGGAAATCGTCGAAGATTTCTTCCATGAGAAACCAACGCTGATCGCGAACGGACGCTCTTGCGAAATTCGACTATTCAACTCATATAATCGATTATTATGATCATCGCATAACCAAGGAGACGGGCGTCAATCAGGAACGGGCAGGTGAGCATTGACGATGTTAAACCTGTTGCCACCTTGCAATCCTCCTGCAATTCCCAGGTGGCAATGCTTCCTCTCGGACGGCCTTGAGACAGACATGACGGAGAGTCCTTTGAGCGCACCTGCTCCCACTTCCACAGAAACTCATGCTCCGGAACAAACCTTCGGCACCGCCGGCCTCGCGCCGATGGACCGCCCGAGCGCCATGACGCGCTTTTTCATGGGTATCGTTGCCTGGGCTGAAAGCCTCAATCTGAAATATGCCAAGCTCGGCAATCCGCCGGTCTACGACGTCGCGACCTTCCCCTGGGCGGCCGAGATCGAGAAGGATTATCCGGCGATCCGCGCCGAACTCGAAAAGGTGCTGTTGCGCCAGAGCGAGCTGCCGACGTTCCAGGATATCTCCACCGACGTGAAGACTATCTCGACCGATACGCGCTGGAAGACCTTTTTCCTGCTCGGCTTCGGTGTGAAGTCCGAGCAGAACATCAAGGCATGCCCCAATACCTGGGCGGCTGTGCAGAAGATCCCGGGCCTGACGACGGCGATGTTCTCGATCTTCGAGCCTGGCAAGCATCTTCCGGCGCATCGTGGCCCCTATAATGGCGTGCTGCGCCTGCATCTCGGCTTGATCGTGCCGGAGCCGAACGAGAAGCTGGCGATCCGCGTGGACAAGCAGATTTGCCACTGGCAGGAAGGCAAGGCGCTGATCTTCGATGACGCCTACGAGCATGAGGCCTGGAACCATTCCGACAAGACCCGCGTGGTGCTCTTCGTCGATTTCGTCAAGCCGCTGAAATTCCCGGCACGCTTTGTCAACTGGGCCCTGATGAACCTGGCGATCTTCACGCCGTTCATCAAGGAAGGTCTCGACAACCACAAGGAATGGGAAAAGAAGTTCTACGCCGAGGCCGAAGCGCTGAGAAATCGCCCGAAGGCCTGATCCGCTTTCGCCAGCGAAGTTTATGAAAAAACCCCGGAATCCGTAGCGGATTCCGGGGTTTTGTTTTAGCCGGTCAGGCGTAATCGTCAGGCCGGTTTGTCCGTCTCTTCGGTGTCGCCGTCATAATTGTCGTTTGACTGGACCACCGCGGGCTTGCTGTCGAGATTGCCGAGCAGCGCCGAGATGGCATTGTCGCCATCGAAACCGGCTTCCTTGAGCAGGCGGTCGAGGATCGGCTTGTTGGCCTGATAGGAGAGAAGCTGACCGGCGAGACCTTCGCCGAGGCCGACGCCACTGCCGCCAGTCGCTCCGTTGCCATTGCGGCCGAGCATGCCGCCGGTGTCGAAGATGCGGATATCCGAGATCTTTTCGATCGGCTTGACTGCTTCGGCAAGCGCTGCTGGAACGATGCGGATGCGCTCGCGGGTGATCTCGAATTCGATGATGGCGGGGCTGAGCTTGTTGCGTGCTTCATTGAGCAGCGCCTCGCTTTCGGCCGTGGCCTTACCGGTTTCCAGAATACCCTTGGCCTTGATGATCGCGGCATCGGCCTCGGCGGTGGCCAGTGTCTTGATGGCATCCGCCTGGTCGATTGCCGCCTGCTTTTCGGCTTCTGCGGCGATGGTGACAGCCGTTGCCTGGGTCTGTGCCCGCTTCTGTGCATCGATCACGGCGATCTGCTTTTCGCGCTCGGCGATTTCGACGGCCTTGGCGGTGCCGACCTTTTCTTCGGCGGCGATAGCGAGTGCACGGGCGGCTTCGGCTTTTGCCTTGGCTTCCGACTCCTCGCGGCTCTTGTTGGCAACTGCGATGGCGCTTTCCTGTGCTACGATCTGGTTGTCGCGGCGAGCTTCCGTTTCACGCTGCTGGACCGCACGGGCCGAGTCGATGTTAGCGGACTCACGCACCTGCTTGGCCATGGCCTCGCGTTCAGCGATGGCCTGCTCGGCGGCAATGCGGGCTTCCTCTTCCGAGCGCTTGGCGGCCTGTTCCTGCTGAGCGGTTTCGGCGCGGGTGGCAGCGGATTTATTGGCGATGTCGCGCTGCTGGTTCAGTTCGGCCTCGCGCTTCGTCCGATCGATGGTCAGCGATTGCTGCCGCGCCTCCAGGTCCTTCTGGGCGATTGCGACTTCGGTATCGCGAACGATTTCGTTGCGTTCCTTCTTGCGGCCTTCAGTGACGCGGGTGAGCGCGGCCAAACCATGAGCATCGAAGAAGTTGTTGGCATTGAAATGCTTGATGTCGGTCTGGTCTAGGCGGGTCAGCGACACCGACTCGAGTTCAAGACCGTTGGATTGGAGGTCGGAACCAACGGCTTCCTGCACCGCCTTGACGAAATCCATGCGTTGCTCCTGCAGCGCGTCGAGGTTCATCGTGGCGGCGACGGAGCGCAGGCTGTCGACGAACTTCGCCTCGATCAACTGGCGCAGCTGCTCAGTGTCGTTAGTGCGGCTGCCGAGCGTCTGTGCTGCAAGGGCGATGGAGGAGGTGTCCGGCTTGACGCGGACATAGAACTCGGCGCCGATATCGACACGCATGCGGTCTTTGGTGATCAGCGCGTCGTTTTCGCCACGTTGGACCTCCAGGCGAAGGGTCTTGAGGTTGACGCGGGCGATCGAGTGGAAGATCGGCAGGACGACGGAACCGCCGTCGAGGACGACTTTCTGGCCACCGAGACCGGTGCGCACATACGCCTCGTCGCGGCTCGAGCGGACGTAGAGCGAGGCGAGGACAAAGCCGATCCCGAGGATCAGGACGATGCCGATGCCTGCTGGCAGAAGAAGGTCATATAGGCCGTTCATTGGTGTTGCTCCGTAGAGGATTGATCAGCGGGACCGACAAGGTCCAATGGGGCGGGAACTGCGATGAAGATATCGGCCTTGCGATCGACAAGAAGGACCTCGGCGCCAACGCCGAGCGGGCCTTCGCCCTTGGCGGCACTGGCGCGTAGCTGATGCCAGTTGCCGTGCACGTCCTTGACCGAGACGCGGCCGGGCAAGCCCTGGTCCAACGGTCCGACAGTGACTTTGGCGGTGCGACCGACGAAATCGCCGGCATCGACGACATAGGTCTCGTCGCGCGGAATGAGCCGCGCGATGGTACGGGTGGAGCCTCTCACCAGCGGGATCGTGAAAAAGGCGGCGGGGAGTACGGCCACCACTGCGGGCAGCGGTGTCCAGACCATGGCGGCCACCGCCTGCACGGCAAAGCCCACGATGGCGAAGAGGCCGAGCAGCAGCATGATCAGGATCAACAGCGGCACGCCGCCGAGGTTGATCCAGGAGAGCAGGCCGGCGACAACGCCATCGTGACCATCAAGATGTGGCTTGCCGATCATCTCGCTCAAGGAGAAACCGAGCAGCATCGAGAGGATCTCGATGACTGTCAGGCCGATCAGGATCATCGCCGCGATGGCAAAGGGCGCACATTCGGGTGCGAGGAAGAGGTGCATGGTCGTTACTGATCATTCGCCCTGAAACGGGCAAGGCGCGCTGCAATGGCCTGCTCCCGGTGCAGGCGGTCAGTCATCGAGCTCGGCGCTGGTGGCAGGCTCGCCTGCCGGAACGCCGGTGAGGCGGAGACGGCGGCGGCTGCACGCGCCGCACCTGCTGCCGGTGTCGCGCGCGGACGCCACCAGTTGCTTCTTCCGGCGCGTGGCGGGCTACGCTGCGCTTGAAATCGGCCAGGCGGGCCTCCGCCTCGCGGCGGGTGGCAAGAACGGCCTGCAGCGCCTTCTGTCCTTCATCGATCTGTGCATTTGCATCCGCGAGCGCCTTGTCGAGCGCGGCGATCTGGGATTCGAGATCGATCTGGCGGGCGACGCCGGCCTTGGCGAGGTCTTCGCGCTCGGCCGATATCGCAAGGCGGATCTTCGCGTCGAGGGCTGTGAGATCGTCGACGATTTCGGTGCGGCGGCTCTGGATGCGGTATTCCTCGGCGCGTGCCTTGCCGAGATCGGCGCGCGCTTCGTCAGCGGCTGCGTCGATCTCATGGAGCGCCTGTTCTATGACTGCGATCTTGTTGGCGCCTTCCACCTTGTCGACTGCCGCGTTGGCGAGGCCGGCGATCAGTCGTCCCATACGGGAAAGAATGCCTTCGTTCATCGTCATATTTTCCTCCGTTCGGGGAGAGTTTGGTGTAACCCCGATGTGAATCGCGTAGTGGCCGCCATCGGCGATCAGGTAGGCGGGAAGATTGGTGTCCCACCCCTTGAAGTAACCGGCCACGTCAAAGGGCACGGCGATACGGCCGCGCACCGTCGAGATTGTCAGATCCGACGGACCCTTGATGGCAAAGAGCTTTTCGTCGAGCGGCAGGCGGTTTGTGCCCGCTGGCTCGCCCCTGTTGGCCGCGAAATCACGCAGGCCGAGCGTTACGAGGCGCGCGGGCAAAGCGGTGCGTTCGCGGATGGTTTCATAGGCAAGCTCATGAAGCGTAACGAGGTTCGCCCCGGCTCTGTCCGGAACGATCTCTGTGAGCAGCCTCATCATCTGCCCGTATGCAGCGAAGGTCTCGTCCATCGCCAGTCGTGCCGCTGCATCGGGAGCGAGTTCGTATCGCAGATGCGTTGGGTGCAATGAAGCGGGTGCCTTTGCCATGCACCTCAAGTAAAGTACCGCTCAGGTGCTTTTCAAGAGATGGCACACGCAAACATGGATGAATTGTAATGAAAGATAGGCAGCATAGGTTGCAAAAACTTGATGCTTCGCGCTTCTGATACGCGATCGAGGGTACGCGCATCTCGGATCTATGTAGCAGCTGCCGCCAAATTGCGCCTAATCGGACGAACGCCTCACACTTGATGGAACAAGAGCGAGGCGTCGTTATCGGATCTGCGCGGCTGCAAGAACAGCGGCTACGCTATGATTGTTATTTTATCGTGCGAACTATCGCAGCACCCGCCGTCATGCCGCCGCCGAAGGCGACGAGGCCGAGATTGAGCGGCTCGGAGCGTTCATTGACGACATGATGCATGGCAAGCGGGATGCTCGAAGAGCTGGTATTGCCATAATTCTCGATGACGCTCAGAGCTGGGCGGCCGCTGCGCTTGGCGATCGTGTCGATGATGCGCTGGTTGGCCTGATGCGGCACCAGCAGATCGAGATTGGCGAGCTCAATGCCGGCATCGACGCAGGCGTCCTCGATCGAGCGGGACATGGAATGCACCGCTTCCGTGAAGACCGAGCGTCCGTTCATGGCGATGACGCCATCATCCGGCAGCGGAACGTAGAGCAGATCCCCTGGTTCCGGCCGGCCGCTGACGATCGGGCGGCTCGCCGTAAACAATGGATTGCGCGCCATGTCGCGTGTGGTCACCAGGCTTGCGGTAGCCGCGTCGCCGAAAAGAATCGCGGTAGAGAAATCCTTCATGTCGAGCAGAGGCGACAGTACCTCGGAGGTGACGATTAGCACCTTGGCGTCGTTCTGCTGCGCGATGAAGTCGTGGGCCTGCTGCAAGGCGTAGAGATAGCCGGAGCAGGCAGCGCCCATATCATAGGCCGCAAGCGACGGCCGAACGCCATCTTCCGCGACGGCCACTGCAACGCGGCTTGCCAGCGACGGCGTGGCGATATCGGGCGTTCCCGTCGCGGCAATCACCAGGTCGATATCGTGAATCGACATTTCGGTCTGGCGCAGCAGATCGCGGACGGCTTTTGTCGCGAGGCTCAGCGTGCCTTCACCCGGACTGATCCAGAACCGGCTCTTGATGCCGGTGAGCGCGAAGATCTCTTCGGCCCGACGGTTCGGCCAATGATGGATGATGTCCTCGTTGGCGACGCGGCGGCCGCCGGTGGCAATGCCGAGGCCGCTGACGGCGATTTCCGAGAAACTACCGGAGTGGCGGCGCAACGCCGGAATGGAATGTGACTTCAGGCGGCGCAATACAAACTTGTTCTGTATTTCGGAGGCGAGCGCGAAGTTCTGCTCTGCCATGTCGCGATTGGCGTCCACAGTCAGAAGCGGGCTGTCGGTCGCGACCTGGTCGCCGATCCGGACAAAAACTTCCTGTACCACGCCGCCGATATTGGCGCAGATCTCGACCGAAGCCTTGGTGGCTTCGACGACGGCAACCAGCTGACCCACTTCGATCGTGTCGCCTGGCTTCACCAGCAGATCGGTGATCAGCACGTTTTCGTCGGCAGGGCCGGAGCCGATCGCCTTGATGGCGGCGGTCGGGCCATTGTCGTCTTCCTTATGCCAGGTGACCTCGCATTCGAGGACCTCGGCCATCAGATCTACAAGCTTGCTGTAGGACGGCAGCGTCTCGAGCTGATTGCGGAAATTGAAAGGTACATGCGCGTCGGAGCGGGCAAGTCTGCGCACGACGACCGGCACATCGGTCTTTTCAGTGACGGTGGCGACGATTTCCGCGCCCATGCCCACGGTACGGTTGTCCTCATGGACGACGATCAGGCGGCGGGTGCGCCGGGCACTCGCCAGCACTTCCTTCTCGTCCCACGGCGAAATCGAGCGAAGGTCTATCACCTCCACGGAAAAGCCCTGGGCTTCGAAGGCGCTGGCCGCCTTGGCACAGAGAGAGACCGTGTTGCCATAGCTGACCAGCGTCAGGTCGCGGCCGCGGGCCACGTGGCGCGACAGGCCGGGATGGACAAAATGCTTGTCGAGGTCGGTCGAGGTGCGACCGTCGGAATTGTTGAGCACCGCCTTGGGATAAAGAAAGACGGTGGGGCGGCGCGATTCGAATGCGGCATTGAGCAGACCGGCTGCATCGCCGGCGCTGGACGGCATGACGACGTCAATGCCGGGCGTGTGCGCCAGCATGCCTTCGAAGCTTTGGGCGTGGAACGGCCCGAGGCCCGGCTTGTAGCCGCCACAGCTTACCATGAGGATGACGGGCGATTCCCAGGCACCATTGGTGCGCCAGTACATGCTGCCCATTTCCGAAACGATCTGGTTATAGGCAAGCGGCAGGAAATCGGCGAATTGCAGGAAGGCCACTGGCCGTTGACCTGCGAGCGCACGGCCGACGGCGGTTCCGACAATAGTGGATTCGCTGAGAGCCGCGTTGTGAACGCGCTCGGGATATTTGGTGCTGAGACCGCGGGTAACGCCAAAGACATCGCCCTTCGGGTCCTCCACGTCCTGCCCGAACAGCACGACTTCGGGATTGGCGGCCAGTTGCTTGTCGAGGACGTTGTTCAACGCCTCACGCATCGTCAACGTGGCTTCGCGTTCATTGCCGCGATATTCCGTCGTTTTGCCGAAGGAAGCAGGGTAGGGCGCCTTTGCCTCCGTCTCGACCTTGGGCGCATCTTCCCTGCGGGCGAGAGCGGCTTCGGCCTGTACTTCGGCCGTCAGTTCCTGCTCGATCTTCTCGAGCGCATCGGCATCGACACCGGCCTTGTGCAGCATCGCCCGCAGGTTCGGAAGCGGGTCACGCGAGGAGCCGGTCTCGATTTCCAGCAGGGTGCGATAGGTCTTCTGATCGTCGGCATTCGTATGGTCGGACAGGCGCTCGACATTGAGGAGCACGATGCTCGGCACGCGATTGTTCCGGCTGTGGCGAACGGCTTTGCGGAAGGCTTCCCGCGACGAGGTAAGGTCGGCCCCGTCGGTGCGGATGATGTCGACGCCATAGAAAGAGGATGCGGGTCCATCAGGCAGGTCGAAGAAGGTTTGCTTGCTCGTGCGCGTCGAGATCGAGAAACTGTTGTCCTCGATGACAAAGACGACGGGATACTGGCCACGAACGGCCTCGGCGACGGCTTCGACGAATTCGCCTTGTTGTGTGGTGCCATCACCGACGCAGCAGATGGCGATCGGCAGGCCGGCCTTGTGTTTCAACGCCGCGCCGACACCTGCTGCGTGCAGTGCATTGTTGCCGACCGGGCCGACAATGGACGTGATGTTGAGTGCGCGGGAGGATAGATGGGCGCTCATCTGCCGTCCGGCGGAATGGGAATTGGCCGTAGCGAGCAGGCTTGAGAAAAACTCACGAATGGGCATGCCGCGGGCCAGCATCAGGGCCTTGTCGCGATAATGCAGATGCAGCCAGTCGTCGTCATGGAGGAATTCGTTGAGCAGCGCGGTCGACTCATGCCCTGCGCCGGAGACATGAAAATGTGCTATGCCTTGCTTGATGAATTCTCGCTCAAGGCGATCTATTTCTCTAGAAATGAAAAATATTCTATGAAGCTGCTTGAGGTATTCTGTGCTAAACCTCCCTTCCATATCAATAATTTTCCTAATCTTTCATCATGATAATTTGTGTGGACCTAGGTAATCCCCTGGGATGCCTTTTTCAATACACGTTAAATGACAATATCTTCCCGGTTTGAAACGGAATTACGTGCATTGTCCGGTCGAAACTTTTCGGAATATTTCTGTCCACAGCACAAGCGCGACAGGGGCACCCGGTCACGGTCCTGACGGGTGCCCAGGCAAAAGCGTTTTCAGCTGCTCTTGCGGATCGGCGCATCGTTGCGTTGCCGCGCAGCAGCCGCCTTAGCCGCCTGCTCCTCCTTGAGGATCAGTTCCTTCGGCTTCTTGCCGATGATTTGCTTGCGGCCGGTCTTGGAGAATGGCTGAACGATCTGGGCAAGGAAGCTGTCGGCGACCTTGCCCGTGATGCCTATGTCGGTGGACGAGGGGCGAGGCGGATTATGGTAAGTGCCGAGGATCTGGTCCCAGATCACGAGGTTCTCGCCGTAATTGGTGTTGCCTTCGGCGAGCAACTTGGAATGATGCCAGCGGTGTAGGCGCGGGGTCGACAGGATCCAGTCGAGCGGGCCGGTGCGTACATCGATGTTGCAATGCGTGAGCAGACCGATGAAGGCCGTGACCGCCCCGATCCACAGGAAAACCGGCAGCGGCGCGCCGAGCAGATAAAGCGGGATCTGGCTGAGCGCGATCTTGAACAGGCTGTCGACTATGTGAAAGCGCCCGGTATTGATGACCCACAGGCGCTCGACGCTGTGATGCAAGGCATGGAAACGCCAAAGCGACAGGTGCTCGTGCGCCAGGCGATGGGCGAGATAGAGACCAAGTTCGGCAATGACAAGCCCGAGCACGACCTGCACGGCCATCGGCCATTGCTCCGGCCAGATATCCGCTTTGTGGCTCAGAAATGGCTGTGCCACCGTGGCTACCGCCATTGGAAACGAAGCGCCAATGGCGGCGGCAATCTGCACCGCCCCCTTGCTCAGAAGCGTGTGGGCGATGTTGTTGAACGTCTCGCCGTCAGGATCGAGCCAGGTTTCCTCATAGGGCATGAGCCGCTCGAAGAGCGCGATAGTCACGACCACGGAGAAATAGACGACATTGAACCACAGCAGATGCATCTGGGAGTTGAAGGCAAAATAGGAGCCCACCAGCCCGGCGCAAAAGATGGCCGGCCACAGCAGGGATGAAACAGCAGCGTAAAGACGCGAACTGCTTTGAAATCTCATTCCATCGTCCTCAGATTTGGATCATCGAAGAATTCGTGCGCGAGTAAACGCGATATGTAGCGTGGTGATTGTGGAGTCGAAAGTGAAATTTTTCGCCACGGAGGCGAAGAGTGAGCCATTGAGAGGAGTACACATGCGTATTGAGGAAGCCGGACACGAGCATTTGGATGCGTGGGTGCGTTTGCGCTCCGAGCTTTGGCCCGGCGATTCGATCGAGCATCACCGATCCGAGCTTGAGCAGCTTCGTTCCGATGAGGGTGCTATTGGGCTCGTTGCGATTGATGCTGCCGATCATGTCGTCGGTTTTGCTGAAGCGACATTGCGGCATGATTACGTCAATGGCTGCGACACTTCGCCCGTCCTGTTTCTCGAGGGTATCTATGTTCGCCATGAGCATCGCCGGCAAGGCATTGCGCAGGCGCTTTGCCAGGCTGTTGCCGACTGGGGACGAGCCGCCGGCTGTGTTGAATTTGCATCCGATGCGCGGATCGACAATCTCGACAGCCACGCTTTCCACAACGCACTCGGTTTCGTGGAAACCCAGCGCGTGGTTTATTTTCGCAAGTCTCTCTAAACCGGAGTCCGGAGAAGTATCCGGCCTATCCGAATGTCAGCTTGGTTTTCTGCTGTCCTGTCGCGTCGAAATTCTCAGGCGCGAGCCAACGCTCGTAACCTGCCTTCAGGCGGGGCCAGTCGGCATCGATCATCGCAAACCAGGCGGTGTCACGGTTCTGGCCCTTCGCAACCATGTGCTGGCGGAAGATGCCTTCGAAGGCGAAGCCGAAGCGTTCGGCCGCCCGCTTCGACGGTTCGTTGAGGTTGTTGCATTTCCATTCGAAGCGGCGGTAACCGAGCGTATCGAAGACATAGGATGCGAAAAGGAAGAGGGTTTCAGTCGTCACTGGGCTGCGTGCGATCGCCGGCCCCCACAGGATGCTGCCGATCTCGATGACACCATGCGTATTGTCGATCCGCATTAGGGCTTGTCTGCCTTCGGCTTTCCCCGTCCGCTTGTCGATCGTTGCGAAGAAAAGAGGATCGGCGCCAGATGCCGCTTTTTCAAGCCATGGAGTAAAGGCGGCGTAGTCGGCAGGCGCGCTTTCGAAAAGATAGCGGAAGCGGTCTTCAGCGCCAGGCTGCTGAGCCGAAGCATAAAGGTTCTCGCCATGGCGCGCCGGGTCGAGAGGCTCGATCCTGACATAGCGGCCTTCGAGGGTGGTTCGTTCGGGGCGCGGCACTCCGCTCCAGCTGGCAAGATCCATATCAAAATCCTTTGGTCATCAAATGCAGTTTAGCGAAGCCGGCCGGATTGTATCAAGTCCTTGAGCGACTGCGGCAATTCCATTCCGCCCGGCGTGCCGGGCGCGGCTTCCGCCGGCGCCAAATGGCTCCTCATCGGCAAAACTCCGGCCCAGACCGGATGATGAGCCTCGTCCATATCGCCCGGTGGACCGTTGCGGATCTTGGCGGAGGCCTCGTCGATCTTCATCCGCATCACCGATGTCGCCTTTACTTCCTGCTTGGTCATCGGCCTCAGGCTCTCCCAGCGGCCGGGAAACAGGTCCTCGACCAGACGTCGCAGCGCCTCGGTTTTTTCGTCGATGTCATCGACCGGACGGGCGGTGCCGAAGACCATGGCGGAGCGGTAGTTGACCGAATGGTTGAAGGCGGAACGGGCGAGCACATAGCCGTCCATGATGCTGCAGGTGAGACACACCGGCATATCTTCCGCCGCGCGCAGAAAGCGGCTCGCGGATGAGCCGTGCCAATAGACATAATCGCCTTCGCGCCAGTGCAGGGTCGGCGTCACATAGGGTGCGCCATTGATGACATAGCCGACGTGACAGAGTGGTGCGGCATCGAGAATGGCATGGACGTCGGCATGGGCATGGCTCCCACGTTTTGGGCTGCGCCGGACGCGGGTGCGCTCGGTGGTCGGGTAATCCTTTGTACTTGGCGGGTAATGATCGGCCATGTCGTCCTCGTCGATTGATCCTTGATCTCTGCCAACAAAGAGGTAGGCTATAAATAGCCAGTTTTTTGATTTTTAGCAGACCAGTTGGTGCGTCATGACAACAGTTGCACAGTGGCCGGCGCTCGATCGTGTTTCGGGCGATCTGGAAGGGCAGGTCTATCGGTTGATGCGCGATCGTATCCTGCGCGGGCAGATGCCTGCCGGGCAGCGTGTGCCGTCAACGCGGGGAATGGCGATTTCGCTCGGCGTCGCCCGGTCCACCGTCGTCAGTGCCTATGATCGCTTGAAGGAAGAGGGTTATCTGCAGTCGACGACGGGTGCGGCAACCCGCGTAGCGGCTTTCCCTTCGCCGTCGCCGTTTGGCCAGCCCGCAGCGCCACTACCGAATGCGCCCCGCATTACGGAATTCAAGAGGGGTGGATTGTTCGAGCCCGGAGTGCCTGACGTCTCAACCTTTCCCCATGCGGCCTGGGCGCGATGTCTCGGCGCCCGTGGCCGGTCCCTTCGCGTTCATGATCTCGGCTATGGCGCCCAGAGCGGGCTTCCTGAATTGCGCGCGGCGATCCTCGATCATATCTCGGCGACGCGCGGTGTCGCCGCCCGGCCCGAGCAGGTGCTGATCGTGCCGTCGACGGGCGCGGCGATCGGGTTACTCGCCAGCGTGCTGCTTCAGGCCAACGGCTCGAATGGCGACATCGCCTGGATCGAGGATCCGGGCTATGCGACGGCGCAGGCACTGTTAAGGGTGGCGGGTGCCAACCTCGTGCCCGTGCCCTGTGATGAGGAAGGCATCGATATTGGTCGCGCGGCCGGGCCGCCGCCGCGGCTGATCTATGTCACGCCCTCGCACCAGTATCCGACCGGTGTCACCATGAGCCTGCCCCGTCGCCTGGCGCTGCTCGAATTCGCCCGCGCCACCGGAGCCATCGTTCTGGAGGATGATTACGATAGCGAGTTCCAGTATGCGACCCGCCCGATCGCCGCCTTGCAGGGCATCGATCGTGGCGAAGTGGTCGCCTATCTCGGCACATTTTCGAAGACGCTGGCCCCGGGCATGCGTGTTGCTTATGTCGTGGTGCCTTCCAGGCTCTTGGCGGCTGTCGAGGTGGCGCAGAGACTGAGGGGAGCGATCGTGTCGATCCATATTCAGGCGGCACTTGCCGATTTTATCAGCGAAGGCCGGTTTCGCGCGCATCTGCGCCATATGAATGCCGTTTATGCGGAACGCATGGCGGCAGTTGTCTCCGCGCTCAGGCATCACTGCGGCCAGCACCTTGCCGTCGGCGAAGGTAGTGGCGGCCAGCAGCTGGCGAGCTGGTTTCGGGACGCTGCCGTCAATGACGTCGCCGCCATGCGCGCCATCAATTCGCACGGCTTCGCATTGCGCGCCATGTCCTCGCTGCATCTCGGAGAGTCGCGGCCGGGACTGCTGTTCGGCATCGCCCGCATGGAAGCCCACGCAGCGGATGCGGCGGCGGCAAAGATTGCAAGACTGCTTGCGATGGCATCCATCAGCGGCTGACGAACAGCGCCCTGTATTGTCGAGGGGTCATGCCCTTTAACGCCTTGAATTGCCGGTTGAAGTTGGCGAGCGAGACGTAGCCGACTGCGTCGCTGATGTGGTGCACGGCCTGATCGGTGGAGGAAAGGCGGGCGCAGGCGTCACCGATGCGCATGCGGATGATGTAATCGGATATGGCCAGGCCCGTGTGGCGTCGAAACATGCGATGCAGGCCGGAGACACTGAGCGCGGCAATATCGGCCAGTTCATCGAGGCTGATCGCGCGGGAATAGTGGAGATGCATATGGGTCAGCACGCGATCTATGCGCTCGCGGCTTTCCTTGATGTCCGGTGCCTGAGCCGGCCCGCTTGCAAGTGGCATGGCCTGCCGGTCTTCCGCGGCGCCGGCGAGAATACCCAATAGCGACAGCAATCGTTCGACGGGAGGCTTCTCGAAAATCGCCTCGAAGGCAGGCCGCAGGGCTGCGGCTGCAGCACTCGAAAAATGGAGACCATTGTCGGCGTGGCGCAGCATGGTTTCGATCGGCCGGAATTCGACGGCCCCACCCGTCATCTGCAACAACCAGTCGCGATGAAACCAGAGTACCAGCGCGACGTGGGGCTCAGACTCGTCGATCTTGGCGCGCGAGGCCCAGCTGTGCGGCAGATTGGGGCCGACAAGGACGAGATCGCCGTCGCCATATTCGCCGCTGTGATCGCCGATGAAGCGCTGCCCGATCGAGTTCAGCGTCAGTGTGAGCTCAAACTCCGGGTGATGGTGCCACTGGAAAGGAATGCAATCGTCCAGCCTGCGATTGAGCATGCTCCACGATGCCTCTGGCGAGCTCGGCAACACTTCGAGATAAGGCTTCATAGGGCGCCCATACAGTACTAGACGCCAGAATAGTATCAGAATTGGCCAGAGCCGGGCAACATCAAAGCAGGAGCTGCGGTTACAACCGTTCTGTCACCCGAGACGAAGGGACCAGCCAGATGGAGGAAATCAATGCACCCTGCCTTGAAACGAGATGCCCACCCGACCGCATCCACGGTTACGACGCAACTGAAGGATATAAGGAAGACATTGCCGCTCAGGGTGCTGTCGAAGAACGACTGGCAGCAGTGGATCACCAAGGGCTATGTGATTGTGCGCGGCGCCGTGCCGGCGGCGAATGTCGAGCGGCTTGTCGACGTTTTGTGGCGCTTTGACGAGAAAGATCCGAACGATCCTTCCACCTGGTATGCGCCGCAACGGCGCGAGCACAAGATGAAGGAGCTCAACAACACAGGCATGCTGGAGATCTACAATCATCAGTATCTCTGGGATAACCGCATGGAGAAGCGGATCTACGACGTCTTCGTCGACATATGGGACCGCGAGGATCTGTGGGTCACCATCGATCGGGCCAATCTCAATCCGCCAAAGAAGGTGAAGGGAAATCCGAACGGCTTCATTCATTGGGATGTGGACACTTCGATCCGACCGTTGCCTATCGGTGTGCAGGGCGTGCTGAGCCTCAAGAAGCAGGATGGCGATGTCGGCGGATTTCAGTGCGTGCCGGCGCTCTTCGAGCATTTCGACGCCTGGGAAAAGACCCAGCCGGCGGATCGCGATCCGATGCATCCCGACATGACTGATCTGTCGGTCGTCAATATCGATATGGAGCCGGGCGACCTGATGATCTTCAATTCGCTGCTGGCGCACGGCGTGCGGCCGAACCACGCCGACAATCGCGTTCGTATGGCGCAGTACATCTCCATGCATCCGGCTGAGTTCGACAATGTCGGCGAGCGTGAGGAGCGTATTCGTCTGTGGCGGGAGCTCGATCACCCGCAGCGCGATGCCTTTCCCGGCGATCCCCGCGAATGGGAAAAGCACAACGCCTCTATGGCAGTGCTGACGCCATTGGGCGAGAAGCTGCTGGGGCTCAAGGCTTGGTAAGCACCACGCCTTGATTTCAAAGGAGGTATCGAGCGACCGGGCGTTGCTCGATACCGCTGCAGATCAGTTTTGATTCCAGCGGTGGATGACGGGTTCGGTCATGTCGTGTTCGTAACCGAGCACGCTGATGCTTGTGGTGTCGAGTATCAGCCGCGCCCCGTCTTGCGGCGGCAGGCCGACCCAACGAGCGGCGAAGGCGCGCAGAAAATGAGCGCTGGAGAAGATCAGGACGGAACCGTCGATGGCGCGAAGTTCGCCGATGATCCGGTCGGCGCGTGCGCCGACATCGGCAGCCGTTTCGCCATTCGGGCAGCCGTCGCGAAAGACTTGCCAGCCCGGGCGTTCGGCATGGATCGCCTTGGTGGTGATGCCCTCATAGGCGCCGTAGTCCCATTCGGCCAGATCGTCCTTGACGACGCGCCGGTCGCCGAAGCCGGCAAGCGTACAGGTGTTCTGGGCCCGCTGCGACGGGCTCGACCAGACGGCGGCAAAATCGATCGCGGGCAGGCGATCCGCAACCTTGCGGGCAGCTTCCTCGCCGGCTGGCGTCAAGGGAATGTCAGTCCGGCCGGTATGCCTGCCGGAAAGGCTCCATTCCGTCTGTCCGTGGCGCACCAGATAGATTTCGGGATGGGCGCTGCTCATGTGACCGTTTCTCCATTTCGCCGATGCTGCCGAATTCTTCGCATCTGCGAGGGAGCGTGTCGAGGGGCGTTATCGCTTCACGGCGCGGCGGACGCTGTAGAGCAGAATGGCGAGGCAGCCGAGCAACAGCAGAACGGCTCCGGCAAGCGGCGGCATGGCGAGAAACTCGACCGCGCCTGCAATTGCGAGGATGAGGATGAGGCAGAGCGTGGCGAGGCTGCCGTCATCGATGAACATGCCGATGAGTTCGGACAGGGCAATGCGGAGAACGGTCATTGGGCTGCCTTTGCTGTTGGGTTGCCGGTGGAGCCGCGCAGGCCACGGAGGATGGCGTAAGAGGCAAGCGAGACGATCGCAAAGATAGCGATTAGGGAGAGATCCGCGCCCGGCCAGTGAGCGCCAATGCCTTCGCCTGTCCAGAAAATCCCGAAGCTCGTCAGCATCAGGCCAACGACGAACTTAAGGGTATTTTCCGGCACAGTTGCGAGCGGGCGATGCACCAGCAGCCCGATCAGCATCACCAGAATGAAGGCGGCAAGAGCGCCGAGGCCGGCATAGAGCGTAAGGCCGTGCGCACCGCCGACGGCGACGACGATGAAAACCACCTCGACGCCCTCAAGCAGCACCGCCTTGAAGGCCGCAAGGCCGGCAAGATAATCGGCGCGGTGATCGGTCGATTGTGCCCGCAGGCTTGCGGTTTCCTTCGAGAAGGCGGCTTCCTCGTCATGCAGGGCGATGACACCAAGCGAGCGGAGGATGGCCTTGCGCAACCAGCGCATGCCAAACAGGATCAGCAGAACGCCGACGACGAATTGCAACGTTTCGATGGGCACGAGCGCCAGCAGCGGACCAAAGATGAGGACGAGGGCGGCGAGCACTGCAAGCGCAAGTGCGGCACCGGTCAGCGCCGGACGCCAACTCCGGGTCACGCCGACGGCGAGTACGATAGTGAAAGCTTCCACGACCTCGACGAATGAGCCGAGAAAGGATGCCGTCACGGTAGAGAGAATGGGTGTGAGGCTGTTCATGAGATGATTCCCGAATGACGGTTAGGGCTTTGATTTTGCATGGTCTTGTTCGGCAGATTTTCTTCATGTTCCAGGTGAGCTTGCGCCGCGTCGGCGTTCATTTCCGCTTTCGCGTGCCGCGTTTGGCCCAGGCCTTGTCGAGAGAACCGCGCAGCGTGCTCAGTTGGTCGAGGCTGTCGATGGCCGCATCCTTGTTCTTTGCCGCCAGCGCAACGATCATCGCTTCGATCAGCACCATCGTGCCGCCGTGCATGGCAAGGTGATCGGCATTGCCGCGCGGCACGGGCAGGATTTCGGCCACCTTGTCGGCGACCAGCGGGCCGAGGTCGTCGCTGACCAATATGACCGGTGCGTTCTGACGGGCTGCGTGTTCGAGCAGGATCTCGACTTCGCGGTAGAGCGGCGCATAGGCCATGATCAGCACTGCGTCGCCCTTGCCGATCCACAGGAGACGGTCGGCGAGCGCGATGCCTGAGGCAGAGAGAGGGTTTGTCGGCAGGCCGATGCGGTTGAATTGCAGGCTGGCATAATCGGCTATCGCGCCGGATGGGCCGATGCCGAAGACATGACGGCGAGGTGCGCCAACCAGAATATCGATGCAACGCTCGAAGCTTACGGCGAACTGCTCATGCCGCAGCGATTCCAATGCCTTGTCGTGAATGCCTATGACATGGCGCAACGCATCGCCAGCGTAGCCACCGGTTTCAGCGAGGGTTCGCTCCATTCGCGTGCTGGGCGACGGCGTTCCCGTCAGTTCCGCAAGTAGGGCAGCCCGCAGCGTCGACAGGCTTTCGAAGCCGAGGGCGCGGGCAGTGCGCACGACCGTCGCGTCACTGGTGCCGGCCAGCTGGGCGATCTGGGCAGCCGAATTGAGCAGGACCGCCTGCTTCTGATCGATGAAGAAGCGGGCGATGCGCTGCTCTGCGGGTGCAAGCGTATCGAAAACGGCGAGAACCCGGCTTTCGAAGGTCGGCAGCTCTTGCGTCCTGTCTGTCATCCCGGTGTTCCATATTCGTAGTAAATGCTACTTGCATGGATATAGGTAGCATTTACTACGAACGAATGACAACAAGATTCAACGGATGCCTTGCCGTCTGGCGAGACATCCGCTGTTTCAGTCGGTCATGGAGACCGCCTTGGTCGACCCCGGACTATGCCGCCAGAGCGGCCCGCACCGCCGGGATAACCTTCTGGCCATAGAGATCGATGCAACGCATCATCTTCTCATGGCCGAGCGCACCGGCGCTATACTTCAACTGGAAGCGGCTGATGCCAAGCGTCTTGACCACGGGCGCGAGCTTGGCGGCGACCGTTTCCGGCGAACCGACATAGAGCGAGCCCTTTTCGATCTCGCTATCGAACTCCGCCCGCGTCATGGGCGGCCAGCCGCGCTCGCGGCCGATGCGGTCACGCATCGCCTTGAAGCAGGGCCACAATTCTTCGCGCGCCTGTTCGTCCGTCTCGGCGATGTAGCCCGGCGAATGGATGCCGATCGGCCGCACGGGCTTGCCGAGCTGTTCGAAGGCGCGATGATAGAGATCGACATAGGGCTGGAAGCGATAAGGGCTGCCGCCGATGATCGCGAGCATGAGTGGCAAGTCATAGTGGGCGGCACGGACAACCGATTCCGGGCTGCCGCCGACGCCGATCCATGTCTTCAGGTGGCCGCTCTCGATGGTCGGGAAGACCTTCTGGTTCTTCAAGGGTGGGCGGATGCTGCCCTGCCATGTCACCGGATCGTTGGAGAGCAGTGCTGCGAAGAGATCCAGCTTTTCCTCGAAGAGCTTTTCATATTGTGAAAGCTCGAAGCCGAACAACGGGAAGGATTCCGTGAAGGATCCGCGGCCAAGGATGACCTCGGCACGACCGTTCGAAATAGCGTTGACGCTGGAGAAGCGCTGGAAAACCCGGATCGGGTCATCCGAGCTCAGCACCGTCACTGCCGATCCGAGATGGATCTTCGATGTGCGACTGGCGATGGCGGCCAGTATGGTTTCGGGTGAGGAAACTGCGAAGTCTTCGCGGTGATGCTCGCCGATGCCGAAGAAGTCGATGCCCAGCTTGTCGGCCAGGACGCCTTCTTCGACGACGTTGCGGAGAACCTGTGCGTGCGGCAATGGCGCGCCCTTGTCGTCAAAGGTCACGTCGCCGAAAGTATCCAGGCCGAATTCGACATTGTTTGTCGTCATGATTTTTCCTGTCATGTGTCGAAGTGATGTTGAGCAAGCATGTAGTGTCGTTCCCGATCGGCAACTACCCGGAAAGTTTCGGCCGAAACCTTCGAGGAATTCGATATGACGATGACAATCCAGGGTATGCGGCAACGATGACGTTGCGTTCGGCGACGCCTCCGCCAATATTAGCTTTGCTATCAGCCCGATCGGGCCAGAGGAGGAAACACATGGTCGCACTGAAAAAGGTCAATCTTACCAAGGCTTTTGCCGCTTTTGACGAGACGTGGAGCCCGCGTGTCGGCGGCGACATCAACGATTTTCAGGTGAAGCTCGTCAAGCTGGATGGCGCCTTCCATTGGCATCATCATGAAGAGGAGGATGAGCTGTTCTTCGTCGTCAAGGGCACGCTGCGCATGAAGCTGCATGAGGAGAATGGCGGCGATATCGTGCTTGGCCCAGGCGAATACATTATCGTGCCGCATGGCGTGGAGCATTGCCCGGTCGCCGAGCCGACATGCGAGGTCGTGCTCTTCGAGCGGAATACGACGCTCAATACCGGCAATGTGGAAAACGAGCGGACCGTCAGACAGCCCAAGCGACTTTGAGCAATCCCGATTGCTTGGCAGCCCCGCCGGAACGGGGCTGCCGGTTACTGCGTGGCGCTATCAGTTCTGCGCCAGCTTGTTAGACGGTGTGCGGCAGGCGGCAAACAGGTCCAGGCTGGGATCATAGACCTTCGTCGAGACATCCATCATGCCCAGAACACTGTGGAAGATGTTGTCGTGGGAGTGCGTGCCTGTGGCCGCATTCTTGGAGAGGCAGGCCATGTCGTAGCCGCCCGTCTTTGCCAGATCGTCAGCCATCCACACCAGCATCGGCACAGTCGTCTGCTGTGCCGGGGCGATGATATAGGGCGTGCCGTGCAGGTAGATGCCGTTCTCGCCGAGCGACTCGCCATGATCGGAGAAATAGAGCACGGCGCCGGATATGGAGTTCGATCGCTGCTTCAGCTTGTCGATGACCATCGAGACGATGTGATCCGTGTAGAGGATCGTGTTATCATAGGCATTGGTGATCTCTTCCTGCGAGCAGGAGCTGAAGTCGTTTGAACGGCAATCGGGCCTGAAGCGGCGGAATTCCTCCGGATAGCGCTGATAGTAAGCCGGGCCATGGCTGCCGAGCTGATGCAATACGAGAACGCTGTCTCCCTTTACCTTGTCGAGCCAGCCATCGACCTTGTCGACGAGGATTTCGTCCTTGCATTCGCCGTCCTTGCAGAAGCGCGGATCGGCCGAAGGCGGCAGATAGGTGTAGGAAACACGGTCGGTCACATTGTAGCTGCCGGTGTCATTGTCCAGCCAGGTCACATCGACTTTGGCGTGGGTGAGCACATCGAGCAGGTTTTCCGTCTCCAGTCCCTTGCGATGAGAATATTGTGCCCGGGTATAGACCGAGAAGAGGCAAGGTATCGAGGTTGCCGTCGCCGTGCCGCAGCTGCTGGTATTGGGGAAGTAAACGACATTGCGTTTCGCCAGCTCGGGATTGGTCTCTTTGCTGTAGCCGCCGAGCGAAAAGTTCTGTGCACGGGCGGTTTCGCCAGCCACGATGATCGTTACCCGTGGCTTGCCGTTGTCGACGGCGCCGACTTTGCGGGCGTCCGTCCCGAGAGGGCCTGCGACGACATTGGCGTTCCTTTGCATGTCGATGCCGTAGCGCACCACGCTGGCGATCGGCACCACGGGATTGAGGGTGTCCAACAGGTCGCGGTGCGCACGGCCGACGCCGGCATAGGTCTTGTAGAAGCTGGTGCCTGCGGCGACGAAGACGGCGGTACAGGCGAGAATGACGGCGGTGTTATAGACGAGCTTCCAGAGGATCGGGCGATGGATGATCCGCACCCAAATGATCACCAGCGCCGGCAGAATACCGGTCAACAGCACATGCATCGCGAAACGTGTGGTGATCAGGTGCCCGGCTTCCGCGCCCGTCGAGACGGCGGCATTGCGGATCATTTCCTTATCGATGATCACGCCGAACTGATCGTTGAACCAGGAGGATACCGATGCTACCAGCACGAAGAAGATCAGGGCTGGCTTGGTGATGTATTTTGCCGAAAATAGCGTGAAAAGTGCCAGGATGGCAGCGGAAATGCCCGCTACGAAGCCGACGAAGGCGAGCGGCTCCGAGGTGATGAAATAGACATAGGACTTCGCCCAGAAGGTCTGGTTTGTCACAAGAAGTACATAAAGGGTGGTTATAAGGCACAGTGTGACGCTGCCGATGGCTGGCCTGACGAAACGTCGGCCAGATGAAGCGTTATTGTCGTTCAATGCTTTTCTCCGAAGCATGTGCTGTCGGCGGGACCGGAAAATCCCAGCCGCAGGCTGCAGCTTTGATTGCTAAAGCCATCTACGGTGGCGACCATTCCTGACAATTACCTGAACGGTAGACGCTTGAACACAGCTGTTTGCGTGTTGGCTCATATTCACTTTGCTTTTTGTGGCATTGCCGGCTGAATTTCAGGTCGCCGTCAGCAATCCCGATCATAGGATCCGTGATTGCAACCGGGGGCGCAATTGTGCGGGTTTTATTGGTCGAAGACGATCCGACGATCGGCAATGCCGTGCAGGATCACCTGCGTGCGGAAGGCTGGTCGGTCGAGTGGTCGATGACGCTGCAATCGGCAACAGCCGCAGTTACCAGCGAAATTCATGATGTCGTCCTTCTCGACCTTCGCCTGCCGGATGGAAGCGGCCTCGACGTGCTGAAGCGTATGGAAATACTGGGGAATTCGACGCCCGTGATCGTGATGTCGGCCTATGATCAGCTATCGGACCAGATGACGGCCATCGGTATCGGCGCCGTCGACTATCTCGTGAAGCCTTTTGGGCTTGCCGAGATGACCGCTCGTGTGCGGAAGGCAGTCAAATGGAGAGAGCGCACCAGGCTGCGCAATGCAGGATGAGCGTTGCCGGTCTCAGGACTGGATGGATGATGGCCCCGAGCGCATAAAATCGATGACTGCCATGGCTGCTGCAAAGACAACCAGCGACAGAAGCCAGCCCAGAATGGCGTCCGACAGGTAGTGGGCTCCGGTGAAGACGCGCATGAAAGGCATCATGATGGAGATGACGGCAAGCGGGATGCCGAGCGGAAAGCGGAGGCGCGGCGGCAATAGCAGCACGAGACAGAGCAGCCAGCCGCCGGAGGATGCTTCACCGGAAACGAAGGAGCAATTTCCAAGGCACTTGCCGGCGAATGAGCCCGCCTGCGCGAAATCCAGCCCACCGCCGAAGAGATCGGTGCCGCGGGGCCTTGGCCTGCCCGAATAGCCCTTGAGCAGCGTATTGACGATAAGACCGCAGCCGATGGCGAGGGAAAGCAGGGCGGCGATGTATTGATCGGTCTTTACCGTCCGCCAGCTTGCGCCGTATCGGCGCCAGGACATGACCAGCGTCGCCAGCAGAGCGACAATGGCGATGTAGGGCAGGGCGAGCGTCACTTCGCGCAAAATTTCGAGAAGAGGGTTTTTCGCAAGGGCAAAGGTGCCGCAGATTTCGCCCACAGGCGTCGATGATGCGCAGGGTACAGCAGTAAAGACGCTCTGAGCGACGGAAAGATCGATGCCAGGAAAGCGATTGAACACGAACAGCAGCAGCCACCAAAGCGTAAACAGCACGAGAAACGCTATAAGGGACCTGCTTACCGGCGTTGTTCGCTTTGCATATGCTGCGCCATCATAATTGTCGAACATCGAAACGCCGGCCACTGTCTGAACAAATCCAAAACAAGCGTCCGCGGGTGTTCTTATAGAACACTGAACGGCTGCCCCCGGGCGTCCCTTATGACAGAAGCCTGACAGCAACCTGAAAGATGAAATGCCTACAGAAGCTAACGAATTGTTCGATAACCGTCGGGTAAGGCCCAACGGTTCGATCAGGTTTCGGCGGCCTCTGCGTTACGGCTATTCACCGGTCTTGAAATAGGCTTCCAGCCGATAGCCGTCGGGATCGATGACGAACGCCGCGTAATAGAACTGGCTGTAATCCGGCCTGATGCCTGGCGAGCCGTTGTCTTCCCCGCCATTGGCGATGCCGGCGGCATAGAAAGAATCGACGGCTTCCCGGCTCGGCGCGACGAAACAGAAATGAAGACCGGAACCGCGATCGGCGGGCACAGGGTGTTCCACTTCACTCACCCAGAACTGGGCGCGTTCCGCGCCGTATCCGACCGTGCCGTCGAAATTGGTCAGGCGTTCATAGCCAAGTGGCGAAAGTGCCGCGTCATAAAATTGCTGCGCCCGCGCCAGGTCTTTGACGCCGATCGAGATATGGTCGAACATAGAAACGAGCTCCCGCCGTGTTGTCTGCAAAACTTTGTGCAAGACCGTGCCCCTGGGGAAGCGCCGGATAGTCCAAAGTCTGCAGATCCAATTCGGCCCCACCTTCTTGCATGGATTGTGGGAAGTCAACAAAGGCGATCCGGCAGTTTGAAAAGGCCTGGATGCGAGGGAATTCGACGAGGGTTCCCAGGTTGCCTCCGCCTTTTCGATGCTGGTAAATTGGGTCGGCCGAGCGCATTTCCGTCGCGTTCTGGAAGCGAATGCGAATTTTTTTCGAAGTGCCTGTCGATTTTAAGCTGCCTGCTTCGTCGTCGATATGAGCGGGATGATCGTGCTGCAATGGTGCAGGCGGCTCGCTTTTAAAGGAACAGCCCCATGCGTTTCATGTCTATCGTCACTGCCACCGATTTCCTGCAGCCGTCGCCAGAGCTTGCTGCGGCCATAAACAAGCTTGCCGACCGGGAGATCAAAGCCGGCCGGATGCTCGACACAGCGGGCCTGATGCCGCTTGCGACCGGAGCGCGGGTCACTATCAAGGATCGCGAATTGCGCGTCATCGACGGGCCTTTCGTCGAGGCCAAGGAAGTCGTCGGCGGCTATGCGATCTTCGAGCTGCAGAGCAAGGAGGAGGCCGTGGCACTGGCGGTCGAATTCATGCAGCTGCACAAGGATTTGATGCCTGGCTGGGAGGGAACATGCGAAGTGCGCGCCTATTTCGAGCATGGCACGGAAGCGGTCTGCGATCCTCTTGCCAATGCCACCCTTTGAGGCTGACGGCTAGCAATCGGGACAGGCGGCCGTGACGGCCGCCGCCACTCATCGGACGATCCTCGCCGTATGGCGGATCGAGCAGCCCAGGCTGATCACCAGCCTGGCAAGGATGCTGCGTGATGTGCCGCTGGCTGAGGATCTGACGCAGGAGGCGCTGGTTGCGGCCCTGGAGCGCTGGCCGCACGCGGGAGTTCCCGAACGGCCCGGTGCCTGGCTCATGGCGACGGCCAAACGCCGGGCACTCGATCATCTGCGCCGCCGCCAGATGCTCGAGCGCAAGCACGACATGATCGCCCGGGACATGGAAGAGGATCAGCAGGCCATGCCGGATCTCGATGCTGCGCTGGACGACGATATCGGCGATGAAATGCTGCGGCTGGTGTTCACCGCGTGCCATCCGCTGCTATCGCGCGAGGCGCGCGTGGCGCTGGCCTTGCGGATGGTGTGCGGACTGACGACCGAGGAAATAGCCAGGGCCTTTCTTCTCCCGGAAGCGACGATCGCCCAGCGCATCGTTCGCGCCAAACGGACGCTGTCGGACTCGGGATTGTCTTACGAAACACCGCATGGCGAGGAACTGTCGCAACGGCTGGCGACGGTGCTGGAAGTGGTCTACCTGATCTTCAACGAAGGCTACACGGCGGCGCGCGGCGAAAACTGGCTGCGGCTGCAGCTCTGCAACGAGGCACTGAGGCTGGGGCGGGTGCTGACGTCGGTGGCTCCGCAGGAGCCGGAGGCCTATGCGCTGCTTGCCCTCATGGAATTGAACGCGTCCCGCGCGGCGGCGCGGACGGATGCCGCTGGCGACCCGATCCTGCTCCTTGATCAAGACCGCGCGCTTTGGGATCAGCTGCAAATTCATCGCGGCTTGCAGGCACTAGCCAGGGTGCGGGAGCTTGGCGGTGTGGGCGGTGCCTATGCCCTGCAAGCGGCGATTGTCGCCTGCCATGCGAGAGCACCAACGGCGGGGGAAACAGACTGGAGGCGCATCGCTGATCTCTATGCGGAGCTTGCAGCGGTCCTGCACTCTCCCATCGTCGAGCTCAATCGCGCGGTTGCCATCGGCATGGTCGACGGTCCGGCGGCGGCACTGGAAATCATCGAGAAGCTTGCGCATGAACCGGCATTGAAGACCTATCATCTTCTGCCCAGCGTTCGAGGCGATCTTCTCTACAAGCTTGGCCGGTATGTCGAGGCACGCTGTGCCTTCGAGGCGGCGGCGGCACTTGCCGGAAATCAGCGGGAGCGCGATCTGCTGATGCGCCGAGCCGCCGAGGCGGCATCCGCCTGAAAGGAATGGACCCGCTCGTTGACGAGCGGGTCGCGATGTTCCGGCCTATTCGGCGGCCTGGTAGTTGACGCCTCTTGCAGCCGATGTCCGCGGGCCGACGGCGGCCAAGAGCGTTATGGCGGCGGCAAGGATCGTCACGAAACCGATGCCGGCGATATAGGGGTTCCAGCCATAGCTCGGTGCTGCGCTGAAGACGGCCGAGGCCGCCGCCAGAATGATGCCGCCGCCAATCTGGAAGGAGGCAAACAGCATGCCCGAAGCGAGACCCGACTTATCCTCTTCGATATCGGACAGGGCTGCGACCTGAATGGACGGATAGGTCATGGCATAGCCGACGCCAAGTAGCAGCTGCGAGACGGCGACGAGCAGGATCGTATCGATCTGGCCGGCCGAGAGCGCCCAGAAGAGATAGCTGATGGCCTGCAAGCCGACGCCGAAGGTCATCAGCAGGGTTGTGCCACGGGCCTGCCCGATGGTGGCGAAGCGCGGGGCAAGGAACATGACGCAGACGCCGCCGATGGCAAAGGCGAAGCCAGTGGCGAAGGCCGACCAGCCGACGACGGTCTGATAGTACAGCGTCGCGATGAACTGGAAGCCGACATAGGCCCCCTGGAACAGCGCGGCGATGGCATTGGCGTGGCTGAGCTTGGCGCGGCGGAACATGGCCAGCGGCACCATCGGATCGCTATGGCGCGATTCGACCAGCAGGAAGAGCAGGATCAGCACCAGGGCTGCCACCAGCGACCCCCAGGTTGCAAATGCCTGCCAGCCGTCGACGGCGGCATTGGTTACGCCGAAGACAAAGAGCAGCAGTCCGGGCGTGATGGTGATGGCGCCGGCCCAGTCGAAGCGGGCGCTCGGGCCGGTTCGCTTGGGGTCCGGCGGCAGGACGAGGGGGGCGACGATCAGCGCGAGAATGGCGACGGGTGCACCCATGACGATGGTTGCCCGCCAGCTGATGATCGTTGCCGCGCCGCCGAGCACCATGCCGAGCACCATGCCGAGCACGAAGCCGGCAGCACCGGTGGAGGAGAATACTCCAAGCGCCTTGGCGCGGGCTTTGCCGTCTGCGAAGACGGAGAGCAGCAGTGCGAGCGCCGCCGGCGCAGTGAAGGCGGCGGCGATGCCCTTGACCAGGCGCGCGGCGATCAGGGTCGGTGCACTATCGACGAAGCCGCCGGCAATGCTGGCGGCGGCAAAGACGGCAAGCGACCAGAGAAATACGCGGCGGTGGCCGAAAAGATCGGCGACGCGGCCGCCGAGCAGCAGAAAGCCGCCATAGCCGAGCACATAGGCGCTGACGGCCCATTGCAGCGAAGTGGCCTGCATGCCGAGCTCTTTCTGGATCGCGGGCAGGGCCACCCCAATGGTGGAGACGTCCATGGCGTCCAGGAAGTTGGCGGCGCATAAAAGCAGCAACGCCAATCCGGCCCCGCTTCGGGTTTGGGAAGAAGTCATCGGGATCGTTCCTTTCTATGCTGTCGCCTCTTGGGAGGTTGAAAGCGGCAGGGAACGAGAAAATGTACATCTTCAAACCCTATTGCAAATTGATAGTAACCATGTCAGGTATTACTGACGATGATGAATGATGCGACACTTCGAAAAATCGATCTCAATCTGCTGCTCGCCTTTTCCGTGCTGATGCAGGAGCGGAATGTCAGCCGCGCGGCCGAGCGCCTGTTGCTCGGTCAGCCGGGTCTTTCCGCAGCACTTCGTCGGTTGCGCGAAACGCTTGACGATGAATTGTTCGTGCGCGTCGGCCGCGGTCTGCAGCCGACGCCGCGGGCGCTTTCCATCGCTCCGGCGATCGAGGATGCGCTTTCCGGTATCGAGCGTGCCATTCGCCCGCCGGCCGCCTTCGATCCAAGGGATTGGCAGGGCGAGTTCCGCCTCGGCATGTGCGACAATCTCGAATCCTCCTTCTTCGGGCCGCTGGTGGCAAGGCTGCGTCAGGAAGCGCCGAATGCGCGGCTGGTCAGTGTGGCTTTCGACAGGCGCGATGCGGCCCGCCTGCTGGACGAGGGCGCCTACGACTTCAGCATCTCCGTGCATGACGAGCCCGCTTCCTGGCATGTTCGCGCGCCATTGTTCGAGCAGGCATCACTCTGCATCTACGACCCCCGCCATCTGAATTGCACGGCACCACTCACCCTCAAGCATTTTGCCAATGCGCCGCATGTGATCGTCTCCATCGAAGGCACCATAGCCACGAATGTGGATGCCGCTCTCGCGCGCCTCGGCCATCGTCGTCAGGTGGTGGCGACTGCGCCGCGCTTTTCCGCTTTGCCGATGACCCTGCAGGCCATTCCGGCGATTGCGACCGTGCCGGAATCCGTTGCCCGCTGCATGGCGAAGCTGCACGACCTGGCGATTTCGGTGCCGCCCCTCGATCTGCCGGCCGACCCGGTGACCATGCTCTATCGACGTGTCGACCAGGCCGACAGCCGGGCAGTGTGGCTACGCCGCCTGTTCGTCGAGGTGGTGACGGATGCGCTGAGAGCAAGCGGCTGCAGCATGGGTGTTTCCACCGACGCTTGCTGCTACGATCCGCCTGTCTTGGCCGAGGCGGTCTAGCCCTGTTCGAAGGCGTTCCTCATGGTTCGGCATACACAACGACTGTCTTTGCGTGCGCCGGAAGACCGGGATCTCGTCTTCCTCACCAAGCTGTTTTCCCGCCCCGAGCTTGTCGTCCACCGGCCCGACCCAACGCCTGATTCACCGGAAGAGAGCGCCCGGCGCCTTGCCCGCGATAGGGCACATTGGCGCCTGCATGGCTTCGGCCGCTGGGCGGTCGAGGCAGAGGGTCGGCTGATCGGCTTCGGCGGCGTTACCGTCTCCACGGAGTTTGACGGGCTCAACATGTCCTATCATCTCCATCCCGATTGCTGGGGAAGCGGCTACGCGACAGAACTTGTCAGGGAGGCATTGGCCTTCTCATTCAGCGAGTTGAACGCCAAGCGGGTGATCGGCCTCGTTCGCCCCGTCAACCTGGCCTCGCGCCGCGTGCTGGAAAAATGCGGCTTCGGCTTCAGGCGGGAAGTGATGCTGCATGGCGCGCCGACGCATCTGTTCTCCTGCGGGCCGGAAGCGCTCTCGGCCTAGCCGTCGGGATAGGGCATGCCATCCTTGTGCACAAACCGGCCATCCGTGCTGGAGCTCATCATGTCGATATCGGAGCAAGTAATGAGGTCGGTCGGCGAGCGGGAGCCGGCTTCGAGATAGATGGCTGTTGTGTCCGACTTATTGATCAGGTGATGCCCGTTTCCGGACCCCTTCGGGAAGGCCGCGCAATCGCCGGCGCGCAGCACCGTCTCGCCGCCATCCTCAACCAGCGTCAACTCGCCCTCCAGCACATAGACGAACTCGTCCTCCTGCGAATGCCAATGCCGCTGGCTCGACCAATTGCCCGGCGGCAGCCGCATGAGATTGACGCCGAAATCCGTGAGCCCGCCGGCATTGCCCAGCCGCTGCCGAATGCGCTCGGCACAGGGATCGTTGAATGGCGCGGGATAATGGGTGCCCTTGATCTTCGGGACTGCTGCAACATCGATCTTCGGCATGAGGGGGTGCCTGTGATTTGTTGAGAGGGGCTGGTGCATATTCGAGTTTAGCAAAACTCGCCCTTGCTGGTCCAGTTGGTCAAACGTCGAGCCGGTGGCCCGGCATTCGTTTCACTGCGAGCCTTAACGCGAAATCTGCAATCACCAGCTCTGCGACCGGGAAAACTATCGGTTGACTCCATGGCGGATGCTGCTACTGATGGTTTGTCGATCTTTTGCTTGCCGAACTTTGGTTACCGCGCGACTGGCACCGCGCTTAAACGAGCTTCCCTTTCAAAATCCATCGCTATCACCGTCCGAGAAGCTTGCTTCCGGTATCTCAATCTATGCTTTGAAAGGGTTCATCATGACCACAGGCACAGTAAAATGGTTCAATTCCACCAAGGGCTTCGGCTTCATTCAGCCTGACGACGGCGGCGCTGACGCGTTCGTCCACATCTCGGCTGTCGAACGCGCTGGAATGCGCGAAATCGTCGAAGGCCAGAAGATCGGCTACGATCTCGAGCGCGACGTCAAGTCGGGCAAGTTGTCGGCCTGCAACCTGCAGGCAGCCTAATCAAAACGGCTCACCCTTTGACCACGGATGTACTGGCACTGGGAAGAGCATGTTTATTTGGAAGGCCGGGCATTGCCCGGCTTTCTTTCGTTTCGCAAGCAAGCCTTGCATCTGTCGGGAGGAGACATCCATGACACAGACCTACAGCAAGTCCAGACAACAGGCCGAGATCGCCTTCGGCAACGCTCAATCGCAGTTCTTCGCGCGCAATCAGGCGGCCGAGGAAATCGACGCCGCCGAACAAGCCCTCCGCGACAAGACCGCCCGGCTTCGCGCGGCGCGGCTTGCCCGTGAAGCGAAGACTGATACTAGTCGCGATTGAAGAGAGGCCGAGGGAGTTTGGCAAGATGCCGACGAGTGTCCGCATGGTCTAACTGCATGCCGTCCTTGTGCACGAACCGTCCATTTGTACGGAAGCTCATCATGTCGCTGTCGGAGCAGAGGCGATGAGATCGGGCGGCGAGCGCGTACCAGCTTCGAGATAGTTAGCCTCAGGCTTGGTTTTTTGCTTCCTTGGCGAGCGGACTTTTGAGGGCTTAGTGAAGACATTGGGAAGCTCGGCGAACAGCATCTCACCCTCTGTTGGACCCTCGCTTGCTTCTGGCCGCTTTGCGGACGTGACCACCGAGATTTCCACGGCTGTCTTCAATGGGGTGACTATGTTGGCCTTAGCCTTGGTGCTCTGAGTGGAGCTCGTGGGGACTGGTTGCGGTGCAAATCGAATCATGGCTTGTAACTCCCTGTTGTTCTCTTTATGTTCTGGGGATGCGCGAAGTCAATGAGAGGCGGCGGGGGAGACAACTGCGAATGTCGGATGCGTTAGGTGATGAGGTGGTGGCTTACCTGCCAAGGGTGGCGGCGTTTCGTGCGTCAATGATATTGCAACTACCAAGAGCGCCACGTAACAAAGCGTCTCTCGCAATGCTGGCCTCCATGCCGACAAGAGAGCTAATCTTGCGGTTCGTAACTTGGCGCATGCGGCTGGTGCCGGCCAAGCCTAGAACCGTCGCGCTGTGGGCGGAAGGCGTTACAGAAGCGCAATTCCGTGGCCTCGTGCCAGAGCTCCAACCACTTCTGCAAAAGGTTGAACGTGGTGGGGACCTTACACCACATCTATCCCGCCTCGTTGAAAGCAGAGGGGTTATCCTGCCTGGAGCAAATCCCGCTGACAAAGGTAAAGACCTAGACGCGATACTTATCCGAAGCGGCCTGCGCCATTTCCATTTGGGAGCAGAGGGGCCTGGAAATCGCGTAGAGCGCAGCCACCGACTAATCTTCGCTGAGGTGCTGCACGAGGAGTTCAGAATTGTTGCCATTTCTGACCACGGGGCTTTCGATCAAGGTTCGCCCGAGCAGCAAAGGTTTCTTGCAATTTGCCGCAGCTATATCGAGAAGGGTATGGCTCCCGATAGCTTCTAT
Source organism: Rhizobium sp. P44RR-XXIV (assembly GCF_001999485.2). Classification (NCBI taxonomy): domain Bacteria; kingdom Pseudomonadati; phylum Pseudomonadota; class Alphaproteobacteria; order Hyphomicrobiales; family Rhizobiaceae; genus Rhizobium; species Rhizobium sp. P44RR-XXIV. Next base: position 29,468 of record NZ_MPVZ02000026.1, on the reverse strand, counting down.
ATGATGAACCCCGTGATGTCATCCGGTCACAGCATGGTTGTCACTATGTTTGGCCTTCGATGCGAAAAGGAAATCGAGAGGCTTGACCCGCAATTAGATGATCCAACATTTATCGACAGCCTCTATAACGGCCAGCCTATTTCTATAGGCGACACGCAAATAGTCCGCCCCCGGGAGCCGAAGTTCGCTTGGCATTTTGATGATCTAAAATTCGGGATTTTGGACAGGCGGACCAAAGTCTTCTTTTGTCTATTTCCGTTTTTTGCTCGCTAGCCATCCAGCAACATGCACGCGTACCGGCTCCGCATTCCGATACCTAAAGGATATCCGTTCCACGACCGTGACGCGCTGGTGACCCATTGCGGCCGCATCTGCATCTATCGCAAGAAGATCAACGTCTCGACCGTGCTGGCCTGACAGAAACTCGGAATCAAGGACGTCGACGACGGCATTTCGCATACTGACGCGATAACATCACATCCCAGCCGCCCAAAAGGCGGGGGATACAAATAGCAGTATAAATGCTGGATATTGCGCCAATATCGAGTGGATTCTTGACAAGCCACCAAAATAATAGAACTTTCAATGAAAAAATGTGGGAATGCAATTTGTTTTTCAGCAGCTAGTTAGGAACGAAGTTGCTCCTAACACTGCCTTGCTGTCGATTTACAATGGAATTTCAGTATGGCCCCAAATCGTGAAGCCCGATTGAAGACAAAACGCCAGGGCTTCGACTGGAGTCACCCGCTCGTTATATTGGCCGCCACCACAATAATTGGTGCAATCGGTTGGGCCGCGAAAGAATGGTATTCGTCTTTCGATACGAGCAACATAAGGGTTGCTGTTGAAAATCCCAGACAAGCTGTAAAGCTTATAGGACCTCAACCCGAATACTCCGGAAGTCCGTTATTTTGCGATACGGTGGCACTTTCTCTACTGCTCACACATTCTCAGACTGGCGATAGACCAATTTCCGTTAATGGCATCGAGATGGTACAGGAGGATATCCCTCAAGAGTCTCCGTCGTCACCTTTCTCAAGCTGCGATGTAGATCCTTTGGGTGACAGGCCTTACGGAATTGGAGAACGGAAGGTTTTTTTAATGATGTTAGCGCCTACCGGGTCTTCTGGAAGATACATCGAAGGGACGAAGGACACGGAGGCTTGGGGTGTATCGCCGAAAAATTTGCTGTCGGGAGTTGGCCATTCGAGAGTGATCACGCTGGAAAAGAATGAAGCTCCTGTGGTGTTTGAAATCTTTGTGACCTCGCAGCTTAAAAGGGCATCAAAAGTATACTTCAGAGTTAGTTTCGACGCGGGATCTGAAAGGAGTGTTGTCACAATGCCCGTTCAACTTATCGGATCCGGAACGTGAGGTTTCATGTGAGGATTGTTGCTCTGTTCGCACTTTCATGGATGTCGGCGTTTGGGGTCGCGTGGGCCGAAGAACCGCTTTTAACGGACGCGCAATTCCGGCAGTTAGCCCAAAGATTCCAAATTCCGGAACCTGGTCATGCTCTTCTGAAGCCTATTACAGATGCAGAGGACCGCGATGACAACGTGCTAGTCGTCAAGCTTTCAAATGAGTTGATCCAAAAACCGTTGACGGAGTTTGATTCGAGTCAATACGGCATAGCGCTAAAATCGATGGCCTACATGCATCGTGGTCGTGCTCAGGCGATAATTTCAGGAGAAATACAGCCATATCTTGAAGACTTCGATCGCTCCGCGAGCCTTGGCAACCTGCAGGCAATGGAAGACCTGATAAAGCTATGCATGACTTCAGCTATGGGGAAAGCATCGCCAGGTCAGGAGGTCGATGAACCAGAGTCTAAACTGCGGAAATACACTCATCTTGCTGCTCCGCTCGGAGACCCACTATCGGGGATATTGCTTGGAATGGGTAAACTCGACCCGAGCTTAGGATCCGAAGAGAAGGCATTCTGGCTGCTGCTCGGCGTCGCGCACGACAACTTGCCCCCCGAACGTAAACGCAAGACAATAGACGATTTCAGTGAAGCACTTGGATCTGGCAAATTGGAGCGTGGAATTGCCCAATTTGGCCTGACGAAGGTCTTGGACCCTGACTCGGAATTAGGATTACCGGGCCGCAATGCGGTCGACACGATGTTCGTCGAGGCAGATTTACGTGGAACTTTCCAAAGACTTTTGGGAATTATCAGAGCAACAGGAACTATCCCTGAGGCTCCGACCCTGAAAGAAAATTGGCAGTTGTATCGATATTTGGTTGATAGCACGGGATTCGGTTCGGCATACCTACTCATACCGGGCAACAATGACTCTAGGGACGGTCATATGATTGTCCGATCTCGGGCAGCTGTTTCTTCCAATATAAATGCCGGAGACAGAGTTTTCGTCAGGTGTGGACCGCTGTCTCATGTCGCGATGGTTTACAGCGTAGACCGAGCCAAGGGAGAGGTGTTGTTCGCCGACGCAGCTTATCAATTCTGGCAAAAGGAACAAAACGCCTGCATAACCTCGTTTAGGCTCGTCGCTTCCGATGCGGCTCGCCCTTTAACATCCGTCTCTATGGATGATGTGACGCGCGTGTTGGAGGCAATTATTACAGTCCGGGACCGGGACTAAGAGATCGGTACCATCGCGAGGAGACTGCGCAGATCACGGAGCAAGTCTGAAAGATTGGCGCACCCGACAGGATTCGAACCTGTGACCTTTGGAATCGGAATCCAACACTCTATCCAGCTGAGCTACGGGTGCATGCCTGAGGCGGGTTTAATCGCCTGTCCGATGGCTGGTTCTTAGCCTAGGAAGCGCTTGGCATCAATGCGGAAAATTCAGGAAAGCGCAGATCGGTGGTTTTGAATGAAAAAGGCCGCGGGCTTTTGGCGCGCGGCCTTCTTGTTGTGGGTGGGTGCTTCGGCTTATTCGCGCATCGCGCCGGGGCCGGGGATGGCTTTGGGCGGCACCTTGCCGAGGATGATCATGCCCAGCACTTCGTCTTTGGTGACATCTTCCGTGCGGGCGTGGCCGACGACCTGGCCGTTCTTCATCACCGAGACGCGGTCGGCGAGGTCGAAGACGTCGTGGATGTCGTGGCTGATGAGGAAGATGCCGATGCCTTCCTTCTTCAGCTGCTTGATCAGCTCACCGACCTGCGCCGTTTCCTGGGGCCCGAGCGCCGCCGTCGGCTCATCCATGATCAGGATGCGGGCGTCGAAGAGGATGGCGCGGGCGATCGCCACTGACTGGCGCTGGCCGCCCGAGAGCGCCTTTACCGGTTCCTTGAAGCGCTTGAAGTTGGGGTTGAGGCGCCCCATCACTTCGCGGGCCTTGGCTTCCATGGCGACATCGTCGAGCGTGCCCCAGCGGGTCTGCAGCTCGCGGCCGAGATAGAGATTGGCGGCGGCGTCGACATTGTCGGCGACGGCGAGCGTCTGGTAGATCGTCTCGATGCCGTATTTCTTGGCGTCGCGCGGGCTGCGGATATCGACGGGCTCGCCGTTGATCAGGATATCGCCGCTATCGCGCTTGTAGGCGCCGGAGAGGATCTTGATCAGCGTCGACTTGCCGGCGCCGTTATGGCCGAGAAGGGCCACGACTTCGCCGGGGTAGAGGTCCACCGAGGCATTGTCGACCGCGTGGATGCCGCCGAAGGAGATGGAAATGTTCTTCATTTCCACAAGCGGAGTGGTTTGATCCGTCATGGTTCAGAATTCCTTTTACTTGGCGCGCGAGCGATAGACGATGTCGAGCCAGACGGCGATGACCAGCACGACGCCGACGACGACGTTCTGGATCGGTGTATCGACATTGGCCAGGCCCATGCCCGACTGCAGCGATTGCATCACCAGCGCGCCGAGCATGGCGCCGGCGATCGTGCCGCTGCCGCCGGCAAGAGAGGTGCCGCCGATGACGGCTGCTGCGATGGTGAAGAGTTCGTAGGTCGTGCCCTGCGAATTGGCGGCAGCGTTGAGGCGGGCCGTGGAGATGGCCGCGGCGACGGCTGCGAGCAGGCCCATCAGCGCGAAGATGCGCACCGTCACCCAGCGGGTCTTGATGCCGGCGAGTTCGGCTGCTTCCGGATTGCCGCCGATGGCGAAGACATAGCGGCCGAAGCGCAGGCGCGTGGCGATGAAGGTCATGACAATGCCGATGCCGACGGCGATCAGCACGGGTACGGCGATGCCGTAGGGGATGTCGAGACCGGTTTCCGGCCAGGGAATATTGTGTTCGGTCGCGTATTTCTTGGCGATGCCGACAGGCCAGTAATAGATGCTGAAGATGTAGATGGTGCCAAGCACGAGGGCCGAGCCGAGGATGGCAAGGAAATATTCAGCCCAGAGCGGCCGGCGCGGGAAGTTGAAGCGCTTGCGCTGATGGCGCTCGCCGATAATGCCGAGAACGATCATCAGGCAGGCAAGAATCCCGAGGATCCAGCTCCATGTTGCGCCGATCGAGCCTTCGGCGCCGCCGCCCATGATGCGGAATGTGGCGTCGAGCGGAGCGACCGTCTGGCCGCTGGTGACATACCAGGCAAGCCCGCGCCAGGCGAGCAGGCCGCCAAGGGTGACGATGAAGGAGGGTACGTTGAAGAAAGCGATGATGACGCCCTGGAACGTGCCGAGCAGGGTTCCGATGATCAGGCCGCAGATCAGCGTGATGACCCAGGTCCACGAGCTGTCGAAGCCGAGATATTGCGGCAGCCACTTGGCCTGAATGACGCCCATGATCATGGCGACGAAACCGAGCAGCGAACCGACCGACAGGTCGATGTTGCGGGTGACGATGACCAGCACCATGCCGGTCGCAAGCACTGCGATCTCGCAGGTTTGGACGGACAGGTTCCAGAGGTTTCTGGGGGTCAGGAACAGGCCGCCGGTATAGACGTCAAAGCCGATCCAGATGATCAGCAGCGCGCCGATCATGCCAAGCAGGCGCGTATCGATTTCGGTGGCGCGCAGGAAGCGCGTAAATGCGCCTTCCTCCGATTTGCGCGGACCGCTCGATGTTGTGGAATGTGTCATGTCGGCCATCGCTTTGCCGTTCTCCCACTTGTTGGGCGCAGGCCCGCGAATGCTTTCTTGTCTTTCGCTGGCAGTATCCGCGCTGGTCTTAATCGACGTCATCGCCCGCCCACCCGGTTTTTCCGGTTCCACGGCCGCCATCCGGCAGGCCGATCGGATATGCGATGACGCAACTCAAATACGGGAACCCGACATTTCCGCTGCATGCGGAGTTGTGTCTGCTTCCTATCCGCGTTCGACGCCGCAATGGAAAGTCCCTTGCGGCGTCGGCATTACATTCGGGTCAACCCGTCAAAGGTCTCGTGCTTACTTGCAAGCAGCAACGCTGCCGGCCTTTACGCCCTGGCAAGCTTCAGCCTTGGAGATCCAGCCGGCGTCGATGACGACGTTCAGATTGTCCTTGGTGATAGCAATCGGGGTCAGGAAGACGGACTTCATGGCAACATGCTTCGGGCCGCCGTTGAAGGTCTGGACGCCGTCGATCTGGTCCTGGGTCTTGCCGCCGGCAAGAGACAGGGCGATTTCAGCGGCGCGCTTGCCGAGCTCACGCGAGTCCTTCCAGACCGAAACGGTCTGCGTGCCGAGCGCGATGCGGTTCAGGGCAGCCTTGTCGGCGTCCTGGCCGGAAACCGGAACGGAGCCGGCCAGACCCTGGGCGTCGAGAGCAGCAACAGCGCCGCCGGCGGTGCCGTCGTTGGAAGCGACGACCGCGTCAACCTTGTTGTTGTTGGCGGTCAGGAACTGTTCCATGTTGCGCTGTGCGTTCTGCGGCAGCCAGCCGTCCGTATAGGCTTCGCCGACATTCTTGATCTTGCCGGCGTCGATGGCGGGCTTCAGCACTTCGAGCTGGCCGGAGAACAGGAAGTCGGCATTCGGGTCGGACGACGAGCCCTTGATGAAGACGTAGTTGCCGGCCGGCTTTGCCTTCAGGACTTCGCGAGCCTGCATGCGGCCCACTTCCTTGTTGTCGAAGGTGATGTAGAAGGCGGCCGGATTTTCGATCAGGCGGTCGTAACCGACGACCGGGATGCCTTCGTCGGCGGCCTTTTCGACGGCCGGGCCGATAGCATCGGAGTCCTGAGCGAGGATGATGAGCGCGTTGGCGCCCTGGGAAATCAAGGATTCAACGTCGGTCAGCTGCTTGGAAGCGGAAGACTGCGCATCGGCGGAAATATACTTGGCGCCGGCTGCTGCGAGTGCCTTCTTGATGGCGGCTTCGTCGGTCTTCCAACGCTCTTCCTGGAAGTTCGACCAGGAAACGCCAACGACCAGATCCTTGGCAAATGCCGCCGTCTGCATGGTCAAAACGATGGCCGCGCCCGCAGCCAGCTTAACAAAAGCTTTCATATTATCCTCCCGAGTGAATGCGACCGCGCGTGTCCTGAAGCTCCCGTCGGCCGCCGCGATAATGCTGACGAGGAAAGTTTCGGATTATTTTCTCGACAGTCGAGAAATTTAGTGTCAGAGATTTTTTCAACTGTCAACACCCGCACTGCCAGGTTTCACCGGTCATCCGAAAAGAGCCACCTGGAGATGCGGAGGGAGGGTGGAATGAGTAGGAGGCTTGACGATGCTGGCCAAATCGAGCACCGAATTGGTCCGTCAGAGAAACAGTGCCCTGGTGCTGTCGGCACTGCGCCGGCACGGCCCTCTCGCCCATACTGAACTATCTGATTTCACAAAGCTTTCATCTGCGACCGTATCCGTTATCACCGCCGATCTGGAGCGGGCGCAGATCATCGAAAAGGCCGAGCAACAGGCGGCCAGCGGCCGCGGGCGGCCGCGCGTCTTGTTCTCGCAACGGCGCGATTGCGGCTATCTCATCGTCGTCGTCATCTCTTCGGATGCCGTGCAATATTCGCTTGTGGATTATACCGGGCGGCTGATCGACCGCTTCAGCGAAGACCGACCACAGGAAGTCTCCGGCGTCAGCTCATTCATAGTGGGTCTACGCGAGGCATTGAACCGGATCGTCGCCCGTTCGCAGCTTTCGCGCGACAAGGTTTTGATGATTTCGATCAGCAGCAAGGGCCTGGTGGATGCCTCCGGGCCAGTGCTGCGCTGGTCGCCGATCTTCGGGCGTGACGAGATCGATTTTGCCGCTGTGTTGCGCGACGAGTGGCCGGCGAAGATCATTCTGGGAAACGAGACGCTGCTGGTCGCGGCTGCGCTGGGGCAGCAGGAGGAGAACAGGGCCGGGTCGGATTTTCGGGCATTGACGGCTCTGTCGCTCGGCCACAGCATCGGCCTTGGCATCGCGCGGCGCGACGATGAAGGTGGCCACCAGATATCGGCGCCGAACTTCGGGCATATGATGCATGTGCCCGGTGGCGCTCTCTGCCGCTGCGGCGCGCGCGGATGTATCGAGGCCTATGCCGGTTTTTATGCCATGCTCCGCACGGCCTTCGATGTGCCGCTCGATACCATTCCGGCAAAGTTCGTTCCCATCGCCGAGCTGGACAAGATCGCGGCCAGTGCGCGGCATGGCGGGCGGCGCAACGTGCTGGCGTTCCGCCAGGCGGGGCTGGCGCTCGGCAATGGCCTGTCGCGGGTGCTGAGCCTGCATGAGCGCATGCCGATCGTCATCACCGGCCCGGGCGTGCGTTACTACGATCTGCTGATCGAGGGCATAGTCGAGGGGTTGGCGGAATCGCATGTCGTGCGCATGGAGGGCATGCCCGAGTTGCGCGTCGTCGCCGATGAGCAGACCCTGGTCTTCGAAGGGCATCTCAACCGCGCCCTTTCGATCATCGACAATGATATCGTCAGGAAGGGGGCTACGGTCATCGAACTGCGTGGCGAAGCCGGCTGAGGAACCGCTATGGGGCAGGTCGCGGTCACGCGGCGCCATTGCGATCAATTCGCCAGAGCCTCGGTCTGCTCTTGCTTGCGAACATGCAGGATGCGGTCGATGAGGCCCCATTCCAATGCCTCTTCCGCCGTCATGAAGTAGTCGCGGTCCATGGCGCGTTCGAATTCCTCATAGGAGCGGCCACAATGCTCGGCGTAAAGCCGCGTCATGCGGTGCTTGGTACGTTTGATTTCCTCGGCGTGGATGAGCATGTCGGAGGCCTGGCCCTGGAAGCCGCCCAGGGGCTGATGGATGTGAATGCTGGCGTTTGGCAGGGCGGTACGCTCGCCCGGCTCGCCGGCCATCAGCAGGAAGGATCCCATCGAGCGGGCGGTTCCCATGCATAGCGTATGCACCGGCGCACGGATGTGGCGCATGGTGTCGTACATGGCAAGGCCGCTGGTGACGACGCCGCCCGGCGAATTGACATAAAGGCTGATCGGTTTTTTCGGATTTTCCGCCTCGAGAAACAGCAGTTGTGCGCAGACCAGCGCCGAGACTGCATCGTTCACCTCGCCATTGAGGAAGATGATCCGCTCGCGCAGAAGCCGGGAATAGATGTCGAAGGACCTTTCCCCGCTGGTGGATTGTTCAACGACCATAGGGACGAGTTGCATCGCTTCGCGCATTGGCGAACTCCAATCTTTCAGAATTGTCGTGTGAGACTTCGTCGCGTCAGGCGGCGAGCATAAGCGGGCCGTTGCTGTTTGCGGCGGCGCCCGTCATCCGGTCGACCCTTGCGTCGGTAAGCGTGTGGATGATCCGCAAGCTTGTACCGCCTGATGCGTTCGGGATAACGGTGAACGTTACCGTGCTTTCAAGGAACGGCGGGGCGTTATCCCTCATCCGGTAGCGAACTTCCTGGCCCGGCGTGATCGAGGTCGCTTCAGGATCGGCCAAAGCGTCGCTCGGCAGCCAGCTTTCCCGAAATTCGGGGATGCTGATGGCGCGCCAGACCTTTTGCGGCGGTTCGTCGAAGTCGTATTCGAGCTCGATGTCGTGCTCGCGTTTTTCGGTCTTTCCGTCGTTCATTGATCCATATCCTTCAGCAAGACCTTGAGAGCTTCCATGCGCGCGGGCCAGTAGGCGCGATACTTCGCCAGCCATTGGGCTATAAGCGCCAATCCCTCAGGATCGACCTGATAGTTCACAAAGCGCCCCTGTCGCTCTTCCCTGACGAGGCCGGCACCGCGAAGAACAGAAAGGTGCTGCGACATCGCCGGCTGGCTGATCTCCATGCCTTCACGCAGGGTGCTGGCGTTCATGCCGCCTGCCGCAAGCTTCTCGAAGATTGCGCGACGGGTCGGGTCAGCCAAAGCTCGGAATATCTCATTTTCGATCATGGAAACAGATAAGCACGCGCTTATGTGATTTGCAAGAGCTATTCGTTCGAAATCCTCCAGGCAGGATCAAAACGAAAGCCCGCCGCAAACGATTTGCGACGGGCTTTTGCGATTATACATGTTTGGAGCGCGGCCAAGCCCTGGTTCAGCCGACTTTCACCAGCCGGCCTTCTTTGACCGATTGCAGTGCCGCATCCGCCAGTTTCAGGGCTGCGAGCCCGTCGGCGCCGGATGGGGTGATGGTGGCGCCCTTTTCGACAGCGGCGATGAAGCTGGCGATTTCGTTGGCATAGGCTTCGGTATAGCGGGTCATGAAGAAATCATGCAGCGGCGGCCGGGTGTAGCCGTCGCCATTGGCGACTTCGATCGAGAAGGGGCGCTGGTTTTCAGCCGCGACCATTCCCTTCGAACCGTGGATTTCGATGCGCTGATCATAGCCGTAGGTGGCGCGGCGGGAGTTGGAGATGACGGCCTGCTTGCCGGATGCCGTCTGGAGGATGACGGAAACGCTGTCGTAGTCGCCGGCTTCGCCAATCGCCTTGTCGACCAGCACGGCGGCGGTTGCGGTGACGGCCACCGGCTCTTCGCCGAGCAGGAAGCGGGCCATGTCGAAATCATGGATGGTCATGTCGCGGAAAATGCCGCCGGAGCGCTTGATATAGTCGACGGGCGGAGCGCCCGGATCGCGCGAGGTGATCGTCACCATCTCGACGGTGCCGATGCGGCCGTCGTCGATCGCCTTCTTGACCGCCATGAAATGCGGGTCGAAGCGGCGGTTGAAGCCAACCATCAGCTTACCCTTGGTCTGCTCAACGACCTTGATGCAGGCTTCGACGCGGGCGGCGTCGAGATCGACGGGCTTTTCGCAGAAGACGGCCTTGCCGGCGCGGGAGAAGCGCTCGATGAGGTCGGCATGGGTGTCGGTTGGCGTGCAGATCACGACGGCGTCGATATCCTTGGCGGCTTCGATCGCCTCGATGGTGCGCACTTCGCAGCCATAGGCAGCGGAGATCGCTTCGGCAGCAGCCGGAAATGCATCTGCAACCGCGACGAGCTTGGCGTTGGCGTCACCGCTGACGGCCTTCGCGTGCACCTTACCGATACGGCCCGCACCGAGCAGTCCAAATCTGACAGTCATTTTTACCTCCCTGGATTCGGAATAAATAAACCGAATGATGATCTATATAGAATTTTCATTCCATCTTCTAAGGGCGGCGTCAAGCCGCCTGTCCTTCACAATTCCGAAAATGATAATGGCATAGCGCCTTATCCGGAATTTGCCCACGCCACCTTATTTTATTCAAACCGCTTCACAGTTTTCCCGATCATGCGCTAAGACAGGTTTCCTTGAACAGGCAAAAGAGACCCATGCAACTGATCGATCCCAGCCATCCCATCTACAAGCCGCTTTGGGTGCGGATTCTGATCGTTGCTGTCTGTTTTGGGTGGGCTGGTGTCGAGACACTCGGCTCGCAACCCTTCTGGGCCATGCTGTCCGGTGCGCTGGGGGCATACGCAGCCTGGATGCTGCTTTTGAATTTCAAGCCGCAGCCGCCTGCGGCAAATGTCGAAGCACCGCCGCAGGACGATGCCGACGAAGACGACACGCCAATCGACGAGAAGAAATGATCAACGCGTGAGGCGGCGTATGGCTTCGTCGATCAGTTGATTGGCGAGTGTCATGCGGGTGGTCGCCTGCTCACGGAAGGGCGGCTCCACGCGGTCAGGGTGGTTGGCCTTGGCGAAGTTGCGGCGTTTTTCGTGGAGAGCATGAAGGCTTGTGTCCGAGGTGATCGCCAGGTCTGCCGCCACGTCTTCCCGCGAGGTCCGCGACAGATGAGCCGGCATGACGGGCGGCTCCGGCTCTTTCGGCGCAGGTTCCGGTTCGGGCTGGGTGATCGGATCGCCAAGATTGTCACGGTAGGCCGCGTCAGCCCGATACGCCTCGGGTGTCTCGCCGCCGAGCACCGTTGCGGCAAAGCTAACATTCAGGCCGCGGATTCGATGGGTAGACTCCTCGTCTTCCGAGGTTTCCTCTTCGGAATCGAGTCGGTCGAGCACGGATTGAAACAATGATTGCTTGAACAGCATTCCAGCCTCCAGGCCCATTTCCATAAGAGCGGGAGTTGGCGTGGAGCTTGTGGCGCCCAATTTCGCGGGCGTGCCCTATAGCAAGGAGAGGTTCTTGCTCTCTTCCAGGATCATGTCGTGCAGCAGCCTGGCGCTTGGCGGCATGGCGCGCTCGCGAGCGGTGATGAGGCTGTAGGGCCTGACATCGATATCGAAATCGATCGGCAGAATGCTGGATTCGCCGGCCTGCGACGACTGCCCGCATATGAATTGCGCCATGTCGAGCGCGATGGGGGCGATCGCATCCGTCTTGCACACCACGGCAAGGGTCAGCAGCAAGGATGAGGTATTGACGACGTTTTCCGGCAGCGGCACGCCGGCGGTCAGGAAGATGTCTTCCACCTTGCGGCGGAGCAATGTGCCGGGCGGCTGGAAGACCCAGTCGTAACCGGCGAGGTCCTGCAGGCTGGCGACGCCCTTTTCGAGCAACGGATGCCCGTTGCGCACCACGAGGCAGGCCTTTTCCACGCCGATCTCATGGGCCAGGAAAAGGCGCGGGTCGAGGTCGTCGGGAATGCGGCTGATGATGAAATCGTGGCGGGCGGCCAGAAGCTCACGCGCCAGGACATTGCTGTTCTCGACCTCGATGTTGATCTCGATGCCGGGATAGGCGCGCGTCACCCGCTGGATCGCCGGCACGACAAGGCTGATGGCCGGGGCGGTGACAGCGCCGAGGAAGACAGCGCCGCCCTTGCCGGTGCGCAAGGCGCCAAGCTCGCGTCCGGCCTCGCGCAACTCCAGCAGGATTTTTCGCGCACGCTTGGCCAGAGCAAGGCCGAAAGGGGTCAGCACGACGCCGCGGGCGACCCGTTCGTAAAGCGGACTTTTGACGATCGACTCCATTTCGGAAAGCATGCGCGAAGCCGCAGGTTGTGACATGTTCATGGTCTCGGCGGCTGCCGAAATCTGTCCGTGATCCTCGATCGTGACGATCATGCGCAGGTGGTTCAGTTTCAGACCGGCTTTCAGCAGTGTGTCGTCGCGAAAATTGTCGGAATGAATCTCAATGCCTTCGCTGACATAATCGTTATATATTTTCTCCATGACGGCCAAATTTCCCATTCGTCGGCAAAAAAGTACTATTTTTTAACACTATACCAAACTTGGTATATGTTTTGCCAGTTATTCTATTTGACAGTTATACGAAATCGTACGAGTTTGCCGATCGTGCGCTGGTTGCAGATCATAACACGTGAGAGCGTGGAGGAGACCTACTTCGTTTCTCACAATCGGAAGTAAAGCATTCCTTCTACGGAACCTGCCGCAGTTTCGGGCGGGCGTTTTTTCGTCCGTGATATTAACAACAAGGGAGAGAGTAATGAAATCCATTATCTCATTGATGGCCGGCGCTGCGCTCGGCGTCGCTACGCTCGTCACGCCTGCTTTCGCAGCTGACAAGGGCACGGTTGGTATCGCAATGCCGACCAAGGCTTCGGCCCGCTGGATCGATGACGGCAACAACATCGTCAAGCAGCTCCAGGCTGCCGGTTACGGCACCGACCTGCAGTATGGCGATGACGACATTCCGAACCAGCTTTCGCAGATCGAAAACATGGTCACCAAGGGCGACAAGGTTCTCGTCGTCGCTTCGATCGACGGTACGACGCTGTCCGACGTTCTGCAGAAGGCTCATGATGCCGGCATCAAGGTCATTGCCTATGACCGCCTGATCCGCAACAGCGGCAATGTCGACTACTACGCCACCTTCGACAACTTCAAGGTCGGCGTTCTCCAGGCTGGCTCGATCGTCGATGCTCTCGGCCTCAAGGATGGCAAGGGCCCGTTCAACATCGAACTGTTCGGCGGTTCGCCTGACGACAACAACGCCTTCTTCTTCTACGACGGCGCAATGTCGGTTCTGAAGCCTTACATCGACAGCGGCAAGCTCGTCGTAAAGTCTGGCCAGATGGGCATGGACAAGGTCGGCACGCTACGTTGGGATCCGGCAACGGCCCAGGCTCGTATGGATAACCTCCTTTCGGCCTACTACACCGACGCTCACGTCGACGCCGTTCTGTCTCCTTATGACGGTCTCTCCATCGGTATCCTCTCCTCGCTCAAGGGCGTTGGCTACGGCACCGGCGGCGTAAAGCTGCCTGTCGTCACCGGCCAGGACTCCGAAATTCCTTCGGTCAAGTCCATCATCGCTGGCGAACAGCACTCCACGATCTTCAAGGACACCCGTGACCTCGCAAAGGTCACCGTCGACATGGTCAACGCTCTGATGGAAGGCAAGACGCCTGAAGTCAACGACACGAAGACCTACGACAACGGCGTCAAGGTTGTTCCGTCCTACCTGCTGACCCCGGTCGCAGTTGACAAGACCAACTATGAGAAGATTCTCGTAGAGGGCGGTTACTACAAGGCTGACCAGCTGAAGTAATTTTCCGATATACCGGTCAGGGCTCGCCGAAAAGCGAGCCCTGACTCTGATATTTAAGACGATCGCCCGGTCTGCTATGTTCGGTCGCGGCGTTGGATACGGACAATGGACAATACCATCCTCGAAATGCGGAGCATTACCAAGTCGTTCCCCGGTGTGAACGCTTTGGAAAATGTCAATCTGAAGGTCCGTCAGGGCGAAATTCATGCTTTGGTTGGGGAAAACGGGGCCGGCAAGTCCACCCTGATGAAGGTGCTTTCGGGCGTCTACCCGGCTGGCAGCTATGACGGCGACATCTACTATGACGGCGCGGTCCGCCAGTTCAAGACCATCAAGGACTCCGAAGAAATCGGCATTATCATCATTCACCAGGAGCTGGCGCTCGTGCCGCTGCTGTCGATTGCCGAGAATATTTTCCTGGGCAATGAGGTCGTCGCCAATGGCATGATCAATTGGCAGGAAACCTTCACCCGCACCAAGAAGCTCCTTTCCAAAGTGGGCCTCAAGGAATCTCCGAATACGCTCGTGACCGATATCGGCGTCGGCAAGCAGCAGCTCGTCGAGATCGCCAAGGCCCTGTCGAAGAGCGTCAAGCTGCTCATTCTCGACGAGCCGACGGCATCGCTCAACGAAAGCGATTCCGATGCGCTCCTAAATCTTCTCATCGAGTTCCGCAATCAGGGCATCACCTCGATCATCATCACGCACAAGCTCAACGAAGTGCGCAAGGTGGCCGACGAGATCACGGTGCTGCGCGACGGCATGACGGTGAAGACGCTGAACTGTCACGAGGAAGAGATCAGCGAAGACATCATTATCCGCAACATGGTGGGCCGCGAGCTGGCCGACCGCTATCCGCCGCGCTCGGTTCCGATCGGCGAGACGATCTTCGAAGTGAAGAACTGGAACGCCTTTCACCAGCAGCATCGCGATCGCCAGATCCTGCACGACATCAACGTCCATGTGCGCAAGGGCGAGGTTGTCGGCATCGCCGGCCTGATGGGGGCGGGACGCACCGAATTCGCCATGAGCGTGTTCGGCAAGTCCTACGGCCACAAGGTCAGCGGCGAAGTCTTCCTCGAAGGCAAGCTTGTCGACACCAGCACGGTGCGCAAGGCGATCGATGCCGGTCTTGCCTATGTGACGGAAGACCGCAAGCAACTCGGTCTCGTCCTGTCGAACAGTATCCTGCACAATACGACGCTCGCCAATCTGCTTGGTGTTTCCAAGGCGACCGTCATCGACGACGTGCGGGAGCTGCAGGTGGCGACGAATTATCGTTCCAAGCTGCGCATTCGCTCGGCGGGCGTCTTCCAGGAGGCCGGCAACCTGTCCGGCGGCAACCAGCAGAAGGTGGTGCTGTCGAAATGGCTGTTCTCCGATCCGGACGTGCTCATCCTCGATGAGCCCACGCGCGGCATCGACGTCGGCGCAAAATACGAAATCTATTCCATCATCAACCAGCTTGCCGCCGACGGAAAGGGCGTTCTGATGATTTCATCGGAAATGCCCGAGCTTCTCGGCACTTGCGACCGCATCTACGTCATGAACGAGGGTCGCATCGTCGCCGAACTGCCAAAGGCAGAGGCGAGCCAGGAGAGCATCATGCGCGCTATCATGCGCTCAGGGGAGAAGCATCAATGAGTTCGGCCAACCCAGCCACGGAAAGCCACGTCGTCTCCGTTGGCGATCATATCCGCAACAATATTCGCGAATACGGCATGTTGATCGCGCTCGTGGTGATCATGCTGTTGTTTCAGTGGCTGACCGGCGGCGTGCTGTTCAGGCCGCAGAACCTGACCAACCTCGTTCTACAGAACTCGTTCATCGTCATCATGGCGCTGGGCATGCTGCTGGTCATTGTGGCTGGACATATCGATCTGTCGGTCGGCTCCGTTGTCGGCTTCGTTGGCGCGGTCGCCGGCGTGCTGGTCGTGCAGATGCACATGAATCTGGCGCTCGCGACGGTCATTTGTCTTCTGATGGGGGCCGCGGTCGGCGCCTGGCATGGATATTTCATCGCCTATCACCGCATTCCGTCGTTCATCGTGACACTGTCAGGCATGCTGGTTTTCCGCGGCCTGACCTATGCGATCATCAACACGACCGGCAACGGCAGCAGTATCGGCCCGTTCCCGCCGGCGTTCCAGATCGTCGCAACCGGCTTCATTCCTGACTTTACCGATATGGGCGGCATTCACTCGACGTCGATCTTGCTGACCGTCGCCATCCCGATCGTCATGTTCTTCCTGTCGTGGCGCCGCCGCAGCGTGAACGAGAAGCATGGTATCGATGTCGAGCCGTTCAGCTTCTTTGTCGGCCAGAATCTGGTGGTTGCAGCTGCGGCCATCTTCATCGGCTACCAGATTTCTTCCTATAGAGGCCTGCCGAACGTTCTGATCCTCATGCTGTTGCTGATCGCGCTCTATGCCTTCGCCACGCAGCGCACCACGATCGGCCGTCGCATCTATGCGATGGGCGGCAATGAAAAGGCGACGAAGCTCTCGGGCATCGATACAAGACGCCTGACGTTCTACACCTTCATCAACATGGGCATTCTTGCCAGCATCGCCGGCATCATCATCGCCACGCGCCTGAATTCGGCAACCGCCAAGGGCGGTGACGGTCTGGAGCTCGACGTGATCGCGGCCTGCTTCATCGGCGGCGCGTCTGCTTCCGGCGGCGTCGGCAAGGTGACCGGTGCCGTCATTGGCGCCTTGATCATGGGTGTCTTGAACCAGGGCATGTCGATCCTCGGCTACCAGACGGACTCGCAGAAGATGATCAAGGGTGCTGTCCTGCTCGCTGCCGTGTTCATCGACGTTTACAACAAGAACAAGGGTTGATCGCTTAAGCGACCGGCCGAAACTTTAAAACCAAATCCATGACAGAGTCCGGCTCTCGCTGAGAGCCGGAACGGTAAACTGCATCCGTTCTCTGTCTGATAGGAAAGGATGAAAGACATGCTCATCTCGCAGATCAAGGGTTCGAACGGCGAGATCGTCGTGGCGGTCCGCAACGGGCCAGGCGAAATTGCCAAGGCTGTCGTCAATGGCGGCAGCGTCTACAAGCTCGCTTTGGAAGCCGCTGATAGCGGCAAGTCGCTGGCATCCGTCATCGAGGCGCATGGTCTTGGCGAAGCGATCGATCTGGAAAAGGTCTATGCCGAAGGTCGCTTTCTACCGCCTATCACGCATCCGGACGCCGCCCACTTGCATCTGACCGGCACGGGCCTCACGCATCTCGGCTCGGCCGCCACCCGTGACTCCATGCACAAGAAGACGACGGAAGCGGCTGAAGAGACGCTGACCGACTCCATGAAGATGTTCAGGATGGGCATCGAGGGCGGCAAGCCTAAGGACGGTGAGAAGGGCGTGCAGCCGGAATGGTTCTACAAGGGCAACGGCTATGGCGCCGCAGCACCGGGTGCAGCACTGGTATCGCCTTCCTTCGCGCTCGATGGTGGCGAAGAGCCTGAAATGGCCGGTATCTATGTCATCGCCAAGGACGGCTCGCCGTTCCGCATCGGCTTTGCGCTGTCGAACGAGTTTTCCGATCACGTCACCGAGCGGATCAACTATCTCTATCTCGCCCATTCCAAGCTGCGCCCGGCAAGCTTCGGTCCGGAAATCCGAATCGGCGCGGCGCCGGAGGATATTCGCGGCACATCGCGCATCAAGCGCGGCGACAAGGTGATCTTCGAAAAGCCGTTCCTTTCGGGCGAGGCGAACATGTCGCATACCTTCGCAAACCTCGAATACCACCACTTCAAATACGGACTGTTCCGCGCCCCCGGCGATGTGCATGTGCATATGTTTGGCACGGCGACGCTCTCCTTTGCCGAGGGCATCAAGCCGGAAGCGGGTGATGTGTTCGAGATCGAAGTCGCGGAGTTCGGCCTGCCGTTGCGCAATCCGCTGGCGGTTGCCGCCGAAGAGGAAGTGGCTGTTCGCCAGCTGTAATTCGTCGAAGCCCGGCCGCAAGCATCGGCCGGGCGTTTCCAACACGACCCAGGAAGGCATGATGCCATGACCATTCATCAGAATCTGATCGCCGGCGAGTGGACCGGTTCCGCCGGCGCCGAAAATATCAACCCATCTGACACCAACGAGGTCGTCGGTCTTTATGCCAGCGCCAGCGTTCAGGATGTCGCCGACGCGATTGCTGCCGCCAAGGCCGCATTCCCCGCATGGTCCCGCTCTGGCATTCTCGAGCGTCATTCCATCCTGAGAAAGACCAGCGACGAGATCCTGGCGCGCAAGGACGAGCTCGGCGCGCTGCTGGCCCGCGAAGAGGGCAAGACGCTTCCCGAAGCGATCGGCGAGACCATCCGCGCCGCGCAGATCTTCGATTTCTTTGCCGGCGAGGCGCTGCGCCTGGCGGGCGAGGTGCTTCCCTCCGTGCGTCCGAATATCGGCGTCGAGATCACGCGCGAGCCGCTCGGCGTCATCGGCATCATCACGCCCTGGAACTTCCCGATCGCCATTCCGGCCTGGAAGATCGCGCCGGCGCTCTGCTACGGCAACACCATCGTCTTCAAGCCGGCCGATCTGGTGCCCGGCTGCTCGTGGGCCGTCGTCGATATCCTGCATCGCGCCGGCCTGCCGAAAGGTGTCCTGAACCTCGTCATGGGCAAGGGCTCGGTCGTCGGCCAGGCTATGCTCGACAGCCCGGTGCTCTCGGGCCTTACCTTCACCGGTTCGGTCGGCACCGGCAAGCGCGTGGCGCTCTCCTCCGTCGAGCATGGCCGCAAGTATCAGCTCGAAATGGGCGGCAAGAACCCGATGGTCGTGCTTGACGATGCCGATCTGACGGTCGCGGTTGAAGCCGCCGCCAATTCCGCCTTCTTCTCGACCGGTCAGCGCTGTACGGCATCGTCGCGCCTCATCGTCACCGAAGGCATTCACGACAAGTTCGTGGCAGCGCTGACGGAAAAGCTGAAGACGTTGAATGTCGACAATGCCGTCAAGGCCGGCACGCATATCGGCCCGGTCGTCGATGCCAAGCAGTTGAAGACCGACACCGACTATATCGAGATCGGCCGCCAAGAAGGCGCTAAGCTTGCCTTCGGCGGCGAGCTTATCAGCCGCGACACGCCCGGCTTCTATCTGCAGCCGACGCTCTTCACCGAAGCGACCAACCAGATGCGCATCAGCCGCGAAGAGATCTTCGGGCCGGTTGCCTCGGTCATCCGGGTCAAGGATTACGAAGAGGCTCTCGCTGTCGCCAACGACACGCCATTCGGCCTGTCCTCCGGCATTGCGACGACAAGCCTGAAGCATGCGACGCATTTCAAGCGCAATGCGGAGGCCGGCATGGTGATGGTCAACCTGCCGACGGCAGGCGTCGACTTCCACGTGCCCTTTGGCGGCCGCAAGGGCTCGTCTTTCGGTCCGCGCGAGCAGGGCAAATATGCCGCCGAATTCTTCACCACGGTCAAGACCGCATACACGCTGGCCTGACCATCGAATTCAAAGCCCGGGCGCGAACGAGGCGGCCCGGGCGACACAAAAGGTACTGAGACTATGAAGAAGAAAGCTGAATGGCCGCGCAAGCTGCGTTCCTACGACTGGTTCGGCGGCACCGGCAAGAACGCGATCATGCATCGCTCCTGGATGAAGAACCAGGGCCTGCCGGCCGACACGTTCGACGGCCGCCCGATCATCGGCATCTGTAATACCTGGTCGGAGCTGACACCCTGCAACGCGCATCTGCGCGATCTTGCAGAGCGCGTGAAGCGCGGCGTTTATGAAGCAGGCGGCTTTCCGGTCGAGTTCCCGGTCTTCTCGGTCGGTGAAAGCACGTTGCGCCCGACGGCGATGATGTTCCGCAACCTCGCGGCCATGGACGTCGAAGAGGCGATCCGAGGCAATCCGGTCGATGGCGTCGTGCTGCTTGGCGGCTGCGACAAGACCACGCCGAGCCTGCTGATGGGTGCTGCTTCCGTCGATATCCCTGTCATCCTGGTCTCCGGCGGTCCGATGCTGAACGGCAAGTGGCGCGGCAAGGATGTCGGTTCGGGCACGGCGATCTGGCAGTTCTCGGAAATGGTCAAGTCCGGCGAGATGTCGCTGGACGAGTTCATGGATGCGGAGCAGGGCATGGCCCGTTCGGCCGGCAGCTGTATGACCATGGGTACGGCCTCGACCATGGCGTCGATGGCCGAAGCGCTTGGCATGACCTTGCCGGGCAATGCCGCCATCCCGGCAGTTGATGCACGCCGTCGCGTCATCTCGCAGCTGTCAGGCCGCCGCATCGTCGACATGGTCAAGGAAGATCTAAAGCCCTCCGATATCCTGACCAAGGAAGCGTTCGAAAACGCCATCCGCGTCAACGGCGCCGTCGGTGGCTCCACAAATGCCGTGCTGCACCTGCTGGCGCTTGCCGGCCGCATCGGCGTCGACCTGTCGCTCGACGACTGGGATCGCCTGGGCCGCGAAGTGCCGACGATCGTCAACCTGCAGCCTTCGGGCAAGCACCTGATGGAAGAGTTCTACTATGCCGGCGGTCTGCCCGTCGTCATCAAGGCCGTGGGAGAGATGGGTCTGCTCCACAAGGATGCGATCACCGTTACCGGCGAAAGCATCTGGGCCGGGGTCAAGGATGTCGTCAACTACAATGACGACGTCATTGTTCCCAGAGAGAAGGCGCTGACCCAGTCGGGCGGTATTGCGGTCCTGCGCGGCAATCTCGCGCCAAAGGGCGCTGTCCTAAAGCCGTCGGCCGCTTCGCCGCACCTGATGCAGCACAAGGGTCGCGCCGTCGTCTTCGAAAGCATCGAGGACTATCACGCCCGCATCAACCGCGACGATCTCGACATCGACGAGAACTGTATCATGGTGCTGAAATATTGCGGCCCGAAGGGTTATCCGGGCATGGCCGAAGTCGGCAATATGGGCCTGCCGCCGAAGGTGCTGAAGAAGGGGATCACCGATATGATCCGCATTTCCGATGCGCGCATGTCGGGCACCGCCTACGGCACCGTGATCCTGCACACCGCTCCGGAAGCCGCCGATGGCGGACCGCTGGCGCTTGTCCAGAACGGCGACATCATCGCCGTCGACGTTCCCGCCCGCACGATCCAGCTCGAGATCTCGGACGAGGAAATGGCCAAGCGTCGCGCCGCCTGGGTTTCCCCGGTCAAGCCACTCAATGGCGGTTACGGCGGTCTCTATGTGAAGTCGGTCATGCAGGCCGACACCGGCGCCGACCTCGACTTCCTCGTCGGCCCACGCGGCTCGGAAATCCCGAACAACCGCGACAGCCACTGAAGATTGATGCTTGGAATTGAAGAGGGGCGGGATGAAAGTTCCGCCCCTTTGTCATTTGCAAAGCCAATAGATTGCAGAGTCGATCCGATGGCTTCTTGTTTTGCGAATTAGACGTTCAATGTTTCGTTCTGCCCGCGTGCGATTGCATTGCTGAAAGTAAACGCCGTCATTCCAATGACCAAAAAGCCAAGCCCCGCAGCGGCCTGGGGCCAAGAGGATATACTCTGCGCGCCGAGCATGTTTCCCCAGCTTGATTGAGGTGGCTGCACCCCGAGTCCCAGAATGTCGAGTATCGCCAGGAAATAGGTGCTCCATGCGAAAACGGGTGCCGTGAGAGCAACAAGTCGCAGGAATTGACTTCTTCCATCCGCTTCGGAAGCCAGCGAACTCAAGCAATCGTCGCGCGAAATGATGTAGGCGATCCCCACTCCGAACAGAGGCCCGAGTGCAAACGAAGCTGCCACGCCACTCAATTTTCCGAAGCCGATCACAATCAGCGTAATGATGAACAATGGCAAAGCGGAGAAAAGGGACAGTACAATCATCAGCAAACGACCTAGCCAGCGGGGCGCGAGCAAAAATGATGGAGCGATGAAACAGATGTGAGCGAGTATCACGACCAGACGGCCGAAGCGTATTGGGGCTGCCTGTGCGGCACGCCCCAGGAGCCATCCCGAGACGCCGGCCAGAAGCGTTGTCATCAGTCCGGTAAGAACCGTATATTCGCTTCCCGCTACGAATCTGGAGAAGAAATCTCGCCCCAGCTCGTCTGTCCCTAAGAGATGGGTTGGGCTTGCCGGCATTAGACGAATGTCGAGCTTCACGACATAGGCGTCTTGGAGCGGCAACGTCATCGAAGCGCCAAGCAGTGCTAGAATGCACAGAAAACCTAGTGACCAGGCGACCGTTCTCAAATGCAATATGGACAATCCTGTTTTTTATGCAGCTACCAGATGAGCTTTTTCGCAGGCTGAACCTATGCCTTAACTCTGCCTTTGAACAGGTTCCTGGCTCGAGACTCTTACCTTGGCGCCGCCACGCGCAGGCCAGAGACCCGGCGTCGCGACAGCAAAGGTCCGTGGCGAACGGGCTAGGCATGCGTGGCAATCTGCGCATAGTGTATTGCCTAGCGCCTGTGGGGATAGTGTTTGCGTGATCGGAGATCATCATGGGCATGCAGGTCAGGAAGCGATTTGTTCTGAGCGTAGTCTTAAGTTTATCTGCTTTGTTCGCTGTCGCTCAATTCGGGCCAGCCCGCGCGCAGGACCCGGACCAATCAATCTGGCCGACCAAGGAATGGCTGACGTCTACACCGGAAGAGCAGGGCATGGACTCAGCGGCTCTTGCCAAACTCGTCGCCTATGGCGCGCGCAACAGCTTCGACAGCCTCCTCGTCGTACGTCACGGGAGGATTGTCACCGAGGCCTATTACGCCCCTTACACCGGCGATATCTCGCACAACCTGTTTTCTTCGACGAAAGCGATCACCGGCACTCTTCTCGGGATGGTCTATAAAGATGGCCTGCTCGATAGCCTCGATCATCCAGTGCTGGATTTTTTCACCGATCGCCAGATCGCGAATGTCGACGACCGGAAGAAAGGCATCACGGTTCAGAATCTTTTGGACATGACCCCTGGGCTGGATTGGGACCAGGGGTTCGAGGGCGGCAAGCAGCAGACGATGTTCGATCTGGCACGAAGCTCCAACTGGACCCAGTTCATTCTGGATCGTCCCATGGCGCACGCACCGGGAGAGGTTTTCACCTATAGCAACGGCAACCCGGATATCGTTTCGGCAGTTATCACCGGGCTGACCGGCAAGCCCGCCGAGGACTATGCAAGGGAAAGGCTTTTGGCGCCGTTAGGCATTGTTGACTGGCATTGGGAGCGCGATCCCCAAGGTCTCTCCAAAGGCGAGGGGATGCTCTATCTGCTGCCGCGCGACATGGCGAAGATCGGCTATCTGTATCTGCGGCATGGTGAATGGGAAGGAAAGCAGCTGCTTCCATCGGGGTGGACGGATATTCTGAGCCACAGGCTCGTCAATGTGCATGCGTCGGACGATCCCAACGAGAGCTATACGAACTTCATTTGGGTATTTCCCGACAGGCACGCCTACATGGCGAACGGCAAAAACGGCCAGTTGATCATGGTGTTTCCCGAGCTGGATGCCGTGGTGGTGACCACGGCCAGAAAGCAGGTTGATTACAAGGTCCTGATCAATGCCGTCTCCAGCGCGGCCAGGTCCGACGTGGCGCTGCCGTCGAACCAGAATGCCGCGGCGCAACTTGCTGATGTCATCAAGGAAGCCGCCGTCGAAAAACCGACACCCGTCGGCCCAACGCCTGAGATCGCCGCCGCGATCTCCGGAAAGACTTACAAGTTGTCTGAAAACGCGTTTGGTTTGAAGTCGTTCATGCTCGATCTGGCGCAGCCTCGCGCGCATTTCGACGTCGAGTTCTCGTTGCACTATCCCGCTGGCTCGTCGGTCAGATACAGCTTTCCGATCGGGCTGGATGGACTTTATCGCAAAGGGCCGCCAAAGCTTTCCGATCCTGCCATTGGCCACATCATCGAAGCCAAGGGAACATGGCTGAATGCACAGACATTCGTGATCGATGCGCCGATTTTGGGATTCGGCGAACAGCAAAAACTCGTCCTGACATTTAGCGGCAGGAAGCTGCATTTTCTGCGCACTGTCGATGTGGGTGAGGGCGAAGATGTATCGGTAGACGGCGAGCAGGTGGCCAACTAGGCGACAAGCGCGGCGGTCGTCGGCCGAGATGTTTGAGATGGATCGTTCAAGCGTCGGCATAACCAATTCGCGATGCCGCAAGCATTCCAAGTGCAGCGAGAGTTCCGCATCTAAGCATGCAGAATGCTTTGCGGGAATAATTTCAGCTCAGCTTGCCGCAATCAGCTTTGGGTCTGACTCTGGCTCTGTCCCTGGTTTGCGACAGTCACCTTGACCGTGAGGCTTTCGCCCGGCATTCCCAGGCGCATGCCGGAGACGGGAGCAGCGTCGCGGTAGCAGAGGCCGGTGGCAATGCGGACGTAGCGCTCGTCGGGGCAGACGTCGTTGGCAGGGTCGAAGCCGACCCAACCAAGACCGGGAATATGCGCCTCCGCCCAGGCGTGGGTGGCGGCCTGCTCGTTCTTGCCTTCCATCATCAAATAGCCAGAGACGTAGCGCGCCGGAATGCGCAATGCGCGGGCGGCAGCGATGAAGATATGGGCGTGATCCTGGCAGACGCCGCTCTTCTTTTCAAGCGCCTGTTCGGCCGTTGTTTCCGTGTCGCTGGTGCCGGGCTTGTATTCCACCGTCTGATGGATAGCGCTCATCAGCGCGTGCATCCTGCCGAGTTCATTGTCTCCGGAGACGCCACGCAGCATCTCCTTCGTCAGCTTGCCGGCCTTGGTGCGCGGCGTATCCCGCAGGAAGAGCCAGAGTGGGCCGAAGCCGCTGTGCAGGCCGGTAACGCCGTTGAGATCCTGCGTTTCGATTTCGCCGGTGGCGACGATCCGGGTCGAATCCTGTTCGCCATCGAGTGAGACGAGCGTCACTCGATTGGCGAACTGGTCGTCATATTCCACTTCCGGACGGGCGCCTTCGACCGTGAGCTTCCAGTCGAGAACGGTCTGGCCGGCGCCGGTCAGCGGCGTCAGACGCAGGCGCTGCAGCGAGAATTGCGACGGTTCATCGTAGCGATATTCGGTGATGTGGCTGATCGTCAGTTTCATGATGTCGCCCGCTTACTGATAGAACCGGTAGCCGTCGGAGATTTCCGCGCCGAGCTTGTTGTTGCGCAGGACGAAATCCTCCAGGAATTCATGCAGGCCCTGATCCATGATGTTCTTGATCGTGAGCTTCTGCAGCATCTGGCGAATGGCTTCCGCCGTATCGTGCGCCGGCAGCCGCTTCTCGTAATCGGCGGTCAGAAAGGTGATGTTGCCGACGATCTTCTCATAGCAGTAGGCCAGCGAACGCGGCATCTGACCGTTGAGGATCAAGAAGTCGGCGATGTTGGCCGGCGTATATTCGGGATCGTAGGCCCACTTGTAAGCCCGGTGTGCCGAGACCGATCGCAGGATCGATTCCCATTGCGCGTTGTCGAGCGATGAGCCGACATAGGAGACGGACGGCAGCAGGACGTAATATTTCACGTCGAGGATGCGGGCCGTATTGTCGGCGCGCTCGATGAAGGTGCCCATGCGGGCGAAGTTATAGAGCTCGTTTCGCAGCATCGAGCCGTGGAAGGCGCCACGGATCAACCCGGCACGGCGCTTGATCACGTCGATCATCTCGGGCAGTTCCGCGGTTTTCAGGCGCTTGCCGAGCATCGCCTTCAGCTCGATCCAGCATTCGTTGGTCGCTTCCCAGGTGTCGCGGGTCAGCGCCGTGCGCACCATGCGGGCATTGTTGCGGCCATATTCGATGCAGGACATGACGCTCGACGGATTGGAGCGATCACGCATCAGGTAATCGATCGCATCCGCTCCTGTGAGCTTGCCGTGCACCTCGTCATAGGTGTCGCGCACGCCGGCGCTTTGCAGCACGCCGTCCCAATCGTCATCGACCGCGTCGCTCCGCGTCAGCGACATGCGCTGACCGGCGTCGACAAGACGGGCTATGTTTTCTGCTCGCTCGATGTAACGGAACATCCAGTAGAGGCCATTGGCGGTTCTTCCAAGCATGTCCGTCTCAGTCCTCCAGAACCCAGGTGTCTTTGGTGCCGCCGCCCTGGCTGGAATTGACCACCAGCGAGCCTTCCTTCAAGGCTACGCGGGTCAGACCGCCGGGGATGATCCGCACCTTGTCGGAGACCAGCACATAGGGGCGCAGGTCGACATGGCGCGGCGCAATGCCCTTGTTGACGAGGATCGGCACGGTCGACAGAGACAGCGTCGGCTGGGCGATATAGTTGTTCGGCCTGCTCTTCAGCTTCTCGGCAAATTCCGTCCGCTCCTTCTTCGAGGCTGTGGGACCCACGAGCATGCCGTAGCCGCCGGAGCCGTGGACTTCCTTGACGACGAGATCGGCGAGGTTCTCCAGCACATATTTCAGGCTGTCGGGCTCCGAACAGCGCCAGGTCGGCACATTCTCGAGGATCGGCTTGCGGCCGGTGTAGAATTCGACGATCTCCGGCATGTAGGAATAGATCGCCTTGTCGTCGGAAATACCGGTGCCCGGCGCATTGGCGATGGTGATATGGCCGGCGCGATAGACATCCATGATGCCTGGAATGCCAAGCGCCGAATCCGCGCGGAAGGTGAGGGGATCGAGGAAATCATCGTCGACGCGGCGATAGAGCACGTCGATGGCCTCGTAGCCGCGCGTGGTGCGCATCTTCACCTTGCCGTCGATGACGCGCAGATCCGAGCCTTCCACCAGTTCCACGCCCATCATGTCGGCGAGGAAGGAATGCTCGTAATAGGCAGAATTGTAGATGCCCGGCGTCAGCACCGCGACGCGCGGCTTGCCCTTGCAGCCGGGAGGGGCGAGCGAGGCGAGGCTCTGGCGCAGCTGCAACGGATAGTCTTCGACCCGCCGCACCTTGTTCTGGTGGAACAACTCCGGAAACATCTGCATCATCGTTTCGCGGTTTTCCAGCATATAGCTGACACCGGACGGCGTGCGGGCATTATCCTCGAGCACGTAGAACTGGTCTTCGCCGGTGCGCACGATGTCGGTGCCGACGATATGGGTATAGACGCCGCCCGGCGGACGAAAGCCGATCATCTCGGGCAGGAAGGCATCATTCCGCTCGATCAGCTCGCGTGGGACGCGCCCGGCGCGGATGATTTCCTGCTTGTGATAGATGTCATAGAGGAAAGCGTTGAGGGCGATGACCCGCTGTTCGATGCCCTGGGCGAGCTTGCGCCATTCGCTGCCTGATATGATGCGGGGTATGATGTCGAAGGGGATGAGCTTTTCGGAGGAGTCTGCGTGTCCGTAGACCGCGAAGGTAATGCCCGTTTTTCGGAAGATGTTTTCCGCATCTCGGGATTTGGCAATGAGGTGGCCTCTATCCTGGCCGGAGTACCACTCGAAGTATTTCTCGTAAGGTTCGCGCGGACTTTCATCCGCAGTAATCATTTCATCAAATGCCAAAGGCGCGGTCCCCGTGTTTTTACCCATTTGAATACAATGGTTTTTACAATGCAAGAAGTATGCGCAGTTGCCGGTACGAATTTCGTGGTGCCGGAAAATGCCGGATTTGCAGGCATTTAGGATTAACGCGCTTGTTGTTGGCCGGTTATTGCCGCAATGTGCGGATCAAAATTTGAGCATCTGCTTCTTTTGCGGTCCAACTGCTTCGATGGTACCGGAAGCTCCAGGATAGGGAGCGATGGTTCGCCGCCGGGTGAAGAAAAATTGATGGCTGCTTTCAGCAGATGGATTTTGACCGTGCCGCCGCCATCGGCTATCAGCCTTCAGCCCCTCCGCGCGACATTCCGAGTTCGATCCCGATTCCGGCTCCGACGCGCCAAACACATATCGGTCCGCTTTCCATGTCCCTCGATAAACTCGCGCCGGCGATCTTCGTCCTTCTCTGGTCCACCGGCTGGATCGTCGCCAAATATGCCTCACAGCATTCGGGGCCGTTCACCTTTCTGATGATCCGCTACAGCCTTTCGGCGGTGGCATTCGTACTGCTCTGTTCGTTCACGGGCGCGCGGTGGCCGCGCGATTGGTCGAGCGTGTTTCGGGCCATCTATTCCGGCATCTTCCTGCACGGCATCTATCTGGCCGGTCTCTGGTGGGCGATCGCCCAGGGCGTGCCGGCCGGAATTTCCGGCATCATCGCAGCCCTGCAGCCGCTGATGACCGCCATGGCGGCGCCGTTCCTCGTCAACGAACGCCTACAACCCATCCAGCGCGTCGGTCTGCTGCTCGGCTTTGTCGGTATCGCGATTGCCATCTCGCCAAAACTGCTGACCTCGGGAACTGCCGATCTCTGGCAGGCCGCGGTTCCGCTCGTCGTCAATCTGCTGGCGATGGTTTCGGTGACCTATGGTACGCTTTACCAGAAGCGGCACCTGCAGACCGGAGATCTCAGGACCATTGCGACACTGCAATATGTCGGCGCGCTGATCGTTACCGTGCCGCTGGCCTTCATATTCGAAGGATTGCGTTTTGACGGCACGCAGACGGCAATTCTCTCGCTTCTCTGGTCGGTCTTCGGCCTGTCGATGGGGGCTGTCGGCCTATTGCTCTATCTCATCCGCCGAGGCCAGGTCTCGCGCGCGGCATCGCTGATCTACCTGATGCCCCCCGCCGTCGCCATCGAAGCGGCAATCGCTTTCGGCGAACCGCTGACGCTGCCGATCATCATCGGCACGGCGGTCGTGGTGCTTGGCGTCTATCTCACCAATCGGCGCACTGCGGATATCGTGCCGGAATAGGCTATATTTTATTTTGTGAGATTTTGCCGGCGCCGCTCTCTCACTGGCAAATGGCTCTCGGCAGAAGGCTATGGTGATGATCAGGATCAGGTCCGCTGTTGACGATGATTTGCCCGGTATTGCACGTGTCGTCGTCGATGCCTGGAGGGCGACCTTTGCCGGCCTGCTGCCCGCGGATTTTCTTGAAGGCATGTCGCAGAGCCGGCAGGAACAGCGTCACCGCCGCTACCTCGACCATCCCGACGTGGTTTATTATGTGGCTGAGGATGAAAACGGCGGAGTCGTTGGCTTTGCCAGCGGAGGGCCGAGCCGACATCCGGACTTCCCGCAGGAAGCCGAAATCTATGCGCTTTATCTTCTGCCCGCCCATCAGCGTCGCAAGATAGGCTCAGCTCTTTTCGCGAAGGTGACAAGGGATCTCGAAGGCAGGGGATACGAGGGATTGCTGGCTCTGGCGCTGGAGAACAACCCGAACAGGGTTTTCTACGAGCGCTTGCGTGGCCAGCCGGTAGTGGCGGAGCCGCTCGCTCTCGGTCAAGCCGCGGTCAGCCAGATCGCATATCTATGGAGCGACATCCCAGCTTTGGCGCTAAGCCTCCGGGATCAGGCTTCATAGCCAATAAAAAAAGGGGGCCGTTTGGCCCCCTTCCTCATTCAATCAAGATTAAATCAGGCACGTTCGCGACGCTGGCCGCCATTGCCGGGGCCGCGGCGCTTCATGCCGCCGTTGCCGCGATCGTTGCGCTGTTCGCCCTGGGCGTTCTGGCCACGGTCTTCATGGCGACCCGTGGGGCGGCCGTGAGCGTGACGAGGGCCGCGATGACCGGCTTCATGGGCTGCGCCATTGGCGTTCGCCGGACCGCTGTGATGCGGCTTCTTGGCCGGACGGAAATCCGAGGTCGAAGCGAGGTCGTTGTCCACTTCCGGACGCGGCGTGCGTTCGTCGCGGCGCTGACCACGGAAGTCGGCATTGCGGTTGTTTTTCGCACTGCGGACGACGCTCCTGGCGCTCGCCGTTGTGAGCGCGGCCTTCGCCGGCTTCACCTTCGCGGTGAGGACGACGGGCCGGGCGAGCCGG